>LADW01000023.1 GCA_000961695.1 Hyphomonadaceae bacterium BRH_c29
GCGCGGGCCCGAAGGGCGCGGGTGACGGCGCGGTCGCCGTTTGGGGACGCAAGCCGGCTGACCCGGACGCTGCTCTCTTCCGGCAACTGGTCTGCAATCATGCGGTCGAGCCTTGTCGGCGCATGGCGCATCACTTCTCGGTCCAGCGCCTCTCGCGCCTGATCGCGCGTGCGCGCGCCCAGCCATTCGGTTGCGACATCCCGGGCGATATTCCGGAACCCATGCCGGATGAAGTCTTTCGGAATGACGAGGTCCTGGCCGTTGGCGCGGCGCCCGCGCAGGATGATGTGGGTATGCGAATGGCCCGTATCGTGATGGTCCGCCGCGACCCAGGAGAGACGCGAGCCGAGCTGGACTTCGGCCCGCGCCATCACTTCCCGCGTGTAGGCCGGCAAGTCGCTGATTTCGTCACCGCGCTCGGCTGACAGGATCAGCCGGAAATGGCGCTTGTCGGCCTTTGCCCATTCGGCGGCGCGGGCGCCGCCGTCAACACCTTCATGCTCCCGATCATAAAACGCGCGGCGCTCCTGCACGCCTCTTGCGAGATAGTCTGCATGCGCGCGCGCTTCGCTCTGGGCCGCCTCGCGCTCCTCGGAAACCGGCCCCTGCTCAATCACTACCTCTCGGTCCTCCGGCCTTGCCGCGTCACGCGCGACATAGCGGGCGTGAGCCGCAAGCGCGCCGCCGCCTCCGCCTGAGTGATTGAAGTAGTGGATCTTGATCACCGCCTGCTGGCGCATGTCGGGTGCGTGCCCCGCTCCCAGCCCGCCTCCCTGATGGCCGGCTTCGTTGGCGCGGCCCGGTCGCACCGACGGCGCCTTTGCCCCGCTGCCGCCCCCCTGCCCTGAGCGCCGCCCTCGGCCGATCTCTCCCTCGAGCAGCTCCCTGTCTGAACGCGAAAGCTGTCGCTGTCCGCGCATACCGAAAGCCTCACGCTGGTTCGCCGATGGCGCGAGCCGTGAGGAGATAAGCAACTGGTCCAGACTGCGCGCCGACATGGCTCACGCATCTCCATTCAAGGAAAAAGCTCCGCTGGCGGATGGACTAAACTCACAGGTCGTCGCGCGACCTGTGGGCCATGCCATGACCTGCGAATACGCCCGCGCCGACCGGCGTCTTGCGTGACCGCAGGTCACGCCTTTATCTTGCCATCCAACCTTCATACGGCCCTCCATCACCCAGAGCCTAGCACGTGTGCGGATCGGAAGATTCTGCCTTCACCCTGCACGCGATCCTGCACGGCGCGCGAGATCAGGGAAACTTGCGCCAGGTGCCCTCGATGTTCGCAGCTGATGTGACGCCCCAATAGCGTCCGTCGAAGCTCATCTCATCATCGCCGAGAAGGAAAACTTCGCCGTTACCGAGCGTCGCGCAGCCTGACCATTGAGGTAACGCGACACCCGCTGAATCCAATCGAGAGGCAGTGGCCACGTGCACATCGTTGATCAGTATCTGGCCATTCTCGGAACAGACACGGTCTCCGCCCACCGCAGCGATGCGTTTGAGGAAGCGGTCTCCGGCCGCCTTCACACGACCGGCCTCGACATAGTCGAGGTCAACGGCGCGAACCGAGATCGTCACCACGGTCCCTCGCTCAGCGTTTGCATCTGCGCGGACGTAGAAGCCTGGTTCAAGAGACGAAGATGGGTTGTAGAGGACGAGGCCCTGCTGGTTCAAAACGGCAAAACTCAGCGCTGCGACCGCAAGGCCTGCAACGCCAAGACTCGCCTGCGTGGAGAGTGACCCAGACTTCATGGCGCCTTCTCGTCGCAAGACTCAGGCCATCGGCTCTGGGGACAAACACTGCTTTTGGACAGAACTGACGATACGTTCTGGTAATGAGAGTCAGGCGAACGTCTGCATTAGCTAGACTTAGCCAAGCCAATCTGATATCTATCGTCTATGACCATTGTAAACATGCTGGATGCCAAATCGAACCTCTCCCGTCTCGTGGAAGCACTTGAGAGCGGGGCGGAGCGCGAGATCATTATTGCCCGCAACGGCAAGCCTGCGGCGCGCCTTGTGCCGATCCATGCCTCGCCGGTCGGTGTGCGTATCGGCGTCGCCAAGGGAAAGTTCACGACACCCGAACCGGATCCGGATCTGGAAGCCGAAGCGGCTGCCCTTTTTGGTGGCCCTAGTTCGTGAATCTTCTGCTCGATACGCACATTGCGATCTGGGCAGTGGAGGATAACCCCCGCCTGTCTCAGGCGGCGCGCACTCTGATCCTTGATCCCTCGGCCACGCTTTACGTAGGCGTTGTCAGCCTCTGGGAGATAGCAATCAAGCATTCGCTAGGCCGAGGACCGGAGGCCATGCCGATGTCAGCCGGGGACGCGCAACGCTTCTTCGAGGCTTCCGGCTTTGTTATCCTTCCGGTGGCCAGCGCCCATGTCCTGGCACTCGAATCCCTACCCCGGCATCATGACGATCCGTTCGACCGGCTTCTGGTTGCGACTGCCCTGACAGAGCCGTACCGGCTCGTGACGCATGACGCGCGCCTCGCCGCTTACGGACCGCTTGTCACTGTGGTCTGAACTCGGCTTTCCAAGCCGAGCTGGCCGCGTTTGCAGTGCGTGCGGCGCATTGGCAAATTCAGGCGCTTGTGCGACCGGCAAGACCGGTGCCTGAACCAAGCTTGGCATTCAGAGGAGCAAGCTGTATCGCCACGTTTATCGGGAGATTGGTACCATGCCTGTTGCACGTGGCAGAACCTTCAAAAGCGGAAATAGCGTCGCTATTCGGCTTCCCGACGATATTGCTTTCGGCGACGGGGTCGAACTGATGATCGTTCGCTCCGGCGACGCGATGACGATCTACCCGGCCCGGGTGACGATCTCCGAGATGGTGGCCCGGTTGCAAGCTCTGCCGGTGCCTCCCGAAATCGAAATTCGCGACACGGACCTCCTACGATAACAGGAGACTCGTCGGCGCTCTTCACCCCCCCTTGCCTCGGCGCACCACGGGCTCAATTGGCCGGTTGTGATAGCCCGATGGGTTCCCGAACCGGACAGTTTCGCTCGAAGAGCAACGGCTTTTACATCCGCGCTTGAGCCGCCCAAAGCCGCCCCGGAGTTTCCTCCGGGGCGGCTCAGCTGAGGGAGCTGAAAGGTTATTCCTTCGGGTTCCAGAGGATCACGTGGCGCCCTTTCTTGCCTTTGACCGGCGCGAGGTTCGCGAAGATCTTGCGGGGGCCGATCTGCGGGTCTGCCAGCGTGATCGAGAGGTATTCCCGGCCCGACGCTTTCGCCTTGCGCATCCAGCCGCCGCCGATTTCGGTGGAGGTCTCGCCGGCGAAGATGCGGTAGTCCGGCTGGCCGTCCCCGGATTTTTCCGCGTTCTTCTCGATGCGGATGGGGCTTGTGAGGTTCATCATTGCGAGGCTGCCTTCGAAGCCGGTCTTGGTTTCGGTGACATATCCGAGTGCGTTTGCCATGGGGGTCTCCTTTTCGTTTCCTTGGCTGTCTTCCGGGAACCCCTTGTTCCCGTCGACGCCGGACCGAAAGGACGGCCTGCGCCGGGCCTGAACCCGCAGGGGCGAAACGAAGTGCAGCACCGTCCCGGGCGGGAAATTTGTGTCGCGATGAATGCGCGTAGCGCAGAGGAAATTTCCTGCCCGGGACGGTTTCAGGCCCGGCGCAGGCCGTCCAGGTCCAACGGCAAGAGACGGAAACAAGGGGTCCGCGAGAGGCAGTTGCCCGGAACGAATGAGGCCCCGGCCAGCAGCGTATTCCGATGTCGCGAGAGAAACAGAGGCCGTTTCGAACGGCTCGGAGCTGGTCCTGAACCGCTCGCCCTTTGATCCGCAATCAGGGACCTTCGCGCTAGAAAAAGCCGCCCGGCGGCAAGCACCGGGCGGCTCCATGCTGCCTGAGAGGAGACGAAAAACTCAGGCGGCGTTGGCTTCAGAAGACGATGGTTCGGCGCCGGACTCCTGCTCGGTATCCGTCTCGAACAGTCCTGCAATCCGGTCCCACGCATCCGCAGGCGGCGAGGCTGCCCCCTCGACATAGCGGGTCGGTGGCACCTGCATCCAGCCGGGGCTCCAGCTGGTGCCTGCGCCGTCCTCGTCTGCGGCGAGCGCCGCTGTCAGCATGTCCTTCTGCGCCTTGCTGGTCAGGCTTTCGGCCTTGCGCGCTGCTTCCGGTGAGATGGCCGCTGCGATGAATGCGGTGATCACCCGCTTGTCGCGCAGGAGATCGAAGAACGCGTCATCCGGTTTCCAGAACTCTGCGGCGTCAGTGCTGCAGGCATGCAGCACGGCCTCGACAGCGGGCCCGCCGGACTCCAGCGTGTCGGCCATTGCAAGCGCCGTTACCTGCATCACTTCAGCGTCGGACATCGCAAGCAGCGCGGCGAAGGTTTCGCAGAGGTGATAGGCATCTCCGCTGCGTCGCGGAACGGGCGCGCCGAGCGCCTCGAACAGCGCCTCTGCGCTGTCCCGCGCTGCAGCCAGTTCAGCCGCAGCTGCTCCGGCCTCGACAGAGGCAAGCGTTTCCGCCTTCACCGCGCCCGGCATGTGCAGGCGCACGTTCCAGAGAGATGATCCGCATAGGGTGTGGGCCACCATCAGGCGCAGCGCGATGGCGGGGTTTCGGATCAGGCTCGTCTGTGCGGCGCCGTGCCGGTGCAGGCCGATATAGTCTGCCATCGGGCCGGACATTTCTGCACGCGCATCGGCGGCAAGCGCGGCTTCGCCTTCACTCTTCGTCGTCCTGGCCTTTCGGGCTTCGGCGGCTTTCAGCCAGCCTTCATGGAACGTCACCGTCCCGTCGTGGCGCTGTTCGACGATGACCTTGCCGCCCTGTTTCTTCGTCGTCTGGACGAAGTCCCAGCGCTGGAAGTAAGCGCCGCGTTCCAGCAGGATCACATCAGCCCAGCCGCGCTGACGGTAACCGTCGATGCGCTCGGCAATCACCGCGCTTTGCGCGTCCCAGAAGGCGGCGGCGTCCGCAAACACTGCCGCCTCGCCGAACAGGTCGGCAGTCACCGCGCCGGTGTAACCGGCAAGGTCGAACAGGGCCTTGTCGGTCGTGATCGCGGCGCCGCCGGTCACCCATGCGCGGCAAGACCGACCCATCGGGGCGCGCTCTGTCTCGCTGTTCCAGAGCTTCAGCCAGTCTGCCTGCCGGGCAGGTGTCGCAAGCGTCAGCGCCCGGATGGTTTCGCGGTCGATCTCCTCGTCGGCGTAGAGTTTCCGGATCGGGGCGCTGAGCGCAGCGAGGGCCAGCACCCGCCGGACGTTGAGCTCCGTCACGCCGAAGAAGCCAGCGATCTCCTCGACGCTCCGGCCTTCGTCATGGAGCTTCCGGAATGCCGTGTACTGTTCCATCTCGGTTGCAGGCAGGCGGGCGACATTCTCGATGATCGAGGCTTCGATGGCCGAGGCGGCGTCGCCCTCCGGCATGACCGCGCAGGGCACCAGCGGGTCGCTGCCGGTTTCCTTTGCAATCTCGAGCAGGGCAAAGAACCGGCGGCGTCCGGCGACGATGCCATAGGTCTCGCCTTCACGCCGGACGAGGAGCGTCTGGCGGACGCCCTTCTCCCGGATCGATGGCAGGATGTCGGAGACATCCGGCGCTTTGCGCCCGTGGCGCATGTTGAGTTTGGAAATGCCGAGCTGGCTCAGCGCGATATGGATCAGGTCAGGCTGTAACATGGAGTAACTCCTCAGAATGGAAACAGGTGTGGGGGCGCAAGGGCGAGGCCCAGCCGCCATGGCGGCAGGTGCCAGTTGATCGCCACGAACGGCGTGCCGAAATAGTCGTGCGAGGCGTCGGCTGCGCTGGCGCCGAGATCGAAGTCCCGGATGATCAGGTCCGGCCTTCGCCCGGCGACCCAGATTCCGGTGACAAAGCCCTGCTCGATGTCGAGTGTCAGAGAGGGACGCGGTCCGAGCAGCTGCTGAAAGATGTCCGCCATCATGCGCCCTCCATCGCCTGCGCCTGCGCGGCGAGCCGCACGAGCGTCTCGCGGGCCACAGCCATGCTCTCCGGCAGGAGTTCGTTCGCGACGTCCGTCAGGTAGCTGTTATCCGTACCGGGATAATTGGCCTCTATGCCAAACAAGGCTGCGCCGGTCCGCGCGAGGTCTACGCCCTCCAGCGAAACGCTGAGCACGATCCCGCAATAGAACCAGTCCCCTTTGCGCCAGCCGTCCATCACGGCTTCGGCCTTGGCTTGCGCCTCGGCGAAGCGCTGGCGGAAATTGTTCCCCGGCCCGATAAAGCCGGGGGCATCAATATAAAGCGAGGGCCAGAAACCGTCCTGGCGCTGATCGGGAGCGTCCGGACAATCGTCGGCAACGACCTGCGCCAGGACGGTGAAGGGCCCGGCCTCGCAGCTGATGACATCGCCCGGGCAGACGAACGGGCGGAAGCGTTCAGTGAACCTCATGCTTCGCCCTCCGCGAACAGGCCTGCAATGGCGATCCAGTGCGGGCCGTAGACGGCAGGCGCCCCGCATTCGTCGCATTCGTACGCCTGCGCGTCCGGCTCGCAGCAGTCCCGGGGCGCGCGGCAGGCGAGGCAGTAGCCTTCCGACCAATCGTCCGCCTGCTGCAGTTCTTCCACCGTGAAGCGGTGTTTGGTGGTTTCAGGAGTCATGGCGGCGCCCTCACCGCGACCAGAAGATGTGGACTTCGTCGAAGCCCGTCTGGAACACCATGATCTCGCCATTGATGGCCATGTCGCGGGCGAGCGCCTGCCAGTCGATATAGTAGCTGAGGCTCTCGGGGATGGCGGTGCCGAGTTCGGTGTGAAGCTCCTCGGCGAAGTCGGCGGCGCTGCGATATTCGCCCGCATAATCCTCGAACGCGGCGCGTGCCTGCTCAAGGTCATTGCCGTAGTGCCCATAGATGCGGGAGCCAAGTTCGCCATGCTCGCCGATGAATTCGGCAAGCTCGCACACAGTCTCGAACGAGGCGTATTCAGAGAGGTGCGCACCTTCGAAGCCTTCATAGTCATGGATCGCGTGCTCTTCCGCGTCCGGCTCCGGGCTCGCCGCCAGCAGGGCGCGGACCTGTGCCCGGATTTCGTCCGGCGTCGTGGCACCGATCCAGCGCCCGTGCAGGCAGCCATTATTGTAGGCAGCAAGGCACGCGACGTAGATGCGGGGCCGGTCCTGAAGTGCTGGCGCGCCAGCAGTTCCAAGGGGTGCAACGGTCATGGGTTGGTCAGTCATCTCTCATCTCCTTCAGCGCCGCGTGTCTTTCCCGGTCGGGTGGGCGGCGAGGAGGTGCGCCGCCAGGGCGCTGAAGGCGCGGCGCAACCGGGCCAAGTCCCAGACCTGTCAGCGCCTGCAGGCGCCGCGGGCCTGCCCGGTTGCGACGCGACTGCGCTCTGGCAGAAGCACCGTCCGCCCACCTGACTGGGAAGGATTATGGAGGCGGGAGGAGACGTGCCTGACCGTCGGCACCAGAGCCGGGTTGCGGGGACAACGAAAGGAGTGGCCTGAAACTTGCCTCAGCGTCCTGAAGACCAGAATGGAGCCTCGGCATGTGTTGCCCAGAAGCTGGATGCTACAGTCCCCGCATCAGAACGCTCAGCGCTGCAGAGTCGGCGCGCGTGCGCAGGATGCCGCCGAAAAACGATGACGTTGTGTTTGATCTTCCTTGCGTCTGTGAAGATTGCGGAGCCGCCTTCATCGAAGGGGGCGTCGAAGCGATGTTTCCGCTGGTTGTGAAACTCGGACGACTGAAGCCGACGGCGAGCATCATCCCTTTTGCAAGGACATCCTGATCCTTCATCGTCCCCCTGCCCGGGGGCAGCCAGAAGAATCGTGCCTGCCCTCCGGATGCAGCAGAGAAAATTTTGCGAGTGTCAGGAATCTGTTGGAAAGAAGACGGAGTCCAGATTCTCGTAACAGGCAATTCATCGCCGGAAGTGGACGGTCGGCGTGGCTCCTAACGAGCGGCCATCGCGCCCTTCAGGCTCAGGCTGTCTCCCCGGGTTGAGAGAAAAATGAGCGCCTCGGTTGCCCCGGAAACGAGCGCGCCTAACGAGCGAGCAAACAGTCCGTTGGGGTTGTGACGTGCCTCAGCGTGGGCGAGGTGAGCGTCCTCCTCCACGAGAATATCACGCACGATTTTAGAGAGGGGCGGGTCAGCTTCGTCGAGGAAAGCAATTTGTTCGACTAGGTGGCGATGCACGGTACGTTCGACTGCCGCCGTACAGACATAAATGCCCGTCCTGCCAAACACGGCAGTAAGTGCACCAAGGACCGCGCCTCCGAACGACCACACGAACATCATTCGGCAAGGCTTTGCGGCACGGGTCGGCATGGCGTCTCGAAACAGATTTCGATGCCGTTGTTCGTGAGCAAGCGTCTCTTCCAACCATGGCACAAGATCAGCTTGAGCCCGGCGGGCATTTGTAAGCTGCGCCGAGTAAATCGCTACGGCCCCATGCTCACCCGCATGGTTCACCCGTAGAATGCGACGAATTATGCGCGACTGCATCTACCTGAGATAACCATGACTTGCACCCAGTGGCGTGGCGCGAATTGTCGCTGGCGATCGTTTCCAACAGTACCCTCATTTGGCGAGTTGGCCCCGATCGAACGGATTGGCACCAGGCAGGGTCACCTCAGTCCAGTCATTCGGGGGCCTCACCGGAACCAGGCCGGAGTTCGCCGAAAGCGGTCACATGGCATCCAAACTCGGACTCGTGCTTACGTCTTCAACGGAGACTTAACATATGCTTGCCTGACAAGTACTTATGGGTATGGCGAAATATGAGTTCCTCAGAGCGGTTGAGCCGCTCCTTCAGGTTCAGTTGTCACTGTATTCGACTGAACAAGGGGGCAAAACGAAACCGATTTCGGTCGGCTTTGCATGTCCTTGCTTTCCAGAGAAAGATCAGACCCTCTTGGCGCACACCGGTTACCCGCTGCTCGACGACCACACGATGCATCCTGGTGAGTCAAGAAACGTAGGTTATTGGTTTATGCTCGGCGAGGAAGCCGCGACACGGTTTCGTTCTTCCGGTCGATTTTTCCTCTGGGAAGGGCGCTTCGTCGGAGAAGCCATTGTTCTTTAGCTGCTGACGTAGGGCCAGGTCGGCTACCTACGTTAGTGTTCGGTACCGGCAGGGTCAGTTCAAACCAGTCGTTGGGCAGCCGAGTAGCCGCTAGGCAGGACTTCGCCGAAGGCGGTCATTCAGCATCCGGCCCTCGGCATAAAAAACACCCGGTAGGGCATTCGCGTTAGCGGTCTGAACTAAGCAGAATCCGCTGGAAAACTAACGCAAAGTCCGGACTACTTTCACCCGGTCACGTCATGACGGAGGTCGCGGACAGAAGGAAGGTTTTAATCGTTCCGACTGTGCTCAAAGCTAATCTGCCCGCGCATTAACCTAGCGAAGTGATGAGCGATTTGGCGATCTTTGTGTATGCAGGTTGACGGGAGAATGTCTCTAGCAGCAACCGCGCACCATCCTTGTCCAGTAGCTGTGGTGATAAATTTGCTTCGATGTTTTGAACCACGTTTTCAAACACCTCAAACCAATTGTCGGCACTCGGTTCCCGACTGTCAAACTGACTTATCCAGTTGGAGCCCGACTCATTTAACAGCACACCAATTTCCGCGGTGCTCATCACCAAGTCATCCCCTAGTCTCACCTCTTTAAGACCAGCGGCCGAAGCAACCGAGAGCGCAAAAAAAGGGCTTGTCAAAAAGTAATTGGTTCGCTTCCTTGTGTAGAACCAATGTACTTCGGTAAGAAGCGCGTGAGGCTGCCTACGGACAAAAGTGTCTTTCGAACGCTGAAAACCCAGCGAGAGCAACAGTCGTTCGACCCGAAGCATGAACGTCAAATGCTTTAACAACAAGAACTCCTCATGGACATCCAATGCTATCAGATTGATAGCGCCTCGCAATGTTCACTGGATAGGGCGGCGGTGGATTGGCGGGTTGATTCACGAGTGGTACTGACCTGCCCCATGAATTTCGAGCCAAAGTCTCGTTGCCTAGCGCCCGGCGGTTTAGGGCCAAGTCGACTCTCATCATGCGGATTGGCATCCGGCGGGGTCACCTCAGTCCAGTCATTCGGCTTCCGCACCGCTGCCAGGCTGGAGTTCGCCGATTGCAGACAGTGAGCCCAAGGTTCAGTGACAGAGTACTTACTCCAAAAGCACTTTAGAAATAGTCGAATACGCTTCCTCGGCAGCACATTCGATTTCGATCGCAGAAGCAATATCTTTATGATCGGCCATCATGAGACTTTTACTTAGCAGGCCAATTAGCTTCGCCTTACCAACTTCACAGTCTGCGACCACGAGGAAGCGCCACTGACCCTCTCGAGGTGCGCCGAACTCCGCTCCTTGCCAAGTAGCTTGCAGGGTTTCTTGATTACGGACCATGTAGTCCAGAATTTTCCCAACTTCGTCTGGGCCTAATACGTCGGCGTCCACCGAGACCAACAATGTGGTTTTCTTTTGGATTGCCTGTTCCGCCGAGACCACTTGGGTGCCGTCATGCTCGTTGCCGCACGCTGCCACAAACAAAGCTATTACAAGCAATACTATCGAGGCTGGGCGCATGTAGTCTTCACAAACATTCTGATGGAAGCATGTCCAGAGATTTGACCTGATTCCGGAATTTCGTAGTGAGATAATGCCGCCCCATCGACCGGCCAATTGGGTGCTGTGTGGCTACGGCAGGAAAGGGCCAGATTGGCTCACCTCAACAGTTCCGACGTCCGGCAGTGTCGCCTCAGTCCTGTCATTCGGTTGCTTCACCTGCGCCAGGCCGGAGATCGCCGAATGCAGTCATGTGAGACGTTAGGTGGATCAAATTTGATCGGATAAGTTTATGCCCTTCAAGGAGGTTTTATACAGACTTCACTAGGAGGACTTCTTTTGATGTGGGTTTCCGCAAGATGACTTCACGACCGATAGCCATTGCATCACTGCTTTGCCTGATTTCTTTGTTATCGTGTGAGCGCGCCCAGCCCGACGGTGACCTCGCTGAGGTCAATGATGTTACGTCGTCATACTTTTTGGGCGAGTACTCGACGCGCCCCGGAGAGTGTCAAACTCAGAGAGTGCACATCACGCTCAACGAAATCCGAATCCAAACCAAGGGCCAGCCAGAACAATCCGCCAAGTTTATTCGTTCTCAAGCCGCCGGAAACGGCGGAATGGGCGACCTGGTTGAAGCCGCGTCCACTGCGCACCTAGCGAGCTTCGGAGGTGAGCGTTCTTTGATCTGGCTGACTCAGCCTGTAGATCCAACTGAAAAGGGAACGATCCATTTTGCTGCGTACGGACTCGAGCATTGGCCAAAAGGTGATCTTCTTGAGTCAGTGAACTTGAGTGATCCGTCTATCGAATTTCACCTGTTTCCCTGCGCTTTAGAAACACGCAAACTCAACTAGGCAGATCGAGTGGTAAGGTAATCACTCCTGCAACAGTCGAGTTGAGAGCAGAGCTATCGAGACTAGTTCGAGAGCCGCAAGCCGTGCAGTTTTTTTCTCTCTCCCGACATTCGCCGCGACAAGGACGACCGGCCGTTTAGGGCCAGGTTAGCTCCGATGATCGATTTCGGCATCTGGCGGGGTCGCCTCAATACTGTCGTTCAATCACATCATCAGCACCAGGCGGGACTTCGCCGAAAGGCGACATTGTCGTTGCGGTTTAACTAGGCGGCCAGGATGGATCAGGCAGTTCACCGCTGCTGCTGCGAATGATACCTGACAGGCTTTAAGCGTCGCTCTGTTCCAAGCAGATCATCATCTTGTCACCCTCCCTGAGGGGCTCATCCAGTAAAGCACAGTGGTGCGGCTGATTACCAGATCGCTGATTCAGCCGAAAATGGCGGCAGGTGTGGCAGGCGCCGAATGCCCGCCCGCCCCGCTCGACTAAGAATGCTCGCAATCCCGCCTCCAGATCATCAGCCAGACGCGAAGCAGCGCCGCCTGCATCAATCGTCCGTGAGAGCATCCGGACAGGATCATCGCCGATAAACTCCATCCCTGAAGGTGTGACTTCAAGCATGATCGATCGGCCGTCCCGGGCGTTCGCCTTGCGCTCTATCATCCCCTTCGCCTCCAGCGCAAGCAGGGTTTGCGAAACCGTTCCACGTGTGGAGCCGAGATATTCGGCAAGTGCAGCCGGCGTGCGTGAAAACCGGTTGGCTCGGGCAAGGTAGCGCAGTGCTTCCGCCTGGGCGGGGTTGAGCCCGGCCGCATGATCACCAGCACGCAGCAATCGCCCGAGCCGCTCAATCAGGTGGGCTGCGCGCAAGCCGGAAGAATTTGGTAGCGAGTCGATCTTTTTCATTGACGCCATCTGAGCCTATTAGTATTGAGTCGATACTACCAAGTTTTCCGCATCCTCGCAAGGAGACCTACATGACAGCCATCCCCGGCTATCGCCTGAACGACCCGACTCTGCCGCCTTCGCCTGTTTCACCTCAGGACTTCGAGGAACTGAAAGCCTCATTGCTGTTCGGGCCGGCCGATGTCGCGGCGCTGAGACGCGCCCATGAGGTTCTGGCCCCGCAGGTCGAGGCGATCCTTGATGTCTGGTACGGCTTCGTCGGCAGCAATCCCCATTTGCTGCGCTACTTCTCCACTGAAACCGGCGAGCCCGTCGGCCCTTACCTGGATGCCGTTCGCAAACGGTTCGGCCAGTGGATCCTTGATACCTGCAGAGCAGACTACGACGCGGCCTGGCTCGCCTGGCAGGATGAAATCGGCAAGCGTCATCACCGTATCGGCAAGAACAAGACAGACGGTGTCAGAGCCGCGCCGCATATTCCCATGAGTCAGCTGCTCGCGCTCGCTATCCCGATTTCGGTCACGGTCAGGCCGTTCCTCGTAAAGTCTGGCAACTCACCAGACGATGTAGACGCCATGCATGCAGCCTGGACGAAGTCCGTCTGGCTGCACGCCATCCTCTGGGCGCGACCTTACGCAATTGCCGGCGACTTCTAAGTTTTAAATCGAAGCACAACCATCAGGGAAAAGATCATATGCGTTTGTCGTCACTCCTACTTTTTAGCACGTTCGCGAGCTTTAGCACGGCTTGTTCAGTCGCTGGGCACGGCCACCATGTTCATGAAAACAAGGACGGCGAGATACACGACGAAGCCGATGCGACGATGGCCGACTTCGATATCGTGCATGCCCGCGTCACCCGGGACTCGAATGCTCTCGTCTTTCACATGCATGTGTCGGGAAAAGCTGGCGAAACCCGCCCGACGGCGCGTGGAACTCTCGCCTCCGCAGAGGTCTTCTCATATGTCTGGCCGACATCGCTGGACTCATCGGTAGTCGGGTTCGAGGCTGATCAGGGAATACTGGCATTCGCCGTCACAGCCCATCCGGACTTCGACGACACGCCCCTCTATGATGAAGACGGAAACGGCAACAAAGATGATGATGGCTATCTTTGGCACAGCCACTGGGTCGTGCTGGTGCCGGATGATGCTTGCGGGCCAGGAGCGCTCAAAGTCAAAGACATCCCTCCAGGGCAGAGCCCCCGCGTCCCACCGACTTGGCCAGGCTTGCCTATCCTTATCGACAGTCCCGACATTCCAGTGACCATGGATGCAGCCGCCGTTGCTGTACGGGTGCCGTTTGCCGACGCATCCGAACTGAAAGATGTCCGGTTTGATGCGGTGACTGCTGGTTTGCAGGTCAATGCCAATGTGCATGCGCCCTTGCTTTGTGTGCGCGATGTCTTCGACATCGCCTCCAATGACCTTAGCCTGCCCGGTCGCGTGCGATGACGGGCGAGGCCTTTTCATTGCGCACGCCGAATCCGACTTCAGGCTTCGAACTCGCCATTCGGCTGGCCCGGCTGGCGGTGAAGACTACCCAGCCAGACGCGGACATTCGCAAATCCCTTCGAGCTGACTACGACCAGAATGCCGGGCTGCTAATCGAGATCAGCCACATCGTTGCAGTGCATTTCAACACGATAGCTGCTGCCAACGCATACTGGCTCGATCCGGAGTTGGCGCAATGATCGAACCGACACCCGCACCTGAGTGGATAATCGCCCAGTGGCTGAACACGAGCGCACCTCTCTCCGTTGAAGTACTGAGAGGGAAGGTTATCCTCGCGGTCGCGTTTCAGATGCTCTGTCCGGGCTGCGTGAGCCAGGGTCTGCCGCAGGTCCAGCGGGCACGCGCAACCTTTGCCCCGGACGACCTCGCCGTGATCGGTCTGCACACGGTGTTCGAACACCATGCGGCGATGACGCCGTTGTCGCTCAAGGCTTTTCTGCATGAGTACCGCATTGGTTTTCCGGTCGGTGTTGACCAGCCTGATGGCTCGGGCGGACCGCCGCTCACCATGCGCGCTTATGAAATGCGCGGCACGCCGACAACGCTGTTGATTGATCGTCAGGGCCGTCTGAGGACACATGCCTTCGGTCACCTGCCCGACCTGCAGCTCGGTGCAGAACTGGCCACACTGATCGGCGAGCGCCCGCTCGGGAGCACGCGACCCAGCGGAGAGCCCGGCGGCGTGTGCACGCCTGAAGGTTGCTCATGACCGGCGCGCCCGCGCCTTGTCCCGCGGCGCTGCTCGATCGCATGAGGGATGAGGTTCGGCGCTCTGGCTTCACATTCGTGAACGGGGAGGCGACGAAGTTGCTGCTCACAAGTGAATCAATTGAAAGCTGGGACGCCTTCGCGGAAAGCTGGGATGGGCTGGGGGCGGACCAATATATGGCGGGCGGCGGAAGCTATCGCCGCCGCTGCCATGCGGTGTTTTCATTGCGCCCGGGCGTTCTGCTACGGCGGGAACATCAACATGGGTGTTCCGTCGTTGAGTTGCACAATCGCCACCGGCCTCACTCGACCCTTGGCAAGGCTACGCCCAACGAGGCATACGAGGACGAAATCGAACAGAAGAAAGCGGCCTGATCAACAACCCGGATATACCTTAGAAGGACCGGAAATCTGTGCAGGAAAGCAGGGCCAGCTCAGTCTACACCGGTCGCGGACAAAGCATCCTGCTCGAACGT
This sequence comes from Hyphomonadaceae bacterium BRH_c29, assembly GCA_000961695.1. GTDB lineage: Bacteria > Pseudomonadota > Alphaproteobacteria > Caulobacterales > Hyphomonadaceae > Hyphomonas. Next base: position 14,976 of record LADW01000023.1, read on the forward strand.
GAGAAAATCAAAAGGAGGACGATGAAATTGCGGCGCTTGCGGCAAGCAGGGTCCGCTGCTTAGTTCAAACCCAGATGTGCCAGACCCTCCTTAAGTTAGGCGGCCTGATGTCTCAAAGTACCTGACTGCGGACAGCGGTGAATATCGATTTAGCCTAGACGATTTATCAGGTCAGCCTTCTTCCGAAAGACCTTGTGCTTGGAAACGAAAAAGAACCCGGACAAAACTGTCACCTCGACCGGCGCGCATTTTTGGCCCTTCCCGGTTTGGCTCGGCGCTTTCTACAGCGTCTGGCTATTGCTTATGGTCAATCTCGACGCCTGGTCGCAGGTCGCATCAAATTGGGGAATAGCCGTGGCGATGGCCTTCGGGTCTTACTTTGCTGGCTCCACGCCCATGGGGGGCGGCACAGTCGGATTTCCTGTGCTCACCTTACTGTTCGACCATCCGGCTTCTCTGGGCCGAGACTTCGGCCTTGCGGTACAGTCAATCGGCATGGTTTCGGCGAGCGTTTTCATATTTGTCCGGCGTCGTCCGGTAGACTGGTCCCTTTTGGGCCCTGCGCTTATCGGCTCAGCGGTGGGAACTCCTATTGGCTCGGCCTTCGTTGCCCCGCATATTCCGGACCTTGCCGTGAAGCTCATCTTCGCCGTGACCTGGGCGGCGTTTGGCATCATTCACTGGCTAAAGATTGAAGCGATCGTTCGTCCGGAGGGGCCACGTGTCCCCCATGACCGTCTCGATCGCCCGCTTGGATTACTCGTTGGTGTCGCTGGTGGCATGCTCGCCGCCGTAACGGGTGTCGGTATAGATATGATGATCTACGCGCTGCTCGTGCTGTTCTACAGATGTGATCTGAAGGTCGCTATACCGACTTCCGTGATCCTTATGGCCTTCACCTCTGTGATTGGTATTCTCAGCAACATCGGCCTGTCTGTTTTCGCTCCCAAACAATACATGGTCGATATCAATGTCCTCTGGAACTGGCTTGCCGCCGCCCCAGTCGTGGCGCTCGGTGCACCGCTTGGCGCCATTGTTATCGAGCGGCTCCCACGCGCGCCGACGCTCCTGATCGTGTCAACGCTTTGCGTCGCTCAACTGGTCTGGATGCTTATCGATCAGAGCGTAATGGGCTGGCAACTCGCGCTGACCCTAGTTGCGCTCGGTGCGATCAGCGTTCTGTTTCTCCACCTCTTCCACCTCGGGCATCACAACCATTTTGCCATTGCCGGTGACAAACCTGCGGCTTCGGACAAGGTTGCAAAGTGAGTTGGACACTCGAAGCCGATCTGAGAGCCGCAGGCAATTCTGCGCATTTGGCTTGCGGGCCCGCATCAAAGAACAATTCGGGACGTGCCTTGTTTCCGGCGTCACGAGCCGGTAGTCCGAAATCTGCGCTTGCTGGCGCAACCCTATCCGAGTGCAAATCCAGCCAAGTCGTATCCACTGATTTCACACCTCGTGCATTGCCCAGACGCGCAGGAAATTGCCTCCAAGGAAGGCGGCCAGTTCCACCTCGGTCATTCCCTTGCGCGAAAGAAGCGCCACGAGATCCGGCAGACGGCGATAGTCATCAAAGACGGGCTTGTAGTTTGCATCAATATCCGTTCCCAGACCCACATGCTTGCTGCCGAGAAGATCCACAAGTTCGATTATCCGATCGGCAAACCCGGCCATATCCTGAATTTCGATACCAGCCGGCCATGCGCCGAATACCCCGCCTGCCTCAGCACCAGCCTTTGCAAGTTCCAGAGAGATAAAACGGGGATGGTAAGAATGTGCTGTGCTTATGTGCGTGTGCGAAAAGAGAACCGGTCGTGTACTGACTTCCAGCGCCCTGAAAGCCCCAGCCTCTGACATATGAGACAGGTCAATCATCATGCCCAGCCGGTTCATTTCTCTGACAATGGCGTCGCCCTGAAGTGTCAGTCCATTGTGTAACGGAACATTGGTCATGGCGTCCGCGATCTCGTTTGTCCTGTAGTGCACAAGAGTGATTGACCGCACGCCATCCTGATAGGCTTCGTTGAGACGCTCGATCGATCCTTCAAGGAAGTCACCTCCCTCGACAGTCCAGATCGCCCCGGGAGTTCGGGATTGCCGCGCGGCTTCGATCGATTCGGAAGAGAGCATTTCGGTAACGGAATTGCGTGCGGCAAGCTTTTTCAGGTTCCCTATCTGGATCTTGTAGCTCGCCCATGCTTCACCTTCACCGAATGCGCGGCGAGCCGTAATTCCAGTTTGGTTCGACAGGGCAAGGACATTGAAGTCGGATACGGCGGCGAAACAGGCCGCCGCCAGCCCCCCTTTCCTCATGTCCGCAATAGCGCGACCTTCAAAGCCCGACTGAGCCTGATAGACCCGCAGAAGGGCGGGCAATCCGCTGGCGTCCCGAGCGAAGGTCCGACCCGGATGGGCATGAATATCGATCGCAGGATACTTCTCGAGAAGGGCAACTCCATGTGCCCGCTCTTCCGCCGTCACTTCAAAGCCCATGGGCGGCGGGGCCGGGCGCGCCCGCAGCCAGTAAGCTCCATAGGCAGCCCCCGCTCCGGCGGCGAGCCCGCCTCCGACCAGTGCCCGTCGTGTCATGCGATTCATGTTTCGTACCCGTATCAACTGGAAAATGTCCAAACGAACATTACCGCAACCAATGTTTCAATTTGCACACACTCATATATTGGTCAAACCAATTTACAGATCTGAGATGTCGACAAGTACCCTATTGGTGGTCATCTTTTTCCAGATAATGCATCCTTACGCGACCCCGCGACAGGAACTATCGACAGCGCCCCTTTTTGGTCGTACCAATCTTTCAGGGCGGGAAGTCGGGAAGAACTGAAGCATGTACAGGCGCGCACATTTTATCTGGACGCCGGATCAGCAGATCGACGAGACGGAAGTGTTCCGGACGCTGGTCCGGGACGGACCGAAGGACAGGCGCGATGGCCTCAATCGCTGGGTCTTTTTTCGCCGGGAGTTTTGTCTTGGCAGCGACCCGGTATCGGCAAAGCTAAGTATTACCGCCGACAGCCGGTACCTACTTTATGTGAACGGAGCCCGAATCGGCCGCGGCCCGCCGAGGTCTGCCGCACACGTCCGGCTCTATGACACATATGATCTCGGTAGCGTTCTGAAAGAGGGCACGAATGTCATTGCCGCCCTTGTCCATGTCTATGGACGCGACACGGCATGGTATGAAATTGGCCAGCGCTATCCACGATCCATATTCGGCGACGGCGGTCTCTGGGTTGAGGCGGATGTCGTTCTTGCCGGCGAAACGTTCACTATACTGAGCGATGCGGACTGGAAGTGCCTGACATCGGATGCCTGGCGAGCAGACGCACCTGTGGCAGGCTGGGGACAGGGTTCTATTGAAGACGTCGATGGCAGACGCCTGCCCGAGGATTGGACACGCGCCGGTTTTGACGATTCTGAATGGACGGCGGCCCGGGAGATGGTGTGGGAAGGCATCGAGTATGAGCGCGCAATGGGCTGGGGACCTCATGAAGCCTTTCCGACCATCAAAGCAAGCGATCTGCCTGAACTATTACAAGAGGTGAACTATCCGGTCCATTTGGAGGGCATCTACGCCGTGACACCGGATGACACGAAGGATGTCGACCGGCGCATTTTTGAGGAAACCTTATCGCCAGCGCAAGCAGCAGCGTGTGAAAATGCCACGGCACTGCTCATCGAAGGGGATACCACGCTCATTCGGACGGTCGGGGACGAGGACACCAGCATACTCGTCGATTTTGGTCTGATTCATACAGGATATCCCTTTGTCGAATTTTTCGCCGAAGGTGGTGAGATCATCGAACTGGCCGCCTCGGAAAAGATTGCCGGCGACTATCAGGAACCACGCCCGGACCTGCCGCGCATCGAACGCAGGACCCATCTCGACTGCGCTCAGATCTTCCGGTACCGGGCACGCCCCGGGCTGCAACTTTACGAAAAGTTCGACTGGACGGCGGTACGGTATCTTCAGCTCACGGTCAGAAATGCACCTAAGGGTATCTCGGTCAGGCGATTGGGTTCGGTTCGGACAGCCTATCCTGCGGGCGAAGCGGGACGGTTTGCCTGCTCAGACCCATTTTTCAACGAGCTCTGGAGGATTGGACGATACACGGCCCTGCAGTGCACACACGACGCCTGGTGCGACGGGCCTGGGCGAGAAAAGCGCCAATGGGTTGGCGATGGCCTCGTCCACTATCTCGTCAACGTTGCCGCATTCGGATGCGGCACAAACGCCGTAGATCGCCAGTTCCTTCGCGCCGCTGCCGATGCCCAGCGCCCTGACGGACTGCTCCAGATGTTTGCGCCCGGTGACCATCATCGGGACGGTGTTGCCATCGCTGATTTTCCACTTCACTGGATCTGCGCGGCTGAACAATACCTTCAGTATACAGGTGACATCGATTTTGTCGCGACACTGTTTCCGGCGGTCCAGAAGGCGCTCCAATGGTATGAGCCGCACCGCGATGGCGACGGGCTTGTCGTAAATCCGCCTCTCTGGCGCTTCATCGAATGGGCAGCCCTGGACCGCTCTGGTGCGTCGGCGGCAATGAATGGACTTTATCTTCTCGCCCTGCAAGCTGCGGGCCGGATCGCCGAATCGCTCGAATATGGCCATGCGCGCAGCACCTATGCCCGCGAAGCGAAACGCGTGACGTCAGCGCTGCAAAATCGGATGTGGGACCCATCAAGGCAGCTCTATGCGGACGCCTCAGACCCTGCAACTGGACGTCTATCGAAGCGATATTCCCAGCAGACCAACGCACTGATGGTTCTTGCCGGCGTCGCTCCGGAGGCGCTGCAGAACGGCATTCTTTCCCGGATCACTCAGCCCGAACATACGCGCGTCTCCCCCTTGCCTCCTGTCGTCACCGGCGATGCCGACTTCGACGAGGATCGTCATATTGTCCGTGCCAATACATACTTCGCGCATTTTCTGTACGACGCGCTGATGAAAGCAGGACGTTGCCAGCAAGCACTGCAGTTCATGCGTGACAATCTGGGGCCGATGCTTTCGGCCGGCGCGGAGACCCTTTGGGAAAGCTATGACCCGAGCGCGAGCCTCTGCCACGCATTTTCAGCTTCGCCAGTCTACCATCTCTCCTCCGGCGTGCTTGGCGTACGCCCGATATCGCCAGGCTTCAGGACCTTTTCTGTTTGCCCGCTGGTCGGAGATCTGGACTGGGCTGAGGGAACCTTTCCAACGCCGTCCGGGGGCATTGATGTCAGCTGGAAGCTTGACGGAGACCAGCTGGATATCAGCATAGCTTCACCAGAGGTGCTGACCGGAACTCTCGAAGCGCCCGAGGGCTGGATTTTGGAAACCGGAGGCGGCGCTTTCAGACAGGCATCGCAGGCCCGGCTAATCCGCCGCAGGTGAGGCGGCTTATGGTGTCGGGGCTGACGCGACAATGAGCCCTTCAGCCCGGAGTTCCTCCCAGAATCCCGCAGGGATAGGGGCAACCAGATGCCGGACATTCTCCCGGACCTCTTCGGCACCGGCCGCGCCAGGGATGACACTGGCCACGATAGGATGGGCCAGGACAAACTGAAGGGCAGCAGCCGGCAGTGCAACATCATGTTTCCGGCAGATCCGAACGATATTGCGAACCTTACTGATCATGTCTGCAGTGGCATCTGCGTAGTTATATTTGGCTTGGTCGACGGCCCCGGTCGCCAACATGCCGGAAGCGAACGGCGCGCCTATCACGACACCAACACCGCGTGCTTCGCATTCCGGAAAACCTGCAAGAAGCGCTGACTGATCCAGCAGTGTATAAGGCATCGCGATCAGCAGGAAATCCACATCAAGGTCCATGGCCATCGGTGCGATCATGTCTCCTGTATTTACACCTGCCCCGATCGCGAGAATGTCACCGGCCCGCTTAAGCTCAGTCAGTGCTCTCATTCCTCCGGAAGTCAGGTGACGCCAGTGCGCGTCAAAGCCGACCTCATCAGCATGATAGCTGCGGTCCAGGTCATGGATAACCAGCAAATCGATACGATTGAGGCCGAGCCGCATAAGGCTGTCCTCGAAGGACCGCATCACGCCCTCATAACCGTAATCGAAGCGCCACTCAAATGGCAGCCCGCCGGCCCAGGGCGCCGAGGAAAATGAAGACGTGTTGGCAGGCCGACGATAGACGCGCCCCACCTTCGTACTCAGCATGAAAGCATCCCGCGGCTTTGATCGTAGAACTTCACCAAGACGATGCTCGCTCAGCCCGTGCCCATACCAGGGCGCCGTGTCGTAGTATCGGATACCGCCCAGCCATGCCGCCTCAACCGTTCCACGCGCTCGATCGTCGTCCAGTTTCTGATACAACTCGCCCAGATGGGCGGCGCCGAAACCGAAAGCCGGCACAGAGCAACCGGAACTCCCCAGCCGACGGGCGCCGGCCAAGCCTGACTTAATCATGTACCCGCCCCCTTCTCATCGACATCTTGATTATATTGGTCCGACCATTTAACCAGAATGAGGGAGGCAGGCAATGCAGATCATCGATGCACACCACCACCTTTGGGATCTGTCGACCTGCGCCTATCCGTGGCTGCAGTCCGCCAGTCCAGATGTTGGCTTCCTGGGTGACATTTCGGCGATCCGGAAAAGCTACACAAGTGCTGACTACCGCTCCGACATTGGCTCGCTCCCGGTGACAGGATCCGTCCATGTCCAGGCCGAACACGATCCTGCCGATCCTGTCGCAGAAACCCGCTGGCTTCAGGCGCAGGCCGACAGACCTGATGGCGGCGGCTTTCCTCAAGCCATCGTCGCCTTCGCCGATTTCAGCAAAGGCAATGTAGAAGATATCCTCGCGCGCCATGCTGAGTTTCGCAATGTGCGCGGCATCCGGCAGATTCTGTCCCATCACCCGGACCCAACCTTCTCGCATGCAGACAGAGAATTCCTGAAGGATCCGCACTGGTGCGCACGGCTCTCAGCGCTGCGGACGCACAATTTCAGTTTCGACCTGCAGATCTATCCGCATCAGGTGGAAGATGCTCTTTCGCTCATCGATTCTAACCCAAGCATCCTGTTTGTTATCAACCATGCCCTTGAACCCTGGAGTCAGTCGGACAACGTGATCGCGTGCTGGAGCGATGGCATAAAAAAGCTGGCACGGCGGGAAAACACAGTCGTGAAAATATCCGGACTCGGAATGTTCATCCGTCCGTTCAGCGAGGACGCCATTCGCTTCTATGTATTGGCATTGTTAGACATTTTCGGCGTCAACCGGTGCATGGTTGGCTCCAACTTCCCGGTTGACAAGATGTTCTGTTCTTACGGCGAAATATTCAGCGCATTCGACCGCATCACGCGGTCGCTGTCGACAACCGAACGCGAAGCGCTGTTTTCAAGGACAGCCGAGCGAACTTACAGACTCAGAGACCGACAGCCGGGCGCCTCCGAAATAGCCCCCTGCCAGCCAATCGGATGACCTCATTTCAAGAAGGAAGGCGAATACGAACTTGACCAGAAAGATTCCATCCGGGCTGACGACGGGCGTGAAACTGGCGTGGGCTGTAGGTGAACTACCTGTCGCCGTTTACGTTGTTCTGACGGTCGGGTTTCTGACTTTTTATGCAACCCAGGCGCTGGGCATCGAGCCATGGCTGGCCGGCGTGGTGCTCCTGATTCCACGCTTGTGGGACGCCTTCACCGATCCCCTGATGGGGGCGATGTCGGACCGCACGCGCAGCCCGATGGGTCGTCGGCGGCCGTACCTTCTTGCGGGCACCTTTCTACTTTCGGCCAGCGTACTGGCCCTGTTCTTTGCGCCCGCTGAAGCCTCACAGATGCAAAAGGCTGTCTACCTGCTGGTGACATTCTTCATCGCAAGCACTGCAATCACAATCTATGACGTGCCGTACTCGTCCATGGCGGCGGAGATGAGCGACGATTACAATGAGCGCACATCCCTGACCGGCTACAAGATGTTTGGCGCGCGGGTCGGCACTCTTATGATCCTGTTTGGCGTACCGGCGCTTTTTACCTCTCGGGCGGACCTCGTAAGCGGCTTCCAACTGGTCGGTCTTGTTTTCGGCGGCATCATCATCCTTACCGGACTGATCGGCGTCCGCTTTACGCGGCACGCGCCTCGGATTGAACAGACGCCTGCCCCCTTTCGGTTTGTCAGCGAATTTCGGGCTATCACAAGTAACAAGCCGTTTCGGATACTCTGGCTTGCATTCCTTTTCCAGAACCTGGCGATCGGCATAGCAGCCACCATGGCGCTCTACCTCAACACCATGTCCCTGGGTGTCGGGCCGGCCCTCCTGCCGATAATGATGGGGGCTACCGCCGCGATGGCGATGCTTGCCACACCGGTCTGGGTATGGATCGGCCGCAGGATCGGCAAGCGCCCATCCTATATGGTCGCGCTTGTACTTGCGCCAATTTCCTATCTTCCGATGCTGTTCGTGCCCAGCGGCGCGTTTGCGCTGATCCTGATCCTGTTTCTGATCATCGGCTTCTCGGACGCAGCCAACCAGTTGTTCCCGAATGCAATGGTCCCGGATACAGTGGAAGTCGATCAGCTCAAAACCGGGGAACGCCGTGAAGGCGCGCTGTTTGGCGCCTGGGCCTTCTGCCGCAAACTTGGCATGACGACCGGCGCATTTCTGGCGAGTGTGCTTCTCTCTCTGACCGGCTTTGAACCCGGTTTGACCCAGCAGTCGGAAGCCGTGCTTCGCGGCATTCGAGAAATCTATGTCCTCGCGCCGGCTGCCTTGTGGGTTTGCGCACTGCTGACCCTGCTCGCATACCGACTGACTCAGGACGCTTTTGATATCACCAAAGCCAAGATCAGAGCCTCCAACTTACCTTCGGACGACCTCGCTGACGACAGAACTTAGACGAGTTGACCATGTTCTGTCAGCCGCTAGCTGCCGGACAGTCAGCCGGGTTCAGACTTACTTCTGCATGGCAGCACATCAAGGTCGACGATGACGGGAAAGTGATCGGATGGCAGTCGTCCGGCGCTTTGTTGCGTAATCACACCGTGGCGCAGGACTTGAACATCGCGGCTAACCAGAACATGGTCAATTGGTCGAGGATCAGCCTTGGTGACGTCAAACCCGTTATACGTTCCCGGTGGGCCGAAAGGTGGCGACCGGCTAATGTCCATCGTATTAGCAAGGGAACCGGGATCGGCACCCAAGAGCGCCTCGTATGAGGCTTCTCCGGGGACTGAATTGAAGTCACCCAACACCACCACGGATTCGCAAGCCCGGCGATGTTCAGCGATCCACTCGTGCATCATCCGCCCACTGCGCAACCTGGCTTCGGCGCCCACATGGTCCCAGTGTGAATTCAGCACAAGTAGCTTTGTCCCTGATTGCAGGTGGGTCAGACGAGTCCAGGTAACGATACGAGGAAAAGCGGCGTCCCACCCGACGGATGGCAGGTTCGGCGTCTCCGACAACCAGAACGTTCCCTGATCAGAACTCTCAAATCGATCTAGCCTGTAGGCGATCGACGCATGCTCTCCTTGCTCCGCGCCATCGTCTCGTCCGACACCCACAAACACATAGTCTCCAAGATCTATCTTGAGATCCCCGAGCTGGCTCGGCAGGACTTCCTGCATCCCGAATACGTCAGGATCATAAAACTGTATCAATGCAGCTAAGTCACTGCGCCGATAAGCCCACGCATTCTCGCCATCACTGTCTGTATCAAGACGAATGTTGTATGTTGCCACTCTGAGTGCCTGTGTGGACAACTGTTCCTGTCCCGTCTGGCAAGCGGCCAACCCCAAAACTGCAAACAGGACCTGGAACCGGGTCGCTAAATTCATTCGGAATTCCTTTCTGCTTTCGACACTGCAGTCGATTTTCCAGAAACGGGAAAACGCATGCAAAGCGAACTCTGGCGTCTATGGCGCGGTCCGCTCCGCGTCAGTCAGCTCATCGAACGCGAGTTTCCCCGAGACAGACTGACCACCAACATCGCTCGCACTTTTTCCAGATCGCTTGCGCTCATTTCCCCCAGCAGCCCCCGGGTAAACTCCGGAAGGTGAGCGCCCGGATCGCCGCTGGTCTTGAATACATAGTAGTCAAAAGCAGACTTCCATGCCGATCGTTGGGCGGACGACAACTGACCGATCGTGCCCAAGGCATGCACCAACGCCTCCCAAGGCTCGCTAAACGCAGTCAACGCGCGACTCCACCAATAGTTCACAAGCACATTGATGGAATCGAGCGATTCTACATGGTGATACCATTGATACGGAATGTAGAGCGCATCGCCGGGCTCAAGGTCTGCGACCTGAGCAACGCGAAGGGCGGTTCTGAAGCGAGGGTAGCGCTCCAGGTCCGGATCGATCAAGTCGACCATGCTTATCGGCGTACCGGCAGGCGTCACATGCAACGGTCCGAGATACAAATTGCCGATCTGGTCGGGCGGAAACAGCGTGAAGCGCCGCCGGCCGGCAACCACACAGGCAATATTTTCGACCGGATCATTGTGAATGGCGACTTTTACGCGGTTGCCGATCCAAACACGGGGCGCGACATCAGCCGGCACGAGGCTCATCTGGTGAGCTACAACAAATCCCGGAAAGTATGTCTCGAGATCAAGGCTTTGAATCGCTATCGCGCGGGGGTGCGGCGTCGCCGCAGCGGCGCCCAGAATATCCAAAAAGTCGCGGTAGCGCGCGCGGTGCCGCTCAAATGTGAAAGCCAGCATGTCTGGAGTATAGTGGAACCTGCCCTGCCATCCCGGCGCCGCCGAAACAAATTCCAGATCAGATTGAATATCATGACGCGCCAGATATTCGACCGCGCCAAGTTCGCTGTCCAAATTCGCCCGAACGATGGGCCAATCGGCAACCAGCCCCCGCAATATAGCCGGCTGTCCGAGTGTGCGCACATCCTGCGCGAAGCGCTCAGGCGTAACATCCCAGTATTCAGAAGCCGGAGTCATGAGTTTCCGCCTTGCTCGGTGACCTGCCCCCGTTTTTGCGGCGTTCACCTTCAGTTGATTGACATGCCATACACACCGTCGCTGGCGGGCAGGCCGTTAGGGCAAGACCATCGTCATCCCCGCGCCGCCATCAAGCGCAATAGCGAACCAGCTTGCGTCTGCCCCGACACTGATCGTTTCAGGAAGCTCAGATGTGTTCAACGCGATCACGACGATCGATCCGTCGGAATTCTGAAACCCGACAGACCTGATGCTTCCCATCGAACTCACCGAACCGATACGAGTCGCGCCTGCGCGAACGAACCTGCTGAAGTGCCCGAGTGCATAATACTCCTGGTTACGTTCGATTTCGCCGGTCCGGGAATCTATCGTGACGATTCCCCGGCAATCGCTGCAACCTCCAAGGTGCGGTCCATGATTCTCATCCAGCGCAATATTCCACATCAGAACGCCGCGCGCCCAGTTCGAAGGCGCTCCAATCACGAGCTTGTCCATGGTCCATGTCCAGGCGTCTGGCCACTCCGCCGACCATTCACCGCCGGAACACTCCGTAAAGAGCACTTCCTTTTCCGGGAATGCGTCCCGGACAGCGGACTGCGCCGCCACATCACCACCGTAGCAATGCCAGGCAACGCCAGCGACATATCTCTCCGCGTTCTCGTTTTCTAGGACTTCCAGTGGCTGACCGGGTTGATCCCAATTATGATCCCAGTCCAAGATCTTCGTCTGTAGTCTAGCCTCTTCGAGCGCAGGCCCGACAAAGTCTGATATCAACAAGGCGCGCTGTGCTGCAGACAGTCTCATACCAGGATAATCGACGGGCTCGAAGTCCGGCTCATTCTGCAGACTGACGTACTCTATGGGCACGCCCGCAGCCTCGAATGACTGAATGGTCCGCACCAAATAGTCCGCAAATGGGCTGTAAGCGTCTTCGCGCAGAGTACCTTTGATCAGGGATTGGCTTGTTTTCATCCACGCCGGCGGACTCCAAGGTGTGGCCATGACCACAAGCGCAGGATTGTAACTGCGCGCCTGCAGAACAACGGGCACGACCGCCCGCATCATGGGTTCGAACGTATAGTGCGACAGGTCAGGATCGGGCCGGTTTCCGGGGGTATCATCGAGGCTGTAGTGCACGGAAGAAAAATCAGACGCGCCGATCACGACGCGGGTGAAGGAAAATCCAAGCCCCGTTTCCGGCGAGAATAGTTCCTCCAGAAGTTCAGCCCGCGCAACGTCGCTGAGGCGGTTCTGAATGAGATCGGCAGATGCATCAGTGAAAGCGGCGCCCATGCCGATCATCGTCTGATAGCGATCGGCGGGATCGATTGTTATCCGCACACCGGCCGGATCTGGCGAAGCCATCCATGTTGCGGCCAGCGGCTCCATCCGTTTACCACCGTCGGCCGTCGTCACCCAAGCATGCGCAATAGTTTCGCCGCCGTCACCTGGAATGGTGCCCTGGCATGCCGTAAGCAGAAGCGCGAAGCTGGCCATGAGAAACATCCTGCGGCGGCTTCCTCCCCTCGCAGAGCGGTCACTTGCGGCGTGCAATGTCCCGCTCATGCTGGCGCCAGACAATTGCGCTCAACGAATTCCGCATGAGTCGGCATGACGGCAACGCACTTTCTGACGACGGCCTCAATATTATTGAGATAGGCCTCGATCTCCGCTTCGCTGCGGATGTCCACCATGGGATCGTAGGCCTTGGGCATGATCCCCTGCCCGATGCAGACCTGGATCCAACTCTCTTCCGAGAACAACTCCTCATCCTCGCGAAATATACGGCCACTACCGGCGAAGAGGTCCATTTTCCGCTGGAGCGTGGCCGGCACGCTCATGCCCCTGCAGTAACGCCAGAATTCCGAATCGCCGCGTTCCGTTGCCTTGTAGTGCAGGATGATGAAGTCGCGGATCCGCTCGTACTCATAGTCGGTTTGCCGATTGAACTCAGCAATCGTCGCTGGGTCAAAACTTTGATCAGGCAGAAACCTCAGCAAGCGGATGATCGCGGACTGGATGAGATGCAAACTCGTCGACTCCAGAGGTTCAAGAAAGCCGCTGGACAGTCCGATTGCGACGCAATTCTTGTTCCAGATCTTCTTCCGCTTTCCAGTTTCAAACCGGATATGTAGCGGGTCATTCGTTGGTGAGCCGTCGAGATTGGCGAGCAGTATCCGTTCTGCTTCGTCGGCGTCCATGTACTGGCTGGAATATACGTGGCCGTTTCCGGTGCGATGCTGCAGCGGAATGCGCCATTGCCATCCCGCCGCAAGTGCGGTCGACTTGGTGTATGGTGTGAAATTTTCCGATCTCTGGCATCCGACAGCAACGGCGCGGTCGCACGGCAGCCAGTGCGACCAGTTTTCGTAGCCTGTCTGCAACGCGCCCTCGATGACGATCGCACGCATGCCCGAGCAGTCGATAAACAGATCCGCTGCCAGCGTTTCGCCATTCTGGAGCACAACAGACTCGACGAACCCATCCTCAGGCCGGAGCTTGACCTCACCTATCTTTCCCTCGACCCGTTTGATGCCGCGCGCTTCAGAAAAGCCGCGCAGGTACCTGGCATACAGACCCGCATCGAAGTGAAACGCGTGCGCAATGTGTGCGAGCGGCGATTCTTTAAGTTCAGGCGCACTTCGCATGAACTTGTTGCTGAGCGCAGCGGCCGTGTTGATTGAGTAATTGGCAAAGTCGGATGCCTTGCCCAGACCTTGCATTTTCAACCAGTATTGATGGCATCGCAACCAGCCAAGGTCTTGTCCGATTACCCCAAAGCCATGGATATAGCTCGAACCGAGGCGAAGCCAGTCGTTGAACTGAATGCCAAGCTTGAACGTGCCATTCGTCCGGCGCAGGAAATCGTCTTCGCTCAACTCCAGCAGAGCGTTGTACTTCTTGATAGCGGGGATCGTCGCCTCGCCGACCCCGATGGTTCCGATTTCCTCAGACTCGACCAGGGTGACGTCATAGATCCCATTCAGGAGTTTGGCGAAGAGGGCAGCCGTCATCCAACCGGCCGAGCCGCCACCCACGATCAAAACTTTCCTGAGATGCTCCATCGTCTCCTCCCGGCCCGGACTGCGTGGCCAGCTCAAATGCCTCAAGGACTATCGCACGACTCAACTGGCGTCGGCGCCTCTAACTTACCAAGCTCCCGCGCAGCCACATAGGTCAGCCCATAGCCTCTGGGAAAAAGGCTATTTTCGGCGCGGCTATCACATGGGTCTGAAGGCCATGCGAATGGGAGACGCCCCGAAAAGTCTAACTGGGAAGAGCCGGGCTTCGGCTCGACCAGGAGATCCACCAGTCCGCCGGCTTCACTTCCTGGCAAATAGGCCGCGACGAATGCATCGGACGCATTCAGCAAGTCCGTCGCGTAGAGGTTGCGACCGGAATACACGACCGTAACGACAGGAATGCCGAGACTTGCGGCCTCGGTCACCATGTCCATCTGGTCCGGATACAGAGCGCTGAACGCAAGCGACGCAGGGTGCTCAACGTCACCTTCAAATTCGGCATAGGCCGCTTCGCCGACGACTGCTACTATAACATCAAATTCCGAAGCATTCGGAACCGTTTCCGATTCCGCATAGGTTACACGAACGGTTCCGAGCTCTTCGCGAAGTGCATCAAGCAGCGTCTCGCCTGTGCGGAAGTCCGAATTGGAAATCTCGTCTCCCTGCCAGGTCACGGTCCAGCCACCCATCTGACGGCTCATTTCGTTTGCCGCCTCACCAACGACAAGAATCCTGCTCGACCGGTCGATTGGCAATGTCTGCTTGTCATTCTTGATCAAAACGGCTGACTTTCGAACGGCTTCCCGCGCCAGATCTGTCGCAAGAACGGCGTTCGGGTCGGCGAAATATACACTCTCAGAGGGCGGACGGTCAAAGAGTCCGAAGCGAATCTTGACCCGCAGTATGCGGGCAACCGCATCGTCAATCCGCGCTTCTGCGACGAGGCCCGATTGCACGTCATTGATCGTATTGGATATGAAGGCTTTCCAGTCCTCTGGAACCATGAACAGGTCGATGCCGGCATTGATCGCTTGCGGACAGTGATCCCGCGTACACCCGGGAACCTGCTCGATCGCATTCCAGTCCGAGACAAGAATTCCATCAAATTGCAAATGCTCTTTCAGAACACCGGTCAGCAGTTTGTCATTGCCGTGCATCTTGCCATAGGCCGTGCCGGAAACAGTGTCAGTCCAGCTGCTATAGGACGCCATGACCGAACCGGCGCCAGCATCCAAGGCGGCATAGTACCCCTTGCCGTGAATGTCCGCCAATACCTCGGGCGAAACCTCTGTCACGCCCTGATCCTTGCCATCGCGCGTACCGCCGTCACCCAGAAAATGCTTCGCGGTTGCCAGCACATCGCCGTCACCGACAAGGTTGCCTTGCAGACCGCTGACCAGCGCCGCACCATTGATGGCCACGACATCAGGATCGCTCGAATAACTCTCGTAGGTGCGGCCCCATCTCTGATCTTCCACAACGGCAAGCGTCGGTGCGAAAACCCAAGTGATCCCTGTCGCCCGTACCGCTTTCGCGGTCGCCCGCCCGATCCGGTAGGTGAGATCTGGGTCGTTCGCTGCACCCAATCCGATATTGTGCGGAAATATCGTCGCGTAGCCCACATTGTTGTGCCCGTGCACCGCATCGGTCCCCCAGATAACCGGGACCGGATACTGCGCATCGGTTTGCATCGATGCCTCATAGAACTGCATCGACAGGTTCGCCCAATCCTGGACGCTGGCTCGTTTATCCATGTTCGGCCAGCTGCCACCGCCGTTCAGGATCGAGCCGATGTAGTATTCGCGGGCTTCGTCCGGCGTGATGTATCGGATTTCGGCCTGGGTGATCTGACCGACTTTTTGCTCAAGCGTCATCGTGGAAAGAATTTGTGCAACCCGCGCCTCGATAACCGGGTCCTTCGGAGCAATTTGCGTCCGCTCCGGCCAAACCGAACTGACGTCAGCCGTCCGGTGATTCGAAGCAGGCATCGACGCGCAGCCGAAAAGCAGCACGCACGAAAGGCTCACAAGACTACGATGCATTTTCATTCAAGGTTGTTCCAACTTGTCGGTTTAGGTTTGTTGCGGCAGCGGCATGTTTAACATTCCGGATGGACCGGGGACCGCCTCCCCCTGCCCGGACGGCCTGCACCAGCTCGGTGCTGTGTCCATGCAGGGCGCTGCCAATACCGCAGTACCGAGAAAAAAGGGCGGACATGCAGGGGAACTCGCATGCCCGCCCCGGAGACTGCCAATCCTCTGGGAGAATAGATGGGCAATCCTGTTTGTCTCTCAGAAGCGGTAATTGATGCCGAACAGGATCTCCCGTCCGTACTCCTCATAGGTCTCCTGAAGGGAACCGCCGCTGGCGGTCCGCGTTCCTCCCGAGTCCAGGCCAAGACGCGTCCGGTACGGCGAGTCCGTCAAGTTGTTGATCTGCAACTGCAGGCCAAAACCATCAAGCGGCCCGCCTTCGAAATTGTAGCCGATCTGGGCATCGACCTGCTTGTCTTCCAGGATCTCGGTGAAGCCGCGCGTTGCGAAAAGCTGAACCACTTCGCCCTTGAATGCAGACCGGTAACGTTGGCTGATCCGGGCTTGGAAGCCGCCCTTCTCGTAGTATGCCGAGAGATTGTAGACCGTTCCGGACAGGCC
Organism: Hyphomonadaceae bacterium BRH_c29; assembly: GCA_000961695.1. Classification (GTDB taxonomy): domain Bacteria; phylum Pseudomonadota; class Alphaproteobacteria; order Caulobacterales; family Hyphomonadaceae; genus Hyphomonas. The sequence continues at coordinate 31,595 of LADW01000023.1, forward strand.
TGGAATGCGGACTTCGTTCGTCCCCGCCGTCGGATTGAGATCCGACTCCGTGTACGAATAACTTCCGATCAGGCCGAAGCCGTCGAGTGCCTTGTGGATATACTTGAAGTCAAATGCACCACTCAGCTCGATCCCCTGGATGCTTCCACCGTCACCATTCGCTGGCAAGGTCATCTGGCCGATCGGGCTGATGATAACGCCAGGAGGAATCACCGCACCCGTCGGGGTCGGCACACCCGTGAAATCGAACGGCAGGGTCTGCTGGTAGATATAGCTGTCCAGATCTTTGTAGAAGCCGGCAATTGACACGTAGCTTGTACTGTCGATGTACCATTCATAGGCAAGATCGAATGCCGTAGCACGCCACGGCTCCAGTTCGGGGTTTCCGCCACGTCCAGACCAGGGGTTCAATGTGCTGCCTGGAGCGACCGGAGTGCTCGGGAGCCCGAAACTCGGTGTGATGTTTGCCCGAAGTTCGTCCATTCGCGGACGCGCCAACGTCTTCGATGCGGCAAAACGCAACCGGTGGCCGCCGCCGATATCATAGATCAAGTTGAGGTTCGGAAGGACGTCAGAATAGTCGGCCCCCTTGGTGACAGGCACCGGCACGATTGGGTTGCCCTGAATGATCGTACCCGAGGATTCCTGTTCCTGCTGGACGAACTGCACGCCAACATTCCCCGTGAACCGGCCAATCTCAAAGTCAGAGCGCGCGAACGCTGTCACCACCTGCTCACTGATGTCCCAATTCTTGTCGAAAAAATTGGCATCGAGAATGGGCGACGTCCGATAGTAGGTTGAAAGTGCGGCCGGGAGGTTCACACTGATCACATCGCCGAATCCGGCGAAGTCGAGGGATGTCGGATCAACCAGGAATCGCGGATCGACCAGGATCTGCTGGCGCCCATTGAGCAGGAACAGGTCAAAGTCGTCCACTCGCTTGCTCTTGTCACGTTCGGTCAGGTTCAAACCCACCTTCACATTCTTGAACACGCCATCGAGATCGTAAGTGCCCCGCAGGTCGACCGACTTGACCGTCTCCTCGACCTCGGGGAACCGGATCGCGCCGTCATGGCCCCAGCCGCCCCAAGGCGCCCGGTCGCCGAGCGACACTTGTGCGGCGTCGGCATAGTTCAGGCCGTTCGTGTAGGTCGGGTAACCTTCCACCGGCAGCGAGAAGCCGAACGTATCAAATGTGCGCCCGACGTTCTGGGTAGAACCGGTAACACCGCCGACACCCAATCCGTAGCCGGCATAGGTTTCAAGGACCTGCTCTTTGCGCGAATTGCGCGAATAGGACAGATCGGCGACGAAGCCCAACCGATCCGTAGCCTGATATTCCTGATTGATCCCGGCAGCGAACAGGTTGTCGTCCCGCGTATTGTAGTCGTTGCGCAACTGCGGCACGATATTGGTGACCGTGCCCTCCGACGCGAACAGCGTGCCGCCAACATCACGTGTTTCGTCGATGGTGAACTGGGCGTTATCGGCCCATCCATTGGAGAACCACTGCGCGCCGCGCATTGTTTCGTTCTGCTCGAACTTCGAATAGTAGAGATCGAGCGTTGTGTGCAACTGCGCGTTGGGCGCCCATTCGACAATCCCGATGACCGCATCGCGAACGTTCTCCCGGGAATAGGCGAATACTTCCTGACCGTTCAGGATCAGCGCCGAGTCGGCGCTGTCGGGGGTTACCGCAAAGCCGAAGGCCTCGTAACCATAGGCCTTGAAGTGCCGGTTCTGCGACGGCGAATCCAGATGCGCAAAACCAACAGCGACACCGAGCGTATCGTTCGCAAACTGGTCGATATAGCTGGCACTGAACCGCAAGCCGGAATTCGATACATCGGCGTTCAACTGGTCGCCGCTGAGTTTTGACCCACGAAGGTTCATCACCACAGCCCGCTCATCAAAGTCGAGCGGACGAACCGTGCGAAGGTCGGCAGTGCCAGAAAGGCCCATGCCGGAGACCTGCGCGTCGGGCGTCTTGTAAATCACAACCGAGGACAGCAGTTCGGACGGGTACTGATCAAACTCGACGGCACGGTTGTCGCCGGAACTCGCCTGCTGCCGCCCGTTGAGCAACGTGGTCGTGAAATCAGGCGCAAGCCCGCGGATCGAGATTACCTGGGCGCGACCGTTGACGCGTTGAGCTGCAACGCCCGGCAAGCGTGAGATCGATTCCGCAATCGAAATGTCGGGCAGCTTGCCAATGTCTTCAGCAGAAATAGCCTCAACGATAGATGTCTCGTTTTTCTTGAAATCCAGCGATCGCCCAAGGCCGCCGCGGATCCCCGTGACATAGACTTTTTCCAGAACCTGGTCTGACTCGCCCGTTGCCCCCGGCGTCCGGGCGGCGGATTCGGCCTCCTGCGTCTGCACGACCTCATCTGGCTCCCCCACGGAAGGGGTAGAATCGTTGACTTGCGCCATGGCGGCCTGAGGCCACCACGCGACCAGCGCCAAGGCGGACGCTGTGAGAAAAAGGCGGGAGTTCCGGGTGAAGCGGCCCCCTTCATTGGTGATGCTGAAATCTGACATTTGTATCCTCCCGATGCGACTTCTCGTGGGCATCAGCGACCCGGATTGCCTTGGTAAAGGCGACCGTCGATGACATTGGAAGCGCTTCCAATTTTTATCCAGCACGGCATGCAACATGTCAATCGTGTTATTTTTCTAATACTTTCAACTGCCTGTTCGATACCGGCGCGCGAGGTGTTGCAATTTGAGCGCACGCGCCCCGACGCGGTAATGCCAACCGCTATTTCGCCGTGCGAATCCGAGCCGCAATCAGCCCGCCCACGATCGCCGAGAGACAACCTGCCCCAAACAGAACGGAATAGCCCGCTCCGTAATTACCGATAATCGCAAGCGCCAGAGCGGGTGCTATCGCTTGCGGAACGGCATTTCCGATGTTGAGCACAGCAAGATCGCGGGCGGCATGCAAACGGGTTGGCAGCAATTCTGCGGCCAGGGCGACCTCAGCGGATGAGTAGAGGCCGACGCCGACGCCGTAGAGCAGTTGCCCCAGAACGAACCCGGTCAACGTGGGCTGAGCAGCCATCAATCCCATGCCGGCGGCGACGAAGAAGCCCGCCGCCACGACAAAAAGCTTGCGCCTGCCGAACCGGTCTGTCACCGCGCCGATCAATACCGCCACCAGCAGGGAGAGGCTTGTCGATACAAGCAGCAGTCGCCCCGCTACCGTTTCGGCCGGCAAGCCGCTTCCGACATCTGCCAATTGGCGTGCGCGGATCAGGAACAGCAACAAGTAACTCTGGCATACCGAAAAAGCGATCTGCACGAAGAAGCGCGACCACCAGATCCGCCAGAAATCGCGCCAGCGATCCTCGGCCACTACGGCTTCGCTGACCTTCGCTTCGATCACGACTTTGCTGACTTCCTGGCGGCGAATATCGGAGCCGGCCCGCTCCTTCCAGAACAGCAACAGAGGCAGAATGCAGACGACCATCAGGCCGCCCGGCAGTGCGAGCCGCTGGCTCAGTGACAAGGTTGAAATCCCCATCAGAAACGCGCCGACGCCGAGCCCCAAAGGCGCGCCTACCGCAAGCAGGGCCGCGACAAGTCCTTTGCGCGCATCCGGAACCTCATCCGGCAGCAACGCGATCAGTGACGGAAGCATGATGTTGAAAGCAGCCTGCAAAACGATGACTGCGCCGACCAGCTGCACACGCGTCGAGGCCGACAGGACTAACGCATACGACGTGATCGTGAGCACACTGCCGGCCACAATCCACGGCTTTCGCCGTCCGATACGCGAACTTGTGAGGTCGCTGAGCCAGCCTGCGGCCAAGTTTACACTGCTGGCAACGAGCGCACCCAGCATGATGGTCCAGCTGAGCAGGTCCGAGCTTCCGCCAGGATCAATCTCTTGTGCCTTCATCGGAACAAGAATCGCCAGGATTGGCAGGCACCCCAAGAAGGCGCCAAAGTTCGCGATAGCGAACTGGAACGCGAACACAGGCCTGAACGAGAGGTCTCGAGGGTCCATCGGATCCAAAAATAGCAAGTGGCATGATTGGCAACGGACACCCCGCCACCTTCTGGTTACAGCGCAACAGTTCAGAGCAAAAGCCCAAGCACCGGCCGCATTCCGATTGTTGCGCCTGCGAAGCGCCGCCATGCGTTTGAAGCTCGGACTGTCATTGCACGCTTCGGGGTATATTCGTATGTGCAACAATCAATACTATACCCTGTGTGTTCATGAACGACGGGCATCTGGACGGCTAGAATCCATGACGAAAAAGCGCCCGACGATCGATGATGTTGCGTCACTTTCCGGTGTCGCGCGCGTGACTGTCTCCCGTGTTTTGAATGGTGGCGAAAACGTCCGCGCAGAAGTGCGCGAACGCGTCCTTAAAGCCGTCGAACAGCTCGATTACAGAGTCAACGTTCAGGCGCGGACCCTGGCGGGTGGCTCCAGCCAGCTCGTTACAATCGTCCACCCGGTGGATCAGGAAACAGAACCGAACTCCTATTGGGAATCTGCATTGGAGCTGGGCGCTCTGAGAGCTTGCACTTCGCAGGGCCTGCAGCTGGTGACCCGGCGGATCGCAAGGCCCGATTGGGGTGAGCGTCGCTGGGTCACTGAATTGATTGATCAGGCTTTTGTCGAAGGGATCATATTGACCCCTCCATTTTCGGATGACCGGAATCTGTGCCAATTCATCGCAGACCGAGGCTGCGCCCTCGTGTGTATTGCGCCCGGGTCACCTAACAACAACGTCCCCGCCACAGTCGGAATTGATGACGAACGAGCAGGGTTCGAAATAGCGGATCACTTGCTCCAGCTTGGCCACCGGCACTTTGCGTTCATCGGCGGATTGATCGGTCACTCTGCGGCCGAGCAACGGTGGGACGGTGTGCTCCGCGCCATGAGAGAGGCCGGAATCCCCCCCTCGCAAATAGAATCCCTTCAGGGCGATTTCACATTCAAGTCAGGCGTTGACCTTGCGCGGGAAGCGCTTGCGAAAGCTCCGGGACCGACCGCAATCATCTGCGCCAATGATGACATGGCCGTGGGCGCCCTGTTCGCTGCACACAAACTTGGAATCGAGATCCCGGAACACTTGTCGATTACCGGATTCGACAACACACCTGTTTCTGCCCGGATCTGGCCACCTCTGACGACAATCCACCAGCCGATTCAGGAGATGGGCAGTCGCGCTGTCGAACTCATCGTCGAGCAACTCAAGCGACCAAACGGTCAGTTCTCACCGCATCATGAACGCCTCGACCACCTGCTGATCGAACGAGAATCGAGCGCGGCACCTGCTGGAGTCGTTTAGCCGGGCGGCCCCATCCGTGCCCGCCAGCGCTGAATCTAGGGACAAAAAGGTGACACCGTTGCAGATTCCGATTCCAGAGCGCGATGGATTACGTCTCGCCAGATGTCGTACCCTCGCGCGTTCATGTGCAGTTGGTCACTGACATACACTTCGCGATCAACCATTCCGTCCTTCATCATCGGCTCTGCAATATCGACGAAGGTCAGGTCGGCGCGCGACTCGGCCAGCGTTGCCATCTCTTGGTTCAGCGCCGCCTGCAGAGGGAACTCGTCCGCACGCGCAACCGATGGCTTGACCGAAATGAAATAGACGGGTGTGGCGCCGAGTGCGGAGTCCTTCATGTCCATGAACTTGCGAAACGTGCTTGCAACGTCTTCGACTGCCATGCCCGCATTCAGATCGTTTTCCCCCGCATAGAAAACGATACGCGAGGGATGATACCGGCCCACGACCTTATCGAAATAATGATTGATATCTGAAATCGTTGCGCCTCCGAAACCCCGGCGGATGACGTACGCTTCCGGGAAATCATTCCTAAGCCGGAACCAGAAGCGGATACTTGAACTACCGACAAATAATGTGGCGCACGGCGCTGGCGGGAAGATCTCGTCCTCCATCGCAAATGCATGGATCTCGTCGGCAAAGGGCGCGGGCGACACCCCTTCCCCATTGGCGGGTGGCGGTGAACAGACTCCCAGGCCGAAAAATACCGACAGAACCAACATCGACCCCCGCATTCCAATACGCTCCCTTTTCACCATGTTACAGAATGCCCTGCGCTGCTTCATCCTGCCAATCAGGCATCAGCGTCGGTCGATCCAACTTGAAGCGCAATCTTCGTCGTAGGGCTACCTGCAAAGTGACTTGCCGTGAAATTGACCATCCCGCTCAACCCATGTCCGCATTCTTCTGTGACGTATCCACCAGTCCTGACAATGAGACCCCACGCCTTCGATCATCGGAAACCGTGGGACGATCCGATTGCAGAGCGGCGCTTTGGCTGCGTTTGCAGCAGGCAACAATCTGACACGGAAATACAGCTTGCTCCAAAAAGCTGCCCCCTGTCCTGCGAATTGCGCAGGTATTGACAACGTTGTTATTTCGATCCACAGACCATCGCCATGAAAGATGCACAGCTTCTGCCGTTGGTTTCCCTTCTCTGATGACTGGGCATGTGCACATCGCCGGGACCGCTGAGCTGAATGAACATTCGGGCATCCTGACGCGGGCCGCTGCTGTTGGCGCTTATGGCATTCCGCGCTGGATCCAGGCAAAGCGATCAAAGAAAACCACGTGCCGGAATGCGCCTTTTGCTTGCAAAATGGAGACGACTGCAGCTTGCAAAAACTGATCTGTATAGGGATTTTTTGGCCTCTGGCAAAAACGACCGCTTAAGCGGCGCCGGCCGATCTATTCCGACGACGGACAATACCGTCTCGGAACATTCAAACATGTCGGGGAGGAAACGATATGACACTAGAGCCTGTAGACCTTATCATAGTTGCCGTTTATGCTGTTGCGTTGTTCGCAATTGCCGTACTCGTCTCGCGTGAGCCTGCGGGCCACCAAAAGGATACCGAGGACTACTTCCTCGCGGGCAAAGCTCTTCCCTGGTGGGCAATTGGCGCCTCACTGATTGCCGCAAACATCTCCGCCGAACAGATCATCGGGCAGTCTGGCCAGGGCCTGGTGGTTGGGCTCGCGATCGCAGCCTATGAATGGCAGGCCGCGATTGTCCTGCTCATTGTCGCTAAATTCTTTCTGCCGATTTTCCTGGAACGGCAGATCTTCACGATGCCACAGTTTCTCGAAACCCGCTTCGGTGGCGAGATCAAATCCATCATGGCCGTATTCTGGATCGTTCTCTATACGGCCGTAAACCTGACCTCAATTCTCTGGCTCGGTGGATTGGCCATCAGCACCGTGACAGGCTGGAGCGCGTTGCCAGCCATGGCCTCGCTTGCGGCATTCGCCGTTCTCTATTCGGTCTATGGCGGCCTGAAAGCCGTCGCCCTGACGGACGTCATTCAGGTTGTCATCCTGATCCTCGGCGGCTTCGCCATTCTCTGGATTTCTCTTGGTCTGGTTGGCGGACAGGCAGGACCGATCGCTGGATTTTCCATTTTGATGAACGAGCTTCCCGGCCACTTCAAGATGATCCTCAACGACCAACACCCATCCTATGGCGATCTTCCGGGGATCTGGACGCTCCTCGGCGGCCTGTGGGTGCTTCATTTCTCCTATTGGGGATTCAATCAGTACATCATTCAGCGCGCCCTCGGCGCTGAAAGTCTGGCAGAAGCCCAGAAAGGCCTGGCATTCGCCGCGTTTCTCAAGCTCCTGATACCTGTGATCGTGGTCATTCCCGGAATCGCGGCTCTGTGGCTTGCACAGCATGGGTCCCTCGATCTTGAAGCCCTCACCGGAAAGCCTGACAGCACCTATGGTGCGCTGATGACACTCGTTCCGGGCGGCTTGCGTGGTCTCGTTTTCGCCGCGCTGGTCGCCGCGATCGTTTCCTCGCTGGCCTCGATGATGAACTCGATTTCGACCATCTTCACGATGGACATTTATCGCGACTACATTGCGAAGAACCAGACGGAAAACCATTACGTTCTCGTCGGCCGGCTTGCCGCGCTCGTGGCCATGCTGGTTGCGCTCGTGCTTGCCAAGCCATTCCTTGGCGGCATGGAAAGCGCATTCCAGACGATCCAGGAGTATACGGGCTTCATCGCGCCAGGCGTCGTCGCCGTTTTCCTTCTGGGCTTCTTCTGGAAACGCGCGAACATGCAGGGTGCAATCGCGCTTCTCATCAGCTCAATCCTGCTGAACCTTTTCGCGAAGATCGGATTGCCGGATGTACCTTTCGTTCTCAGGATCTGGGGCGTGTTTCTTGTGTGCCTGGCCGTTGGCGTCCTTGTATCACTCGTGACGCCGAAACCTGCCGAAAATCAACCGGTCGATCTCACGGGCATAGAATTCCGCACACACGCAGGTTTCAACATCGCTGCTGTTACCATTGGCATTGTGCTGGTGCTGATCTACGCCGCCTTTTGGTGATCGAGTCGAATCGTTTGCACCCCAGGAAGATCAGCATCGCACTCCGTGATTCATGGCGCCCCAATTCATCACTACGACGATCCAATGCGACAACTTCTAATCGCTCTGCATACTGACGGGTTTTGCCTACCCAGGCTGATTCAGTACTCGTCATTGGTCATGTGGATTGCACCGAAGCATTCGCATCCTGTTTTCGTAAGCGTTTCTTAGCCTGGTCACCTTTCAATGTTTCGAGGGGTTAGATGATGTGTTCGTCAATCAAGGCCGTGGCCGCTTTAGCGATGCTCTCCGTCTGGCCACTCGCAGCACAAGCTGAATCATCCAGAATCAACAATTCTCCTGACTATGTCATGATGAATCCATCGAGCCGTACAGGACTTGACCTGTCCGGATCCTGGGCCTGGTCGATCGACCCCTATCGTGACGGCCTATCTGGATTCCACGGCGGCGAGGCGGGCATTGGTCACCGACGCTTTGATCCGGTCGATGTCGAAGCCGCAACGCGTGACGATCCGGCGGCACTGTTCGAATACGATATGCGCAACGCGGAAAGAACCACCCTTCCCGGATCGTGGAACACCGAAGCCGATAGTCTCCGCCACTACAATGGTCTCATGTGGTATACGCGCAACTTTTCACATCAAACACGCAACGAGAGCCGGTATTTTATCCGCATAGAGGCCGCAAACTACACGTCTCGCCTGTACTTGAATGGCGCGTTCATAGGATCGCACGAGGGTGGTTTCACGCCGGCGACTTATGAAGTCACACAGCAAATTCTGAATGGCAGCAACGACATCACGATTGGCGTCGATTCTGCGCGCACACCGCTCAGTGTACCGCCTCCGGTGACCGATTGGGAGACCTATGGCGGCATCACGCGCGAGGTTCGCCTTATCGAAGTGCCCCAAACTTTCATTGATGATGCCTGGGTGCGGCTGACAAGGGATGGCCGAGTCGCCGCTACGGTCCAATTGAATGGTATCGATGGCTCGGGACAATCCGTATACGTGAAGATTCCGGAACTGGAGCTTACACTGACCGGAAAGACTGACGTGAACGGTGTGTTTGATACCACTGCTGTGGTGCCAAAAGATCTTGTCCGCTGGTCTCCAGAAAACCCCAAGCTCTATCCTGTCATCGTTACCGCCGGCCACGACACATTGAACGAACGTATCGGATTTCGCACAATTGAGGTGAATGGGCTTGATATCCTGCTGAACGGGGAACCAATCTTTCTGCGCGGCATCAGCATGCACGAAGAGGAACTCGGCATCGCCCCGGCCAGGGTCATGTCAGAAGCCTCCGCCCGCGCGCTTCTTACGGAAATCAAAGAAGGGCTCAACGGCAATTTTGTACGCCTCGCGCATTATCCTCATTCGGAATCGACATTACGTCTCGCCGACGAAATCGGCCTGCTGGTCTGGAGCGAGGTGCCCGTCTACTGGTTGATCGAATGGGAGAACGAAGCGACATTGCACACCGCAAGTTCCATGCTCGCCGAAAGCATCCACCGCGACCGAAACCGCGCCTCAATCATTCTCTGGAGCGTTGCAAACGAGACACCTGTTTCCGCCGCGAGAAACCGCTTCCTGAAAACTCTGATCTCCGACGCTCGCAGGCTCGATGGAACACGCCTCGTGACGGCAGCCCTGTTGACCTCTCAGTCCGAAAGCGATGGTATCGTCGAGGTACACATCGATGACCCCCTTGCTGAGTGGCTCGATGTCATGTCGGTGAACACCTACAATGGTTGGTATGGTGACATGCCGCTCGCGAATGTGCATGCACTTCGGTGGACGAACGAACACGGCAAGCCCCTTCTATTTTCGGAATTTGGTGCCGGTGCGCTTGCCGGTTTCCACGATCCTAGCATGAAGCGGAAATTCTCAGAGGACTATCAAGCAGAATACTATCGGCAAACGCTGGCTATGGCAGAGCAGATTCCGTCCCTGCGCGGCATGTCTCCCTGGATCCTCAAAGATTTCCAGTCACCCCGGCGTCAGCACCCAGTCTATCAGAACGGTTGGAACCGCAAGGGGCTCATCAGCGAAACAGGCCGACGCAAGGAGGCCTTTTACATACTTGCACATCACTATGCGGAACTGGAATCACACGTTCCCCCGTGAGGTCCGAGCTGCTATTTGCCGTTCGAGCTCTCGGAACAGGATCTTGGCCGCTTCGTCGTTCGCCCCAAACCGAGGACTATGAATTGAAAATGACTGCCGAATGTATTTCCTATCGAATTCGACCCGCAACTCGATTCTGGAGCTGCCATATTTATCCTATATGGCTCATATCAAGGTGTCCGGTCGCTCGACCCATTGCCGATGCCAGTCACTCACTGGGGGAATGAGGTGCCGCAGGATGGCGGATCGCCGTGGGATGCGATGCTGCGCCACCCGGACACAAATCTCAACGTCGGGAATTGAAATGCTTGGACTGCGAACATGGGTAGGCGCGCTTGTGTTGCAGTTCGGGCTTGCCTGTGCAGCCTATGCTGGGCCACTGAAAGTGGCAGCCCCATTTTCCGATGGTGCTGTCCTCCAACGCGAAACGACGGTGCCGATCTGGGGCAGTGCCGAACCCGGCGAAAAGGTGACTGTTAGTCTTGATGAGATCAAGCGGGAGACCGATGCTGACAGCAAGGGAAACTGGCGTGTTGAACTGCCTAGCGGCCGCGCGCGGCTATCGACAAGTCTGACCGTCGCTGGCTTGCGCGGGGGAAAAATCTCTCTGAGCAACATTGCAATCGGCGACGTCTGGCTTTGTTCGGGTCAATCAAATATGGAGTTCGAGGCGTCCCGGCAGAGTAACGGTCCTGACATTGTTGCGCGGAGCGAAGATACTGGCTTGCGCCTGTTTCTGGTGCCGCGCCAACGCAGCCGGGAGCCGTCTCGGGACTTTGCTGGAGCGACCGAGTGGCAGATCGCCAAGCCGCAAAGCGTTGCCGGCTTTTCTGGAGTCTGCCATGCGATGGGACAATCGCTGCGGACCCGAAGTCCGCATGTGCCGGTTGGGTTGATCTCAGCTGCCTGGGGCGGATCTCGGATCGAAGACTGGCTGAGCGAAGCAGGTTTGCGGCGCCTCGGGGGCTATGAAACCGAACTTGCCGCACTGACTGCCTACGCGTTGGACCCAGCCGCGGCGGAACGAGGCTTTGCGGAGCAGCAAGAGGCATGGCTGGCGTCGTTGGCAATTCGGGCTCCGGACAGTCCACCCGTTCCGGTCGGTTCACTTCGCGGTGGCTGGGAGGAATGGGGCCTCCCTACGCTGACCAAGTTCGACGGGGCTGGCGCCTATCGGTTCGGGTTCAATGTCGATGCTGCCACCGCGCGGCGCGCACGGGCGCTGGTACTTGGCCGGATTGACGATATTGATCTGACCACGCTCAATGACCGAGTAGTTGGCAAAACTGCTGGCTGGGACACTCCTCGCCGCTATCCGGTGGCGCCAGATCTTTTGCGACAGGGCCGCAATGTGCTCGAAGTTCTGGTCGTCGATACCGGTGGTGGAGGCGGATTTTACGGTGCTAAGCCGCGTGGGCTTGAGCTTGATGACGGATCAATCATCCCCTTTGATGACACTGCAACATTCACTCAGCTGGCACCGTTGGCGGCGATCCAGCCTGTACCGGTCGCGCCGTGGAGAGGCGGCGGGGGACTGGCAACGCTCGATCGTGGCATGATCGTGCCGCTCGGCGAATATCGCGTCAAAGGCTTCGCCTGGTATCAAGGGGAAAGCAATGTCCCGCGCGCTTCTCGCTATGGCGGACAACTCGAAGCCCTCGTTGCCGATTGGCGCGCGAGGATGGGCGGGAATGAGTTCTTGATCGTCCAGTTGGCGGCATTCGGACCCTACGCGTCTGCACCTTACCCGTCGGACTGGGCGGCTTTGCGCGAAGCCCAGCGGCAAGTGGCGCTTCGCGATCCCGCCGTGCGGCTAATCCCGACCATGGATATCGGCGATCCATACGATATTCATCCGGCAAACAAGCGCGAAGTCGGCAGGCGCCTCGCACTTGCTAGTTTGGTGGCAGGAGCCAACCGGGAGATCGTCCTGGCTCGATCCGGTGACGTTTTGAAAGTTTTTATTGCCGACTTCTTATCGATTGGTTGGTGGGAGCCGAACGCCGATCGGCTTTGAACTTTGCGATTTTTCGGATCATTGCCGGTTCGTTGACGCCCGGCCGACGGCTCCAAATCAGGTCGAGTTGGATGTTGCCGCGAATGACTTCAAACTGCGCTATTTGTGGGCGGACAGTGCGCTGACGACCTTGTTCGATCTCGATGGCGTACCATTGGCCCCTTTCGAACTGGCAATTCCAAAAAACCCATACTGAATGGTCGGCCAAAATTGGCCTCCCCCTATGCCGGCAATTGATGCGAAAGTCCCAAGGCGGCAGTCGGACACCCGCGTCAGGCCAAAAATCCACTTTTCCAGAGAGATACTTACACCGCGCGGCCTGAGCTGACACACTGCTTGGCTGCCCCAATTTCCATCACTCAGGTGGACATGACCCCTGCGGGCTTACTGAGCGACTGCGCGGACCGTTTTCTGGCGTTGCCTGCCGAGTCCCGAAATGGTGAGCTCCATGACGTCTCCTTCGCGGAGATAGAAAGGCGGCTTCTGGCCAAGACCGACGCCGGGCGGCGTGCCGGTTGAAATGATATCGCCGGGATCAAGGGTCATGAACCGGCTGATATAGCTGACAAGTTCCACCACAGGGAAAATCATAGTCTCAGAACAGCCGTTCTGGAGGCGCACTCCGTTCAGATCCAGGCTCATGGCCAAGGTTTGCGGATCTTCGATCTCGTCTGAAGTCACCAGCCAAGGCCCGACGGGTGCGAATGTGTCAGATGACTTCCCTTTCATCCATTGCCCCCCGCGCTCAAGCTGCCATTCACGTTCTGAGAGATCGTTCAAGATTGCATAGCCAGCAATATGTTTCATCGACTGGGAAGCATCGATATTGCGCGCGCGATCTCCTATGATGATCGCGAGCTCGATTTCCCAGTCTACTGCCTCTGCGCCGTGCGGCAGAACAACGTCATCGTTTGGCCCGCACAGAGCACTTGTTGCCTTCATGAAGAGAATTGGCTCGTCAGGCTCTTCCATACCGGACTCGGCGGCGTGGTCTGAGTAATTGAGTCCTACACAGATGATCTTCCCGACCCGCCCGACAGGAACGCCAAGCCGGATGCCATCGGGCACCAATGGGAGCGATGCGGGATCAATCGAACTAAGGCGCTCCAACCCTGCACGCGTCAGCACATCCCCTTCGAGGTCAGAAACGAATTCCGACAGGTCGCGGACTCTGCCGTCCTGGTCGAGAATACCGGGGCGTTCCCCACCTGCCAGCCCAAAGCGAACCAGTTTCATCATTCTTCCTTTTCAATAGGTCGAGCGGCCGCCACTCGTGTCAAATACGCCAGCTGTTGTAAAACTTGCTTCCTCCGAACAGATCCACGCGATCATCGCCGCGTTTTCCTCGACAGTACCGAAGCGCCCCATCGGAATCTTGGAGAGCATGTAGGCAATATGCTCCTCACTCATCTGAGCAAAAATATCTGTCCGGACCGCTGTCGGTGTCAGACAGTTCACGGTCACGCCGGTTGTCGCCAACTCCTTGCCGAGTGACTTTGTCAAGGCGATTGCGCCTGCCTTCGATGCCGAGTACGCTGACGCTGTCGGATTGCCCTCTTTGCCTGCAACAGAAGCAACATTGACGATCCGTCCCCAGCCATTGCTGGTGAGAAGCGGCACCACAACCCGGCAGCAATAGTACAGGCCGACAAGATTGACCTGTACGATCCGGCTCCACTCACACGGATCATAGTGTGTCAGCGGCGCATTTGATCCCGCTATCCCGGCATTGTTTACCAGAATATCAACCCCTCCAAGCATCGACAGGGTTTGCTCAGCGGCTGTCTCGACAGAACCGAGATTCGCCTGATCCACGTGCACAAAGATCGCCCGGCCCAACCTGCTCAGCGCATCAGCTGCCGCCTCGCCAGCTTTTGTGTCTACGTCCCAGATCGCCACCGCAGCGCCAGACTTCAGAAACAGTTCAGCCGTGGCCCGCCCGATCCCCCGGGCTCCTCCAGTCACGATTGCGTTTCTGCCGTTTAGGTCGAACTGTGTTGCCATACTATGCCTCGTAAGGCCGAATAAGGTTGGCAGCGCGCCGGTCGAGTTCCAATCCAAATCCCGGCGCGTCGGAAACCCTCACTTTTCCATTCACCGGAATCGCCTCATCGACGAACAGGCCGCCAAATACCGGACTGACTTCATCAGACCCCGGACTGGAGTTCAGATACTCTACAAAAGGAGAGTGCGGCTGGGAAACCACGAAATGATAGCTGTAATTGCCAGACCCATGTGGAACCACCGGCACGTCATATGCCGCCGCCATCGCGGACACCCGCAGCAGTTCCGTCAACCCGCCAACCCACATGACATCCGGCTGAAGAATGTCCACGGCACGGTGTCGCAGCAACTCTCGAAAACCGTAGCGTGTGTATTCGTGCTCTCCTGTGGTCCAGCGCTCCAGGGGCGCCCTTTCCTTGAGAAGACGATGTCCATCGACATCGTCCGGATTGAGGCATTCTTCAAACCAATGGACGTCAACACCTTTCGACCGACATCTGGCCGCCAGCTCGACCGCATACGGAACATCCAGAGACATGTAACAGTCGACCATCAAGGGGAAGTCCTGCCCTGCCATTGACCTGTACTCTGCAAGCGCCTCGACATTGCGGACCATACCTTCTGGCCCTGCTGCCGGACTGATCGGCAATGGCACCTTGGCGCCCCAGAAACCGAGTTCACGGGCCACATCGGGTCGAATGCCCGTCATATAAGCCGGGATTTCGTCACGCACCCTTCCCCCGATAAGGTTGAACACTGGCTCGCCGCGCAATTTTCCGACTACATCCCAAAGGGCAAGATCCACGACACTGATCGCAGCAGGCGCCAGCCCCTTGCGACCGTAGGGCAGCGAAGCCCGGTACATTTGGTCCCAGAGCCTGTTGATATCCCGGCAATCGGATCCAACAAGAAAGCGCTTGAAATGCTTCTCGATCAAAAAGCAGGCCGGCTCACCGCCGAGCCCCGTCGCTATACCAACTGTCCTGTCTTCCAATTCGATCTCGACAAGAATTGACCCGAGAACAGCGATACCCCAGCTTGTGCGGGATCTTCGATAGTCTGCATACAGAGACATCGGAGTGGATATGGCGCCATCAACCAACCAGTGCCCATCTGCCCTGTCATGATAATCCCCGCCGACTCCCTTAGAGTCGATGACATAGGCGCGAACATCCGAAATACGTGGATCGACTTTCCTGCTGCTCATCAGATATTCAGCCCGGTTCCTGCCTATGGGTCACTTGTTACGTTTGCGGTAGGCTTCGCGAACATTGATAAGGTGCTTCATCATCGCGCTGCGCGCCTGCTCCGGGCTGCGTGCTGCCATGGCGTCAAGAATAGCCTTATGGTCCCGGGCACTGCGTTTGAGTACCCCTGGTACATATCCGGTGAGTTGCCGGCTCGCCCGACCGAGATATTCGATGCTTGTCACCATTCTCGCCAGGATCGGATTGTCGGCGACTTCGGTTATGACATTGTGGAAGGCCACATCGGCTTCGATGAATTTCTCGATATCCTCGCGGCGTTCTGGCGGTGACACGACCGTCTCGCGCAGGCGTGCCAATTGATTGTCGGTGATCCTTGAAGCGGCGAGCGCGGCCACTTCTGATTCGAGGATCATCCGTGCTTCAAACAGGCTTTCGACATTCGCCGGTTCGAGCGTGACAAAAAGGTGAAGCGGAATGAGCATTACATCCGCATCCAGACTTGACACGTAGACGCCGCTCCCCTGCCTCATGCGCAGGAGGCCGAGAATTTCCAGTGCCCGCAATGCCTCTCTCAGCGAGGAGCGGCTAACCCCCATGTCCAGCGCCATTTGCCGCTCCGTGGGAAGTTTGTCACCGGCGTTCCAGACTCCGGAGCGTATATTGTCCATAATCTGGTTGGCCAGCACGGCGGGACCGCCCGCCCTGTCAGCAAACATCATAGGAGGATCCGCAGGCGCTGCGGAAACTTTACTGGAAGTTGTCATACTGGAATTCCTGCTCTTCTTATTGGTAGGACCAATAGGCGAGCGCGTCAATTGTTTTTCATCAGCAGCCTTCCTGGCCATTCGTCTCTCCACAGCTTAATCTCCACGAACGATAATTATAGCGAGGAGCCGGCCCCCTGTCTCATACTCAGGTAAGCGGCGCGCCGACATTGAGACCGCATCCAGTCGGCGCTTGACTGGTCCGACCAATTAGCCTTATCCGGAATTTGCCCGGAACTCAATTGTGTTCGCGGACTGACTGGAACAGTCGCACACGCCGAATGTTGAAACACAAGATCGAACGCATCTGTAACATGCCCACACTGGACCTCGTACCCGCAACCTCCGACGACTTCCGGCGCCTCGCGGAACGAAGGCTGCCCCGGCCCCTATTCGACTATATCGATGGCGGCGCCATCGATGAAGAGACACTTCGCGCAAATTCAGGCGCATTTCGATCCGTCCTGCTCAATCAGCGGGTCATGCGTGATGTAAGCATGACCGACACCAGAACCGAACTGTTCGGGCAGGCAGTTGCGATGCCCCTCGCCCTGTCGCCTGTCGGTATGGCAGGAATGATGGCGCGGCGGGCGGAAGTCCAGGCGGCCAGGGCCGCAGAAGCCGCAAATGTGCCGTTCTGCCTCTCCACGGTTTCAATCTGTCCGCTGGAAGAAGTTGCTTCGCAGACCACACAGCCATTCTGGTTCCAGCTCTACATGCTGAAGGACAGGGGCCACGTTTCGGAACTATTGCAGCGCGCAAGGAATGTTGGATGCCGGACTCTGGTCTTCACTGTTGATCTCCCCATAGTCGGCACCCGGTACCGCGATGTTCGGAACGGGATGGCCGGCGGCCTCGGACTCGCCGGCCGATTGAGAGCCGGACTGGTTGAATATGCTTCACATCCGGCCTGGGCAGTGGATGTTGGGCTGCGCGGGCGTCCTCTTGTATTCGGCAATATTGCCGAATACGTGCCAAATGCGAGAACACCAGCCGCGTTCAAATCCTGGCTTGATGCCCAACTCGATCCAAGCGTGACCTGGAAAGATATTGAATGGATTCGGTCGATCTGGCCGGGCGATCTCGTGATCAAAGGCATCCTGAATGTCGCAGACGCGATCAGCGCAACAGATGTCGGCGCAGATGCCATTATCGTATCCAATCATGGGGGCCGGCAACTTGACAGCGTTTCGCCGACTTTACGAGTTTTACCGCGTATCGCTGAAGCTATCAGAGGACGGGCTACGGTACTCATCGACAGCGGCGTGCGCAACGGTCAGGATGTTCTGAAGGCCATTGCGCTTGGAGCCTCTGCCGCAATGATCGGCCGCCCATGGATATGGGCCGTGGCGGGCGGCGGCGAACGCGGCCTCCGCAACCTTCTATCAAACTTCAAGCAGGATTTGGTTACAACCATGTCCCTTTCCGGCGTTCAGACAGTCCCGGAGATATCCGCTTCTGCACTCGCAGCGCCCCAGCCATGAAGCTGCATCGTCTCCGATCCGGTCTTGCCGCCAATCAGGCTTCGTTCGCCGTCGCAATCAGGAAGCCCGGGACAATCTGACCGGGGCCTGCCGGTCCACACGACAGGCATGCGCGCACCCACCAGCCGAGACGACAAGCGCTCTCGCCGGATGGGATCAGTCACCTGACAGGACTTCCCAGACCGACTCGACTTCGACGGCAATTCCGAATGGAAGCGTATTGACACCGATCGCTGCTCTCGCGGCCTTTCCGGCCTCGCCGAACACCTCGACAAAAAGATCGCTTGCTCCGTTGAGAACGGCTGGTTGATCAGTAAAATCGTCTGCGGAGTTCACATAGCCTGTAATACTCAGGCATTGGACGACCCGGTCCAGAGATCCTCCGCATGCTGACCTGAGTTGGGCGAGAACATTCAGCGCCGCACCTCGGGCCGCAGCGTAGCCGCCCTCGATGCCGAGCCCGTGGCCGAGTTTTCCAAACGCATCCTGACCGACTGTGTCGGCAGGTCCCTGTCCGGCAATGTAGACAACCGCTCCGGCCCGCCTCCAACCGACATAAGTCGCAACCGGGGCCGGCGCAGCCGGCAGCTCAATGCCGAGCGCCACGAGCCTTGCTTCAAATGCCCCTCCTTCACGCCGCTCAGGCCCTGTCGCAAGAGCTGGCCGGCTGGCTTGTAACACGCTGGTCGCCGCAATGCCGATAACGGCGCCGGCACCCCCCACCAATACGTCTCTGCGCTTCATGGCTTCGGCCCCTTCCTGCTCGTGGATGCACGCTCACTGTCTGCGATACGCGATGGCATCAACCTCGATCAGAATATCGTCGCGGCCCCAATCGGCACCTGGCACTGTTGTTCGTGCTGGCGGTCTGTCAGGGAAATTCTCTGCAAAGATCCGATCTGTGATCGCCATATCGCCAGATGACTTGAGGTAGACGGTCACCTTGACCACATCGGACAAAGCAAGGCCTGATGCCTCAAGCGCCGAAGCCAGGTTGTCATAGGCTGTTCGCGCCTGGACATCGATTTCGCCAGCCGCCAGCCCCTCCCCTTTCCGGTGCGCTATCATTCCGGCAACAAATACAAAATCGCCCGCCTGCACCGCATGTGAATAGGTGCCGAGCCGCTCGATCTCATCTGAGAGGATATGCTTCGGAGCCGCCCCATCTGTCGCGCAAGCTGCAGGCAGAAGGAGGGACAGGCTGATGAAGTACCGGAAAACCAGACTTTCTTCGGCTTTCATCAGCCTGTAACTCCATGCCCGATCAGAAGGACTTGCGCAGCGTAACACCCCAGGCTCGCGGATCCCTGGCGGTGACGAGGCCGTTGAATGCCTCGAAGCCGACAACGGGCGCGGGTGTCGCCAGACCATTAGCGGTATCGAAGCGACTTGCCTGATTAGGAAGGAACACACCGGTCACAGCAGTATCCTCCTCAAACAGATTTCTCACCCAGAAAGAAACCGAGAGGTCATCATTCGACAAGCCTGTCCGCAGATTGACCAGAGTCGTATCGCCGACATAGGCATCGGCGGTCTGCACGGTGCTTTGATCTGAAAAATAGGCCAGATCGCCGCGCGCCATCCACTCCCAGTCGCCAAATGCCGGCTTCTGGTACTGAAGGGACAGATTGAACTGGTGTTCCGAAACCCATTGCAGAGGCTTGCCGTCCAGCACCGGATCGAGCCCCAGCCCCGCAAGCGCGCCAAATGTATACTTGTCATAGGCGCTGTCGGTATAGGCATAGCCAGCTGTCAGATCGAGTCCCCTCGCCAAACGCGCACGCGTTTCAAGTTCCACACCGGTGATCGACGTTTCGCCAGCATTGGCATTCAGGGTCGCAAAGGTCGCACCAAGCGCCCGGACGATCTGGTCGGTCCATTGGATATGGTACACGGCGCCATTGAGGGTCATCCGGCCATCGGCCAGGGTAGACTTGAAACCTCCTTCATAGGTCCAACTCTCCTCGGGGTCGTATACCCTCTCTGATGGCAGGATCCCGCTACCCGTCACATCGATATTGAAGCCGCCCGTCTTGGTGGCCTTGGCCGCACTTAGATAGACCATAAGGTCATCATTGTACTGATAGTCTAGTATGAACTTGGGTACGAAGTTCTCAAATTCAGCGCTATCGGCGAACACGCCGATTGCAGGTGAAAGGGGGCTCTGCTGTGTAGCGACGATGTCTTTGGTTTCATTGGTCCATCGCCCTTCGAAAGTGCCGGTGAGCCGGTCCGTCAAGTCGTAGCTAAGTGAGCCGAAGAGAGCGTAGCTGGTCGTGGTCTCATCATTTGTGGTGATCGCGCCCGCTGGAAGCAACCCCGCCAAGGGCGTCACAGACAGAGCCTGAGCAAGCGCAAATGCCCCATCAACAAACGTATCGGTTATGCGACCATCCGAGCTCAGATCATAGTAGTATGCACCGACCATCCAGCGTAGCGAACCATCCGGAGACGACGCCAGGCGAAGCTCCTGGCTGAATTCGGCGAGGTCTGCTGTTGCCCGGGAGTAGCGGATCGAGCGCGCTTCATAGTCATTGTCGACATTCTGCTCTGTTTCCAGCTCCACATAACCTGTGATCGATGTGAGCGTCAGGCCACTGTCGAACTCCTTGTCGACGGCCAGTGAGACAGATGTGTTCTGCCGATCAAAGCCGCCCGGCGACACGCCATACCCGCTGCCAGGAGCAAGCATCTCTCCGGCATAAAGCTGGAACGCCGGCGGAAGCGGCGCAGGTGTCGGATTGCCCGGTGCGGCATTGTTCTCGAGAAAGCGCAGCGGACTGTCGCCATTCGCGGTATTTTCGTAGGCAATCCGGAGAACTGCACCAAGCGAAGCCGACGGGGTCGCCTCAAACGAGGCCGAGAGAACATTTGTTTCGCGTGAATCGAGGTCGCCGCCCGTGAGTTCATTGTCGAAGTACCCGTCACGTCTATAATGCGATGCACCTCCGCGGAAGTAGAGCTGGTCCTCAACCATCGGAACGCTGATGTTTCCGCGCACTTCCCGAAGACCGTAATCCCCCAGCGTTGTTTCAACGCCGCCTTCGAGATTCCTGGAAGGCTTGCGAGTGATATAGTTGATGGCGCCTGCGAATGTGTTTCTTCCGTACAGGGCACTTTGTGGCCCCTTCACAACCTCGACACGCTCGATGTTGCCCGCAAGCAGGGCATCCATAGCGGCGCGCGATGACTGGTAGACCCCGTCTACGAAAAATCCCACATTGGACTCGCCGATGGATGTAGATTGACCCCGGACCACCGGAATACTACCCGCGCCCCCGAACAGAGGAGCGAAAGTCAGACCCGGGGTGAGTAGCGCGATATCTTCGATGTTGGCGAGACCTGCGTCCTGAATCTCGGCCGCACCAAATGCTGTCACCGCCAGCGGAGCGGACTGGAGGTCCTCCTCGACCTTGCGAGAAGTCACAACGATCTTCGCCACACGCAGTTCCTGCGTGTCGGAAGCGGCGTCAGGCTCCTGCGCAATCGCCGGCAGCGGCGCAAGCACAAGCGCCAAAGCGGCACTTGTCAGATAGCTCTTCCGATTGATGTATCTCACTGCTTCTTCCTCCCGGTAACATGTTCGACATCACAAACCATCGTCAAAAAACCGCATCTGTCAACTTTGGCCCGACCAATTTATTAACATCTGAAACTAACTGTGGCATTTAGGCATTGCCAGGTCCGTCTTTACCCAGAACAGTCGGGCACGCCGCAACCGTGTGATATCGAGAGCAAGATGCTGTTGCGATTCCGGGCGCGCCAAGCCTTGCTTGACGCGCCCGCCGGATCAAACCCACGATTGCCGCCTACCACTCAGCACGGATGCCAACGGTGAAGTAGCGACCGTTGAGATCGTAGAGGCCGGGGATTGTTGGATAGCCGACACCGGACAGCGTTGTCGGCATGAGCGGCGGCTCCTGGTCGAACAAATTGTTGACCGTTGCATAGAGCTGCATGTTTCCACCTTGCGCTTCGAAAGCGTACGCTGCAGAGAGATTCGTGTAAAAGATCTCAGGCACGGTCGGGTCTCGGAACACGCCGCCGCCTGCCGGGCTGACCTTCAGCATTGAGCCGATATACCGCTCCTGAACGGTGAGCGAAAATGGTCCCTGATCGTAGGTCGCCGACAACAGGCCCCGCCATTCTGGCATCCCCGGTACTGAGAGCCCGACAAGTTCGGTGGTCACTCCGCCTGAAACCGAGTCCGCCTCGTCAATGTAACCCGCCAGCAGCCGGAACGTCACATCGGCATTTCCAACTGGGCGAGTGTAGCTCACGTCGAAATCCACTCCCGAACGATTCTGCACGCTGGCATTGGTCTGCAAGAGGCTGACTGAAGTTATGTTGTCGACTGACGGGTCTCCAACGATTTGAGCGCAAGCGGTGGCGTCTCCGTTGTTGCAGTCCGTCAGAACCCGCGGCACGGTTCGCGCAGTGACAATGCCGTCGGTCAGTTCAATGTTGTAATAGTCTATCGAGGCGCTCAGGCCCGGCAGGAAGGACGGCCGGAAAACGGCCCCGACAGTTGAGGTGTCGCCGATCTCGGGCTGAAGATCAGGGTTGCCCGCGGTAATTGTCGGAATCGTGGGAATCTGATTGCCCGTAAACGGATTGACGGTGAATGCTGCAAAGCCGGTGGAGGGGCTGGCAAACAACTCGAAGAGATTGGGCGCACGAATGTCGCGCGACCGCGAGGCTCTGAACCTTATGTCGGAGATCGGCTCATAGCTCACCCCGACCTTCCAGGTGCTGACCTCGCCGCTATTGCTGTAGTCCGTATAGCGAAGCGCCCCGTTGAGTTCGAGATTGGTTGTGATCGGTGCAATCGTCTCGAAGTAGAGTTCTTGCACCGTGTCGCTAACCTGTTCCTGTTCGCCGACATTGCCTTGTATCCAGCCGCCATAGCGGCACGCCGTTGGCGTCGGGCACAACGTCACATTCATTGATCGTCCACGGATGGTAGCGGGATCAATCTGGGAAGTCGCGACGAGATTGGAGGTCCCAGACAATTCGCGGTTGCGCCACTCGACGCCAGTCGCGACCGAAACGGGGCCGGCCGGAAGCTCAAACAAAGTACCCTGGAAATTGAGCGCCAGCACCTGCTGAGCGCTCGTCGTCGAGTTTTCATTTGTGCCAGTAATATAGTCGAGGGCCGCCTGAGACGGCGCGCCAAAGCCAAACAGGTTTATCGGGACACAGCCGTCATAGATGCTGCCAGGACTGGTCAGCGTCACTCGGCAAACCGTGCTGCCACTTCCATTGTCGACCGCATCCGCAGCCGCCAGAAGGCGCGCGACATTGACCGCGTTGTGCTCAGCGCCCTCCTGCTTGGTCTCCCCGTATCCGAGGTAGGCGTCCCAAGTCCAGTCGCCGACGAGTTCGCCTGAGAGTCCACCGGAAATGTCATAGTAGGTGGTGTCGGTTGTATTGTAGGAGGCGCCGCCTTCTCGATTTGAGCGCGTCATAAAAAAAGACGTGTACCCGTTCGTGGTCATCGTGCTCTGCAAACCCGCGGGCATGAACGGGTTGCCGCTGAACATTTCCAAAAGTGTGCCGCTGTTGCCGCTAAAGGCTGGCCATCCGTATTGGTTTTGCGCGCTGTTGAGTGCGCCCGTTAGCTGCACGTAGCCGTGCAGAGTGGGGGAGAAATCGTAGCCGAAGCGGCCGTAAAGCCGATTGGTTTCTGTTTCACCCAGCGGCTGCATGGCCCCGCTCGGCGAGTAGCCGTCGCCACCAACCGCGTTGGGTGCGCCGGGAGGCAGGATTGTTCCAAGATTCGTTGGCCCGTATGCACCGCCGGGCAAAAACTGCGTCCCCGCAAGAGGCGCGGAACCGAAATTGAACGGCAGGCCATTGGAGCTGACGATCAAGCCGCCGGTGGTTCCGGTGTAGAAACGCGTGTCGGCAACATCGTAGTACGGCGAGGCCAAAGTGCCCGCTCCCGCCAACACCCACATCTGAGCGCTTTGTGGGCGATCTAGCAGGCTCGGAATACCCGCCGCCTCATAGTGCTCGAGGCTGAATATGATGTGCCCGCGCCCGTCGAGCACGGACGTCCCGCCAGCTATGCCAGCCTTGATTTGCTCATCGTCGCTGTACCCTGATATGCCATACTGCAAATTGGCGCGCAGGCCCTCAAACTCGGTGTCCGTGATGTAGTTGACCACTCCGGCGACGGCGTCCGAGCCATAGGCGGCCGAAGCGCCGCCGGTGACGACATCAACACGCTGCAGCAAAAGCTCAGGTAAAACGTTGGCGTCCACCACACCACTGGAAATGGACGGCGCTAGCCGATTGCTGTTCAGCAGCACGAGCGTTCTATTTGGACCCAGTTGGCGAAGCTCGAGGTAGGCACCCGCCGATGCCGTCCCGGCCGCGCAGCAATATGAGCGGCCGCCCAAGGCAGACTGGCCGGTCAAGGACGGCAACTGCCTCAGAGCATCGGCGACCGTGGACGGGGTCGTCGTGAGCAATTCCTGTGCACCGACCGCAGTGACCGGCGTTGGTGCCTGGTAGCCCGGATTTTGGATGCGCGATCCGGTAACGACGATCTTCGCCACACGCAGGTCCTTCGTGTCGGACGCTGTTTCCGGCTCCTGCGTGTCGGACGCTGTTTCGGGCTCCTGCATACCGGACGCTGTTTCCCGCTCCTGCGTACCGGACGTTGTTTCAGGCCCCTGCGCAATGGCGGGCAAGGGCGCGAGTACAAGTGCCAGCGCGGCACTTAGCAAACAGTTTTTCCGATTGATTTGTCTCACTGCTTTTTCCTCCCGGTAACATGTTCGACACGAAAACCTATCGTCAATAATCCGCATCTGTCAACATTGGCCGGACCAATATGGTTTCGAATGAAACTAACTGCGCCGTTTTAGCAACGTTTACTTTCGGCGGCGGCGCAGCATTTTCAGACATGAGCCGTTAGATGGTCCGAAGGAATTCGGCCGCATCCGCGACGCCCTGACGAGCACAGGCGAAGCGGTCCTGGAACACGGTGAAGCCATGAATGGCGCCCTCATAGATCCGTAGATCCACCGCCACTCTGGCAGCCTTCATACGATCCGCCGGTCGTGTACTGTCGATTCAGAGGTGGTCCAATGGGTTCCAGATTCCCGATAACCCAGCCGCCGCCATGAAAGTGGATCAACCAGGTTGACGGCGCATCAGAGGCGACAGGATTGTAGAGGCGCGCCGACGGGGGCCAAAAGCGCCATCAATCTGGATATCCCTGACTGGGCTCATTGACCGTTGGACTCATTTGGTTTGTTGCTTAGAGGGCTGAGCGAGCCTGCGCTCAAGTTCCGCGAACTGCATGTCAGAGATTTGCGGAAATCCTGGTCGAACAGGTCCGTATTGGTGCAGCATGCTCAGTGAAAAGCCGCGCCCTGCGAAGGCAACGACCAAGTGTTCTCGCAGTCCCGGTAGAACTGTCTCAACGACTGCCGCCGCTTCGGGGGCGGCGAACAACTCCTTTAATGAGGATCGGACATCGGGAGGACCATCCGGTGTCGGCAGAGTCGACTCCCAGTCCGCCCAAGGACTACGCTGATAGCTGATTGGCGTTTCCAGTTCCACATAATGACTTAGACCGTCCCGTCGAAGATATTCGTCGGCGGGGAGGAAGTCATCATCCAGCAGATCGAGCCATCTTCTCAATTCCTCTTCCAACTGCTCCTGCAGCGACGCCAAGTCCGCCCGACCGCACAGATTTTGCTTCTGATACGGATCATTTGTATTGTCATAGAGCAGCCACGGACCTGTGATCGACCGCACATACGTATGCGAGCGGGTGCGCACGCCGCGATACTCTGCAAAGCCGTATTGGCGCACTTGCGCCGGGACAACGTTATTGAGGAAGGCTGACTCGGGGAGATTTCGTACGTTTCCCCGCCAGAGAGCCGTTCCGAAATCGCTACCTTGCACGGAGCCCGGAATGGGCAGGCCACAAATGCCAAGCAAAGTGGGCATGATATCGGGCGAATTGAGCGGCGCGCCGCACCGCGTTCCGGCTGTGCCGTGTATACGAGGATAGCGCAGCAGGAACGGGACACGAATGGATTCTTCCCAAGGGACCATCTTGTGGCTCAACCCTTGAGACTCCATCATGTCTCCGTGGTCGGACGTGAAGACAACGACGGTGTCTTCAACTTGCCCCGAAGCTTCCACGACGTCTAGAACCCGGGCGAAGCAATCGTCCAATGCAGCCATGTGCGAGTAATAACCGCGCAGGTCTGCCGTCGCCGCACCCGCCAGTTCATCTGGCACATTCAACCGCAAGGAAATCGGTCGGTCACGAAACATCGCTCGATAGCGCTCTGGTGCAGTGTGGAGTGGGAAGTGCGGCGGACCCCAGGACAACATCATGAAATACGGTTCGGATTGACCGGCATTCTCTTGGATGAACCTGCACGCATCCTCAGTCTGCGCGAACGCGTCATATCCCTCCCAGTATCGCTTCTCCGGATCGTTGTTGTCATAGTAGAATGAGCGATTGTAGTCGTGTGTGGCCTCGGCCGCCTTCCAATAATCGAAACCGAATCTAAATTCCGACGGAATAAAATCCTCTCGTCGCTCCCAGCGACCGTCCGGGCTGCCGTAAAGATGCCACTTGCCGACATACGCCGTTCGATACCCGGCAGTGCGAAACACTTCGCCCAAAGTTGGCGCACTCGGCCGCAGTGGCACGTCATTGATATAGACGCCATTGGTCAGCGGATATTGCCCCGTCACCAAGCTGGCGCGCGCCGGACAACACACTGAGCATCCCGAAACAGCTTGATCGAAGTTCACGCTCTCGCGAGCGAAGCGATCAAACGATGGCGTTTCAGCGTTGAGGTCTCCTTCGTAGCCCATCGACTGACCTCTCCATTGATCGGCCATTACAAGCAACACATTCGGGCGGCGATCTTTGGGCGGCGACGCGCAACCCAAGGCGGCGATCGACAAAGACGTCAAAGCAAACTGATTGAGGGCCCTTCGAGTTATCATGGACGACTCCTGCGACCTAATTCGAATGAGCCTGTGTGGTTTCCGCGTTCCGAGGCGTGAGCCTCACATCACCGTCAACGACACAGCTTAGCCCCTCGCCCTCCGTGCGGTTCGCCTGCGCGATCGCCGGTAACGGGGCAGGCACAAGTACCAAAGCAGCACTTGTCAGATAGCTCTTCCGATTGATGTGTCTCACTGCTTATTCCTCTCGGCACCATGTTAGACATTACGAACCGTCGTCAGAAAACCGCACCAGTCTATATTGGCCCGACCAATATAGTAACATCTAAAACCAACTGTGCCTTTTGGGCAACGTCGCCGCCCGACTCCTGTGCAGAATTAATGAGCGCCCAAACGCAAAAAGGCGGCCGCATCTGCTACCCCTTGCCGAGCGCAACTGAAGCGTTCCTGAAACATCGTGAACCCGTGAATGGCGCCCTCATAGACCTGCAGATCGACCTTCACGCCAGCCGCCTCCATCAGGTCCGCAAGCCGGGTACTGTCATTGAAAAGGGGATCGACCGTCGGCGCTGAAATAAATGTGCGCGGCAATCCCTGGAAGTTCCCGAACAGAGGGGAAGCCTCAGGCTTGCGCCAGTTCGATTCTTCAGGACAGTAGTGCCGACGGAACCGGTACATCGCTTCCGTTTCCAAGAAATATCCGCTTTTGAGCAGATCCATCGACCGACCCGAGTAGGTCAGATCGAACGCGCCATAGAACAACAACAATCCGGCCAATTGAATTCCGGCATCGCGCAGAGCCAGCGCTGCGACAAGAGCGAGATTTGCACCGGCGGAAGCTCCGCCCAGAAAGATCCTGTCCGGATCAATGCCCAGCTCCCCTGCCCGGTTCAGTGCGTCCCGGACACAGGCGATACAGTCATCTCCCGGCCCCGGAAAAGGATGCTCCGGAGCAAGGACATAATCGACTGACAGCACACATATGCCGCTCTCGTCGACAATATGGCGCAGTTTCCGGTCCTCGGTTTCCAGATTCCCGATGACCCAGCCGCCGCCATGAAAGTAGATCATGCAGGCTGACGGCGCATTCGAGGCGACAGGCTTGTAGAGGCGCGCCGGCCGGGGGCCGAAAGCACCGGCGAGCAAAGTGTCCCTCACCTCCCCGACAGGAGGCCCCCCCTTGTTCAGGAGTGCGAACATTTCATCCATCATCGCCCTTACGCTCGATGGCGAGACTTCATCCATGTTCGGTGGCGGGGGCTGACCCTCCTTTTCCTTCAGGAACGTCAGCACATCTTGCTGAATGTATGGCTCCGTCTCCATTGAATACCTCCTCTCAAAGCCCGCCCATCATGAACACCGTTTCACCGCCCGGACCGACTACGCGATAGCCCGGCGCCAAGCCGTCGCATCCCATCGCGGCCATCGCGTTTGCGTCCTCGCCAAAGTTACCTCGGTCCAGAACCGATCTCCCGGCAGCGGCACATTCAGGCAGGCGAGTTGCTCCGGACTGGCGTGCTCGAAGAAATGCCTCCAGGGATTGTCATCGGCCGAATACAATCTTGACCATTCGCGCGGAACGCTGCTCGGCCAAGCGACGAAATCCACGGCGTCATTTTCCGCCGCCTTATAGCTTGCGAACAAGACATAGCGCCTGCCCTCAGGCGCAGTGAGGTTGGTGGCGCGATGATAGATGTCGGACGAATAGGCCAACACCGTACCACTGGGGCCCGCCCCGGAACGCTCAATCCGCCGAAGCGCGTCCTGCTGTGAAACGTCAGGCATTCCAGGCCTCATCGGCCCGCAGATCTCATCGCCCTCTCCTCGGGTCACATAGCGGATGGAGCCGTGCTCATCCGTTACATCGGTGGCATATATCGAGAAGTTCACTGTGCGCTGGCATGGGTCATCCCCGATCGTCGTCAGCGTATGGTTGTAATAGTCCATATGAAAGGGCTGGTCGAAATCCGCTTGCCCAGTAAACTTCGCCCAGCTGATGCTCTGATAAAGCCTGACATCCTCCGTTCCAAGCGCCTCACGCGCGAAGGCAATCAGTGCGGGGTGTAGTGCGAGCAGGTTGAGTGCAGGAGAACAATCGAACGGCATCATCCGCGTGTGCTCAAACTGCACGCGCGAAGGCATTCGGACGTCCTTGCCTTTGGTGTTTTCGACGGCCGCGTGGGGTTGGGGTTGGCCGCCGGAGAACAAAATTCCGAAGTCGTCCAGCACAGGAACTATTTCCGATTTAGTGAAGAAGCCGGGCATCAGCGCGGCGCCATCTGACCTCCAGCGGCTGAGATCTGAAGCGTTGTATCGATTCACTCGCGGCTCCCGTCTCAACAGAAAAACATCCAACACGCTTTGCGGCAATGCATACCCCAATCTACACAGCCCCGAGTATTGGTCAAACCAATTTTCGGTTTGTGTCGCCGGCAAGTGTCCTGGATGACAATCATCCTGTTCAGGACAATGCATGTCCTTGCGTCTGGTTTTCCGGCACTATCGACAGCTCGCTATTTTGGTCCTACCAATGCTCTTAGTCGCGAAGTCGATCGGACTACAGTCACATGCTGGCGATCGCATCTTGCAGTCGGCGCCTGGCCCCGAAAGAGGAAGAGTGATGAGATATAAATTGTTCGGCCGCTCTGGCCTTCGCGTCTCGGAGCTGTGCCTTGGAACGGCTGGCTTCGGACTCCACAAGCCGAAGGAAGCGAATGGGGCCGAAAGCTCCGGGACACCCGGCGGCGCCCGGCACATCATGCAAACGTTCGCCGAAGCAGGCGGCAACTTCATCGACACTGCCGATGTCTACTCGGACGGCGAGAGTGAACGCATCGTCGGCGACTTTCTGCGTTCAGATCGCGATCACTTTGTGATCTCGACAAAATACACTCAATCGATGGGCACTGACCTGTCCAAGGCCGGCAACAGCCGAAAGAACATGCGCCGAAGCGTTGAGGCAAGCCTGCGGCGCTTGGGCATAGAATGTATCGACATTTTCTGGCTGCACTCGTGGGATTTCACGACGCCCATGGACGAGATCATGCGCGGATTTGACGATCTCGTCTCGGCCGGCAAAGTAAACTATATTGGCGCTTCGAACGTCGAAGCGTGGCGCGTGAGCAGCGCGAACATGCTCGCCGATTTGCGCGGCTGGGCGCCTTTCATAGGTGTCCAGATTGCGTATTCCCTACTCGAGCGAACGCCTGAACGTGATCTACTGCCCATGGCACAAGAGCTGGATCTGGGCATTACAGCCTATTCGCCGTTAGGCGGTGGCCTTCTGACTGGAAAATACGCAGGCGCAGCATCCAAAACGGCAACCGGACGCTGGGCGGGCAAGGACATCTCTGAACACCAACGCTTTATAGTCGACCAAGTCGTCGCGGTGGCCACCGAAATGGAGTGTAGCCCTGGCCACGTCGGGTTGGCCTGGCTTTGCCAGCAAACCCAGTTCAAGAACGCAGTTATTCCGGTCATCGGCGCGCGCAACGCTGATCAGATCGATAACAATCTTCAATGTCTCAACCTCAGGCTCAGCGCCCCACACCTTGAGATGCTCAGCAAGGCATCTGCCGTCGATCTGGGCTACTTGCATAACTTCCTGACTGCGCGCGGCTTTACCGCGCGCGATCTTTCATTCGCCGGCCAGTTTGACGCCGTGGACAATCATCGAGCATGAGCGCATCCGCTGAAGTACGCAGCGTTCTTGCCTTCGGGGATCAAGCGTCCGCTATCGGTGGCAGGTTTCGGCAACAGAATCTCCTACTTCCTTTCTGTCTTTCACCGTGCCGCGAAGGTTCTGACCAACCTATCTCCACGACGAGATTGCAAGCGCACGCGAATCAACCTCTGGTAACAAGCAAAGTCGCATTGGCACTTTCGAAAAGGACGACTGTTTTCTGATGTCTGCCGAAACGCCGCGCCGACCTGGCGCCCCTGCCCGGCCGTCTGTCTATGCGCCCTCCGGCATGCGCCTGGACGAGACCGACCTCAAGCTGCTTCGCGTGCTACAAGAAGGCGCACGCGAGCCGATCAAGACACTGGCTGAGCGGATTGCCCTGTCGCACAACGGCACGCTTCATAGACTCAACCGTCTTGAGGATTCAGGGGCAATCCTTCGCTACATGGCCGATATCGACGAGGGCATATTCGGCACCTGGCCGTTCTACTGGGTACAGATTGCGCTTACGCAATACGGCCGTGCCAATCGCAGCCGTCTCGAAGCCGCGATAAACGCTGCCCCTGAGATCACGCAGGCATCGGAACTTGTCGGCGTCTTTGACCTGAAGCTGAGGGTCGCGCTGCAGAAACCCGCAGACTGGACCCAGTTGCAGGGACAACTCGATCCGTCTGCGGACCTTATCCAGACCGCGCACCTGCATCCTATCGGCCGTGTGATCAAGCAGGCGCGTCCCCATCCTCTGTTCATTCAGGACGTGGTGTGAGTATGACCGGCAGCCGTAAGCCTCTTGAGGCTGACCTTGTGGTCGGCGCAAACATCCGCAAGCTTCGGGGCGAGCATGGCCTGACGCTCCAGGACCTCGCATCCCAGCTCGGCATGAGCCACCAGCAGCTCCAGAAATACGAGACAGGCAGCAACCGGGTCTCTGCCGGCGTCCTCTACGTGATGGCCCGCGCGTTCGGCTTACCTGTCGACGCCCTGTTCGAAGGCATTGATGAGACGACCGGTTTAGACGCGCCAGCGAAGGCGCTCAAACTCGCGCGAAACAAATGTCACGCGATCGTGGAACGCGCCGCATCCGTGACCGTATTGACCTCAATGGCGAAGGTCCTGCGCGCCATGCAGGATACCGACTGATCCCTACCGCGCGAATTTTACCAAGACCGACGGTACCCGAATCCGGCTGCGCGCCCGCGCCGCACCGCGCAAGAATTCTCCAACCCCAGACACCAGCCACTGCAAAGCCGCGCACTTCGCGCGCCTGATTTCGCAAAACCAGAGTTAACTCGCCTCTGAACCGCGTGCGACGCGCAGTCGCCCGGCAGGCGTTCCGGCTCGTCACATCGGGCGTGGCAGACCGATGGTCCGTATACGACCCGCAAGACGGCTTGCGGCAAGTACTGACGGCTCAATATGCGTTTCGCACTCGCCTTTGCCATCCCGCTGCTGCTTTTCATTGCGGGCCTCATGCTCGCGACGGGGTTCATCGCTGGCGTGTTCGACCACCACCCTGCCCTCGGAGTGCCTCTGCTAAACATCGGCGGCGAACCGGTCTACTCGCCCTTTGCAGTCATCGCCTGGACTGAGGTCCATGCCGAGAATTTTCCCAAACCCTTTGCGATCGCCCGGCTGATCGTCCTCGCGGGCTTTGCGGCAGCGATTGCCGCCTTCGCGCTCCTGATCCGTACCCGCACCAAGCCGGCGCCCTTCGGCAAGGACGCCTGGGGCAAGTTCGAGGACGCAAAAGACGCCGGCCTCTTTGCCAAGCGCGGCACGCCGCTCGGCAAGCTGGACGGCGAGATCCTCTGCTTTGACGGGCCGGAGCACCAGCTGCTGGTCGGCGCCTCGCGGTCCGGCAAGGGCCGGGGCCATGTCGTGCCCACCCTGCTTGCCTGGCCAGGCTCGGCGCTGGTGCTCGACGTCAAGGGAGAGCTTGCGAGCGGCGATGGGCGGCATCGGTTTCCGGGAACGGCGGGGTACAGAGCAACGCTCGGGCCGGTCCTGCAGTTTGCGCCGACGAAGGCCAGCTCTGCGCGGTTCAATCCCCTGTTTGAAGTTCGCCGGGGCGCGAACGAAGTGCGCGATGTCCAGAACATCGTCGACATCATCGCCGATCCGGCCGGTGACGGGCGTCATTCGGATTTCTGGGACAAGTCCGCCAAGCAGGTCCTGATCGGCGTCATCATCCATGTCCTCTATTCCGAGCCCGCCCATCGCAAGACGCTCGCGGTCGTCCGGTCCAAGCTCCGCGACCTCAAAGCCACGGCCGACGAGATGGGCCGCACACTGCACCTCACCGACGCGCTCACCGGCGATGGCCAGGTTCACCCCGAATGCCAGCACGGCTCGGACAGTTTCCTCGCCAATGAGGAGCGGCTGCAATCGGGCCTGAAGGCGACGGCCGAGAGCTTCTTTGGCCTGTTTGCTGATCCGATCGTCGCCGAGATGACGTCGGCCTCGGACTTCCGGGTGGCGGACCTGATGTGCGGCGCAAAGCCCGTTACGCTCTACCTGCAACCGCCGCCGTCCGACGCCGCGCGCCTGATGCCGCTGATGCGTTTGATCCTGAACCAGATGGCCCGCGCACTGATGGAGCACCAGGAGACGGGACCGGCGGGCGAGCCGAAGAACCACCGCCTGCTGCTTTGCCTCGACGAGTTTCCCCAGCTTGGGAAGCTGCCCTTCTTCGAGACGATGATGGGCGCGATGGCGGGCTACGGCCTCAAGGCCTATCTCGTTTGCCAGTCGCTGAACCACATCACCCGGGCCTATGGCCGCGACAGCGTGATCCTCGACAACTGCCATATCCTCACATCGTTTTCGGCGACCGACATGGAGACGGCGCGCCGGATCGCCGAGATGGCAGGCGAGGCCTGGGAGGTCCGTCCACAGATCAGTGAACAGATGCCGGCCTCGCTGTTTGGCCCGAAACGCCGGACGATTTCCTACCGCGAAGAGCGCCGGCCATTGCTGCTCCCCGGAGACGTGCGCCAGCTTGCGCGCGATGAGCAGCTGATCTTCCTTTCGGGCACCAAGCCGCTGCGCACGAAGAAACTACGGTTCGACCAGGAGCCTGTCTTTGCAACCCGCCTCCTGCCCGCGCGCCTTGCACGGCCCGCCTCGCCCGCCTCCCATGACTGGGACGACGTCTTGCCTGTCGGCACACTGCCGCCGGCGCCGGGACCAAAGCCGCATCCGTCTTCGTCGCCGCGCCGGACACCG
>LADW01000024.1 GCA_000961695.1 Hyphomonadaceae bacterium BRH_c29
CTGCGCGCAGGCCGCAGCCTTTGCGCAGGGCGACCGTCAGGCGGGAGGCCAGGCGCCGGGCCGTGACCGGAATATCTGTAGACGCCGCGTGCCCGAAGGCAGGACCTGCCGGACGCTCGACATCCGGCATCGGCTTGGCACGGATGGTCTCGGGTTCAGGCTCAGGCGGAAGGGCCGGAAGGTCCGACAAATCGGGGCGAAGCAGGGCCTCGATCTCTGCCGAGCTCAGCACACCGCGTGCGGACGGCAGGGGCCGGTCCGGCGACAGCGGCTCGAACGTCGTCGGCATGTCCACCCGAACCGCCGTTTCACGGCGGGGCGACATGTCCCATCCGTCGTCGGCGGCAAGGGGGAGGTCTGACTTCATACGCGGCGCTTCCGTAATGGTTACTTTTGCAGTCTGGAGGGTTAACGGACGGTTAGGAATTGGAATTCCGGGGCCCAGCCAGCCGCTTTCAGACCCCCGTCCGAATCACCCGGACCCTAACAAAACCCGACCTGTTGTTAAACATAAGGGTTCAGCCTTAAGACCTTGATTACCAAGATGTAAGAGATCGTTTGGACCTTCGTGCCATTGTGTCTTCACCGCGAAAGAGGCGGCCGCGGAGACTGTGAAGCGCCGTGGCATTGGGATGATACAGCCGTGGCGTTGGGACGATAATAAAAAGCGGCGGCACCTCCCTGGAGATGCCGCCGCAAATAATTTGGGCCGTATGTTTTTCGCCCTAGTCGTCGCGCAGAGTGCGTTCCTTGCGCTCGTGACGCTCCTGGGCCTCAAGGCTCAGCGTGGCGGTCGGGCGGGCTTCGAGACGGCGCAGGCCGATCGGCTCCCCCGTGGCTTCGCAATAGCCGTAGCTGCCATCCTCGATCCGGCGCAGGGCCGAGTCGATCTTGGAGATCAGCTTGCGCTGGCGATCGCGGGTGCGCAGTTCCAGCGCCTTGTCGCTTTCGGCAGACGCCCGGTCGACGATATCGGGCAACGAGCCTGACTCATCTTGCAGATTTGTAATGGTCTGCTTGGCGCCGTTCAGAATGTCGGACTTCCAGTTCTCCAGCAGCCGGCGGAAATAAGCCAGCTGTTGGGGATTCATGAATTCCTCGTCTTCCGAGGGACGATAGTCATCTGCAAGCTCAACGCTCATCGCAGGACACCTCATTCAAACTTGGCCGGGATATAAAGCCCAAGACGATTCACCGCAATCGGCAAAACTGTGATAATTTCGTCCATGTTTTCAGACGATTGAGGCAAAAACCCGGATTTATCATCATATTGTTACCGTCCGGGATCGGTTCATTTGGCTCAATTCAATGCAATTAGCAGGCCGGGACTTGATCTTACCTGCCCTTACGCGCTCTATGAAACCTCGCCCATCGTACAGCTTTTGCAACGGTTTCAGCGTTCATGGCCCGACGCCGGAAAAGCACTGATATTACCGCGGGCTGGATGCAGGCTGTCGTTTTCAACGCCATGCTCATCCTGCTTCCGGTTACCGGGGCGAAAGTGCTGGGCGCGGCTTTTTCGGGCGCCGCCTTCTCCGATTCGCCCGGCATTGAGGCTATCGACCAGACCCGCAAGAACATGGATGACGCCTTCGCGTCGTTCGCGCCGCGTAATCCCGGTGACCGCTATGAATTCTGGTACGATGTCGTCGACCGGGAGCTGAGCGAGCGCGATGTCGCCGCCGCCCACGGCTTCCTCCTCGCCGCCCCGCAGATGCTGGACCGTCAAGAAGTGAAGGAATTGATGGTCGCGGCCGACGCCGAGCGCCAGGCCCGCGCCGATGACCGGCTGACCGCAGCGGCCTTGCGTAAGCTGCCAACCGCCATCGGCCTCAAATACGAGGAAGCGCAGGTTTCCGAACAGGTGGTCAATGTGCAGGCCGGGCTGGTTGAGCCGGACGTGGTGGCAGAGGCCCCTTCCCCCGCAGTGGAAGCGGTGAATCCGGGTGTCGAAATCGCCACCGGACGCGCCGCCTCGGATTCGCGCTTCCGCCTGCTCGGCACGTTCCAGGACCTCGCCGACAATTCCGAGCGCTGGGTGCGCGGTGGGCGAATGGACTCAATGACCCTCAAGATCACCGCCATCGGCCTGCTGGAAGCGGAAACCGGGGACGGCCTGTCAGACACCAACATCCGCGCCGCCTCGATCCTGAAATCAGCGATGCGCGCGGGCCGTCTGACCGATGACTTCAGGGACTATATGACCGCGCGGGTGAACGCCGCCCTGCCTGACAGCGCCCTACGGCCTGCGCTGGAAACGGCGCTCAGCGAGCTTGCCACGAACGAGGTGCGGACGGAACGCGTGAAGGCGGCCTTTATCGAAGCGCTCGATCCGCGCGGCCTGCAGCGGCTGGAAGGCGACCTCGAACAGATTGACCGGATCGGCACACTGACCAGCCCCGGCGCCGCCGTGACCCTGATCGAACAGGTCGAGGACAGTTCAGACCTGCGCCGGGTGCGCCTGATTGCCGAAGCGGGCGGGGACCGGGCTGTGGCCCTGGTCAAACAGTCCGGCGACGCGGCCCTGCGCATTGCCGACACCGGCGTTCGCTGGACGCTTGAAATGGTGCTTCAGGTCATGGGCATGACGGCCGCAGCCCTGGCCCTGATCTTCGTGACCTGGTCGACATTCCGCCGGAATATCCGGAAGCGGAAGAAGCTGGAGCCGATGGGCACCTGATCCCCCGAAAGGCTGGGCGAGCCCTTGCCTCAACCGAGGCTAAACGCGCCTTTGATCCCGTCGATCAGCAGCTGCACCGACAGAGCAGCGAGGATCACACCGAAGATCCGCGTCATCGCACCGGCGACACTCGCGCCCAGAAGGCGGACCAGCGGGCCAGCCGCCAGGAAGATAATCAGCGTCAGAAGCAGGTTCAGACCAATGGCGGCGAGGATGACCCCCTTCTCCGCCCAGTTTGCCGTGTCCGACATATAGAACATGGCCGTCGCGATGGAGCCCGGCCCGGCAATCATCGGGATGCCGATGGGGAACACGGAAATATCGTCCAGCTCAGGATCGGACGCATGGTTGTCCATGACTTCCTCGGCCCGGTGTTCCCGGCGCTCGGTGCGCTTTTCGAACACCATGTCGAGCGCGATGATGAACAGGAGCACCCCGCCCGCCGCGCGGAAGGCGTCGATGGAAATATGCATCGCATCCATCAGCCAGGCGCCGCCGAAGGCGAAAGAGAACATGATGATCGCGGCCACGAAGGTCGACTTGATCGCCATCTCGCGGCGATACGCGGCATCGCCCCGCGCCGTCAGGGTCGCAAACACCGGGGCAACGCCCAGCGAGTCGATCAGGACGAAGAAAGTGACAAAGCTTGCCGTGAAAAGGGAAAGGAGTTCTGCGCTCATGCGCGGCGCTCTAGTCTCTCTGTGTTGCTGCGTCGAGGATTTCCTGCACGCCCGGTGCAATCGTCAACGAGCGCGGTGCAATCGAAAAACGGGAGAGGTCTGCCGCGCCGGATGCGAGCGCCAGCATCATTTTGTGCCCCCGCAAGCGCTGAAGCAGGCCTTCGGACCCGCGCGCGCTGTCGGCCCGTGCCAGACGGCCCTCGCCGAGATCAACGGAAATGTCCTGCCCCTGCCCGGATTCCAGAAGCCGAATGGCCTCATCCAGACCGAGCGGGCGGGGGTCAGGAGCGGGGTGTGCGCGCATGGTCGATCCGCCCGACATCAGGCGGCGTCCGCTTCGCCATCGGCCAGCAATCGCCGGCACCGGCTAAGGGCGCGGTAAAGGTTGGAACAGGCCACATCGGCGGAGATTTCGAGCACGGCCGAGCGGGCGTCATCATCCTCGCAAGTGGCCAGCAGGGAGGCAAGTGATTCCGCGGCCTGCGAATGAACCGGGCCGTCAACTTCGCCCAGAAGGTACATCTGCATGACGCTGAAATAGGCGCGGGTCGCCGGCGTCGTGGCATCGCGCGGATGAAGGATGTCCTTCTCGCGCAGAACACGGGCCTGGTTTTCCAGCAGCAGCACACCCCGGCGGTCGCCATTGCGCACGACAGCGCCGTTCACAACGAACGTTTCACCGGGCTTCAGCGACAGTTTCAAGGGCATGGCACAACTTCCAATGCGGCGAATTTCGCAGAGAATCGCAGGAAGGCGTTAACGCTTGATTGCAGATTTGCGAAGTTCTCGCATTCCATGGCTGGCCCGGCTGACGGGAGGCGCCATGCGCGCGTTTCCCGTCAGGGTCCTGGATCATAAGTCCTGCATCGGACCGAGCCTGTCCCCACCCATAAGGTCTGACCTGCCCGGACCGGTGCGGCACTCCGCTGAAGCATGAGGCTCTGCGGTCGTGCGCATGGCCTATCCTGTTTACCACACCTCACGTCTCCCGAAAAATGAAACCCATGCTGCGGTGCGGGATACACCTTCGCGCCACGTCAGCGCTTGCTCCTGCCGGGTCACTCCTTATTGTGGAGACGAAGAGATATAAGGACGGGTCCCCCATGCGTTTCGAAGGCACCAAAGACTATGTGGCAACTGACGATCTGCGGATCGCCGTGAATGCCGCCATCGCGCTGGAGCGTCCGCTGCTGATCAAGGGCGAGCCGGGCACCGGCAAGACGGTTCTGGCCATCGAAGTCGCCAAGGCGCTCGGCTGCGAGCTGATCGAGTGGCACATCAAGTCCACCACCAAGGCCGCGCAGGGCCTCTACGAATATGACGCCGTCTCGCGTCTTCGCGATGGCCAGATGGGCGAGGAACGCGCCAAGGACGTCGCCAACTATATCAAGAAGGGCAAGCTGTGGGAGGCGTTCACCGCCGGCAAGCGCCCTGTCCTTCTGATCGACGAGATCGACAAGGCCGACATCGAATTCCCGAACGACCTCCTGCAGGAGCTCGACCGGATGGAGTTCTATGTCTACGAGACCGACGAAGTCGTGAAGGCCAAAGTGCGCCCGATCGTGATCATCACCTCGAACAATGAGAAAGAACTGCCGGACGCGTTCCTGCGCCGCTGCTTCTTCCACTTCATCAAGTTCCCGGACGAAGAGACGATGCAGGAAATCATCGACGTCCACTATCCCGGCATCAAGAAGAAGCTGGTCGGCGACGCGCTGACCACGTTCTACGCGATGCGCGAACTGCCGGGCGTGAAGAAGAAGCCATCGACGAGCGAGCTGCTCGATTGGCTGAAACTGCTGATGAACGAGGATATCGACCTCGAAACCCTGCGCGAGAAGAATCCGGACAAGCTGACCCCGCCGCTGCACGGCGCGCTGCTGAAGAACGAGCAGGACATCGCCCTGTTCGAACGCCTCGCCTTCCTCGCCCGCCGCCAGGACGGCCCCGGCGGTGGACGCCGCGGCCCGGCAGGCTGATCCAGGTTTTTTTCTAGACAGGCGCGTGCTGAGCGTGTGATCTTTCACTCAGAAGTGGAGGGTCTTATGTATCACAATCTGAAACTCGTGACGGCTGTTGCCGGCCTCGCACTGGCCGCTTGTGCCAGCACGGACGGCGCTCCGACTGAAGCTGGGCTGGTTGCGCCTGCTGCGATGGCAGGATCCGATTTTGTGCCTCTGGATGATGGCGGCGTCTGGCATCCGGCAAGTGAGGGACGTTGCCCGGCGGAGCTTGCCGGGTTCGCCTATACAGAACCTGTCGTGTTCAAACCGGACGGCAGCGATGTCGGCTGCCAGTACCGGACCGAGAGCGACCACCTGACTGTCTACTTTTACCAGTCCGACAGACTGAAGACCGCGTCCGATGCGGCGGAAGAGGCCGCCGGGGCGATCGTTTACCGGTTCCAGAACGCCCAATACCTCAAAGATGTCAGCGAGAGCTGCACGATCAAGATCGACCTGATAGGCGGCGTCAGCGCAATGCTACAGCAAGGCCCCGAAGATGGCGGGGTGATCGAAATCGGCAAAACGCCCTGCCTGATCTTCCGTATTCCCGAGGGCCTGACGCTTGTGGCGACCGACATGGTCGGCCCCTGGCACCTCAAGGTCCGCCTGACCAGCCTGACGCCAGATGCGAACACAGAGGATGTCATCTCTCGGACGTCCGAGATAATGAACCTCGAAAACAGCTGGATGAGCGGCGAGCCGATCCTGAACTTCGAAAGCCTGATGCGGGAGCAAAGCAGTTCCGGCGACACTTCCCCGGAAGACGAGGGCAACTAATCGTCCGACCGCATCGGGGTGATGCCGTCGGTGGGGGGGCGGAAGTTGACGTCGGAGCGGCTGGCGAGGAAGTCGGCCATCTTGGTCTTGTCTGTGCGCTCGTCCAGCCAGGTTTTCCAGGCGACAGTGATCCAGCCGATGTGGAAGGCGGCCCCGCAAGTCAGCGCGACCCAGCCGGGGATCGGCCCGATATGCGCGCGGCGCACGAAATGGGCGAAATTGTCCACGTCTGTCGGGTGGATAGCGATCTTTGCGAAATAGGCCGCGCCGAGAATGGAGAAGATCCAGCCATAGTTGCGGCGCAGGCGCCGGCCGACGGCACGGATCATCGGGATGCGGTATTGCGGTTTGACATAATCGTCTGACAGGGCCGTGCCACGGTCGAGCGGGATACTGGCCCCCTCCCCGCGCAGCATGGGCACGTAGAAGGCAATCTCCAGCACCCGCGCGCGGAAACGCCAG
Source organism: Hyphomonadaceae bacterium BRH_c29 (assembly GCA_000961695.1). GTDB lineage: Bacteria > Pseudomonadota > Alphaproteobacteria > Caulobacterales > Hyphomonadaceae > Hyphomonas. Next base: position 6,606 of record LADW01000024.1, read on the forward strand.
ACATAGAAAAACCGGTAGCGACGGGCTTCCAGCATCAGGAACATGATGCAGAGCGCGCCGACCAGAACGATCGGGAATGGCGAGGCGCGCTCAGACGCGAACGCTGCCGACAGGCCGATACCGGTTGAGATCACGGCCCAGTTGGTGGTCTGGTCGAGGCGTTGGCGCCAGACGGTCGAGCGATAGACTTCGGCGCGGTAAAGGTGGGCCAGCGCGCCGACTTCCTTGGCGCCGCAGATGCCTGTCGGCGGATCCCCATCCGGGTCGCCGTCATCGGTGTCCACGGACATCGTGTCGTATCTGTCGTCAAACTCGTTCATCTTGTCCGCCACTCTTGCGTGGTCTGCCGTACCCCCAAAGGGCCTGCCGGATCAAGCCGGACAGTATCCGCGCTGAAGGATCGCACCATAGCCTTCCAGTGCCGCGCGCACAAAGCGGGTGTCATCGCCGGCGCCTTCACTGCGTACTTGCGGCGCCAGCGCGCCTGCCCCGCCGGTGATCCGCGCGCGCCAGAAGGCATAGCGCAAACCGTCCGGCTCGGGCGTCAGGC
>LADW01000041.1 GCA_000961695.1 Hyphomonadaceae bacterium BRH_c29
GTCGATCGTCCGCACATCGTCGCCCGCCGCAACGCCCGCTGGGCCCGCCGCGCCGCACACGCCTGATCGCGTCCCAGGCCCTCGCGGCCAATCAAGATTGCCCGCCCTTCCCCCGGGAAGCGGCGGGCTTTTTTTGTTTAGGAGCCACTCGACAATCGCGCCGCGTCCGGATACCCATCTTGAGGGGAAACACGCTACGCGTTTCGGCAGCGGCGGTGTTCCAGACCGCGGGAGGAGCACGAATGGTGGTCCGAACAAAACTGGCCGGATGGGTCTGTTTGGGGCTGGCTGCAAGCCTCGGGGCGAGTGCGGGCGGACCGGATGCTCCGGCGCCGGGCGACCTCGTCACTTTGAATGTCTATGGCTGCTCGCATGACGGGATGACGATCAACGTCACCATGGGTCAAACGTCTTGGACGGCGATAGATGCAACTGCGTTCACGTCATCGGGCCCTGCCCGGCTGCAGATAACCCGCATCAGTGGCGACACTTTCGAGATCAAGGAAAGCCGCGACTATGCCGACGGCAGCATGCTGGCGTTCCAATCTAACGCGCAGATGAGCGAACGCGGCCCGCGCCTGACCTCCATGGTGACCATGGATTTGCCCGAGGGCGGCAGGCTAACCGCAGCGTCGGCTTTCAGCTTTGCCGACCTCGTTGATCAATGGATCGCCGCCGGGGACTGGGAAAACACAGACATCGATTGCGCAGACTAGCGGCGGGCTTTTTTGTTTCAATCGGGACGTGATGGACGGCAAGCGTGGAGAGGTTCATACTGGTGCTATGTACGGCGCACGAAACGTCCGGCTTCAACATGGAGCCAGACAATGAAAAGCGATCCGAATTCCCCACGCGACAAAGGCAGGCGCCGCGACAGCAAGCCTGAGCGCATTGTGACCGCATCCGAAGCAGCAAAAGCGGACGATTCCCAGCCGAAGCGCCTTCACCTGTTGGAGCAGCGCAGGCACCGCTGGGCCCGCCGCAACGCGCACGCCTGAAGATCAGCCCGGCTGCTTCATGACCAGGGTTGACCAGCCGTCCTTGCGGATGCGGCGCTGGAACAGGAGGCCGTGGCCTTCGAAGGCCTGACGGACCTGTCCGGCCTGATGGTGCAGCAGACCCGACAGGATCACCGTGCCGCCGGGGGCGGTCAGGGTTGCGATCTCCGGCGAGAGACCGATCAGCGGGCGCATCAGGATGTTCGCGAACACCGTGTCATAGGGCGCAGCGCGGCGGATGCGCGGGGCGTTCGCGCCAGTTATGTGCATGGCCCGGAAGCGGGAGACATTGTTTTTCTTGGCATTCTCGTTCGCCACGACCACGCTGTCGAAGTCGATATCGGTGCCGAGCGCCATCGTGGCGCCAGCCTTCAGCGCGGCAATCGCCAGCACGCCAGAGCCCGTGCCAAGGTCCAGCACCCGGCCGATGGCGCGGCGGCGGCGGACTTCGTCCAGTGCGATCAGGCAGCCGAGTGTCGTGCCGTGATGGCCCGTGCCGAAAGCCGGTCCGGCCTCGATCAGCACGGCGATGCGGCCCGGCGCCATCTTGGCCAGCGCATGGCTGCCGGCCACGAAGAACGGCCCGGCGGACACAGGCGGCAGGCCTTCCAGCGACATGGTCACCCAGTCGCGCTCGATGACTTCCTCAACACGCGGCGACAGCTCCGGACTGGTCTCCAGGATGGTCGCCACACAGGCGTCTGCGTCTTCCTGCGTCTCCGCGAAAGCGTCGAGCCGCCAGATGCCGCGCCCGTCTTCCTTGCAGTCCACTGCGCCTGCAGGTGAGGGGTCGGCCCATGCCAGGGCGTCCCATGCTGCTTCCACCGGCGCCCGCGCGCCTCTTGCCGATATCTGATACATGGCGCGGCGCTTAGCAGGTCGCCCCTGTCTGCTCAATCACTCATGTTTTTACGGACTGCCCTTGGAATCCTCTCATAGATAACATATATTGTTATTCGATATGAAGGAGAAACGGCCATGAGCCTGACCACCGATGACATGATCCTGATCGAGCAACGTGTCGCCAATGAGCGCAAGAGCGCTGGCGCGGCCTATCTGCTTTGGTTTTTCCTCGGCTTCGTCTCGGCGCACCGGTTCTATCTCGGCAAGCCGATCAGCGCGATCCTGCAGATCCTTTCCTATTTCATCCTGATCGGGTTCGTCTGGTGGTTCCTGGACTTCTTCCTGATCCCCTCGATCATCGAAGACGACCTCGACAACAAGCGCGCCCGCATGGCCGGGTATCTCAGCCGCCGGGGACATTACGCCTACTGATAGAACCGCTGCGCCCGTCCGCCGCGCCCCCATAGCGGACGAGAAATTTTCCCTGTAGCCTCCCGGCACAACAACGTGTTGGGAGGCACGCATGTACCAGGTTTCGCTGACGCAATCCTATTTCCCTGCCCATGGCGGACCGGAGCCAGCCCCGCAAAGCATTGGCGACATGCTGCGCGCCTCGGTGGCGCGTCACCCTTCCCAGCCTGCCCTGAAAGCGCTGGACTATGACGGCGCCATCCTGCGCAGCTGGTCTTATGCCGAGCTCCTGTTCGATGCCGAACGCCTCGCCCGCGCGCTGGCCAGCCGCCACGCAGAAGGCGCGCGTGTCGCCGTCTATGCCAACAATGTCCCGGAATGGATCCTGCTGGAACTCGCCTGCGGCCTGGCTGGCGTGATCCTGGTCACGGTCAACCCGGCCTACCAGAAGCGCGAACTGAAATACGTGCTCGAACAATCCCGCTCCGAGGCGATCTATTATGTCGCCGACTTCCGGGGCAATCCAATGCAGGCCATCGCCGATGAGGTCTGCAATGAGATCCCGGCCATCCGGCACCGCATCCTGCTGACGGATCATGCTGCCCTATTCCATGGCGAAGCGGAGGGTGAGCTGCGCAATCCGGGCCCGCTCGATGCGGCGCAGATCCAGTACACATCCGGCACGACCGGCTTTCCCAAAGGGGCCCTGCTCCGCCATAATGGCCTCGTCCTGAACGGGCTTGAAAGCATGAAACGCGCCGGGGTGAACAAGGGCGATACGTTCGTCCACAACATGCCGCTGTTTCATACGACGGGCTGCGCCGTTCTCGTCATGGGCGGTCTCGCCGTCGGCGCCACGATGCTTCTGGCGCCTGTGTTCGATCCGGTCATGATTGCCAAAGTGATGGAGCGAGAGCGGACGTATTTCATCCTGGGCGTGCCGACCATGCTGGTCGCCCTGATCGAGGAGATCGAAAAGTCCGGCCGCGATGTCTCGTCCACACGGCGCATCATGTCCGGCGGATCGATGGTGCCGCCGGAACTGTGCCGCAAGGCGCGCAAGGTGTTCGGCGCCCCGATCCAGATCGTCTATGGCCAGACCGAGACCTGCCCCGTCCTCACCCAGGCCTGGTATGAAGATGATGAGGTCGACCTGACCCAGACCATCGGCCAGCCTGTGCCGCATACGGAGATTGCCATTCTCGATCCGGCAACGAACGAGGTGATGCCCATCGGTGAACAGGGCGAGATCTGCGCCCGCGCCTATTCGGTCATGATCGGCTATAATGACAATCCGGAGGCGACCGCCGCCACCATCGATTCCGATGGCTGGCTTCACACTGGCGATCTCGGCCGGATGGACCCGCGCGGCTATGTGAAGATTACCGGCCGGGTGAAGGAAATGATCATCCGCGGCGGCGAAAATCTCTTCCCCGCCGAAATCGAGAATGCCCTTCTGGAACATGACGCGATCTCGGAAATCGCCATTGTCGGCATCCCGGATGATAAATGGGGCGAGCAGGTCGCCTGCTTCATGCGCGGCAATTCAAAGCCGCATCCGAGCGATACCGAACTGAAGTCCTTTATCCGTGAACGCCTTTCACCGCAGAAGACGCCCGCCTACTGGATCTGGGTCGATGACTGGCCGCTCACCGGCTCCGGCAAGATCCAGCGCTTCAAACTGGCTGAAGCCTTCGAGCAAGGCGCCTATACCGATCAGGTGGAATAGATTGCGTCGAAATGGTCCCACAGGGCCTGACGGGTTGAGTTGAAGGCTTCGATCACGAGCGCGTCGGTCGCGGCCACGGCATCCGGCGCGGCTTCCTCGACGAAGATGTGAGACGTGGGCACGGCCCAGGACGGATCGTCGAGCGTGCCGGCGCAGAGGATGACGAGATCCGGCGCCGCCTCCGGCAGGTGCCACATCCGCGTGCCGCAATCCTTGCAGCGCTCGATCGGGATCATGTGGCCACTCCCGCCCTTGCGGCGGAAGACGTCGAACGCGCCGGAGGCAATCTCCAATCCGTCTTTCGGCACATGCAGGTAGAGCCCGAATGTTACTCCCGAGAGGCGCTTGCAATCATCGCAATGGCAGGCATTGACCGCTTTGGGGCGGGCCCGGATCGCATAGCGGACAGCGCCGCAATGGCACCCGCCCATGATAGGGACGTCAGGAACAGGCGAACGGGGAATATCAGCGCGGATCATGCACCTGACTTTATCCCCCGTTTCCGGGCTTTCAACTATCGGGTCATTTTAGCCGGCCCCGCTTGTCACCAAGGCGCTTCGCCGCCAACACTGGCGCCATGCTGAAACGTCTGATCCCCGCCCTCGCCCTGATTGCCGCCTGCCACAGCGCCGCGGCTGAGACACCGGCCCCGGAAGCCGCGTCCTGGCGCCCGGTCGACCCGGAAAATCTCCTCCTGTTCGACATGGGCGAGGCGCAAGGCGTGATCGCGCTGGAACTCTTCCCTGAAGCCGCCCCGGCCAATGCGGCCGCCCTGCGCGACGCGGTCCGCAGCGGCTATTTCGATGGGGAGTTCTTCTACCGGGTGATCGAGAACCATGTCGCCCAGGCCGGCAAGGAGTTCGACCAGAGCCTCAAAGGCATGCCCCTTGTACCACTGGAAGCTGAACGCGCGATCAGCCCGGACGGCTTCGACCCACTCGGCAATGGCGACCTGTTCGCTCCGGAAGTCGGCTCCCGCAAGGGCTTTGCCGTGGGGCGTGACGGTGACCACGAATGGCTGCTGAACTGCCCCGGTACGGTCGGCATGGCGCGGGACGAAGCCCCGGACACTGCCGTTGCCGAGTTTTACATACCCCTCACGCCGCGCCGCTATCTTGACCGCAACTATACCGTGTTCGGCCGCGTCATCGGCGGCCTGGACGTCGTCAATCGCCTCGCCCGCGTCGAGCCCTCGACCGAGGAAGAAACCGAGGCCCTGTTCGGGGAGGACGCGCCGCTGGCCTACCAGATCAATCAGTATCGCCGCTCGAAACTTGATCCCAACAGGATCGTCTCGGCGAAAGTCGCCGCCGACCTGCCGGAAGCAGACCGGCCCGCCTATGAAGTGATGGCGACGCCAAGCCCGGCATGGGACGCCTTGAAAGAGAGCAAACGCGATTATGGATCGATCAGCGCCTTTGTCGTGACACCCCCAAAAGTGATCGATATTTGTTCATTACCCGTCCCGGCGCGCCTAATTAACGAGCAAAACTAGACTCTGTTAATCCTGCCGACCGCAAAGCGCTTGGCCATCCGGCGCACTCTCAGCCTGTTTCCCCGCAAACAAAACAACGCGAGTGGAGGGCAAGTTCACGCGCGTGAACTGACTCAGGGAGCTTACGTTGGGGTTCAAGACAATTGCGGCACGCTTCGGCGTGCTCATGACGCTGTGCGTGGCATCGGCTGCGCCCGCCTTCGCCGATACGGGTGACTCAGCCTGGATTCTGACCGCCACGGCGCTGGTCCTGTTCATGACGCTGCCGGGGCTCGCCCTCTTTTATGGCGGCCTTGTGCAGGCGAAAAACCTCTTGTCCGTGTTCATGCATTGCATGGCGATTGCCGCGCTGATGAGCCTTGTCTGGCTGGCTTGCGGCTATTCCATCGCTTTCGGGCCGGGAACCAGCGGCGTGATCGGCGGCTTCGCGAAATCCTTCGGCGCCGGGATGACCGGCGCGCCGCTCGCCGGCCAGTCCATTCCCGAGCCGCTGTTCCTGATGTTCCAGATGACGTTCGCCATCATTACCCCGGCCCTGATCGTCGGGGCCTTTGCGGAGCGGGTGAATTTCGGCGCCATGCTGATCTTCTGCGCCGCCTGGCTGGTGCTCTGCTACGCGCCGGTCGCGCATTGGGTCTGGGGCGGCGGCTGGCTGGCGCAAATGGGCGTAGTCGATTTTGCCGGCGGCATCGTGGTGCACACGACGGCTGGCGTCTCGGCGCTGGCCTTTGCGCTCATCCTCGGCAAGCGGGCGCACTTCCCGCGCGACATGCGCCCACCGCACAGTCCCGGCTTTGTCATGCTCGGCGCCGCCATGCTCTGGGTCGGCTGGTTCGGCTTCAATGCAGGCTCCGCCCTCGGCGCCAACGCGGATGCGGCCCGCGCCATGCTGGTGACGCACACGTCCGCCGCCACCGCCGCGCTGGTCTGGATGGGCATCGAATGGGCGAGTTTCGGCAAGCCCACGCTGGTCGGTGTCGCGACAGGCATGGTCGCGGGCCTCGCGACGATCACACCCGCCGCCGGCTCCGTCGGCCCTGTCGGCGCGCTGATCATCGGCACGGCCAGCGCCTTCATCTGTTATGGCGCGGTCGGCCTGATCCGCCAGCGTCTGCAGATCGATGACAGCCTGGACGTGTTCGCCGTGCATGGCGTGGGCGGCATTCTGGGCAGCCTGATGCTGCCCTTCCTTGCCGCGCTCGGGCCCCTCGCCCCCGGTTTGCAGAAACCGATAATGGCGCAATTCGGCGTGCAGTTACTCGGCGTGCTTGTGGTTGGCGTCCTGTCTGCCGTCGTGACGGCTGGCCTGCTCTACGCCATCCGCCTCGTCATGCCGCTTCGCGTGTCTCCGGAAGACGAGGAAGCGGGCCTCGATTCGGCGACGCATGGGGAAAGCGCCTATCACCAATAGGCCAGCCTTCGGCCCGTTAACTTGACATCCCGGACGGGGCGCAGCACGCCATTCTACATGGAAGCTGCGTCACCCCCCCGCGAGATTGCGCCTGGCCTTTCCGGACTGAAAGGCATCGACCACGGCTTTTTTGGCCGCGCGGGCGGTGTCTCCACCGGACTCTATGCCAGCCTGAATGCCGGGCGCGGCTCGGACGACGATCCCGCCGCCGTCATCCAGAACCGCGAGCGGATCCGTCAGGCACTCGGCGCAGACGCCCTGCTCTCCTGCCACCAGATCCACTCCGCTGAGGTCGTGCACGTGACCGAGGCCTGGAGCGACGAGCGCCCGCAAGCCGACGCGATGGTGACCGATGTGGCCGGGCTCGGCCTCTGCATCCTGACGGCAGACTGCACGCCGGTGCTCTTCGCTGACGCCGAAGCCGGCGTGATCGGCGCGGCGCATGCCGGATGGAAAGGCGCGCTCGGCGGCGTACTGGAGGCAACGATTGCCTCAATGACGGAACTTGGCGCAAAACCTGGTCGCATCCGCGCCGCCATCGGGCCAACCATTGCGCAGGCGAGCTATGAAGTCGGGCCGGAATTCCGGGACACGTTCCTCGAAGCCTCCCCCGCCAGCGAACATCTGTTCAAACCCGGACGGTCAGACCGCTTCCATTTCGACCTGCCCGGATATTGCCGCGCCAGCCTCGCCGCCATGGACATCGGCCATGTCTCCGATCTCGGGCTCGACACATGCGCGCTGGAAGACGGCTATTTCTCCAATCGCCGGCGCAATCATCGCGGCGAACCGGACTATGGCCGAAATGCCTCAGTCATCGTGCTGCGCCCGTAAAAATTTGCATTGAGTGTGAGAGTCCGGTTGCGACTCGGGCCCGCCTGTTACAAAAGCTTCGCCATCAGGGGCAACAGGGTCAAAGCCGACATGAAACTTCTCGCTTGCAACGCAAACCGCCCGCTCGCTGAAGCCATTGCCGACTATCTCGACATGCGACTGACCCGATCAGAGGTCAAATCCTTCGCGGACCAGGAAATCTTCGTCCGCATCGATGAGAACGTCCGCGGCGAGGATGTCTTCGTTATCCAGTCGACCTCCTTCCCGGCCAACGACAATCTGATGCAGCTGCTGATCATGATGGACGCGCTGCGCCGCGCCTCGGCCCGCCGCATCACCGCCGTGATCCCCTATTTCGGTTATGCCCGCCAGGACCGCAAAACCGACGGCCGCACGCCGATCTCGGCCAAGCTCGTCGCCAACCTCATCTCCACCGCGGGCGCCGACCGCGTGCTGACCGTGGACCTGCACGCCGGCCAGATTCAGGGCTTCTTCGACATCCCGACCGACAATCTCTTCGGCAGCCCGGTCATGGTGGACGACATCAAGGAACGCTTCGGCAAGGACAAGATCGTGGTCGTCTCGCCAGATGTCGGCGGTGTGGTGCGCGCCCGTTCGCTCGCCAAGCGGCTCGACGATGCAGATCTCGCCATCGTCGACAAGCGCCGTCCGGAAGCCGGCAAGTCGGAAGTGATGAACATTATCGGCGATGTCTCCGGCAAGCGCTGCATCATGCTGGACGACATGTGCGATTCCGGTGGCACGCTGGCGAACGCCGCTGCGGCGCTGAAAGAAGCCGGCGCCAAGTCCGTCTCCGCCTATGTCAGCCACGGCGTTCTGTCGGGCAAAGCCGTTGAGCGGATCGAGAAATCGGTTCTGGACGAACTGGTCATGACCGACACGATTGCCCCGTCCGAGGCCGCGAAGAAGTCCAAATCCATCCGCATCCTGCCGATCGCCCCTCTCCTCGGCGAAGCCATCCGCCGCATCGCCAACGAGGAAAGCGTCTCGAAACTCTTCGACCGCTAGGGCTGGACCTAATTCCCCATTGACGGGGTAACCTTCCCGACACTGAGCGCATGACTGAACATCGGGTCACCCCCGGTGCAATAATAGACCTCATCTTCCGCCACGAATTCCGGCGCGCTCGGCGTCAATTTGCGCATGCCATACATGCCCTCAGTTGACTGACTCATGCCGTAGCCACCCCTGTGAAACAGGTAGACCGACGCAGCCGGCATGAATTGCGCCAGCACATAGCCGGCAGGGGCCGTCCAGAAAGGCGTCTTGTTTCCGGCTTCGTCGAACCAGCCGCTTTCCGTGATCGACAGACGCGTGTGCATGTTGCCAGCATAGAGCAAGATCAGGTCACAACCGATTGCTTCGCACGCCGCTTTGGAGTGCAGGGCCAGGTCAATATCCCGCTGCCCCAACGTCCGGTCGACCATGTCTGGCAAGTCGAGTGCAGCGGCCTGCTCTGCCTCCTCAACCGTCCGTTCACGCCGCTTATCTGCCGCGATGACGTGAATATCTGCCCCCGCCAGTTTCAGCGCCCTCAGCTGCAACAGCATGTTCCGCATGGCATCTGACGTTCGTCCGTCGCCCGTATGGTGCATGGCGAACGCATCCATGGCCGCGACTTCATCCGGCGCAGCCATGACGGAATCGAGATCGTCCTGCCAGTCCGGCGGATATTCCAGTGCCACGACAATACGACGCCCGTTGCCGGCAGCCTGCGCCACTGCATTGCCGAACGCTTCGGGCATTTCTGTCGTACCGTGATATTCCCCGAACAAGATAGCTGAGTAAGCGGCAGCAAGGTCTTCGAAGGCGACGGCCTGCCCTTCCTCGCAAGCGGCAGGCTTGAACGTTGCCTCCTCCGCCTGCGCACCTGCCGCCAAAAAGGCCGCGACTGTAATTGCCTGAAATACCCTCACGCCCCGATTGCCTCCGCCTTCTATTTATAAGGGTATGTTACTGTATAACCACGCCTGCGTCCAGCTTTTATTCTACGCCATCACCGGCAGGTCAGACGGATCGACACATCTTCCTTATACGGTGTATCCAGAGGGTTGACGAAGGTGACCCACCAGACGCCGGGCTCGGCCGCGCGGCTTTCGGTGACGGTGAACGCACCACCGGTTGTCTGACGCGCCGAGACGCCGAGCTGCCCGGGCGGACAATCCACCCGCAGCGTCGCCTCCCCGCCCGCCTGAAGCCGCAAGCTCTGCTCGCGTACGACAGTGTGCCTGGTGCCAGAAGGAATGGCGGCGCAGCCGGTCAGCAGCGCCGCCAGAAACAGGGCTGATACCCTCATCCTTCGATGCAGTATTCGAGAGGATAGGTCAGCCCCTTCACTTCGGCGGGCTTGCCGTCCGGACCATTGATGGGTGCAAATCTTGCGTCTTTCAGTTCAGCCGCAGAATCCGCAAAAACCGGATTAGAACAGGCCGCAACCATGTTCCTTGGTTTTCCGTCTGTCCCGAGATCGAACAGAACATCGCAAGCTCCACTCAACATCTTTTCGACGGCCTCCGCCGGATAATAAGGCGTAGGTGGAGACACAGCAAAGGGCATGGAACCCGTATCGATAACCACTCCGGCCTGACGGTTCACCTCACGCGCCGTTTCCCGCCGGGCTAACCAATCCTCTGGACGCGTTCCACTTGCGAGCCAGGTACCTGCCTTGATGCACGCTTCCGGACCCTCCGGCGGCAGAGGCGCAGCGGGCGCGGCGGGCGGCACCGGGACCTTCGCACCTGATCCCGCGCGAATGAACAGGCTGTCGGCCAGGACGAGCCCCTCTTCTGCCTGCGGATCATCCGGCTTTTCACCATGCCAGACTTCGAAGTGGAGGTGCGGGCCAGTTGCCTGACCGGTTTGCCCGACAAGGCCGACAATGTCTCCGGGGTTCACGACATCCCCTTCCTTGACTTTCAGCTCCTGCAACTGCCCGAAACGGTACTGTCGGTCCCCTGCCCCTCTCAGGACAACGAGGTTGCCGTAGCCTTCTGTCATTCCGGATTTTGTCACAATACCGCCGGTCGGCGCATAGACAGGCGAGCCCTCCTGCGCCGCAAGATCGGTCCCGTTATGCCAACCAGGCTTACCCGTGATCCGTTGCGCCCGAATCCCAAATGCGCTGGTCAGCGTGGCTTCGTCCAGCACGGCGTGGCTATAGACCAGCTCCGCGCCCGGCGCGGCGGCGGCGCCTTTGATCAGCATGCCCTGCGCGAGGGCGAGCGGTGCGGCGCAGGCGAGCGCGGCGGCCATGACGAGGCCGAGGCGGCGGGGCCGGGTTTTCTCGGTGAGCAATTGGTTGAGTCGCATTTTCAGATTCCCTTTCTTCCGGAGGATGAATGCCGCCACAGGCAGCACCGCCTCATCGCGCGAGATGCGCGCAGCCGTCGTCAGGGTTCGGGCATAGGCGATCCGGTCGCCTGTCAGTTCAACGGTTTCATCATCCACCACGGCCTCTCGCCAGAAGTCGAGCTGGTCTCGAATGCCCCAGGCAAAGGGAGAGAACCAGAACAGGTCCGCCACGATCCGTTCCAATGGCCGCGTGATGAGATCGCCGCGTTTCAGGTGAACCAGCTCGTGCACGATGACCTGCTGCGCGCCCTCCCCTCGCATCAACGAAGATGGAACGTAGACGGAGCGCTTGAACACGCCCGCCAGAAAGGGTGAGCCACGCGGAATGACCCGCACTTCCGGCACACGGGTGAGGCCCAGAGCCTCTGCCCAATGCCCCACGGGGCGGTTCGTTCTCAGCGCGCGCACCTTGATGCGCTGCAGCCGCACCTGGCTGACCAGCCAGAGGGCGAAGCGCATCAGCCAGCCAGCAGCCAGCACGCCGAGCACCAGCGTGCCAATCTCCGGCAGGCGGAAAGCCGGCGCCGGGGCAGCAACAGCCACGCCGTCCTGCGGCACAATCATCAGGGGCTCCAGCATCGGAACGTCGGGCAGCGGGGCAAATTCCATTGCCGGCAGGCCGGGCACGAAGAGAGAGGCGACGAACGGCGCGGCCAGCATCAGCGCGGCGCCGCGCCAGATCGCCTGCGCCAATTTCGGTGCGGGCTTCATCCGGCAGATCAGGCTGGCACCGGCCCAGACAAGGGCGCTCCAGCCAAGGGCAAGCAGGACCAGACCGGCGGGGCTCATGCCTTGTCGCCTTTCTTGTCCTCGGTCTGGTCGGCGGCGGCGTTGATGATGGCGTCCAGCTCGTCCAGCTCGGCGTCGGAGAGGTGCGGGCTTTCGGCAAAGAAGGCGGCCGGGATCGGCCCGTCCATGTCGAGCACCTGCCGGGCGAAATGGCGGACCAGCCCGCCCAGCGTCGCGGTCCGGTCGAGCGCGGCTGTGTAGACCGCCATGCCGTGCACGTCGGCGCGGACCACCCAGCCCTTCTCTTCCATCCGCGCAATCACGGTGCGCGTGGTGGAGGGCTTCCACCCCTGCCCCGGCCCGACCGTGTCGTGCACTTCGCGGGCACTTTGCGGCCCGGCGGTCCAGAGGTGCTTCAGCACCGCAAGTTCGGAGGAATTGGGTTGGGACATGACCATCTCGCTATATTGATGATCACTACGCTACATTTGTAGCGCATATTTGTCAAATGACGCGGAGCATTTTTGCGCCCGAAACGCAAACGGCACCGGAAAGCCGGTGCCGTCTGATACATTTCAGGCCGCTTTATATTGCCCTTACACGGTCTTTATACGGTGTTTTATACGGTCTTGAGGCGGGACTTATTCAACCGTCCAGCCACGCGGGGTGCGGCGGGCTTCCAGCGTGATCGTGTCCTTGCCAGCCGCCTCAGCCGTGCGGCGCGACCGGCGTCCACCGGCAAAGCGCATCACCAGCGCAGCGACGCCCAGAAGCACCCCTGCCATCGCGGTCATCACAGCCACGATCCCGGCGGTCAGAACCAGCATCATCCCGATCACCACCTGCACAAGCAGCGCAAGGCTGCCGCGAAGGGCGCTGGCGAAATCGAAACCGCTGGGATGGGGCGCTGTGCGTGTCATGGCAAATTCCTTTTGCCAGACCAACATGGCGGCAACATGGCCCCTCGTCAACGAAAGCGGGGCTGTCCCTCACACTTTCGTGTTGGCTGCCTAGTTTTCCTGCCGGATCAGCAGGCCGCGCTCGTTGCGGATCTGCGCATAGGCGGCTGTGATCGCAGCGGCCTTGGCGTGCGCGGCGTCCTCGAATTCACGCGGCGCGCCCATGTGAATTACACGGTCAGGGTGGTGATCCGCCATCAGCCGGCGATAGGCCGCGCGGATGATGTCGAAGTCCGCGTCATGCGCGACGCCGAGGACATGGTACGGGTCATTTCGATCCGGTCCCATATGGGCCGCCTTGATCCGGCGGAACGTGGCCTCATTGAAGCCGAAAGCCTGGGACACATTGCTCAGATAGGTCAGCTCGTCCTGTGTCACGACGCCGTCGGCGCCGGCGATCTGGAACAGACCGTCCATCACGCCCTCCAGCAGGCAGGGCCGGTCATGGTAGCGCTTGCCGATCCGGCGGGCGTAGCCCTCATAGCCCCGCACCGTCTGGCGGGCGAGGTTGAACACGCGGCGGACATTGTCAGACTCTTCCGGCGGGGCGCGGAAGACGCGGGAGAAGACCATGATTTCCTTGTCGGAAACGGTGCCGTCCGCCTTGGCGAGCTTGGCGCCGAGGCCAACGACGGCGGCTGTAAAGCCCACGTCGTTCGGGTCCGGCGCACACGTGAAGTCTCCCGGTTCGCCGGAATCCTCGTCGTGTGTCATGTCGGGGTCGAAAAGGCGTTTGCCGCCTTCAAGTATTCGGATCCACAGGCTCATCTTCGCGATGTTATAGCAGGATTTTCCAGCCTTGGGAGGGCGCGATGCTGACACTTCTGTGAAGCATACTTAATGAGTCCTCACTCGCGCGGCGGGGACCCCGCGCTGACAGCCGCCTTCAACTCTGCTACTTCCTGTTGCAGTTGCTTCAGAAGAGACACGATTTCGGTGCGCGCGTCGTCGGCTTCTTCACGCTCCTCCACAAACTCCTCCTCCAGCTCCTCAAGGCCTTCTTCCAAAACGGCTTTCTGCTCTGCAGCGAGGGAATCGACGACCAGGGCAATGAACAGGTTGAGAATGGCAAAACTCGCCACGAAGATGAAAATCATGAAGAACAGCCACGCCATCGGGTGGCCGTCATCGATCACTTTCTGCAACACCTCAAAGCGCCAGCCGTCCATGGTCATCACCTGGAACAGCGACAGGGCCGAGCTTGGCAGGTCACCAAACAGCTGTTTCACTTCCTCGGTTTCGGTGTCGCCATACATGTTGGTCGCCATCACGGCGGCCACGTACGTCACCAGCGCCAGCACAGCGACAATCGCGCCCATGCCCGGCAGGGCCTTCAGCAGCGCTTCGGTGATCCGGCGCATAACCGGCACGATGTGCAGGAGGCGCAGCACCCTCAAGACGCGCATGGCCCGCAGCACGCTGAACGCCCCTGCCCCTGGAACCAGCGAAATGCCGACCACGATGAAGTCGAACCAGTTCCAGCCGAGCTTGAAGAATTGCAGCCGGTAGACCACCAGCTTCAGGAAGATTTCCATCGCGAAGATGTAGGTGACGGTGTGGTCAAACACCTCCATCGCGGTCACCAGATTCACGGGCAACGTCTCGCGATAGGTGAGCACGCCCAGCACGATGGCATTGAGGATGATCAGGCCGGTGATGAACGTCCGGAACCATGGCCGCTCGATCGTGCGTTCCAGGGCGAAATTCGCCGTGCTCTGATCCAGCGTCGCGCGCTTCATGTCTGTCCCCTGATAGCGCCGCTGTGCGGGCGTCCTGTCAGTCTTCTGCCGCGAATTACCGGACCTGCCAAGCGCAGGCCCAAGGTGATTTCATGGCAGGCGCGCGGCGCTAATCCGCAGACGTGGTCGTGTCGGAGATGATCTTCCACGCGCCGTCGATCTTGCGCATCACCAGCGTGTAGAGACCCGACGGCGTGCCTTCGCGCCCTTCCAGCTTCCAGCGGCCATGGGCAATGGCGGCATCCGGGGCGAGCATGACGATCTCATATTCGTCGGTGATCAGCGTGCCCATCGTCTCCGGCTCGCCATAGGTCGCGTGATAGCGCGCATTGGTCTGGTCCCAGCCGCGCGTGACATTGCCGCCGGAGGCAAAGCGCAGGTCCGGAGACTTCCAGTAGCCTTGCATGAAGGCGTCTATGTCGCCCCGGTTCCAGGCCGCATCCTGTTCTTCCAGCAGCGCCGTGATGGCGGCCACGTCAGACACGCTCTGCGATGTGCCGGCGGCAATCGGCGCGCCGGTCTGGGTGGTGCAGCCAGCCAGTGGCAGCAGGGCGAGGGCGGCAGCGGCGAAAAGCGGTTTCATCACGGGGGCATGCTCCGGCAGGTAACTGATCCGATAGAGCCTAGTGCGCACCGAAGCGGGGGACCAGCCCCCTCTTCTGCCCTGATGGACGTGTCTTAAAGGTTGCGCAGCATCAGCCCGGCTGCGACCAGCCACAACCCGTTGGACATCAGGTCGATGCCCAGAAGAAGGCCCAGCAGGGTCGCTGCCGCTTCCGGCAGGTTCATCAGCACGAACACGGCCAGCAGGATCGAGATCACCCCGCCGACCACCAGCCAGAGCCAGGGCCGGAACGGGCGCAGATTGATCCCCGCCACGCAAAGCACGACGCCTTCGATCAGGAACAGGAAAGCCAGGATCAGCGTCAGCGAGACCAGCCCGCCGAGAACATTGGTCGCCAGCATCACACCCAGAAGGATCTGCAACACACCCATGCCAAGGTCGAACCAGGACAGGCCGAACGGCGTGCGCAGCGTGAACGCGACCTGCATCACGCCCAGGAAAATGAACAGGAAGGCCACGATCTGCAGCACGACGACTGACGCGGCATAAGGGTTCACCAGCGCGAAGAAGCCGCCCAGAAGCGACAGGACTCCCATCGCCACATAAAGCCACCAATGCCCACCAAGACCGCTAGGACGTTCCATCTGCCGATACTCCAGGTTTTGCAGCACCGGCCAGACGGGCCTGACGCCACCATTCAACAAGGCTCAATACCACGGCGATGCCGCCGAGCCAAAACGTGACGATGAAGACGGTATAATAGCCATGGGTCTCGATCAGTTCACCCAGCCATGGACGGCCCAGCGTGCCGATCAGCATCGTCAGAGAGCCCAACAGCGCATACTGAACCGCCGCGAAACGCGGGTTCACGACAGAGGTCAGGAAGGCGACGACCGCCACGCTGGCAAAGCCGCCTGCCAGGTTTTCCCCGGCAATGGCGATCATCAGCCGCGCCATGCGGTTGCCTGCATCCGCCCCCTCGGCGTGTGGCGAGATGGCAGCAGCCCAGCCTGCAAATGCGCGCAACGGCTCGGCAATGTGGGTCCATTCCAGGAAGGCATCAATTCTGGCCCCGCCCATCGACAGGTCCGCAAAGAGGAGGTTCGTCGCCGCCGCCAGAATGGCGCCCATCACGAGGACCGGCATGCGTCCGATAAAGCTGATCACCATCGCCCCGAGCGCCGCCCCGGCCATGGTCATCAGGACCCCGAAGAATTTCGAGGCGACTGCGACATCCGCCATGGAATGATGCAGCGCGCCGAACCGGTCATCGAGGTAGAATGGATAGGCAAAGGCACCCCAGACCGCGTCCGTAAAGCGATAAGTCAGCGCCAGCAGCAGCACGATCAGCGCGCCCCAGCCGAGGCGCCCGATCATCTCCATCAGCGGATCGAAAATGGCCCGGAACAGAGAGTGCAGCACTTTCACGCTGGTCGACTCCCCTGCCTTGTCGGGCACGACCAATCCGGGCTTGCGGCCAAAGAAGTAGAGCATCAGCGCCGCGAGGATCGCGGGCACCATCACCGTCAGCGCCACGATGACCGGTCCCTGGTCACGCACGAACGCCGTTCCGCTGGGCGGTGGGTCACGGGTCAGCGAGGTAAAGACGTGCCAGACGATCATGCTGATTGCGACACCCCAGCCAATTGCCACGGCAGCGGTCAACACGCGCAGACGCGTTTCCGGCACGGTCGCCTGGAAGCTCTCGCGCGACCCGGCTGGCTCAGATGACAGTTCCGGTTCCGGCGCGATGAACGTGCCTGAAATGGCCAGAACCATCATCAGCGCAATCAGGCCATAGACCATGGCCCAGCCGATATATTCTGCCAGAAGGAGGGCGAGGAAACCGGTGACAAAGGTCGAAGCGCGATACCCGAACTGGTAGAGCGCCGCCATCAGATCCTTGTCTTCATCGCTGCGCGCGACTTCGATGCGCCACGCGTCCAGCACAATGTCGTGGGTGGCCGACAGAAGCGCCACGCCGAGAGCAACAATCGCAACAAGGCCGATCTGGCTGCCCGGATCGGAGAACGGCAGGATCAGCAGCAGAATCGCAATCGGCACCTGAAAGGACAGCAGCCATGTGCGGCGCGGACCGAGGAAAGGCGTCGGATGATGCGCCGTCTGGAAAGCCGGCGACCAGAGATATTTGAACGCATAGCCAAGCGTGATCAGGGACAGCGTGCCAATCGTCGAAGGGTTCACGCCCTCCACCGTCAGCCAGGCGTTCAGCGTGCCCAGCACCGCCCCGAACGGCAGGCCGGCGGCCAGTGCCAGCAGCAACATGGCCACCATGCGGCGATCATTCAGCGCACGAAACGCCCGGACAATGCGAGGGGGCTTCCGGACGTCGCCCGGCGCGGCGGCTTCTCCGCTCATGCGGCGCCGGCCTTGCCAGCTTTGGCGTCGGCGCCGGTCCAGTGGATGGCAAGCTCACGCAGGGCCTGTGGTTCAATCGGTTTGGCGACGACATCATTCGCCCCGGCGGCAATGGCCTGGCGCTCGATATCGGGGTTCACCTCAGCGGAGACAGCGATCATCGGCACATCGGAGCCTTCGGCACGCAGATGACGCATGGCTTCGAAGCCGTCCATTTCGGGCATGCGGAGGTCCATCAGGATCAGGGCTGGATTCATGCTCTTCGCGGCCTCCAGGGCTTCGATACCCGTGGAGGCGACTGTGACCGTAAATCCGGCCGATTCCAAGGCACGCCGTGCAATCATCGCATTGACCGGATTGTCGTCGGCGATCAGCACACGGCCAGCCCCGGTCAGCCGTTCGGGCTCGTCCGCCGGCATGCCGCCCGTCTTGACCACATAGACCCGTTCAACCAGCGACGACGCGCGAAGCGGCCGGACCAGCCAGCCGGCACAGCCCATCGCCTTGAAGCGGGCAATCGCGCCGCGGTCTTCCGGACGCAGGACGACCAGCGAGGGCGCCTTGCGGGCCAGCGCGCGAACGGTCTCTTCCGGTTGTTCGGCCCCGATCAGCAAAACTTCGACCTCCGGCGGCACATGGCCGGAGGACACATCGATAAAGACCGGCCGGGCCGAGGCGTCGATCAGGGCAGATGTCGCCGCCAGGCAAGTCGCGGCTGGCAGACCGGCCAGGCCGACCACCGCGTCCAGCACCGGCAGGTCATGGGTCGGCGGCAGATTCGCCCGCTTCAGTGGCAGGCGCACGGAGAAACACGTGCCAAGCCCCGGCGCACCGGTCACATCGATGCTGCCGCCCAGCAGGTCTGTCAGGCGTTTGACGATGGCGAGGCCGAGGCCCACGCCGCCATCCTTGTAGGCATCCTGCCGGCTGTTCTGGCGGAAGGCCTCAAACAGGCGGTCACGGTCGCCCGGCGCGATGCCGGGGCCGGTATCGATGATGCGATATTCAAGCCCGTCTTCATGCGCGTGAATGTCCAGCAGGACCGCGCCCGTTTCGGTGAATTTCAACGCATTGCCGACCAGATTGAACAGGATCTGGCGGATCCGCCCGGCATCGCCCGAATAAGACGGCATGGGCAGGTCTGACGCGCGCGCGGCAATGTCGAGCCCGGCGGCGTGAGCGCGGGGGCTTAGCAATTCGACCACTTCGCGGCCAAGGCGCACCGGGCAGAAAGCCTCGGTTTCGAGCTCAATTTCGGAGGAATCCAGGCGTGCATAGTCGAGCACATTGTTCAGCAGATCTAGCAGGCGTGAGCCGCTAAGGCGGATCGCCTCGGCATATTCGCGCTGCGACGGTTCCAGCTCCGTCTCCAGCAGAAGCGAGACAGTGCCGAGAATCCCGTTCAACGGTGTGCGGATTTCGTGGCTCGCCGTAGCAAGGAACGTGTCTTCGGGGCGCTTGGCGCCGGGCAGCAGATGTGGCTTGTCCATGCCATCATCCTGCAACAGACGCTTTAGGATTTGCTTAAATCGCCAGCACGTTTCAGCCCGCTTTCCTAACGCGCCATGGCTTCGGCGCTTACCCCTTCTCCCTGCCCCGGCGGACGCTGGCGATAGGACAGCGCTTCGGCGATGTGAACGCGGCGTACCGCATCGACGCCATCAAGATCGGCAATCGTGCGCGCAACCTTCAACACGCGGGTATAGCCCCGTGCGGTGAGGTTCAGCCGCACAGCGGCATCGGCCAGCAGGGCGGCCCCCGGCTGGTCTGGCCGGGCGACCTGCTCCAGTTCCGGGAGCGGCGCATCGGAATTGAGCGGACGGCGCGTATCGCTGACGGCATCGCCAAACCGGTCTGACTGAATGTCACGGGCCGTCGCGACCCGCGCGCGCGCCTCCGCTGTGCCTTCGGTAGGCCCCGGCAGGCCAAGGTCTACGGCGGTGACAGGCGGCGTATCGTAATAGAGATCAATCCGGTCCAGGAACGGGCCGGACAGGCGCGACTGGTATTGCTGGGCGCATTTCGGCCCACGCGTGCAGGCCGCAGCGCCCGGCCCGCCGCCGCACCGGCAGGGGTTCATCGCCGCGATCAGTTGAAAGCGCGCGGGATAGCGCACATGCCGGTTGGCCCGCGCGACCACGGCCTCCCCCGCTTCAAGCGGCTGACGCAGACTATCCAGCACATGGCCCGGAAATTCGGGCAGCTCATCGAGGAACAGCACGCCATGATGGGCCAGCGAAACCTCGCCTGGCTTGGCCTTGATGCCGCCGCCGACCAAGGCGGCCATGGAGGCCGAATGGTGCGGCGCCCGGAACGGCCGTGTGCGCGACAGGCGCCCACGCTCCAGCAGGCCGGCAATCGACTGGATCTGCGAGACTTCCAGCAATTCGCGGGCACTTAGCGGCGGCAACAGGCCCGGCAGGCGCTGGGCCAGCATGGATTTGCCAGACCCCGGCGGCCCGCAGAACAGGAGATTGTGCCCACCCGCCGCCGCGATCTCCAGCACGCGCTTGGCGCCTTCCTGCCCCTTCACATCCGAAAGGTCGGGCCCAGGTGGCGGCTCTGCCAGCAGGCCGGCCTTCGGCGCGCCAATCACCTCGCGCCCGGTGAAATGATTGATCAGCGCAATCAGGCTGCGCGCGGCGACGACACTGCCGCCTGCCCAGGCCGCTTCGGCGCCGCAGATTTCCGGACAGATCAGGCGCAGATCCATCGACTCCGCCGCCATGGCCGCCGGCAGCACGCCGACCGTCTCCCCAAGGCCGCCATCCAGCGACAGCTCACCAATCGCGGCATAGGCTTCCAGCTGGTCCGCCGGGATGACGCCCATAATGGCCAGCATGGCGAGCGCGATGGCGAGGTCGTAGTGACTACCCTCTTTCGGCAGGTCTGCCGGGGCGAGGTTCACGATCACACGCTTGGGCGGCAAGGCGAGGCCGAGCGAGGCAAAGGCGGCGCGCACGCGCTCCCGACTTTCGCCAACGGCCTTGTCCGGCAGGCCGACAATGTGGAAATTCGGGTTTCCGCCAGTGAGTTGCACCTGAACGTCAACAGGCCGCGCATCGACGCCCTCAAACGCAAATGTCGTCACCCGGCAGACCATCACCCATTTCCCTTCCAGCGGGAAAATGGTTAACACGGGTTGCCGAACAAAGAAAGAACAAAATTCGGCGATCAAGCAGGAATGTGTGAGCGCACCGCTTCAAGGGCCGCGTCCAGGTCGTCCAGGCCGGCGCCTGCGCGGGGGGCGCGTTCAGACAGGGTGCGACGCCATAGACGCGCGCCGGGCTGGCCATTGAACAGGCCAAGCATGTGCCGGGTCATGGCGTGCAGGCCCACCCCTTCCCCAAGGCGCGCGGCCATATAGGGCCGGTAGGCTTCGATGGCATCGAAGGGCGAGACGACAGCGCCATCGCCGAACAGGGCCGCATCGACCTCGCCCAGCAAGCCAGGTGTCTGGTAGGCTGCCCGGCCCAGCATGACGCCGTCAAAGCGCTGGAGGTGTTCCGCACACGCCGCGATGTCCGGAATGCCGCCATTGAGGATGAGGGTCAGGTCAGGCCGTTCGGCTTTCAGCTCAGCGACGAGGTCATAGTCGAGTGGCGGGATGTCCCGGTTCTCTTTCGGCGACAGGCCCTTCAGCCACGCCTTGCGGGCATGCACGGTAAAGACATTGCAGCCTGCGGCAGAGACCTTGTCGATAAAGGTGAACAGCGTCTCACGCGCCGGAAGATCATCAATCGCGATGCGGCACTTCACCGTGACCGGAATGGAGACGGCGGCTTTCATCGCGGCGACGCAGCTGGCCACAAGATCCGGCTCCGCCATCAGGCAGGCCCCGAAGGCGCCGGACTGAACGCGCTCGGAAGGGCAGCCACAATTCAGGTTCACTTCGTCATAGCCGAAGCCTTCGGCGATCCGGGCTGCCTCGGCCAGTTTGCCCGGTTCACTGCCGCCGAGCTGTAGCACAACGGGGTGTTCAACCTCGCTATAACCGATCAGGCGCTGACGATCACCGTGGATCACGGCATCGGCCGTGACCATCTCGGTCCAGAGCAAGGCGCGCTTCGACAGGCACCGGTGGAAGACGCGGCAATGCCGGTCCGTCCAGTCCATCATCGGCGCAACTGAGAAGCGATAGTCGATCATGGGCGGTCTTGTGGCGAGGCGGCCGTCAAAGATCAAGCTGTCCCCCTCAGGGGCGCTCGCCTTCCCGGCGCAGGCGTTCTTCTGAGTCGAACGCCTTTTTCAGCGCTTCACGTGCAGTGAAATACTCGCCTTCTTTCTCAGAGATTTTCGCGCGGCAGGCCTGGATGGCCCAGATCTGACGCTGGCTGAACCCGTGTTCGTACGAGAGAATGTGAGCCTCGATCCCGCCGCCTTCGCCGTTCAGGGTCGCAAATTCCGCCTCCAACCGCTTCAGTTCCGTCATCAGGGCTGTCAGCTCCTGCTGCACACTGAGCAAGACCTGTTCGGCCCGTTGGCGCTTCAGGGCGACGAGTTTCTTTAGAGACGGCTTGGTCGCAGCCAATGCCCTACTCCATATGCTTGCGGATGCGCTCAACGAAGTTGATCGCGGCGGCAACGGCGGCGAAGTGTTCGGGTCGGATTTCCTGGTCTACTTCAACAAGGGCGTAGATGGACCGCGCCGCAGGCGGGTCGCGATAGATCGGAATATTGTTGGCCGTTGCCGTCTCGCGGATACGGGCAGCGAGATGGTCGACGCCCTTGGCGACACAGACCGGCGCCTTGCTGTTCTCCGGGTCCCATTTCAGCGCGACCGCATAGTGCTCCGGGTTCACCATGATGACCGTGGCGTCCTTCACATTGGTCAGCATCTGACCGCGTGAAATCTGGGCCGCCTTCTGCCTTCGCTGCTGCTTCAGCTGTGGGTCGCCCTCGCTCTGTTTCATTTCCTTCTTCATGTCTTCGCGCGTCATCTTCAGCTGGTTCGCATGGAGGCGGCGCTGCAGCGGCAGGTCGACAGCCGCGAGGACGAACTGAAACAGCAGGAACCAGAAGATCAGCTTCAGAACCTGATTGAAGGTGAATTCTGCAAACTGGCCGGCCTGCACGGCGCTGGAAGCGTAATAGTCCTGCACAAGCTGGAACAGGAAGACGACGGCAATTGTCGCGGCGAAGAGCAGTTTGATCGTGTCCTTGAGGAAGTCGAGCAGCCCGCGCATGCCGTACTTCTTCTTCAGGTTCTCAGCTGGCGAGAGCTTTTTCATGTCCGCCTGGATCTTCTTGGCGGAGAAGGAAATCGAACGTTGTGCCACCAGCGACAGAAGGACAATCGCGGCGAGGATCAGCAGGATCGGCGAGAACTTGATCAGGATCGTCGACAGCAAGGACCAGGTCTCCACGCCGCCGGAATCAAAGACGTCCTCTGAGAGGGAGTCGATATGGTAGAGCATGGCCGAGAAGTCCTGGAACACGGAATTTCCGACCGAGACCTGAAGGACCAGGGCTGCCACCATGGTGGCAGCGATCAGCGCAAACGTGTTGGCTTCCTTCGACTGCGGAATGTTGCCTTCTTCACGCGCCTGCTGGCGGCGCTGTTCGGTGGCCTCGAATTCCTTCTCGCCGCTGTCCTCTTCCTGCTCAGCCATGGCCTTCCCTCATTTCCAGACCACGATATCAGGAATCCGGCCTTCCCACACCACCAGAAGCCCCATGATGGAAATCGCCAGCAGGATCGTGCCCGCGCCAATCATCAGCGGCGCACCGACAAAGGCCACCATCAGCGAAGGCAGCGCCTTGTTGATGAAACCGAGGCAGATATTGTAGAGCAGGTTCACCGCAACGAAGGGCCAGGCCAGCATGATGGCAAATCCGAACGCGGAAAAGAATGCCTGAACCAGCATGTCCGTATTCATCGCATCCATCGCGCCGATGGGGATGTCCGTATAGAGGCGCAAGAGACTGGCCATTGCCTTGATGTGAAAGTCTGCCGACAGCAACAAGGCCGCCCCCGCCATTGAGAGCAGGTTTGCCGTCATCGTCTGTTGTTCATGCTCCAGCGCGATCCCCAGAAGCTGGGACAGACCAATCGACTGCGAGATCACCGTTCCGGCAATGTTGAGCGTCCAGATCGTGACCCGAAGCACGACACCAAGGCCGAATCCGATGGCGACCTCGGTGGCGATAACGCCCGCATAGGACGCGAAGGAATCCGTTGGCGGTGCGGTCATGAAGCCGGTCATGGAGAACGCCGCCGAGAGCCCCAGCAGGATCAGGACACGCGTCTGCACCGGGACGGTCTGTTCTCCGATGCCCGGCATGAAAAAAATGACGAAGCTCAGCCGCGCGACAACCGCCAGGACGAGCGCGATCCAGGTGGCCAGCGCATCCGGGATCAGCCCGACATCGGGCATCAGACAACGCCGATAATATACGGCTTCGTCTTGGCGTTGATTTCCTCATACGCCAGAACGGCATTACGAATGCCTTTGCTGACGAGCACGGTCTGAAGGAAGCGGCGGCGGCGGGACGTGGTCGCAATCGATGCAATCACGCCCTTCTTGGCGGCTTCGTTCAGTTTCGACTGGACCAGATTCGTCAGCTCGCCGAACAGTTCGGGCGGAAGGGCAATGTCGCTGCCGCCATTCTCATTGACGACTTCATACTGAGAAAATTTCTGTTCCCAGTTTGTGGAGAGCTGGACCAGTGGCAGACGCCCCTGCTCGTCCTGCAGACGGTCGACAATCTGGAAGGCGAGGCGCTGGCGCACCAATTCGACAGAGCGCTGGATGTTCGCACCGGACTGTTTGGCCTCAGCAAGCGTCTCGACGATGAGGAACAGATTGCGGATGGACACCCGCTCTTCCAGCAGCAGCCGGACAACCGACAGGAGCAGTTCCGGCGTGACCTTGCCGGGAATGTACTCGTCGAGGAACCGGCGGTTGGAGGCAGCCCGGTCGGGGTCGGACACCTTGGTCAGCGCGTCCAGCGTGTCGAGCATGACCATGCGGGTGAAGATCAGGGAGAAGTTCGACTGGATGACTTCCAGCATGTGCGTTGCCAGAACTTCGATCGGCTCAACGGCTGGAATACCGGATGCCGCCAGTTCCTGTTTCTTGCCGGAGGTGAGCCAGCGGGCGGCGGCCTTGTAGACCGGCTCTTTGACCTTCTCGCCATCGAGGTGCGGCAGTTGATCGTCTTCCAGAAGCGCCAGGACAGACCCCGGCCGGAGGAAACCGGAATCGATCCGGACCCCCTGGATCCGGATACGATATTCGTTTTTCTTCAGGGTCGGATTGTCGGTCATCCGGATCGGCGGCAACACGAACCCGTACTCCTCGGCAATGTACCTTCGGATCTTCTGAATACGGCTTTCGAACCCATTGTCTCCCAGAAGGACCAGGTTGACGAGGTCCGGGGCGACTTCGAGGTGGATCTCGTC
This sequence comes from Hyphomonadaceae bacterium BRH_c29, assembly GCA_000961695.1. Classification (GTDB taxonomy): domain Bacteria; phylum Pseudomonadota; class Alphaproteobacteria; order Caulobacterales; family Hyphomonadaceae; genus Hyphomonas. The sequence goes on from LADW01000041.1 coordinate 24,870, forward strand.
TGCGTGGATGGAGTCGCCGAACTTGACCGGCTCGGGCAGCGCGTCCTCGGCGCGTTCCTCGGCCTTGGCATCTGCCTTACGGTTCTGCTGGTGAGTCAGCCAGCCCGCAACGCCGAAGCCGATGGCGGCCAGCATGAACGGAATAAATGGCAAGCCCGGGAACAGGGCGAAGACAAACAGGATGCCGGCAACGATGAACAGCGCCGCCGAGTTCGCGCCAAGCTGGGCAACAAGTGCAAGGTCGATCGCGCCGTCTTCCCGGCCCTTCGACAGAAGCATGGCGGCGGCAACCGAGACGATGACAGACGGGATTTGAGAGACGAGACCGTCACCGACCGTCAGGATCGAGTAATTGCTGAGCGCTTCGGAGAAGCTGAGATGGTGCACGGTCAGGCCAATCCCGATACCCGCCACAAGGTTCAGCGCCGTGATCAACAGACCGGCAATGGCGTCGCCCTTCACGAATTTCGAGGCACCGTCCAGCGAGCCGAGGAAGGCGGCTTCTTCCTGTTCCTTCTGGCGGCGTTTCTTCGCTTCTTCATGCGAGATCGCCCCAACCGCGAGGTCGGAGTCGATGGCCAGCTGCTTGCCCGGCATGGCATCCAAAGCGAAGCGCGCGCCAACTTCTGCCATCCGGCCCGCACCCTTGGTGATGACCATGAAGTTCACGATCACCAGAACGCCAAACACGACGAGGCCGACGAAAAGGTTTCCGCCCATGATGAACATGGCAAAGCCCTGGATCACGCCGCCCGCTGCATCGGTGCCGGTGTGGCCATCTCCGATGATCAGCTTGGTCGACGACACGTTCAGCGCGAGGCGCAGGATCAGCGAGGCCAGAAGCACACTTGGAAAGGACGAGAAATCCAGCGGCTTCTCGATGAAAATGGCCGTCGTGAAAATCAGGATGGCAAAGGCGAACGAGCAGGTCAGGCCAATGTCCATCACCCATGCCGGCACAGGCAGGATCATGACCAGGATGACCATCATCAGGCCGATGGCCAGAAGCGCTGTTGGATTCGACAACCCGAAGAGTTTCTGAGTCTGCACGGATGGGCCTATTCTGAGATAATCGGTAAGACGTAATTATTGAACAAATCGAGCGCGATGCGGGTCATGTAGCCAAGCGACAGAAAGAACACGACGACCACGGCAAAGATCTTCGGAATGAAGGTCAGCGTCATTTCCTGGATCGAGGTCAGCGCCTGCAGCAGACCGATCACAAAGCCCAGCACCAGCGTCGTCACCAGGATCGGCATCGCCATCATGGCAGCGCCCCAGATGTGCGCGCGAAGGATTTCGAAGATCTCTGACTCAGACATGCCCTGCCTCGGACCCTAGACCGGCATCCGCAGCAGTTCCTGATAGGCTTCCACAACCTTGTCGCGGATCGTCACGGCTGCATCGAGCATCATTTCGGCATTGGCGAGCGCGGCAACCATGGCATGCGGATCGGCTCCAGAGACCGCAGTCTGCATGGCCGAACCTTCTGCCTGCTGCAGGGCTGACCGGAAATCGGAAATCCCCTCGGCAACGACGTTCTTTTCACCGCCCGTCTTGGCCGCAGCGCCAGCCGAGCCGGCAGCCTCCGCAGGACGCGTGGTATTGAGCGCCGTATAGGCGTTAAACCCCACAATCGACATGACCCATCTCCCCTCTTACCGCCTCAGCGGCGTAAAACATCCAACAGGGACTGGTACATCGTCCGCGCCTGTTGGAACGCGTTCAGATTGGCTTCGTAGGTACGATTGGCATCGCGCAGATCCGCCATTTCCGTCATCAGGGAAACATTGGACATGGTGACGTACCCTTCCTGGTCGGCCATGGGATGAGACGGGTCGTACTCCCGTTCGCCCGGTGACTCATCCAGCATGACCTTGGTGGCACTGAAATCCGCGCCCTGACCGGGCAGCGCTTCCTGAAGCAGCAGCTTGCGGCGGTATCCGGGCGTGTCGACGTTCGAGATGTTCTCGGAGGCGACGGTGATGCGTTGCTGCTCCAGCGACATGCCGGAGACTGCCTGCATCATGATGGTCTTCAGCGGATTCATTCAGACCTCCCTCAATACTTGCCGAGCGCGGTGCGCATCAGTTGAAGTGATTTCGAATAGACCGTCAGCGCCTGGTCGTGCTGACTGGCGGCTTCCGCAGACCGGAACAGCTCCATCTCGACACTCACCGAGTTTCCGCTGGGAGACTCCGGCGTGTTCGCGTCAACCATCTTGAACGACGTGTTGAGCCCCGTATGCGCAGCAGCACCACCCGCCGCGCGCTTCAGATAGGCGTCGAACGATTCAAGCTGTTTCGCCTTGTAACCGGGCTCATCGGCGTGCGCGATATTGGTCGCGCTCACCTTCTGGCTTTCCGCAGCATACCGCGCCATTGCGCCGTAGATCTCGAAGAGCGGGAGCTGGGAAATCATGACGGATTCGCCTTCTTTAACTCGTTAACCAGATTTCAATGGATATGTTGAACAAAGAGTTAACCCAGAAGCCGGTTTTGTTAGGATTTAGCAGAATGCCGATGTCGGCCAGCGCCGCCTCCCTCACGCTCTACACCTTGTGGGGGACCGTTACCGAGGTCGCGCCTGGCATGGTAAAAATCGCTGGAATCAGCGAACTGGCTGGCATTGGCAATGAAATAATCATTGAAAAACAGGACATGACCGTCCTGGGAGAAATCCTGTCGATTTCCGGGGAGAGCGTCACGGCACTGCTTTTCTCACCCTGTGATGCGATCCGTATCGGCGATGCCGTCCAGATCCAGCAGGAACCCCGGATCGAGCCCGGTGACCACTGGCTGGGCCAGATCATTAACTATCGCGGCGATGTCACCGGCACCAATGCGCCCCCCCCGCCCGCACACGCGACCAACCGCCGCCTGAACACCGCGCCCCTGCCAGCGCATGCCCGACGCGGCATCGGCGACCGGCTGGCATCCGGCTGGATGGTCACCGATACGCTGCTGCCGATCTGCCAGGGCCAGCGCCTCGGCCTGTTCGCAGGCTCGGGCGTCGGTAAATCCACCTTTCTCGGCTCGCTCGCAGCAGGCCTTGAAGCGGACCGGGTCGTCATCGCGCTGATCGGCGAACGCTCACGCGAGGTGAATGACTTCGTCCGCAAGACGTTGCCCCAATCCATCATGTCGAAGACCGTGGTTGTCGCAGCCACCGCCAGCGAGCCGCCCGGCGCCAAGAAGCGGGCCGCCTATTGCGCCATGACCACCGCCGAACACTTCCGGGACGAAGGACACAATGTCCTCATCCTGTTCGACTCCATCACGCGCTTCGCCGAAGCCCACCGCGAGACCGCGCTGATGGCCGGTGAAACCCCGGCGCTCAACGCCTTTCCACCATCGACTGTCCGGGTCATCGCGGAACTAGCCGAGCGTTCTGGCCCCGGCCTGGGCAACAAGGGTGACATCACGGCCGTTTACTCCGTCCTCGTCGCTGGGTCTGATATGGAAGAACCGGTCGCCGATATGATCCGCGGCATCCTGGATGGCCACATCATCCTGTCGCGGCAGATCGCCGAGCGCCAGCGCTATCCCGCCATCGACGTTCTGCGCTCTGTCTCGCGCGCCCTGCCCCATGCGGCGACCGAGGATGAAAACGCGACCATCCGACAATGCCGCCGCACGCTGGCATTGTACGAAGAACTCGAACCCATGCTCAGGGCAAACCTCTACGAATTCGGCAGGGATGCGGAATCGGATGGAGCAATTGCCCTCTTCCCAGCGCTTGATCGCTTCATGGGCACAAAGAACAATGCCGATATACCGGCTGCGTTTGCAGAACTTCGGAAAATCCTGGGGTCGGCCAGCGCGGAACCAGGCAGCGCCGAGGTGCCGCCTAGCTCAGCAAGCTGAGGAACAGGTTCTCGCTGCCCTGACTGCCGATCCCGCCGCCGAGCAATGTCAGCGCAGCCGATGCGGACGAGTAAGACGTCGATCCATTTTCGATCGTGTCCATCGCCAGATAGCGCTGGATCATCTTTTCGGTGGCGGCCGGCGTACTGAGGTCGGACATGTCGCTGATCCCCAGAACAGATGTGATCCGCTCTTTAAGAATATCGGCCTGACGGTCGAGGTCCAGGTTGCTGATCCCGTCGGGAAGGTTGAACGCCGTCTCCATCACCGTGCGCGTCGGCACATCGCCGAGAATTCGGTAGAGGATCGTCTTGTCACTGGACTCGGTACCGGTAATCTTTGAAATCTCGGATTGGTAGTTCAGCGCGAGACGCATTGTGTCGTCGACCTCGCCAACCGCAGACTGGAATGATTGCGCCTCATAATTGACGGCAACCTTGGCACGCTGATTCGAAGACAGGAGAATCTTGCCATCGATCGGAAACAGCGTCTCCGCGAATTCTGTATACTTGGTATTGTTCAAGCGCGGTAGAAAAGTGCTCTCCGGATCGGCAACTTCTTCCAGCGCCTTGCGGATGAAGCCGGTCTTCCATTCCTCGCCGGACAGCCCAAACGCGGTCATAGTAATGCGGACGAGGCGTTTGTCCTTCAGAAAATCCTCTACCGACACAGAGCTGGAAAACTTGTCCAGCATATAATCCCGGTCATTCCGGACTTGCGGCGACTCCGTGAAACTCTCGAGTTGGCGCGTATACGTCGACTGCAGGAACTGCCAGCCTCCAATTCCGGAAAGCGGGATCGCCGGCTGGAACATGATGTCAGGCGACCTTCGCCTCGGGCATGCGCATGGAGCCGCGCACCGGCAAGGCCAGAAGTTCCGCTTCAATCGGCAGGATCTGACGCAGATGGCACATGGCCGAATAGTAGTTCCCGCGCTCCACCATGGAGCGCAGCACCGGAATCAGGTCGCCATCAATGTGCCCGAACGCATCTTCCAGACGGGCGCATTCGGCATCGATTGCAGGCAGCGTCGTCTCTTCCTTGAGGTCACCCGTCACGAGAAGCTGGATCGCATAGTAAACCTGCTTGACCGGCGTATCGACCTCTTCCGGACGCATCGCATCGCGGCAACGCAAGACCCGGGCATCGCCTTCGACGACACGAATGCGCGCTGGCTTGTCGCCATTTTCGAGCGTCGCGCCATTGACGATAAACCGCTCACCTGGCGCAATTTTGAAAACGAGACCGGACATCAGAGACCCTCCCCAGCGGCTGGGGCCGCGCTCGCGCCAGACAGCCCCATCATGATCGACTGATTGATTTCGATCAGGTCAGCGATATCTCCGCTACCGGACAATATTTTCATGCTGTTTTGACGGACAAACTCGGCGAGATACAGAAGGCTACGCTTCATCTCCTCCGGTAAAGCGTTGCCCGGATTGAGAAGATCGATCGCGATCGTCGTCCACAATTGCTGATTCCGGTGAATGGCCTCTGCCCAGTCTGTTGGTTGAACAGTGTCGGCATCAGAAACGTTGCGCAGTTCGTTCGTGATCTGCTGGAATAACGCAATTTCTAAGTCTTTTTCCCCAGCAGTGCGTTGCGTGACCTCACCATAAGCCTTGAAAGCAAGTGACTGCAATGCGTCCTCCTGGAGTAACTAGGGCGACGGCCCGGAAACCATCAGGCTTCCGGGCTGCCGGGTTGATATTAGCGGAACAGCGACAGCAGCTGCTGCGGCGCTTTGTTAGCGATAGACAGTGACTGGACGCCCAACTGCTGCTGGACCTGAAGGGCCTGCAGTTTTGCCGAGGCAGCTTCCATGTCGGCATCGACGAGACCACCGATCCCAGAAGTCATGGAGTCGATCAGCGAACCTACGAAGTCAGTCTGGTTCTCAATACGGGTCTGCGACGAACCGAAGGCAGCAGCGGCGTCGATGGACGTCTGCAGCAGCGATTCGATCGAGGTCAGAGCAGATGTCGCGCCAGCATCCGAGGTCACGTCAATGTTGGCAATGGCGCCAAGGCCGCCCGGCGTTGCGGCAGCCGTACCACCGGTCGCCGATTCAGCCGTCAGCGTGAGGTTTTGGCCCGACGAGTTGGTGATCGTGATCACATCATCTGTGCGGGAAACCGAGTAGTTGGTATCGCCGGTAGCCGAGAGGAAGGCACTTACCTGGCTGGAGAGGGCTGCAGCAACCGAATTGGCGCTGTCATTCGTTCCAGCAACGTATTCAAACGTGCGCTGACCGATGCTGTTGGCGGTGGCCGAGTCATCGAGGACGAGGCGGTAGGAGTTACCGTCAGCGACCGATGCGATGGTGATAGCCTGCGAAGCACCATCAGCAACCGTAGCGCCCGTGCCAGCAGCGGTGCCGCCATTGTTGATGATCGTCGTGTCGGTGACGGCCGTTGCACCGAACGTCGCGCCCGATGCCGTGTTGCTGATCGACAGGTCCTGACGGGCGACGTTGATGTAAGAAGCGGAAACCGAGCCGCCGGAGCTGCGGTCAAGCGACGACAGGATTTTCATGTCAGCCGAAGACGAGCCGTCGATCAGGTTCAGGCCGTTGAACTGAGCAGCGCCGACAACGGAGCCAATGTTTTCACGGATCTCACCGATCTGGGTCTGGATCTTCGAGCGATCAACGTTTGCGCCCTGTGCGCTGACGATCAGGCTCTTCATGTCCTGGAGAAGCTCAGTGACTTTCTCAGAAGCCACACGCGCGACACCGACGGTGGATGAGCCAAGGTTCAGTGAGTCGGAGATGGTTTTGAAGCTTTCCACGTCGGTCGACATGACCGTGGAGATCGCCCAGATCGCCGCATTGTCTTTAGCGCTTGAAACAGATTTGCCTGTCGAGATCTCATTTTGAACCGAAGCAAGATCCATATTGATATTGCGCAGCGTGTCGAGAGCGACCATCGAACTGGTATTAGTCAGAATACTGGACATTTTTTATTCCCATCCCTTAAGGAACGAGGCCTGCGAACTAAGCGCGGCCCGATTGATGTTCTTTTGTCATCCTGACTGCGGAAATACCGCCAACCCCTCCAGGTTTCCCGTTCTGGATACAGGCTGGTCATGTACAACCAGTTAACCAGTCAGGCCTTTTTCTGGAATTGTCCGGTGATTTCGGTAAACGCCACCCTGCCCCCGGTTTGGGTATAGGATCCGACATAGGCATTGGCGTGCTGAGACTCCAGACGATGGATTGCGCTGCGCAGCCCGTTGCGGATTGCATCGAAGTGGACGGCATTTTCTTTTGCCAGCACAACGATCTCAGTCATCGGTTGGCGATACATCACAGGCACGTCAGCCGGATCCAATGTTCCGAACGCATTCTGAAGTTCATCCATCGCAGCAAGCTTGATATCCGCAAGAGATATTGTCTCGCGCGGCTGGCCAGATATCAGGAGTTGCCTTTCCTCGATCAGCGCGTCTTTTAGACGAGATATTTCCTGCTGTATGAGCGCATGGGTCATATCGCGTCATCCTGTTGCGGTTGTTGGTGCGCGGCGATGGAGCGATCGACCGCTTCACCAAGGCCCATCGGGTGCGCTTTGGAAAGGTCCGCTGCAATCGACTCCACGACATAACGCGAGAATGTCTCAGCTGCCTGCCCGCCACCTTGCGCGAACGCCTTGTCCAGACCGGCATAGGTCAGCATCTCGGTCCACAGCATCTGTTCGAAACGTTTTCCGATCTCGGACGGTTCTGATTTCTCTCCCAATGGTTCGGGCTTGGTCTGCCCGGTGGCCACTGTTGGCGTGAAACTCTGGACTGAGACAGGCATCGTCATCTCTTGCTCCCCCGGATCTGGAACTGACCTCAAATCGGGCCGTCGAAATCAGAACAAAAACTCAGCCACAAGTCAGCCGCGTTAACGCTGTTTTCATGTCCTTTGGTTGTAACTTGGTTAATATTCGGATGGGGTATGGTAACCGATCATGACATTCTCGATTGAACCGGACCTGACCTCCCAGAAGGTCAGCACACTTGCTGGGCGGAAAGAGACTTCCAGAACGTCCAGCGATGCCGGCGAAAAATTTGCCCGTTTCCTGGCGCAAGACACACGTGAACAGGACGCGGATCCGCAAACCCAAGCTGCGTCCAACCGGAAAGCAGCAGATACTGAAGTATCGGCAGCCACGCCTCTTCTGCATGCAGAAGCCTCCCCGAACGAGCTTCTCGGTGATAAGCCCCAGGAAAGCGACTTGGAGTTACCTGCAATAGCGGAGCCCGAAGTTGATGTTCAGGAAAAGCTGACCGCAAAAGCCGGGGACGACAAAGCGGACACGATCGAAGCGGACGACGCTTCAGACGCGGACGAGGCGCAGGTCTTGTTGGCGCAAACCACTTCGCAAGCCCAGACCGAGCCGACACCTTCTACAAAGCAACCGGCGGACGGCGTTCGCAGCTCGACCGCCGCTCAAGCAGACCCGGCAGCAGGCGCCCCGGATGCCGCCATACAGAATGCTGTGGCGTCACCCGAAGCCCAGTCCATGCTGGTGACCGCGACCAATCCCGAGGCGACGAAACCCTCCGCGTCACGTACATCAACGGAGACGCAGAGGACAATTACGGCGACCGCAGTCGCCTCCGCATCAACGCCCGGCCTCGCCGCAGCGCCCCAAACCAACGCAAACAAACCGGATGGGGCTTTGACGCCCGGAAAACCCACAACCTCGGTCAAACCATCGTCAGAGACTGAGGCGCTTGAGGCGTTTTCCACGGCCGAATTGGCGAGCGACAACGTTACCCGCGATACCAAACACGCAGCAGGCATGTCCCCTACCCCGGACGGAACGCTTCTCGCCTCTGCCCCTGCCGCAGCATCGGTCCCCGCCAGCCAGCCCGCACAGATTCAACAGCCTCAGATGACGCCGACCAACGCATTGGTCACGGCCAGCCCGGCTGACACCGTAAAAATCATCACCGACACAATCGCCGCGCCGGACGATGCACCCGACCGGATCACGGTCCAGCTCGATCCGCCGGAACTCGGCCGGGTCTCCATCGACTTCAAGTTCGACTCCCATGGTCTGCAACATGTCACGGTCACGGGGGAGAATCCCGAAGCGTTACGTCAGCTGCGTTTGATGCATTTCGAACTGACCCAGGCGCTCGAGCGCAGCGGCCTGTCCAGTCAGAACATGACCTTCCAGCAGCAGCAGCAATCCGGCCAGCAACACGCCCAGTCGTCACCGGCGCGCAGCCTGTTTGCGACACAGGATTCTGACACGTCCAATTCCCCCCTGATCACTCCGGCTGTCCAGCTGGCGCGACCGCCCCGGACGGCCGGCGGCGGGCTCAACATCAGACTTTAAGGAACAAAACCGATGTCCGACGTCTCAGGAGCCTCCGCGCAAGCTTTCAGCAGCGAGTACAATTCGTTTCTCAAATTGCTGACGGCCCAGGTCCGGAACCAGGACCCGCTCGAACCTATGGACTCGACGCAATTCGTTGATCAGCTGGCAACCTTCTCCTCGCTCGAACAGCAGGTGAATTCGAACAAGGCTCTCGACAATATCGCATCATTGATTGGTGGGCTGCATTCCTCAATCCTGGCCGGACAATGGCTGGGCGAGACGGTCGCTATCGACACATCCTGGGCGCCCTATAAGGGAGATGCGGTCGAATACGTTGTCGATATTCCGGACTCCACCGACAAAGCTGTGCTGAAGGTGCGAGACAAAGACGGCAATGAAATCTGGTCAAAAACGCTGGACGCGGACTCCGCGACCTACACCTGGAATGGCGAAACGACATCCGGCGAAGACCTTGCCGATGATGGCCTCTACCAGTTCGAAGTCCAGATGTACAAGAACGACGAACTCCAGCGCACGACGTCGCCGCGCTTCATCGCAACCGTCACTGGAGTGACCATGGACGAGCAAGGCACGTTGCTGCTCGAGACATCTGCCAACCTGACGACCGAAATGGCCAATGTGGAGAAATACAGAGGCTAGGTTTGCTCTTTTGATCGGCGGCGCCGGAGCGCCCTGCCTGGTGGCCTACAGGTCCTGCTGGGCAATATCCACGATCAGCACGTTCTGAATACCGGATGGAACGGCCTTCTGGAGGTTCAGAAGAATCATGGCCCGAAGCGTTTCGTAGCTTTCCACATCGGTGATGTTGTCAAACGTCTGACCGTCATTGCTCAGCTCAATCAGCGTGGTCATGATGTTGTCGCGGATCTTTGGCTCCATGGAAAAGAGCTTCTGCGAGACGCTGGAATCGGCTTCGAGATTGATGTTCAGGATGACAAGGCTCTCGACCTTGCGGTCGTGCATGAGCGGCACGATGAACTCACGGGTAAACTTGAAATAGACGACATCGCCGGATGCGGCGTTGTCGCCATGCCCTGAAGATTCCTTCTTGTCGCCGTGAGACTCTTTTTTCTCACCGCCATGACTTTCGGGCGCCCCATGCGCGTCCGCTTCCTTCTCGGGCTTTTCGTGTTCGCTTGTGCTGGCGGCTGCAGACAAACCTGTTTTCACGAAGTGCCCGGTTATCCCGCCGGCCAGAATGCAGACGACGGCAACCACCGCAGAGATGATGTGCTTCATGTCGTCCCCCTACCCCTAGAACGGCAGGATCTTGTCCAGCAGTTTCGGGATTGCCTTGCGGCCGTTCGGACCGGTCGTATCGCCTTCATTGACATAAGAGAGCTGTGCATCGGCGATCTTGTCATAGGTTACGGTATTGGTCCGGGTTATGTCCTGGGCGCGAATGACGCCCGAGACGCTAAGATAGCGGATCTCGTTACTGACCCGGGTCTGTTGATAACCCTGAATGATTAAGTTCCCGTTCGGCTCGACGCCGACAACGCGTGCAGCGAGCGTGAACGTGATCTTTTCGGCCCGGTTCACCGCGCCATTGCCCGCCATGTTCGAATTGCGCTGGAAGTCGATCGCCGGCGAAACGCTGGCAGAGCCAGGCAGGGCATTGTTGATCATATCCGGCAGGCCCAGCAGCGCATCCACGCTCATATCCTCGCTGGACCCCTGACTGCGCGAGAGCGAGCTCTTCAGGTTCGCCTGGTCGTCCATCTCGACCAACACGGTGAGCAGGTCGCCGACAGCTTTGGCCCGCCGCATGGCCAGAAGCGCATTCGGAGAGGTCGCCCAGAGTGACGGATTGGGCTGGCCCAGCGTATCCATGTTGATCTCCGTGCCTGCCCAGGGCCCCGCATATTGGGGCACCGCTTCCGGCTGGTGCTGGAGCGGCGCGCTGGCACAGGCAGTGACGGTCGTGGCGAGAAGCGCCGTGGAAATGAAGCTTTTCATTGTGCCAATACCCATCCGTTTTCCTGAACGATGCCCTGCACCGTCTGCTTGGACTGTTGATTGAGGACCGTGACGGACTCGTTCAGCCCCGCTTCACCAAGCGCCCGACCGGTCGCCGAGATTTCCAGTCCGCCCTTGATGTACTTTACCGTGACAACCTGATTGCGCCGCACAAGGATCGGCGCGCGGGTGTTCTCGTAAGTGATCGGCTTTCCTGCATAGACAGTGCGAACCACTTCGCGTCCAAGCAGCGGATCGCCAATCGCATTGTCCCCCTCCTCGGTCGTCGCATTGTAGGACGTGACCGGGTCGCCGGAGCGAATGACTTCCGCGGCCACGAGGGACGAGGAATCGGCAAAGGCCGTCAGCAGGCCGAGCCCGAGGGCAAAAACAGACATCATGACTATTTCACCCGCGTGGTCGCAGCGAGCATCTCGTCGGACGCTGTGATCACCTTTGAATTCATTTCATAGCCGCGCTGGGCTTCGATGAGTTCGGAGATTTCCTTCACGACGTCCACCCCAGACCCTTCGAGAAAGCCCTGGCGGATGTAGCCTGCGCCTTCTGTGCCCGCGACAACCTGGGTGGCCGTTCCGGACGCCTGCGTCTCACGGAACATGTTGTCACCCAAAGCCTCAAGCCCCTTCTCGTTGACAAAGCGAACGAGTTGGATGTTGCCGATCGACTGCCCCGTGGTTCCGCCAGCGAAGTAGGCGACGACTTCACCGTCCCGGCTGATCGAGATCTTCTGTGCGTCCTGGGGAATGGTGATCCCGTCCGCAAGCGGAAAGCCGTCCATCGTGACAATCTGGCCGTCTGGGCCTCGATTGAGTTTGCCGTCCCGCGTATAAGCCGGTTCACCTGAAGGCAGGGTCACCTCGAAAAATCCGGACCCGTCAATGGCAAGGTCGAGTTCGCCATCCGTCGGGTTGAGGGCTCCCTGGGTCAGCTCCATCGAAACCGTTGACGGACGAACCCCGGTGCCGATCTGGATCCCTGCCGGCACAAGCGTGCCAACCTGCGATGTCGACGTGCCTGGCGTCAGGTATTGCTGATAGACCAGATCGGAAAACTCCGCACTGCGGGGCCGGTAAGCCGCCGTGCTCATGTTGGCGATGTTGTTCGAGATGACATCGACGCGCATTTGCTGCGCTGCCATGCCCGTCGCGGCGATTTGTAGAGATTTCACATCCTGCTCCTTCTCTTACTCAAGTCTGTTTCTATCCGTTACGGATTGCACTGATGATCTGGCCGATGCGCTGGTCTTCACGCTCGAACAGGGTCTGTCCGGCTTCATAAGCGCGTTGCACTTCGATCATGCGCGCGACTTCCAGAACGGGCGATACATTCGATTGCTCCAGCGCGCCCTGTACAATTTCATTGTTCTCCGCTGGCTTGTGACCATCGGGAGCGGAAAAGTACGAATTGGAATCGCGCACAAGCGTGGCTTCCTGATCGACGGTGACGACGCCCACCTGCCCGACATCCTGCGGCGGAATACCATCGCCGGAACTGACCGAAACCGTGCCGTCTGAAGCAATGCGTATCTGGCTCGCATTCTGAGGAATGTTGATCGGGCTTCCGCCCGCGCTCAGTAAGGCGCTGCCATTCGCATCGACCAGTTTCCCGTCGGGAGAGATCTGAAAATTTCCGGCGCGCGTGAGACGTTGCCCCTGCGGTGCATCGACGAGGAAAAACCCGTCGCCCTGGATCGCAAGGTCAAGTTGGCCACCTGTGATCTTCAGTGCACCCTGCGCCATTGCGAAGCTATGCCCGGCCAATCCACCCATAGAGAGCGATGATGACTGCGATCCGGTGGCAACGAGGAACTCCCCGAACATGGCTCTGTCGGATTTGTATCCCGTCGTGCTGGAGTTCGCGAGATTGTTCGCAACAACCTGCATTTCCTGCATCAGACCCTGTTGGCGGCCGAGCATCGTGTAGATGGCGTTGGACATTAGTTCGCCCCTCCGGTCACTGTTGACGTGGACGCATCCGGCTTTTTGAGCACGGTGGCCACTTTTGCCATGGCGAGTTTCTTTTTTGGCTTCGCGGCAAGGTCGCGCGCGGTTTGACGCATCGCAAAGACGCGATCGGCGCGCTGCTTCTGGACCGGATCATCCAGTCTCGTTGCTGCGCTGTAGATGGTGTCCGACACGATCCAGCGTCCCTCTGCGGCATCCAGCTCAATCAGAGTCAGGAGAGCTTCCGGTTCAGGGTCGAGGCGCACCTCGAAGCCCCGGAGAGCCGCCACATTGCCTTGCCGGATCGCGGCTTCGGCAGCGAGCAGATTCAGGCGGGCATTGTCAGGATAAGTCTCTGCCCAAGTGGTGACGGCATCATACTCGTCGCGCTGGAGTTCCAGTCCAGCGAGCTCCGTGATGACAGAATCGTCTGCCCCTGCCCGGCCCATCAGCTCTCGCGTCAGTGACACGAGGCCGAAGCGGACCGCAAGCGAAGCGCCGGAACGATAGAGCCCTGACCGCTCAGGCGCCGCGTCCAGAATGCCCGGATCTGATACGAGCGCATTGATCGCGGCAAGATTGCGCAGGCGGTTGTCGCTCGAAAGATCCCGCTCCAGTCCGTTCGTAAACTGACGCCGGATTTCCGTCTGAGCAGCTTCGTTCTGCAGCGCCGGCATGCCGGACAACTCCATGATTGGCTGGTAGTGCGAGCTGTCGCTGAGTTCCTGAAGGGCGAATTGGAGACTGGCGGCCAGCGCACGATCATCGCCGGTCTGACCAAATTTTTTCATCAAATTGCCCAGCAAGATTTCTTCATGCACCCCGCCGAGCGGCTTGCCACGGCGCATCAGGGCGGCCAGCGCCTCTTCCTGATATTCCGGTTCGTTTAGGAATGCCCGCACGGCCTTGTCCGAATCCGGACGCTTTTCGCCAAGGTCTATGATCGCTTTGACGAATTGAAGCTGCGTGGCGCTATCGACCTGCTCGGGCGTGAAATCTGCGAACAGCTTCACGGGCAGAACCCGCTCGCCGCGCTTGTCCAGCTGCGGCACCACCATCGCGGCGAGGTCTGCGCGCAACCGGAAAGGAAGTTTACGGAAGCCGTTGAGGTTTTCGTTGAGGCGCGCAACGCCCTCGTCCTGGTCATTTGCCAGAAGGGCCGCCGCCAACCAGATCCCGGTGCGCTCATGGCAATCTGCCAGCTTCCGGAAATAATCGATGTCCACCCGCTCGCGATTCTCCATCAGGCTCGCCACTTTGCGGTAGGCCGTCGCGTCGGGCCCGGGCACTGACCGCATCACCATGGCGGTTTCGGAATAGAGACCAAGCGCGAGATAGGCCTTGGCAAGTGTGAAACTGGAGGCAGCCTCCCCCTCCCCGCTCCGCGCCACGGCGCCTTCCTGGAAAGAGTGAATCTGCTGGTAACGGTCGAAGGCTTCGAGGTCGGCGAAGTCGAGCGGGTTCGGGCCCGTGCAATTCACTTCTTCCGGAAATGGCGCCGGCTGGCGCAGGCGTACGCCGAGCGCAGGCTTCTCAACCGCGACGACGTCTTCGGACGTTTCCTCTTCAGGCAGGCCTTCCGCACCGTTCGGAGTCAAAAGGCCCTCATTGATGGCTTGGCGAACGAACTGGTCGAGTTCCGTACCGAGTTGCATCGGCTGACCCTGCTCCGTTTCAGACGCAGTTGCAGTGTCCTCAAGCGCGAGGGAGACCGGCGCGAGGCTGCAGCTGAGCAGAAGGAGGAGGGTAAGCCGCTTCATGCCGCCTTTTTAAGCTCCCGTATTGCCTGTTCCACCTCGTCGAAGGATGGACGCACCCGCGCTGGCGCATGGCGGCGGGCCACCTCCACCGAAATGTTGACCGGGTTGTGGTGAAGGTTGGACACGAGCAGACCGCCGATCGTGGCGTAGAAGAGATGTTCTTCCGTACGGTTCAGCTTCACTTTGTTCGCAAACGGACCAACGATACCATAGGCCAGAAACACGCCGAGGAACGTACCGACCAGAGCGCCGCCGATCATGCCGCCCAGGATTTCCGGGGGCTTGTCGATGGAGGCCATCGTCTTGATAACGCCCAGAACGGCCGCCACAATCCCGAGGGCAGGCAGGGCATCCGCCATATTCTGCAGCGCGTGAGCGCCGTGCAGACTGTCTTCCTGTAACCCTTCAAGCTGAGATTCCAGAAGTTCTTCGACCTGATGAACATTGTCGAAGTTCATGATCATCGAACGGATCGTGTCGCAAATCATCTCGACGGCTGAATGGTCTTTCAGGATCTTCGGGTATTTCTTGAAAATCTCGGAATCGTTTGGCGCCTCGATGTGGGGCTCAATGTCGACCGGGTTCTGCTTCAGGACATTCAGAAGCTCATGCATTAGGCACAGAAGATCCTGATAGTCCTTCTTGTTCCATTTGGGGCCTTTAAAGACTGACCCCATGTCCCCCAACGTGTGCTTGATCGTGGTCATGTCGTTGGCAGCCAGGAATGCCCCGATGGCGGCGCCGCCGATCATCATGCCCTCAAATGGCAGGGCATGGGTGATGATATGCATCTTGCCGCCGGCCAGAACATAACCACCGAAGACCATGATCACGGTCACAACCATTCCAAAAATTGCGTTCACTTCTCAACTCCCTTCAACGATCACCACACGGATGATCGCTATGACTCCGCGATTTCCTGCACAAAGCTCACAGAAACAGGCGTGCTCAGCTTGAGCGCCCTCTGTCGCTTCCAGACACCCAGCTCACCTGAGCCGATGTCCACGCTTCCATTGATTGTTTCAGCCGTCAGGCTGAGCTTGCCAGCAACCGCTCCGGAAAGCGGCAGCACGGTGCCGATTTCCAATTTCGCGCACTCTCCGATGGTCAGGGACAAGCGCTCAAGCACGGCGTCCAGTGTCATGGTGGAGGCCCGGACGCTATCGCTCAGCGTCTTCTGGCTGTGATGGCGCGCCTGCGCCTTCTGGTCCGCTGCCGCACGCAAGCTGTTGCGCGCGAACTGCTGCATGAAATCAAAGGGGCAGAAGAACCAGACATGCGAGTTTTCCCCGTCGATCCTGAGCTGGAACTCGATCTGGAGGTATCGGCTGGCGGCATCGAACCGGCCGGCAGCCCCGACAGGATCAGTGAAGGGCGCAGCGCCCTTTCCGGCTTTCATCAGGCCCGCGGCAATCTCGCCCCACAGATCTGTTCCGGCCTGCTCGGCAAGAAGCTTCAGGAACAGCGGTGACGCGTCGGTTATACTGGCGACATCCTGGTTCATACGGACAGCAGCATTGCGCACGGCGCCTGCAGTATCGATGGCGATTCCGGCAAGGCCCGGCGAGTTCTCCACAGCAAAATAGAACGCGACTTCATGCTCCAGCATGTGCTGGGCATCCGTGCCGTTAACGACCCGGCGCCCGGTAAGTGCCACGTCCGGCAGAGTTCCATAGGTTCTCGCAGCCCAGTCGCGGGTGCGGGTCTGCAACTGCTGCCAGAATTGGCGCATTTGCAGGATGCTGGGGGGTACTCCTGCCCCAGCTTCAATTTTTTTACGCAGAACTGCAGACACAGTTTGCCACCTTTATTAACGGACCGTCCCGTCCCATTAACCTGTGATGCTGCGTTACCGGTTGAGAAACCATTAACGTGCGGTGGCAAGTTAACCATCGTCGTCGCAGCGTTCCTTCATGGCCGTCTGCTAGAAAGCACCCTACTGGCTCGAATGGTTAGGGTTAATGGTTAGCAAGCAAGAAGCCGTCGTTCACACGACAATCATCAAGCGGAAGAAGATCGTGAAAGCGGCCGGACACCATGGTGGTGCCTGGAAAGTCGCTTACGCGGACTTCGTGACCGCCATGATGGCGTTCTTCCTTCTGATGTGGCTGCTCAACGCCACAACGGAGGAGCAGCGCAAAGGTATTGCTGACTACTTCAACCCGACCATCCCGATCAGCCGAATCTCCGGCGGCGGGTCGGACGGCCTCAACGGCTCCTCTATCTTCACAGAAGAAACCTACGCCAAGATGGGCACAGGGGCCTCGCGCTCGCAATCGGTCGGCGGTCACGGCAAACAGGGTTCTGAAGCCGAGAAAGCCATCACGGCGCAGCTGGAAGACCTCAAGAAGGGCCTCACCGAAGACGGGCATCGGATTTCCGAGCACATGCTGATCAAGATGTCTCCGGAAGGGATCGTCGTTGAAATCACCGACTCCGAGCAAACCCCCCTCTTCCCGGTCGGCTCCAGCCATCCGTCAGAGCTCCTGGACAACCTTATGGCCCAAGTGGCCGGTTCGTTCGGCAGTTTCGAGAACAAGGTCAAGATTGTCGGTCACACCGACGACCGCACCTATCGAAATGCTGCCGTGTACGACAACTGGAATCTCTCGGCCGACCGGGCGAACACGGCTCGTCGTCTACTGGTACGCGCTGGCATGCCGGCCGACCGTATTCAGGAAGTTTCAGGCAAGGCGGCCTCCGAGCCTCTGATCCTGGACGATCCGTCTGCGCCTCAGAACCGCCGGATCTCGATTACCATCCTGACCCGATAAATTTACCAGGTTAAGGCGAGTTATCTCGCCATTAACCAACCAGATCTACTTTCGGCTGCGTCACTTTGCAGGAGCAACCGACATGAGCATTTCTTCGTCCCTGAACGCGGGAGTGATGGGGTTGAGTGTCAACTCCGCCCGCCTTTCCACCATCTCCGACAACATCGCCAACTCGTCGACCTATGGCTACAAACGCAGCCAGGTGGACTTCTCGAGCATGGTGCTCAAGCAACGCTCGTCCGCCTATGCGGCCGGCGGTGTTCGTGTGCAGTCGTACAAGGATGTTTCAGCGACAGGACCGCTCACCTCCACTGGCAACGCGACCGATATCGCCGTCGCAGGCCGCGGTCTCATTCCTGTAACGAATAGCGGCGGCATCGGCGCTGTTCCCTCCGAACGTTCGCTCATGATGGTGCCGACCGGTTCATTTTATACTGACCAGAACGGCTACCTTCGTACCCAGAGTGGCATGTTCCTGCTTGGTTGGCCGGCAGACTCCTCAGGCGACATTGGCAATGTCAGCCGCAATAGCGGCCTGAACCTCGAGCCTGTGAACATCGCGACCTCGCAGTTCACGGCGTCGCCAACGACCAGTATGGAGCTCGGCATCAACCTTCCGGCCGACGCAACCACTGCCGGTGGTTCGGGCGATCCTTATTCCCTGCCAATCGAATACTTCGACAATCTTGGCCGCGCGCAGACGCTGACGATGGAATTCACACCGGTTGTGCCCGGCTCAGGCTCATCGAACGCTTGGGATGTAAAATTCCTGGACAGTGCCGGCGATCCGCTGACTTCTATTGGCGATCTGAACCTCGTGTTTGACGACACCGCCGCAAATGGCGGACGGATTGCCTCAGCCACAGCCAGCGGTGGCGTCTCCTATGATGCGGCTACGGGCAAGCTGTCGATGACTCTTGAGCATGGCCCGGTCAGCATCTTCATCGGCCGACCCGACGATAGCGCCGGCATTACCCAGCTGGCAGGTCCTTACTCGCCGACCGCTGTGACCAAGGATGGCGCGCCGCTGGGCGATCTGGCTTCGGTCGAGATCGACGAGAACGGCTTTTTGCAAGCAGTCTACGATACCGGTCTGCGTCGTACGCTCTACCAGATCCCGGTCGGAGATGTTCCGAACATGAACGGCCTGACGGCGCTCGACGGCCAGGCTTTCTCGGTCTCCTCCTCCTCGGGTAGCCTCTATCTCTGGGACGCAGGTTCCGGCCCGGTCGGAACGGTTTCGGGTTACTCGCTGATGGAATCGGCCACGGATATCGCGGCCGAACTGACCGACCTGATCGAAACGCAACGCGCCTATTCTTCAAACGCAAAGATCGTTCAGACCGTGGATGAAATGCTTCAGGAAACCACGAATCTGAAGCGCTGATCCGCGCCCCGGGGGACGGCACGTAAGTGACCATATCGAGCGCCATTCACGCAGCACAAACCGGCCTTAAGATCACAAGTCAAAGGGCCGACATTGTTGCAACTAACGTCGCAAACTCGACGACGGCGGGCTATGTCCGCCGGTCCCTCGTTGTCGCCGAGAACATTCTCGGTGGCGCTTCGGCGGGCGTGCGCTCGGCCGGCATCGCCCGCTCCGGCGACGAGAT
This sequence comes from Hyphomonadaceae bacterium BRH_c29, assembly GCA_000961695.1. Taxonomy (GTDB): domain Bacteria; phylum Pseudomonadota; class Alphaproteobacteria; order Caulobacterales; family Hyphomonadaceae; genus Hyphomonas. The sequence continues at coordinate 44,142 of LADW01000041.1, forward strand.
GCTTTCGGCCGAGCGCCGCACGCTGGGCAGCGACCTCTCGCAGTCTGACGTGCTCGCTTCAACCTGGAACACGATTTCCACACGCGTCGGCAGCACGGCCAGTGGCTCAGGTATCTTCACGCTCTTCTCAGGCTTCGAAACGGCGCTTTCAAACCTTGCCGTCTCCCCGGAGTCCGGATCCGACATGAATGCTGTGCTTCAGTCGGCAAACTCCCTCGTCAACGAATTCAACAACCTGTCCGACTTCGCGACCAATCTGCGCTCTGAAGTAGACCGCGAAATTGCAGATGGCGTCACCACAGTGAACTCTGCTCTGAAGGGCATTGAGACCATCAACGCCAAACTCGCCAAGATCGACCGCACATCCGGCCAGGCCGCAGCGCTGATCGACGAGCGTGGACGCCTGCTCGACCAGATATCGGAATACATGCCGGTACAGACGGTCCAGCGCGATAGCGGCGCAATCGACATTGTTACGCCGGAAGGTGTCTATCTTCTGCAGAGCACCGCCCGGCAGATCGAATTCACCCCCTCCTCTGCCTTCGGGCCCGAGCAAACTCTCGCCGATGGAGACCTGTCCGGTCTGACCGTAGGCGGAATTTCCATTACCCCCGGCACATCCTCCTATGGCGCTGTCTCCAGCGGCATGTTCGGCGCGCTGTTCACGCTGCGCGACACAGACATGCCCGCGTTCAGCGCCCAGCTCGACACGCTGGCCAGCGACCTCATTGCACGCCTGTCTGATGATTCCATCGACCCGACGAAAGCACCGGGCGCGCAAGGCCTGTTTATCGATTCCGACGGCTCCGGCGATCCCGGCCTTGCCGGTCGTCTCGCCCTGAACCCAGCGGTCGATCCGGACCAGGGCGGCCAGATGTGGCGGCTGCGCGACGGCATCGGCGCCGCGAGTGAAGGTCCTTCCGGCGATGCAACGATCCTGAACAAGATGCTGGACGCGATCAAGTCGGTCCGCCCGATCAATTCCAGTGGCATTCAGGGCAGTTATTCATCCAGCGAACTGCTCGCCCAGTTTGCCTCGAACACCGGCCAGAAGCGCGTCAGCCACGAAGCGATCCTGTCATCGACGTCCGCCCAATACACGGTGATGGCCGATGCGGAACTGTCCGAGACGGGGGTCGACGTGGACCAGCAGATGCAAGACCTCCTGCTGATCGAACAAGCCTACGCCGCCAATGCCCGAGTGATCCAGATTGCCAGCAATATGATCGACCGGTTGATGGAGATCTGACGACATGCGCCTGACCCTTCCCGTCACCCTGCATTCCGCCGGTCTGAATGAGACCGTAAACCGGCTTCGAGACCGGCTCGATACGACCTCGGTAGAGGCTGTGACAGGTCAATACCAGGATCTGACCGCACATCTGTCCGGCCGTATCGGCAAGGCGATGCTGGGTCAGAAGGCCGTCTCCGATATCGCAAACGAGCGCACACAACTGACCCTTCGGGGCGGCCGGCTCGACGTCATTCAGCAAACCCTGACATCGGTAGACGACAATATCGGCCAGCTGAGCGTGCGCATGAAAGGCGCGCTCGGTTCGGAAGACTTCACCGCCCGTGAAGCGGTTGTCCGAGACGCTCAGGCGGCTCTTGAAGCGACGTTCTCGGCACTGAACACGCGCCATGGCGAACGATACCTGTTCGCGGGCGACGCCACCAACACGAAGCCGTTCGCGGATGCTGACATTTTCCTCTCCGACGTCCGCTCCATGGCCGCGACAGCGACCGATGCAGCAGATTTTGCCACACAGATGGACACCTATTTCAACACACCCGGCGGTGGTTGGCAGTCCGGTATCTATTCCGGAACTTCCACGTCCTCTGATCCAGCTGGCGTGACGGGCACTGACCCGGCCATTACGCAGAGCCTCTGGGGCCTGGCCGTTCTTGCCCTTTCCGGATCCGATGAAACGCTCGCGCTATTTGATGGCAACAGCGATGCCGTTCTGGCGGCATCCGATACTCTGGCAGATGGCCAGGCTGCGCTGACCAATGTACGTGCCCAACGTGGTATCCAACAGGCTCAAATCAGTTCATCCCTCGACTCACTCGATGTTGAGGAAACGATCCTGACGCAAACATTCAACCAGATGACCGCCCGCGACCAGTATGAAGCCGCATCGGAACTGAAACAGCTCGAAACCGGTCTTGAAGCATCCTACACCCTTACCGCCAGGCTTTCGAATCTCAGCCTGCTGAACTTCATGAGGTAACACCATGAAACTGTCTGCGCTGATCTTCGCGGTTTTCTCGGCCGCAACACTCTCCTTCTCCGCCGTCGCGGACATCCGGATCCGGGACATCGTTGATGTTGAAGGCATCCGCGAGAACGACCTGGTCGGCTATGGCATCGTGGTCGGCCTGAATGGCACGGGCGACACGGTAAAAAACTCCCCGTTCACCGAGGACTCCCTCTCCTATATGCTCGAGCGTCTCGGCGTGAACGTGCAGGGCGAGGAAATCAAGCCGAAGAATGTCGCCGCAGTTCTCGTCACGGCCACCCTGCCCTCTTTCGCGCGCTCTGGCTCCAGCATCGACGTGACCGTCGCTTCAATCGGCGACGCCAAGAGCCTCGAAGGCGGAACGCTGATCCTGACGCCGATGAAGGGCGCAGACAATGAGATCTACGCGGTCGCACAGGGCTCGATCATCGTCAGCGGTATTGATGTCCAGGCGCAAGGCGCACGCGAGACGCGCGGAACGCCGACGACCGGTGCGGTCCCGAACGGCGCCAGAGTCGAACGCGAACTGGACTATGACTTCAACCAGCTCGGCCAGCTGACGCTCTCCCTGCGTAATCCGGACTTCACCACGGCAGCGCGGATCGAGGATGCGATCAATGGCGAAATGGGCCAACGGGTCGCCTATATGCGCGATCCGGGCACCGTCGAACTCGACTTTGCCTTGCTGCAGGACTCCCCGGCCCGCGTTCTGGCCAACATCGAGAACCTGACCGTCCCGGTCGTGACACCGGCGCGGATCGTGATCGATGAAAAGTCCGGCACCATTGTCCTTGGAGAGGACGTGAGCATTTCCAGGGTCGCGATCGCGCAAGGCAATATCTCGATCAAGATCTCGGAAACGCCGGTCGCGTCCCAACCAAACGCCTTTGGGCGGGGCGAAACCGAGGTCCTGCCACGGTCCGAGATTTCCATCGGACAGACAGGCAGCGGCAATATCGCCATTCTGCAGCCGAACGTGACCCTGTCAGAGCTGATCTCAGGGCTTAACGCCCTCGGTGTAACGCCGCAGGAAATGTCAGACATCATACGCTCAATGAAGACTGCCGGCGCAATCCACGCCGAACTGGTCATTCGCTAGGGATTATCTGAAAGCAGAGCCTGGACGCTTCAGGCGCCCTGGCTCTCCTGGCGTTCCAGAACAATCAGGCCGCGGCGTTTGAGGCCCATCAGCGTGTTCAGGAATTCGCGCTGCACGATTTCAGCCGCATCCGGTGTCATGGGCTTTGCCGAACCGAGATCGTCGCGGAACTGGTCTGCCAGGCGCGAGGAAATGCTGCCCAGCAGATAGTCTGACACTTTTCCATTTGCCCCCTGCAGGCTGCTCAGGAGCTTCAGCAGGAAAGACTGGTCAACTTCGCGGAACACGACCGGCACAGCATTTTTCGGCAGCAGGTCCGGCAAGCCATCGATGGTGAAGATCGACTTCTCGATGCCTTCCAGCTTGTCCTCGTGCTTGGAGCGCAGAAAGGCCACGAGACTGTCGCGCTTCTCCGACGAGATCAGGCTGAGCAGCTCTCCCACATTGGAGAGATTGTCGCCTTCTTCCTCGGACACTTCCTGAACGATGTTGAGAAATTCCATCTCGACCATGCGGCCGAGGACCTGCTCCACACCGGGATCTGTCTTACGCGGTTCGACCATGTGGCCAATCATCGGACCCAGCTTCTCGCCGTCCATATGGCCAAGCACTTCAGACGCGACAGACACGTCCAGCTTCTGCAGAATCAAGGCAATCAGGTTCGGAGAAAGGCGCGCCAAGTAGGTCGCGATCTGCTTCGGTTCCTTGCGCTCGACGCGTTCCCATACCGTCAGTTCCTCACCGTCTTCATCGACCGTATCGGACTTGGTTTCCTGGAACAGCACGTTCAGGCGGCCAGGTTCCACGACACTGGTGAGCACTTCCTTCGCCCGTGTGCGTCCGCCGCGCATAGCGCCACTGGTGCGCCGCAGGTGGCCGATGAAATCCATGACGATCTCGATCAGCTCGTCGCGCGTCAGCATCGAGATATTCTCGAGCGCCGTAGCGACCTTGGCGACGGCCGCATCGTCGAGCTTCTCGACAATCGGCTTGGCGGCGCTCTCTCCCAGAAGGGCGATGATCACGGCCGCGCGCTGGGCAGAGCTGATCGGGGCCGGCTGCGGGGCACGGGCAGCCATCTGCTGGGCGCGGCGCGCCGGAAGGCTTTCGACATTTGAAGCAGACAGGGCTGAGCTCATCCTGCATATCCGCGCAAAATGGCTTCCGTAATCTTAAGCCAGCCGTCCGCCAGAACAAAAAATCCCAGTTTGAACGGCAGAGACACAACAGTTGGCGGCACCATCATCATACCGACGGCCATCAGGACCGAGGCGACGACCAGGTCGATCACCATGAAGGGCAGGAAGATCACGAAACCGATCTGGAAAGCATGCTTCACTTCGGACAGCATGAAGCCCGTGGCCAACAGCGGGAAAGACGGCGCCTCCCCTTCAGCCAGCGGCCGGTTGAGCGCATCGCTGAGCACAATGATCGTTTCAGGATCGGTCCGGCCGGTCATGAATGTGCGAAACGGGTCTGTGGTCGTGACCCAGGCCTGCTCTTCCGTCAGCACGCCGTCCATGTAAGGCGAGATCCCGTTGTCCCAGGCACTGGTGAAGACCGGCTCCATCACAAAGAAGGTCAGGAACATGGCCAGCGCCATGATCATCATATTGGGCGGAGCTGACGGAACGCCGATCGCCTGGCGCATGAATGAAAAGACGATCACCATGAACGGCAGACAGGTGACCATCATGGCTATGGCAGGCACGAGGCTGAGCACCGAGACCAGCAGGAACAGCTGGATTACGGAACGGCTGAGGCCACCCTGGCCATTGCCGTTCAGGACGTCGTTCAGGCTCGGCACCGGATCAAGTGCCGGCGCACCTTGTGCATGTGCGGCGAGCCCAAAGCCCACCGCCACGAAAACGAATACTATGCTGAAGCGGAGGAAAAGACCCCCTGCCCTAGCCCAGATCATCGTAGGCCTGCTCCGGTATCTCCGTGATCTTCACGCCAAGCGAGCCGTCTTCGGTTTCCACCAGTTCGCCTTTTGCGATGATCTTGTTGTCGATGGTCAGATCGACCGGATCCTCAATGCGTGAGGTCAGCGGGACGATGGATTCCGGTTGAAGCTCCAGAATCTCCGACACGCTGAGACGCGCTTGACCAATCGATACGGTCACGGTCACTGGCACACTGAAGATGGTTCGCCGGTGCTGGTTTGCAGATGATGCATCACGGCGTTCCATGTCTGCGGCCTTCGATTCGGCTTCCATTGGGGTGGCCATGAGTCTACTCCTCGATGAGTGTTTGTGCGGGGTCCAGATGGGCAAGGCAGGCTGCCAGCAGGCCCTCGAAATCAAATGTGACGCCGCCGGTCTTCCACGAAACCTGCACGCGGGGGTCGTCCGAAATGCTCGCCGGAACAAGCGTGTAGCGCCCGGCCATGCCCGGATGGCGGGCAATAATCGGCTCCAGCTTTTCCAGCATGTGTGGACGCGCGCGGATCTCGACGGCAGGGGCCGATGCAGGCACAAGGCGGGTCAGGTGCTGGCCGATCTCTTCAGCCAGGAATTTACGTGACAGTTCCGGAAACAGGCGGGCGGCCAGCGACTGGGTGACCTGCATCGCCTGATTGCGGGATTCAGATTCAATCCGCGTCAGGGCCGACGACAATTGGCCGATCAGACCGTCCACCTCGGCCAGCGACGGACCGAGGTCCACCTCGGGCGACGCGACGTCTTCCTCGACAATTTCCTCAACAGGCGCAGCAACCGTGGGGCGTGCGGCAGCGGCCTTCATTTGACCCAGCATGCGCCGCAGCTGTTCTGCCGGATGCTGATCATCCTTGTCGAACCGCGGCAGGCTTGAAAGCAGGGCGTTACTCATTGACGGCCACCTTACGGTCTTCGTTCAGCCATTCCTGAAGGATCGCTGCGGCGTCGTCCTGTCGTTCTGTGGCGTAATCTTTCAGCGAAAGGAACGGATCAGCGGCAATCGCGTCGAGCCCGCCAGCGGCGTCGGTATCATCCATTCCCAGCGCATTCTGCTTAGGCTGTTTCAGCAGCGGACGCACCACACCGAGAGCCAGCACGATCACGACAAGACCCAGCACAAGGATCTGAATGCCGGACCACATGTAACGTTCCATCAGCTGGTCCATCATGCTCGGCGCGGCGACAAGGTCATCGACCGGCGCGACCTGAAAAGGCATGAACTCCACCGTCAGATTGTCCCCGCGGCCAAGGTCCAGCCCGATCGCGGACATGACGAGCTGGCGGAAGTCAGCCACCATCTGGTCGTTCACTGTCGCTGCATCCGGTGCTGCAGCATCCAGTCCCAGCACCTGTTCGTTGAGAAGCACGGCCACCGAGATGCGCTCAACCTGACCCGGCATGCGCTCGGTTTCGGTCCGCGTCTCGTTGATCTCGTAGGAGACAGATTCAGATGAATTCTTGGTCGAGCTATTGCTCTGGTTGCCTGTCGGGCTGGCGCCTTGTGGCAGGTTGCTCGACACGGTCAGCGCACCGGATGTGCCGCCGCGGGTCTCAGCGACATCGCCGGTCGTGCGGCTGCGGACGACGCGGGAATCCGGATCATAGGTGATGGCTGAGGTACGCTGGCGCTCGCGGCTGACATCGACGGAGACCGACACGCGAGCGTTGCCCGGTCCGACGCGCGCCTCGATCAGGCGCATGATCTTTTGTTCCAGCTGGGCTTCCTGGGACTCGGCCTGCACGCCCGGCTGTTCGGACGAGTTCATACCAGGTCCGGCCAGAATGCCCTTGTTGAGATCGATCACGGCGACCTCTTCCGGGCTCAGGCCGGATACGGCGAGCGCGACGAGGTACTGGATACCCTGCGCCTGATTGGCCGTCAGATCGTGAGCTGAAGACAAGGTCACCGATGCGGTCTGCGCCGGGTCAGAGCGGGAAAATCCCGAACGCAGGCTTGCACCGATGTGCACGCGCGCTGACTGGACCCCCGGAACTGACAAGATGGTGCGTGTCAGCTCCCCCTCTTTCGCGCGCCAATAGGCGGCGTTGTACATCTCGGAAGTGACCGAGAAGCCGTTTACGTTGTCGAGCAGTTCATAGCCCTGCACCGATTGTTTCGGCAAACCATCACGGGCCAGCGCGAAGCGGACCGAATCACGATCCTTCTGCGGCACGAGGATCGCATCGCCCTTGATCTCGTATTTCGTCGCATTCTTGTCGAGTGCGTCGATGATCTCGCCGGTTACGGCGGGATCGAGCCCCGAATACAGCAATGCCATAGGCTGTTTCATGGCCCCCTGGACCATGAAGGTCATGACGGCGACCACCCCCAGCACGGAGAGCGCCAGCATGATCTGCCGGCTCACTGGTAAGGCTTTGAGGTTGTCGAGAAAATTCATGAATCGGCACTTCCCGTATCTGGGCGGATCGGTGGAATGGTTAATATCTGGCCGAAAATTATTAACGGTTCCTTTACCCGAAGACCTAAATAAGAAGCCTTGGGAGTCTTGGGATACTGGGAACCGGATGGCGAAGAAAAGTGCGGCGAAAGCTGGCGAACAAGCCGTGGAGGGCGGTGTTCAGACTGGCGCGAAAAAGTCGGGCGGCGGGATCGTCGGCCTGGCCATTCTTGCTGTGGGCGCCATGACCAGTTCCTTCGCCACCGTCTACGTTCTGGCGTCTGATCCACCGACCGGACCAACCGCCTGCCCGGTTGCTGAAACAGGTCCGGTTGCTGACCCCATCGCGCAAAAGGATCAGTCCTACGTCGAACTGCGCGACATCCTGATCACGATCGGCAGTGAGCCCGCGACCCGTTACCTGAAGATGAAACTCGCCGTGGTAACCGACGCAGAAGGCACCAGTATGGTTCAAAGCGCCGAACCGGTGCTGATCGACGCGTTTACCAACTACCTCCGGTCGGTCGAACTCAGTGATTTCGAAAACCCCGATTTCTACGCTCATATGCGCGAGCAACTGGGCCGACGGGCCGAGCTGGTACTGGGCGGGGGTGTCTCCGACGGCGTCCTGATCACTGAATTCCTGTTGAGGTGAGCGCCATGCCGATTCAAGCCACCGACATCGCCATCATCCTCGTTTCGTTCGCTGCATGCGTTTACTGCTTCGTGCTGAACCGCCGCCTGAAGGCGCTGCAGAACACACGGGACGGTCTCGGCGCAACCATCATGGCCATGAACAAATCCGTCGCCGCCATGTCCAGCTCGACAAAAGACACTCGCTCGCATGTCGGCGAAATGGCTGCGCGCCTCTCCACACAGCTGGAAGACGCCAAACAGACCTGCATCCGCCTGGAACAGCTCAAAGCCTCGCTGGAAGCCACCCAGAAGGACGCCGTCGACCAGGTCACAGCCTCGCAAGCTGAACTCAGCACGATGATGCGCATCATCCTCGATCAGTCCAAGACCCGCATCATGGACATGAACCGTGTCATGCAAGAGATGCGCGAAATGACCGAAGCCGCCGACGAAGACTATCGCCCCCTTGCCGAAACAACGGGGCGCTGACCCGCTCAACTCTGAACTGGTTACCCGCCATGAAGTCCCTCAAAAACAGCCGCTCCTACGTCCTGCTCACCCTCGGCTTCCTGTTCACGCTGGGCGCCGCAGTGCGGTTCCTGCCGAGCAATCTGGCCATTGCCGAATCTACCCATGCCCCGGACCACGCCGACAAGCTCGCCTCTGCTGTGGCTGCCACCGCGGCCCTGCCCGATCCACGTCAGATCGATCAGGTCTGCTTCAACGCGGAGACAGCCGCCCTCCTGGCAGACGACCAGAAGAAGCTGAAAGAACAGCAAGCGGCCCTGCAGGAGCTGGAACTCGAGCTTCTCTCCCGCCAGCAGGAACTCGACCGCCGTGCGTCAGACCTTGAGGCCGTGCAGCAGACGCTCCAGGAGCGCTGGGGCCAGCTACAGGACGCCTCGAACGACGACATGGAACACCTCGCCCGCATGTACGGGACGATGAAACCGGACCAGGCGGCCTCAATTTTCAATCAGATGGATTCTGATTTTGCTGCTGGCTTCATGCGCCTGATGCGCTCTGAACAAGCGGGCATGATCCTCGCAGGCATGGAGACACGGAAAGCCTATGCCGTCAGTCTCAAGCTGGCCGCGCTGAACGAAGACGTCCGGAACGCATCGAGCGACAACTAGACCAACCGCAATTTCCATCAGATGATGGACAAGGGTGCGTTGCCGAGCTAAAAGATAGCAATGACTATCTAAACCCAAAAGGGTGCCGGTCGGGAGGTTGTGTGGTGAGGAAATTCTGCGGCTTGCTTTTGCTGGCATCCATAAGCGCCTGTTCGCAGCCCCCAGCCGAATCCGGACCGGCAATTGTGGTGCCTGATGCCGCCCACGTCTCCCTCGCCGAAACTCTGGTTCCGGCTGATCCCACTCTTGCCGCCATTTATGACCGGTCCTGCCGGGCGTGCCATGCGCTGGACGGGCTTGGGGCGCCGCTGAGCGGTCACACCGCCGCCTGGACCCCACGGCTGGAGGAACGCGGCCTGGAGGGCGTCCTCGCTTCAGTCCACACCGGACGCGGCGCCATGCCGCCCATGGGCTACTGCCCTGACTGCACGGATGAGGATTTCCGCGCCCTCATTGAATTCATGTCCACGGAGGGCCAGCCATGAGCACGACCCGGCGCGCGATCCTGCTCGGCTCTGCCGGGCTCGCCACAGCTGTCGCAATTCCCGGCGTCCAGTACGCCGCCTGGAGCATGAAGGATTTCACGCGCGACGGGTACAATCCCGGCCTGCCGCCTGCCCCGGACGGAGAAGTCGCCTGGTCGAACTGGTCTGGCATCCAGCAATCCACGCCGAAGCAGATTGCCGTGCCAGCCACCGAAGACGAACTCGCCACCGCCATTACCGGCGCGCAGCGCGTCCGACCGGTCGGCAGTGGACATTCCTTCACAGGCCTCGTCCCCTCAGAGCATCTGATCGTGGATGCCAGCCGCTTTTCCGGACTGGTGTCGTCAGACGCCGCCACGGGCATCGTCACGATTGGCGCGGGCACGCGCATTCGGCAGGCGGCTCGCGAGCTGGACGCCGCTGGCCTCGCTCTGCAGAATCTGCCGGACGTCGATGTGCAGACACTGGCGGGTTCTTTCTCCACATCAACGCACGGCACGGGCCGGACGCTACAGCCGCTGCACGCGCATGTCGAAGGCTTCCGGCTCGTGACCGCGTCCGGAGACGTGCGTGATGTCACCGCCGCCTCCGACCCTGCTTTGTTCTCCGCTGGCCGCGTGTCGCTCGGCGCGCTCGGCGTGATCACCCAGTACACGCTGAAATGCGTGCCCGCCTACAATCTGAAGCGCCGCGTCTGGGTCGACACGCTGGACAATATCATGGACCAGGCGATGGCGCTTTCAGAGCAGCATCGCAATTTCGAGTTCTACTATTTTCCCTTCACCGGAATGGCCGCCGGCATCTCTCATGACATGTTCGAAGGCGAAGTCTCCGGCCGCGTTTCGGATGAGGACGAAGACACGCTGTCGGGCCTGAAAGACCTGCGCGACATCTTCGGATGGGCGCCCTGGCTGCGGCGACGCATTGCTGCCGGCAGCCTGCCACATGGCGTCGTGGAAGAAAGCTCCGATGCCTATTGGAAACTGCTCTCCACCGCCCGGCCGACAAAGTTCAACGAGATGGAATACCATATCCCGCTCGAGAACGGCCTGACTTGCCTGAGGGCAATCATCGGTGCCCTCGAATCCCGCAAGGACACGTTCTTCCCGATGGAAGTCCGCATCACGGCGCCAGATGATGCCTGGCTCAGCCCCTTCAATGACGGGCCGCGCATGTCGATCGCGACGCATGCCGCCGTGGACGAGCCTTACGACTATTTCTTCTCGGTTCTGGAACCGATCCATCGCGCCCATGGCGGCCGGCCTCATTGGGGAAAGCTGCATTCGCTCGGCAAGGACGAGCTGATGGGCCTGTATCCAGATTATCAGACCTTCCTGGACCTTCGCGCCACACTCGACCCGGACGGCAAGTTCTTAAATTCGCATCTGGCGCACTTGTTCGGAGAAGATTTCGATGCCTGAATTTTCGCGTCGCACCCTGTTTCTGGGTGGCGCTGCCGTCATCGCTGGAGGAGCCGTCCTGATGAACAAACCGCATGACCACAGCGGGCCGCGAGATCCATATTTTCTCAGCATCCAGGCCGCCCTGATCGGTGCTGGTATCGCCTGGCCGACGCTCGTGATCGACCGCGCACGCCTGTCGGAAAACGTCCGGACCCTGAAAACGCACCTGCCATCCGGCATGGGCTATCGCATCGTCGCCAAGTCCCTGCCCTCGATTGACCTGATCTCGCATATCCGGAACCTGTCCGGCACCGACCGGCTGATGACGTTCAACCAGCCCATGCTGTCCAAACTCTCGGTCGACATGCCGGAAGCGAGCCAGCTCGTCGGCAAGCCGCTGCCTGTACACGCTGCGAAACACTATTTCGAAACCCTGCCGGCAAATACCAGCGCGGCGGCGGACAACATTCAATGGTTGATCGATACGCCTGCGAGGCTGCAGCAATATTCCGCGCTTGCTGCAGACCTCGGCCGGACGCTGAAACTCGTTCTGGAACTGGATGTCGGCCTGCACCGGGGTGGTTTCGAACCGGGTCCTGCGCTCGGCGCCACGATCGAAGCGATCGAAGCCGACCCCAATCTCGAATTCACCGGCTTCATGGGGTACGAGCCGCACATCCCATCCCTGCCGACCACCATGGGCTGGCGCGACAAGGCTTTGAAAGGCGCATGGAACACTTATGAGACCGCTTTGGCACAGGCCAACGATCTGATCGGAAGCGATAGAATGCCCGGTCTCACTCGCAATGCCGCTGGCAGCCCGACCTATCGCTACTACCAGTCCACCGACATCGCCAACGAAGTCTCCGCGGGCTCCTGCCTCGTCAAGCCGACGCATTTCGACACCGAATTGCTGGAACCGCACCAGCCAGCCAGCTTCATTGCGACCCCGGTGATCAAGTCTCTCGACAAAACCCGCCTGCCCGGCCTCGAATTTGCGAGCGGCCCGTCTGCGGCGTGGAACCCAAATTCGAAAAAGACGATCTTCATCCATGGCGGCCACTGGCTGGCCAAACCGGTCGACCCGCCGGGCCTTGAATACAACAAGACTTTCGGACGCTCCTCGAACCAGGAAATGATGAATGCCGGGCCGGAGCTTTCCATTCAGCCAGACGAGTTTGTGTTCCTGCGGCCGGAGCAGAGCGAAGCCGTCTTCCTGCAGTTCGGAGACATCGCGGTCTATGAGGATGGCGCGATCGTTGACACCTGGCCGGTCTTCCCGATTTCCGCATAAGTTTATTGTGAACCCGATCGGCATTGGTGCGTTGCAGCCACAGCGATGTCGTTAACTCACAGCCCTCTCCCTTTTTTCGCCATGAATCGGGTGTCTTTGCGGCCGCGAAGCGCTACGTCCAGCAGCTATCGTCCCCCGCTCCCTCATGCTAAGGCGACTGCCGCCCGACAGGTCCGGCCCGTAAGGTTAAAAGGAGAGCCCCCTCGTGAACCCGTGGAGACTGCCCATCATTTCTGCAATCGCCTTCAGCCTGGCCACAACACCGGCCATGGCAGAGCGTGAAGGCCGCGACGACATGACGGTGCTCGGCTATGTCGAGGATGTCCACGTCGGCAAGTTAGGCCTTGAAATGAAAGGCAAACTTGATACCGGCGCCGATTCCTCATCGGTCTATGCCCGCGACGTGAAAGTGTACAAGAAGTCCGGCAAGGACGACTGGGTGACATTTCGCCTGCGCGGCAAGAATGGCCGCACAGTCCGCTACGATCAGGACGTGCGCCGCTTTGCGCTCATCAAGCTTAAAACCGGCGGCACGATCCGCCGTCCTGTAATTCACCTGCCCGTTTGTCTCGGAGGCGTACGCGGCCTGGCGGAAGTCAATCTTGCCGACCGTGAGGACTTTGAATACGACATCCTGATCGGTCGCGAATTCCTCGCGTCCCGCATCCTGGTCGATTCTGCCTCGACCTTCATTGCAGACGACGAATGTAACGTACCTGAGCGTGACTAGTACCTTTCACACCCGCCTCCTGGCACTTGTGCTGACGGTGATCGCGCTGACGATCTTCGGCATCAAGGTATTCCAGTACAAGTACCCGCTCACGCCGGGGGCCCAGACCACAACCTGGGACTTTGAAGTCTATCTCGACTTTGACACGGCCAATCAACCGGTACGCATCGAAACCTTTATTCCGTCAAACAGCGACACCCGCAGCGTGTCGCAGGAACAATACTATAATGGCGCCTTCGGCCTGCGCCTCGAGTCCGATGACGAAGATGGCCGCAAGGCGATCTGGACCTACCGTTATCCGGATGACCGCAAAGTGCTGCGCTATCGCGCGCGCCTCGAAGGCGAGACCCAGCGCTCCCCCCTGCCTGCCGAGATGCACCGTCCGGCAGACCGCGAACCACCAGGCTCGCTCAACGATCTTGAACGCCAGGCCTTTATCGTCTGGTCATCGGACATGCGCCGGCGCTCAGCTGACAATGAATCCCTCGCGGAACTGATCCTGCAGGAGATCTTCGTCGAGAAGGACGCTGATGAGATCGAGGCGTTGCTGCCGGCCCTGCCCCCGCCGCTCGACCGGCTGACACTTGCGGCTGAAGCCCTGCAGAGCCAGGGAATCCGCGCGCGCGTCGCGAATGGCGTGTATCTGGATGAGGCCCGCCGGCGTACCGAAGTGCAGCATTGGCTCGAATACCATGTCGAGGGGCGCGACAAGCGCTACTTCATCGGGCCGGACCCGAAAGAGTTCTTCACCATCTGGTATGGCACGGAAGAAATGATCCGCGCAGACGGCGTGTTCGACTTCGAACCGCAAGTCTCGATCCAACCCATAGATTCCTCGACCTCAGACGTCGTGCGCAAAGCTGCCCGCGAGGCACGCAATCCGGTCGAGCTGTTCAGTTTCGACCGCCTGCCGGTGACCACGCAACTGGTCTACCAGGTGCTGATCACCATTCCTGCAGGCATCGTTCTGCTGGTCTTCATGCGCCAATTTATCGGGATCGAGACGCTCGGCACGTTCATGCCCATTCTGATCGGCATCGCGTTCCGCGAGACGGCCCTGCTGAATGGCATTATCCTGTTCACCATGCTGGTCGCGCTCGGCCTTGCCATGCGATTCTATCTCGAGAAGCTCCGATTACTGCTGGTGCCCCGGCTCGCGGTGGTGCTGATCTTCATCGTGATCTGCATGGCGGTCATCGCGCAGGTCTTCAATGGCGCAAACATGCGCATGGGCTTGTCCATCTCGCTGTTCCCGATGGTGATCTTGACCATGACGATCGAACGCATGTCGATCATGTGGGAAGAGTATTCCGCCGAAGACGCCATCAAGGCGGGCGCCGGGTCCCTGCTGATCGCATCCCTCTCGTATCTGGTGATGACGAACCAGCATGTTGAATACCTGCTGTTCAACTTCCCTGAACTGTTGCTGATCCTGATGGCAGCCTGCCTGCTGATGGGCAAATATACCGGCCTGCGCGTCAGCGAGATCATCCGTTTCCGTGAACTGGCGAAGCAGGCGGAAAAATGATCCGCACCTGGATTGCCCTGCGCAAAGCCGGACTGCTTGGCATCAATGAGCGGAATCTCCGTCTCGTAAATGACCTCAATCCGCGTCGCCTCATGCGGCTTGTGAATGACAAGACCGAGACCAAACGCCTCGCCATCGAAGCCGGCATCGCGACGCCGGAACTCTATGGCCTGATCCGCAACCCGCTGGACATGCGCAACCTAGAAAAGCTTCTGGACAAGCCGGATGGCTGCGTGATCAAGCCGGCAAATGGCTCGCAGGGCAACGGTATCCAGGTCATTCTAGGGCCGATGCGCGGCGGCTGGCGCCGGTCCAACGGCCAGCGCGCCCTACTTGAAGACCTCCGCTTCCACGTTAACAACATCCTCTCAGGCATGTACTCCCTGTCCGGACAACCGGATGTGGCCATGATCGAATACCGGGTGAAATTCGACGAGGTGTTTGACCCGATCAGCTTCGGCGGCGTGCCGGACATCCGTATCATCGTGCTGCGCGGCATTCCCTTTGTCGCCATGGTGCGCCTGCCGACAGCAGAATCCGACGGCAAGGCCAACCTGCACAAGGGCGGCGTCGGTGTTGGGCTGGACCTCGTGACCGGCCGCACCATGCACGGTATGCAAAATGGCAAGACAACGGAAATCCATCCGGACACAGCCAACCCCCTGAGCAACCTCAAAGTCCCTCATTGGGACGAGATGCTTCTGATGGCCGCCAAAGCCTATGAAGTGACAGGGCTCGGCTATCTTGGTGCGGACATCGTGCTCGACAAGGGCAAGGGGCCGCTGCTGCTCGAACTGAATGCCCGCCCGGGCCTTGCGATCCAGGTCGCAAACCGCATGGGCATCCTTCCTCTGGTCAATGCCACCCTCAAGGCAGATACGGAAGGGATGAGCGCTGAAGAGCGCGTGGAGATGGCGAAAAAGCTCTATCGCAGCTTCGCCCCCGAACGCATCTTCGCCTAAGCGGGATCGTCCCCGAAACAGAAATCCGGCAATGACTGGAAGGCGAGCTTAAGCGCGTCGCCCCAGCTGCGTGAGATTGTGTGGAAATACGGATCATTCTCGTCCACACGCTGACGGTGCGTGACACGCAGCCCATCTTCCTCGACGACTTGTAGGTCCAGCGGCATTCCTACGGACAGATTGGCCTTCAGGGTCGAGTCGAATGACACGTAGAGCAGCTTCACAGCTTCTTCGAAGCTCATTTCCCTATCATAGGCGCGCAGCAGGATCGGACGGCCATACTTGGTCTCACCGACCTGGAAGAAGGGGGTCTCTTCGCTGGCTTCAATGAAGTTGCCTTCGGGGTAGATTAGGAAGAGGCGCGAGCTCATCCCATTGATCTGGCCGCCCACGATGATCGTCGCACCGAAGTCCGCCTCGGATTCGGGACCGGTCATCTTTTGCGTCTTGATCACTTCCTTGAGCGTGTCGCCAATAATATTGGCGATCTGGAACATGGTTGGCGCCTCCAAAAGGCTGGGCCTGCGCTCATGCGGGACCTTGGTGCGCTCATCCAGAAGACTGATCACGGCCTGCGACGTCGCGAGGTTCCCCGCCGTCAATACGGTAATCACACGCTCGCCTGGAATCTCCCAGGTGAACATCTTCCGAAACTTCGAGATATTGTCGACACCCGCATTCGTGCGCGTGTCAGACATGAAGATGAGCCCTTCGTTGAGCCGCATCGCCACGCAATATGTCACTTCGAACCCCTCCGGTCCCGCACGCTATTGTTGGACCTGAACCGAAACAGACATTGCTTCGCTCTCGCCGCCATACATCACGCCAGATAGCGGACCAGCTTCGCGATAGTCGAGGCCAGTTGCAACCTGAATGTACCGTTCGTCGGGAGAAACGCGATTTGACGCATCAAATCCCACCCATCCGAGTCCGTCGACCCAGGCTTCCGCCCAGGCATGCCCTGCGTCCTGATCGACCCGGTCGAGCATCATCAGGTAGCCGCTGGAATAGCGCGCCGGAAAGCCCAACAGCCGCGCAGCCGACAGGAAGACATGCGTATGGTCCTGGCAAACGCCCTGCCCGAAGGCGAGCGCTTCCTCGGCCGTCGTTTTCGGCCCTGTCAGGGTCGTGTCATAGATGACGGTCTCGGCGACCAGATCCATCAAGGCATGTAACGTCCCGAGGTCTCGCGCCGGGTCCTTGCCGAGCTGCCCGACCATCGCCCGGACCCCCTTCCCGGCGACCGTGAGCGGCGTGGACCGGAGGTAAAGCCAAAGCGGCGGCATCATGCGCCCGCCGCTCAGCACACCGGACGTATCGCGCGTCTCCACTTCCCCCTGGCAGGAGATCGACACACGCTGCGCGCCCTGCTCAATCGAGACCAGCTCGACATTGTTGCCATGCTGGTCGAGGTAACGCGCTTCACTCTTTGCACCCTCAAGAAAGAGATCCCATGAAATGACGGTCTGCCCGTCCGTGTCATGCGGGCGCTTGCGCACCTGGTGCAGCGCATAGACCGCTGCCTTCTGGTAATTATAGACTGTAGTATGATCGATGCGGAGTCTCATGGCTTACTCGCTGAACCTGTAGTCGGCTTCGATCTGGGCCGAGAAGGCCGCATTCTCTGCCATGAAACCGGTCAGGAACTCGTGCAGCCCCTCCTCAAAGACGAGGCTGATATTCAAAGCCGTCAGCCGATTTTCCTGCCGGATTGCAAGTTCATGCGCCGGCGTGCTTGCCTGATACTCCACCTTGAGCCGTCCGAGATGCTCCGTAATCATATCGTAGCAGAAGGCCAGAGACCGCGGCAGACGGGCATCAAAAATCAGAAAGTCTGCAATCGCAATCGGGCTCGCTGTGCCACCATGCAGCCAATAGAAACTGCGCTCGGCAGACGCAGACCGAAGGATCATTTCCCATTGCACATTGTCGAGCGAAGAGCCAATCGAGGCGCTGGACGGCAGAAGGACATAATACTTCGTATCGAGAATACGGGATGTATTGTCGGCGCGCTCAACCAGAGTGCCGATCTGGATAAAATCGTAGATGTCGTTGCGAAGCATCGTGCCGGTAATCGCGCCGCGCACCTGCGCACCCTGACGACGCACCAGTGACAGCACTTCAGGCAAGTCCCGCTCTGGCACCGGGCGGCGCAGGATATCGCGCACGCTCATCCAGGCATCGTTGATCGCTTCCCAGACTTCCCGCGTCAGGGCGGTACGGGTCATCCGGGCATTTTCCCGCGCCGCATGCAATGCGCCCAGCACGCTGGTCGGATTTTCCTTGTCGCGCAGGACGAAATCCATCACCTTGTCGGATCGGAAGATCTCATGTTTGGCGAGATAAGAGTCCGCACACCCGGCGGTGGTGACCACTGAACGCCATTCCTCTGAATTTGATTCCGCGCGCGTCAACGCCATGCGGAAGCCCGCCTCCGCCAGACGGGTCGTGTTCTCTGCTCTTTCCAGATACCGCGCGAGCCAGAAGAGGCCGGCGGCTGTTCGGCCGAGCATCATCTCTAGTCCTCCTTCAGCACCCAGGTATCCTTGGTGCCTCCTCCCTGGCTGGAATTTACGACCAAAGAGCCCTTCTTCATGGCAACTCGCGTCAATCCGCCGGGCGTGACTTCCACACCTTCCGGCGAGACCAGAACAAAGGGGCGCAGGTCCACATGGCGAGGCGCCAGACCTGCCTTCGTCAGCACAGGGACCGTCGAAAGCGCCAGCGTCGGCTGAGCAATATAATTGCCCGGCTTCGCCATCAGCTTGGCCCGGAAGGCCTTGATCTCTGCCTTGCTGGCGGCAGGTCCGACCAGCATGCCATAACCGCCCGACCCGTGAACCTCTTTTACAACCAGTTCTTCCAGATGCTCCAGCACATAGGCCAGCGCGTCCCTCTCGGCGCAGCGCCAGGTCGGCACGTTCTGCAGGATCGGCTTCTGGCCGGTATAGAATTCGACGATTTCCGGCATGTAGGAATAGATCGCCTTGTCGTCGGCAATACCGGTGCCGGGCGCATTGGCGATAGTTATGCCACCAGAGCGATAGACGTCGAAAATTCCTGCCACGCCCAGCATAGAATCCGACCGAAAATTCAGCGGGTCGAGATAATCGTCATCGATCCGGCGATAGATCACATCCACGGGCTCATAGCCGCGTGTCGTGCGCATCGCTATCCGGCCATCCGTGACACGAAGGTCATGCCCTTCGACCAGTTCCACACCCATCTGGTCCGCAAGGAAGGCATGTTCGAAATAGGCCGAGTTGTGGATGCCCGGCGTCAACACCGCCACGGTCGGACGTTTGCCCTCAGCGGCCGGAGGCCCGCAGCGCTCCAGCGATCGACGCAACATGGTCGGGTATTGCTGAACCGGATGGACCTTGATGCGCGAGAAGAGTTCCGGGAACATCTTCAGCATCGTCTCGCGGTTTTCCAGCATGTAGGAAACGCCGCTCGGCGTGCGGGCATTGTCTTCCAGAACGTAGAATTCGTTCGGCCCGGTCCGCACCAGGTCCACCCCGACAATATGGGTGTAGATGCCGCCCGGCGGGTCCATGCCGATCATCTTCGGAAGGAACGCTTCGTTCTCCCGGATCAAATGTTCCGGCACCCGACCAGCGCGCAGGATTTCCTGGCGGTGATAGATATCATGCAGGAAGGCATTGATCGCCGTCACCCGCTGTTCGATGCCGCGCACCAGATTGGCCCACTCCCCCGCGCCGATGATGCGGGGGATGAGATCGAACGGGATCAGCCGCTCGTCTGCCTCGGACTGGCCATAGACGTTGAACGTGATGCCGGTACGCCGGAAGAAAGCCTGCGCATCCAGCGACTTCTTCAGCATGTCAGGCCGGCTCATTTCCTGCAGCCAACCGGAATAGCTCGAATAGGGGGCCCGAACGTTGCCGTCGAACCCGCCCATTTCATCAAAAAACTGAGGTGCCTCTCCCATAGAGACAGGAACGCACGCACCGCACCGCCCGGTCAAGCGGCCAGATCAGGCCGTCCTGTCCCGCCCGGTCGCCGCCCGGCATTGGAAATTGCGCGCCCATCGCTGCCCAAAAATTAGGCATTCGCCTCAGAGTGCCTGACTCCAAGGCCGGCTGAGGAGCGCTGCAGAGTTGATGATTCCCACCATGCAATAGGTTTGGGGAAAGTTCCCCCACAGCTCGCCGGTGTCGGTGTCGACGTCTTCTGATAGGAGACCGAGATGGTTGCGCGCATTCAGAAGTGCCTCGAAAACCCGCCTCGCCTCTTCCGTTTGGCCAATCCGGTGCAGGGCATCGACCAGCCAGAAGGTGCACGCAGTGAACGCGGTCTTGGGCTTGCCGAAATCATCGGTCGCCTTGTACCGATAGACATGATCGCCCTCGCGCAGGTCACGGTTGATCACCTGTACGGTCGAGACATAGCGAGGGTCTTCCGCCGCGATGAATCCAATCTCGGACATTAGCAGGACGGACGCGTCAAGCTCTTCTCCGCCGAAGGCAGCGGTAAACGCCCCGACCTCTTCGTTCCAGGCTTTCTCAAGGATGGTCGCGTGGATGATTCCGGCCCGCTCCCGCCAATAATCTGCGCGCGCGGAAAGCTCCAGATGCGCAGCGATCTTCGACAGCCGGTCGCACGCCGCCCAGCACATAATGGCCGAGGAGGTGTGGACATGGGAAATCGTACGAAACTCCCAGATGCCCGCATCCGGTGTGTCGTGGACGGCAAAGGCGCGCTCCCCCACGGGTTCCAGCTGCTCAAATTCAGCGATTCCCGGCCGCTTCATCAGGCGCGTGTCAAAGAAGCTTTGCGCGACGCCCAGAACCACCTGTCCGTATACATCATGCTGGACATGTTCCGCCGCCTGGTTTCCGCGCCGTACCGGCCCCATTCCGCGATAGCCCGGCAGATCTCTGGCGAAATCCTCGGTCAAATCGGCTTCCAAGCCGATGCCATAGACCGGCTGAATATGCCCGCCCTTCGACTGGGCAACAATATTACGCACCCAGCGCATATAGTGCTCCAGCGTCCCCATGCCCGAGAGACGATTCAGCGCCGTCACTGTGAAATAGGCATCGCGAATCCAGCAATAGCGATAGTCCCAGTTGCGCTCGGAGCCTTCATGCTCCGGTACACTGGTGGTCAGCGCAGCAACGATGCCGCCGGTTTCCTCATAGACACAGAGCTTGAGCGTGATGGCGGCGCGGATCACCGCCTGCTGCCACTCGAACGGAACTGCCAGACTGCGCGCCCAGCGTTCCCAGTAGAGCCGGGTGCGCTCTTCCCAATCGCGCGCGATTCGCTCCGGATGATCGGACAGGGATTCATCCGCCCCGAGAATGAAAGCGGCCTCCCTGTCCAGGATGAAACTTGTACCAGACAGAATGTAGGACACAGGCGCATCCGTCGTGACGCGGAAGCTCAACTCTTCATCGACGAAGCGAACATGATTGACCCCGCGCACGGCTTTCAGTTTGCGTCCACCCCAATCGGTCTCAGGGGTCAGCGTGATGCGCAGGCGCGGCGTACCCGCCAGAACCTTGAATCGGCGCACGAGGGCTGCCGGGCGAAACATGCGGCCCTGATTTTCAAAGCGCGGCGCAAAGTCAGTAATTTCCACCACCGCCCCGTCACGCGATTCAAGGCGCGTGCGCAGAATGGCGCTGTTATGGTCATAAGACTGGCTGCGCGATGCCAGGTCCTCCATCCAGACTGAGAATGCCCCGCCCCCGCCCATCAACTGGTTGAAGACGGGCTGGCCATCAAATCGCGGCAGGCAAAACCATTTATAGTCGCCACGTGAATTGATCAGGCCGGCGACTGTGCCATTGCCGACGATGCCCAGATCCAGTCCGCTCATGCCCCTGCCAACTCCTTCAGATATTCGTGTACGGTTTCGACGCTCGCCAGCCGGTATTGCGCAAATGTGTCGCCCGCGCCGACCTTGACCGTCAACCCGCCGAGCTGATTGACAGCCTCGAAAGCATCTTCGTCGGTCGTATCATCCCCGATCATGACCGCCCGACGCCCGGCAAACGGTGCGGTGCCCATCATGCGGGCGATAGCCTTGCCCTTGTGGGCTGTTTCCGGCTTTGCCTCGAACACGAATTTGCCATGTTGCACGCGATATCCGGCGTCTGACAGGCCAGCCTCCGCGAGCGCCAATTCGATACCCGCCACCGCTTCCGGCGCCTGCCGGTAATGCAGCGCGAGAATTGGCCCCTTGGTTTCCACACGCGTTCCGGCGAACCGCACACTGATGTCACGAAACGCGCCGCTCACGGCATCAGGGGCAGACGCACGCTCCTCCGGAGGGACCTCGTCCGGCGCCAGTTCGATCAACCCATGATTCCCGATACGCCAGAGCCCCGTCGGCACACGGCCCGACAGGTCTTCCGCATCCCGGCCGGATATAATAGTCAGCGCGCCATTGAGCTTGCTTGAAATGTTTTCGAGAACCTTGCCCAGACCGGGTGCCAGAAACACCGTGTCCGGATCTTCCTGCAATCCAGCCAGCGTGCCGTCAAAATCCAGAAACAGCGCATCGCCCGCCGTCAGCGGCGGCGGCTTCAAATCGTTCCCCATTGTCAAAGTGCAGGCACCTCCGCATCCGCAGGGACGGCATCCAGGAAGCGGTTCCTCCACCAGATCAGGTCCTGCCGATTGATCCCGTCCATCAGTGACGCCCACCGGATCTTGCGTTCTTCCAATGGCATATGGATTGCCCGGTAGACGGCTTCAGCAATCGCGACGGCATCATAAGGATTGACGATCAGGGCCTCCTGCATTTGCTCTGCAGCGCCCGCAAACTGGGACAGGACGAGTACGCCGGGGTCCTCTGGGTCCTGAGCTGCAATGAATTCCTTCGCCACAAGGTTCATTCCGTCCTGCAACGGCGTCACCAGACAGACCTTCGCGAGCCGGTAGAGGCCAGCGATTTCATCGCGGTCATATCCGCGCGCAAGATAGCGGATCGGGATCCAGTCGAGATCGCCATAATCGCCATTGATCCGGCCGGACAGCTCATCCAGCTTCTGTCGCAGCAGCTGATAGCCTTCGACGACCGAGCGTGAAGGCGGGGCGATCTGGGTAAAGGATATCTGCCCGTGTACGTCGGGATGCCGGTCAAACAGATCCGCCATGCCTTCAAAGCGCTGGATCAGCCCTTTGGAATAGTCCATCCGGTCAACGCCCAGAACCAGTTGGCGATTGCCCAGGAATGTCTCGAGTTTGGCAGCGGCCTGTTTTGCATGGTCGCAGGTTGCAGCTTCCACAAAGGCGTCGACATCGATACCGATGGGACAGTGCAGCAGGCGAACGGTCCGCTCGCCAACGCGAAAGCGCCCGTCGGGCAACTCCTCCGCGTCAAACTCTTCTTCCAGATAGCGCGCCAGATTGTAGAGGTCCTTGCCGGTCTGGACGCCGACGACGTCATAGGCGCACATCGCCTCGCCCAGTTCGCGGTGTTGCGGGATCGCGCGGAATGCATCCGGCGCCGGAAAAGGAATGTGCAGGAACCAGCCAAGCCGTCCCTGCCAGCCGCGCTGGCGCATCATCCGGCCCAGAAGGAAGAAATGATAGTCGTGCACCCAGACGAAATCGTCGGCGCGCGCTTCCTGCACCGCGATGCGGGCAAACTTCTCATTGACGGAGCGATAGTTGCGATACGTGTCCGCCTCGAACACCGCGAGGTCGATCCGGTTGTGCATCACCGGCCATAGGACCGAATTGGCATAGGCGAGGTAGAACCCGTCATACTGGCGGCGCGACAGATCGCTGAGGGCGAAGTGCACACCCTCTTCCTCGACATGATTAACCCTGGCGGTTTCGAAATCGAGGACCCGGCCTGACCAGCCAATCCATAAACCCTTGGTTTCCACCAGGGTTTCCCAGAGGGCCACCGCAAGGCCACCCGCCTTGCTTTCGCTCCCCGCCGCAGTCCGGTTGGAAATGGCAACCAGACGCCCGGACGATCTGGCCGAAGTGTCTTCCTTCGCGCGCGTCATCTGTCCCTTTCTGTTGGTTCCCGTTTAGGCCACTCGGCCTTCGACCCCAACCTCAAGAGGGGCTTTTCACGGGAAAAAGCGACCTTTGCCCATGAATGAGTCAGCCATAGGCGAGCCCCATCGCAAGACAAACGCCATGCCGGGCAGGCAGTTCCATTGCGATTGCAGCAGGATCAGGGCTGCAGCGCTTCGATCCGATCCTGCAGGCGCAGCACTTCGGTAAAGGCGAGAAACCCGTGATAGAGCGTGGACGCAGGCACATCATTCCCGTCCGCCCGTTTCCACAGTCAACTGATCGCCCCCTTTCCTGACACCTTTTCAGAAGTCAGGGGGCATCAGATCGCCAATGTCTCAGTTTTGTGGGGCCGTCAGCAGGTGCGCCAATCACTTGCGTATCACTTGCGCACCGATTTTCCGTCGCGTGTGCCGTCCGCTACGGCCTCTGAATATTCAGCAAATTCAGGGAGTTAATGGTGGGCGGTACAAGGTTCGAACTTGTGACCCCTACGATGTCAAAGCAAAACACTGCTGGGTGACCAAAACCGACCAAGCCAGATTACGCCCGTAATTTACTGTGAAATATAGACTTTAAAAATAGTGGCCACTACTGTAAAAGGACACTACTACCGACCAGACCCGACCATTTTTGTTGGAATTTTGCTGGGTGGAAATATAGTAGTGGGATTTAACCGTAAGGGTCGTTAGCGTAGTGGTCACTCCTAGAAACTGCTCCCGAAAAAATTCAATATTTTCAGTCCTAACTTTTCGCAGTTTCGTGGTCACTTTTGAAGTTTCGTAGGGGTCACTATAGCGTCTTTCAGGCCGTTTCGGCGAGATCTTTCAGCAAAGCTGCCGACTAAAAATCTCATAAAATCAACGGGGCTATTTTCAGGTCCCAAAAAAGGAGCAAAAAGTGCCCATTCGCAACTCCGTTCGCCTCACTCAGAGCTCGGTGAACAGCGCCGGCGCACTCGGAAAAAAGAAGGCGCGCTATTGGGATGACCGGGTGCCCGGTCTTGTCCTGACCGTGTCACATACTGGCTCCAAGGGCTACTTTGTCGTCTACCGCGACGCCGACGGACGACAGCGTGAACCGCTTATCGGCGATGCAAAGATTCTCACGCTGGATCAGGCACGTAACAAAGCCATGGAGATGTTGGCCTCGATACAGCTCTCCGGCGTAGACCCAACAACCGAGCGCCGCACCGCTCGCCAAGCCGCAAGCGAGCGGCGGGAAAACACCCTGGCGCGGGTCTGGTCGATCTACTTTTCAGAAGTTCAGCTTCGCCGTGCCAAAAGCCGGAACGATCTGGAAGCAGGTTATTTCAAGCGGCATATCGAACCTGCCTTCGGCAATCGGCCGGTTGCGAACCTGACGACGAGTGAGCTGAGCACTTTCCTCCGCTCGCTCGCACAGACGAGCGGGCCGGGGGCCGCAAACACTACTCTTGAGATTTTGCGCCGCCTGCTCGGCTTCGCGGCAGAACAGGGCATGCTTGGCATCAATCCGACGCAACCCATCAAACCCTTTCCGAAGGTCAGCCGGGAGCGCGTTGGTACTCCCGAGGAACTTGCGAAAACCTGGAAGGCCCTGACCGGTCTTCGTCACGGCGGGCGGTCCGACGGTCTTACGTCCACGCTGGCGATCCAGATCGCCATACTCACGCTGCAACGGCGCGGCGAGGTTTGCGGCATCCATTGGAGAGAAATCGACTGGGACAACAGGGTGTGGACCATTCCGGGTCCGCGCACCAAGAACAAGAAAGGACCACACTCTGTGCCGCTGTCTGACGCGGCGGTGGATCTTCTTCGTTTTGCATTTGCCGGGCGCGGTGACGGCTACGCGTTTCCAGGGCGAGATGGCGAGCCGATCGAACCGCATGTTGTGACACGCTACTTCGCGCGTCTGACCGAGTCGCTCAAGATCCCGGACCTGACCCTGCATGACATGCGCCGAACGGGCGCAACGATGATGACATCCGAGCGCCTGAACGTGATGGGAGAGATCGTCAGCCGTATCCTCAATCATACCCCGCCGGGGCCCGCGATCACGCAGGTCTATAACCGAAACACCTACTTGCCTCAGAAGCGCGCGGCGCTCGATGCCTGGGCGGTCGAAGTGGCGCGGCTGGCCAAAGCCATGAAGTAGATCGTGAGATGGGTGCGGCGCGGGCGCCTTCAGCCCATCCGCCGCCAGCTCTTTATAACTCGCCATCATCGCTCCAGCCCCTTTCCGGCCGACCGCGCACGAGACCTCTCCTGAGCTTCGCGCTGGAGACGCTGCTGCTCGAGAAGCCGTTTGCGGATATCGAGATGCAGCTCCATTGCTTTCAGCCGGTCCTGCCAGTCCGGCTCGAAGGTCAGGACGCCGCGCTTCGTTTCTGCGGCGAGCCGCATGCCGGCGAGTTCGCGCGCGCGGGCCCGAAGGGCGCG
>LADW01000021.1 GCA_000961695.1 Hyphomonadaceae bacterium BRH_c29
CACACGCCGCCTTTGCCGCCAGATAGGCCAGCAGACGCGCCTTGCCGGTCGCGCCGGAGGCCGCCTCCGTCCCCTCCGCCCGCGCCGGGGAGGGACTATCCGCCTGCCAGAGCAGGGCGGCGACTTCTTCCAGCGTGGCGTCGGCGGCGAGCCGCACGGCCTCCTTGCCGCGATAGATCAGCTTGCCGCCTTGCACCGTCGTGATTGCGGTTTCCATCACCGGATCGCCCCAGGCAATCGCCGCGCTGGCAATCGCCTGGCGCCCGCGTCCACTGCGCCGTCGCTGTACGAGCGCGGCAATATCTGCAGCAGAATACACGCTCGCACGCGGGTCCGTTTCGTCCGGCCGCGAGGCGATCAGCCCCCGGCTCACATAGGCATAGAGCGTCTGGGGTTTCACCCCCAGCTCACTCAGTGCGTCTTCCCGTCCAATCCAGCTCATATATTGATTATATTGATCAAGATTGACGAGCGCCAGCCCCGGCGCGACATGAGCGGCGAATAATTATGGAGACCCAGATGGATTCCGGACTTGAAAATGTCGTCGCCGCCGAAACCGTGCTTTCTGATGTGGACGGCCAGAATGGCCGCCTTGTCATCCGGGGCTGGCCGGTGCAGATGCTCGCCGCCTCGATGGCCTATGAGGATGCCGCGCATCTGCTCTGGCAGGGTTTCTTTGACGATCTGCCGGATGTGCCAGCCCTCGGCGCCCGCCTCGGCGCGGCCCGGGTGGAGGCATTCGATCTGGTATCCAGGATCCCGGACGGGCTGGACATCATCCGCTTCCTGCGCACCGGCTGGTCGCTGCTGGAAGACGATGAAAGCCTGGGCTCTGCCATCCGCCTTGCCGCTGCAGGCCCGGTCTTCACCGCTGCCGCCGTCCGCCGCGAGCGCGGACAGGCGCCGATTGCGCCGGATGCCGGTCTGTCCCACTCGGCAGATTTCCTCCGGATGCTGACCGGCAAGACGCCGGGGGAGGCGGAGGCCCGCGCGCTGGATGCCTATCTGGTCACCGTCTGCGATCATGGTCTCAATGCGTCGACCTTCGCCGCCCGCGTCGTTGCCTCCACCCGCGCAGGCCTCGTCTCGGCAGCCATGGGCGGCATTTCGGCTTTGAAAGGCCCGCTGCACGGCGGCGCCCCCGGTCCGGTTCTGGACATGCTGGACGAGATCGGCGCCCCGGAAAATGCGGAGCGCTGGATCAATGCCGCGCTCAGCCGGGGTGAGCGCCTCATGGGCTTCGGCCACCGCGTCTACCGCGTGCGCGATCCGCGCGCCGATGCCCTGAAAGCCGCCGTCGCGCGCCTGCCGGGCACATCGGGCCGGATCGCGTTCGCTGACCATATCGAGAAAGCCGTCCTCGGACGGCTGGCAAAGAAATACCCGGCCCGCACACTTGAAACCAATGTGGAGTTCTCCACTGCGCTCCTGCTGGAGGCGCTTTCCATTCCGCGCGAGGCCTTCACCGCCACATTCGCCTGCGGCCGCATCCTCGGCTGGACGGCCCATGCCCGCGAACAGATCGCCGAGGGCCGCCTCGTCCGTCCCCGGTCGGTCTATACGGGGCCGGTTCCGGAAAGAGTGTAGCGCCTCTGCCCCCTGTCATCCCGGAATTTGCGCAACAAGTATCCGGGACCTTGTTTCGGAGGCGGGGAAAGCGCCGCCCGAATCCCCCTCTCCCTTGGGAGAGGGGCTAGGGGTGAGGGGCTACGGAATGAGCGGCGTGAGCTGAAAGCTGCGGAAGCGCGCTGTGCAGGTTCAGCGCCACATCGCGGGCTTTCGGACATGAGGAGAGCAGGGTTGCCCCTCACCCCCAACCCCTCTCCCCAGGGAGGGGGGCGCCCTTTTTATCCTCCCGGACTCAAACCCGGTCCACACTCCCGCGCATGCATCCGGCCCTTCGCCCCTATTATGACCATGTCATCCCGGTCTTCTGGCCGTGGCTCTGGCTGAACCTTGTCCGCTTTGCCCTCTGGCATTTGCGGACGGGGCGTGACGCGTTGCTGGCAGTGGATAGTTTCGGAAATATCCGGATCGTTCGACTCAGCGACGAACCGAAGCCAGATCATCTCTACACCTATGACGCGCCAAGCGTGCCTCGCTGGGAACGCCCGGCGCTGGGCAGTGATTTGCCGGACTCTCTCCCCGTGCAAGGCGGTGGCCTGCTTATACGGTCCTTACATGGTGTTTATACGGTCTTTTATATGGTCCACGAACGCGTGCGTGGGCCGCCCCGGGACCATCCTCCCCCGCAAGCGGTGGAGGATAAGGTCCTCACCCACCGGACGGCAGCCGCCGCGCCGGCCTTTCGTGCTGGCCGAAACCCTGTTCTGCCTTGCCGTTCCCGCCCTCCGGGTCCAGACTTTCAAAAAAGGGAGGCAAACATGACCTATGAGACTGTCTACACGATCATCAATCTCGCCGTCCTGCCGGCGTGGCTATTGCTGGCACTGGCACCGGGCGCACAGGTCACGCGCATGATCGTCCATTCGGGACTCTACCCGCTGGTGATCGGCGTCTTCTATATCGTCACCCTGTCGATGACCCTGTTCTTCGGCATGGGTGCAGAGGGTGGGAACTTCAATTCCGCCGCAGGCGTTTCGCAGCTTTTCTCCCATCCGCTGGGTATTCTCGTCGGCTGGTCGCACTATCTCGTGTTCGATCTGTTCGTCGGATCCTGGGAAGCACGCGACGCACGGCGCCGGGGCGTGCCGCACTGGATGCTGGTGCCCTGTCTCTTCTTTACGCTGATGTTCGGACCGGTCGGTCTGTTGCTTTATCTCGGCCTGCGCATGGCGAGCGGCAAGGGCGGTTTCAGCCTGGCTGAAGCCTAGGCTTCTTCGTCCTCGGTAGAGCGAAGGAACAGGTCCAGCTGGCGCGGATCGACATAGCGCCGGCGGGACGGCTTGGTGCGGCCACGCCGGAAATAGAGGTCGTCCGTATGGTCGCCCGTCTCGGCGGTGGGCTCTTCAAACGCGGGCTTGGCGGCAGGCTTGGGGGCCGCGCCGGGCTCGCCCAGTTTCCACCAGATGACGGCGACGACCGGGTTGCCCTTGTCATCCTCATAGCGCTGGAGATGGCCATGGGCGAGCGCCTCGGATGGCGCGAACATGGCCGCGGCGGCCTCTTCGCTCACGGTCAGCCAGTCGGTGGCAAGCTCGATGACCGCCAGCTTGCCAGCCAGCGCCTCGGCGTCGGCGCGGGTACGCGCAGCCGGGGCTACCTTGGACAAGGCAGCATCGAGGGTTCGGCCGAGGGGATAAGCGTGACTCATAGGCCGCTGCAGGTAAGCGTTGCTTCGCTCGCCGTCCAGCCTGCATCCGCCGCTGCAGACAGCCGCATGGCAGCCAGACGCGCCAGACGCAGCGTCACGGCCTTGCGCCGGGCAGGGGAGAGCGGCGTGGTCGGAGCCTCGCGGATCACCGCCGCGCCGAACGCGTCAGCCACGATCAGGCCCGCCTCTTCGGGGATCAGGTCCTGAGGGAAGTCACGGTCCACGGCGAACCAGAACCGGTCGCAATAGGGGATGTAGTCCGGCCATTTGGAGTCTGACCGGAAGTCCGGCACGCCGGATTTGATCTCCACCATCCAGACTTCACCGCCAGGGCCGAGCGCGGCAATATCGGCCCGGCGATGATTGGCCAGCGTCATTTCCTGGATGCCGCAAAGGCCGAGCCCCGCCAGAAGGCGCAACGTTCCGCGCGCAATCGCGGCGGCTCTGGCGAGGTCTTCCGCCGGGTCTTCAGGGGGATGAGGCGCATCGGCCATGGAATCATGTTCCGGTATTGTTCCGGGGCAACCTAGTCCCGCCCCGGCGCGCGGGTCAAGCCGGTCAGCGATCCAGCTCCGGCTGTCGCCCGTATAAAGTCACGAAGGTGCCCCAAGAGCCCCCAACCGGTGAGACGGACCATGCCAGCAGACGGCAGTTTTTCAGAACACGCAGACCAGCAATTCCGGCGCGCTGCCATGAAGGCGCCCCTGCTGGAGGCCGAGCATGAGCAGGATCTCGCCCGCCGTTGGCGCGACGCTGGCGACGAAGCCGCGCTGCATGAGCTGACAACGGCCTATTTGCGGCTGGTCCTCTCGATCGCGCGGAAATTCCGTCACTATGGACTTCCCGTGTCGGATCTCGCCTCGGAAGGTCATATCGGCCTGATGACGGCGGCGTCCCGGTTCGAGCCGGAACGGGGCCTGCGTTTTTCCACCTACGCCACCTGGTGGATTCGCTCAGCGATCCAGGATTACGTTCTGCGTAACTGGTCCATTGTGCGGACCGGGACCACGTCGGCGCAGAAATCCCTCTTCTTCAACCTCCGCCGCCTGCGCGCCCGGATCGGCGATATGGGGGAGGGGACAATGAACCCGGAGCACCGCGCCTGGGTGGCCGAACATCTTGGCGTGCCCGAGCGGGTTGTCGAAGCCATGGCCTCGCGCCTCTCGGCTTCTGACCGGTCCCTCAATGCGCCCATGTCTGTAGACGGAGACGGCGAATGGCAGGACCAGCTCGCCGACGAGTCCGCGCCGCCGGAAGCGCTGGCCATGGCCAAGTCTGACCAGATTCGCCGGCGCGCGTGGATCGCGGATGCCCTGAAAACGCTGAACCCGAGGGAGCAGTTGATCATCCGTCAGCGCAAGATGGCAGAGGATACCGTTACGCTGGAATCTCTGGGGCGCGAGCTTGGGATTTCCAAGGAACGCGTGCGGCAGATCGAATCCCAAGCGCTGATCAAGCTGCGCCGGGCGCTGGAGCGAATTGTCGGCGATCCGGACGCGTCCGGGCTGTTACCGGGCTAGGGTGTCCCTGTGGTCTGAAGGTTCAGCGGATGGGTCACTTCCATCCGGCCCGCCTTCACATAGCCGCGCGCCAGAACCGGCGTACCCTCAGCCAGCTGGCAATAGGCGGCGGCCGAATTCGCGATGTCCAGATGCAGGGCGCCGCCGTCCAGAGACAGGTCGCAGCTCGTGCCATAGCTCTCTGAGCCCTCCATGCCGGAGACCTGCCCGCTGACCAGCTGAAAGCGCTCGAACGGGTCCGGTAGCGCGGCGGCGTCCGAGACACGCCAGACTTTCATTGCCCACAGGCCGCGCTTTGCCTCACGGGCTTCGGCCTCCAGCGCCGGAAAGGTTTCGCTGCCGCCTGCCGTGTCCGGATAGACCCGCATCCGCGCGCCGCCGCGGATCAGCATTTCGGCATTCAGCCACAGGTCCGGTCCCAGCGCGTCCGTGGTGCGGACTTGTGCGAGTGCCCGATCATATTTGTCCCGCGTCAGACCAGCATAGAAGAGCTGTACTTCCCGGCCGAGCGCCATATCTTCAAGCATGCGGCGGGACTTGTCCTGAAAAGGTTCGCCTTCGCGGTCCTTCCAGGGCCGGGCAGGGGCCTCGATGCTGGCAAGGCGAACACTCTGGCCGGTGTCCAGCACGAGCGCGTCGCCATCCAGAATCCGGACGACCCGTCCGCGCTCGCCCGGCTCCAGCGCATCCAGCGGATGCGGCTTCGCACACCCTGCCAGCAGGGCCAAACACGTCAGGAGGAAAAACCGTTGCATACCCGAAATGTTCTAGCATGCCGGGCTTCTGCCGCCAGCCACTCAAACCGGGTTCAATCGCCCGGCCAATTGGCTTATACGTCCTCCCGGATGGTCCCGTAGCTCAGCAGGATAGAGCAACAGATTCCTAATCTGTAGGTCGTGCGTTCGAATCGCGCCGGGATCACCAAAAACTATTTAAAAACAATGACTTGTGGGTTGCCCCAAGTTAATACTTGCTCACAAATTGGCCCGTGGTAACTATACGGTAACCGGAGGGCAAAAAATCGTGGGAAAACTTCGCCTTACTGACACCTGGCTTTCGGGTGTGACCGACCCCGGTGACTATTCCGATACGATCGAATCCTGCCTGAAAGTGCGTATCGCCAAGACCGGTGCGAAGACTTTTTCCGCTGTGCGAAAGCTGGGTGGCAAGACCGTCCGGGTGCGCATCGGCGCCTATCCCGAGATCAGTCTGAGAGAAGCCAGACTGCGCGCCAGCGAGTTCCGGGAAATGCGTTCGCTGGCGCCGACGCCAGTGTCGCGGGCAGAGGCGGTCGCAGATGCCGTGTCCGCATCTGCCGCCACGTTCTTCCACGACTATGTCGCCGACATGCAGGCCCGCGGTGTGAAATCATACGGGCGCGTCAAAGGCGCGCTCATCGATGGGAAATATGCCCTGCTGCCCTTTCTGGTGGAGCGTCATGGCGGAATGCCGCGTGCCGGGGATGTGACGATCCAGGACCTGCAGGCATGGATGGCTGAGAGCTATGCTCGCAGTCCGAATTATGCGCCACACCTTCGCTCCTATATCGCCACGGCCTGGAAGTGGGCGGTGAAGAATCGCTACGACTATCGCGGTGGTGCGCGGGACTATGGGATTACCTACAACATAGCCGAACAACTGCCGACCGCTCCCAAGGGCAAGCCTTGCGACCGGTTCCTGTCTAATGATGAACTGAAGGCGCTTTGGCATGCATTAGATGAGAACCATCCGACGCACCGCGTCCTGAAGCTGATGATCGCGATGGGCGGACTACGCGTGACGGAGGTCACAATGAGCCTCGCTGCGAACTGGCGTGATGGATGGCTGATCTTGCCGGAGACCAAGAACGGCATGCCGCATCAACTACCGATCACCAGGACGGCTGCCCCACTTGCGGCGCGGTGTCTTGAGCTGGCGCACCCTCGCTCGCCCTACCTTTTGTCCAATCCCCGTGACCCGGACGAGCCTCTTACAATTGCCTCCATATCACGGGGCGCAAAGCGGCTGAACAAGCAGCTCGGATTTCCGGACTGGAACCCGCGCGACTTACGCCGTACAATGAAGACCCATCTCATCGACGCTGGCGTGGACGAGCGCTGGCTCGACATCTGGCATAACCATGGACAGACAGCGAGCGTGGCGCGAAAGCACTATATCCGTGCGGAGTATGCGGATCTGAAGAGGGATGTCGCCGAGGCGATTGATGCTTGGCTGGAGCCGGTGCTCTCCGAGTAATGACGTAGATCAATGCGTACAGCGTTCTCGTTGTGAAATTCCTGTTCGGGTTGTGGGAAGTTGTCTGCTGGAGAATGCGGCCAAGGCGCCGTCACCCGAACGTGCGGGCACTGCTAAAACAAGTCTTGAGCTTGCGATCGGCGGCTTGTCGGCGCGGTCTACAGCTAAGTTATTCCCGAGATCAAATATGTTGGAGAATTCGAGATTGCGGAATTCATTTTCAGATCGGCTGACGCCCTAGAAGTCGATCGCTCATTTCTTCATTGAGTTTAGTGCATCAATCTGCATGCGGGCAATCCTCAGTTGTTCGGAGGAAAGGGAGCGGATCAGATCAATCAACTCATTCTCTTCTCTGATTCTTGATCTCGATTTTCGGCCTGTGGTTTGGGCTTCTACTAGAGTGCTGATAGGCACATCCAAAACCTCCGCGATGAGGATCAGTGTGTCGAGTGAGGGAAGGGCGTGTGCCCGTTCCAAATTGCTGAGGCTCGCAGAGGTCCTGTTGATGCGCTCCGCCAGGGCTTCCTGAGTCAGGCCCCTCGCGCGCCTTGCCGCTCGAATAGCGGCGGCGATCTGCTCTCGTCGGGCACTGTCCATGCCGCAAGTTGGCTTTTGGAAAACAGAATACCATAAAGTAGGCTTTAAGTTTTCACTGGAACCCAAAGAGGACTTAAACTATACGTTGCAAATGCAGGAAAACTTAAAGCACACATTTGGTTTGAGGCTCGGGATCGTGGAAAATGGCGACCCACCCCTTCGCAGTCAGCAAAACGAAATTGAGTGGACTTCGGCGGTACGAAATACTCCGCAACCGATTGACTTATTTCTGGGTTTTGCGTGGGCGCTTGAGGAGCTCATCGGGTTCGATCTCGAGGGCTGTGGCGAGTTGTTGGACGACGTCGATACTCGCGCTGTAGACGCGGCGTTCGAGCAAGCTGACATAGGTCCGGTCGATGCCTGCCAGGTGAGCCAGTTCTTCCTGCGAGAGCCCCTTGGCCTTCCGGTATGCTTTCAGATTCAGCGCGAAGATTTCCCGGATATCCATGATCCGAGAGTGCGGCTGTTGAGCAGTATG
Organism: Hyphomonadaceae bacterium BRH_c29; assembly: GCA_000961695.1. Taxonomy (GTDB): domain Bacteria; phylum Pseudomonadota; class Alphaproteobacteria; order Caulobacterales; family Hyphomonadaceae; genus Hyphomonas. The sequence continues at coordinate 8,105 of LADW01000021.1, forward strand.
CTACCACGGAATATACTACTCAAAATTGCGATTGCGGGGAGTGGATAAATGGACTTTGCAAAATTTCTGGGCATTGCCGAGCAGGGCATGGATCGCAGATGACGATGCAGGAACCGGATCGCGCGCGCGTTACGAGACCTCCCCTGGTCGGGGAGTCTTTCGCTTTGAAGGGAAGTGCGGCGCTCAATGAGATATTTCGCCAGCAGTATGACCATCTCCTGAGGTTCAGCCGGATACGCATAGGCAATGCTGCAGACGCCGAGGACCTTGTCCAGGATGCGTTCCTTCTGGTGCGGCGGGCCTATCCGGACAAGGGAAGCGACGAACTGAGACCGCTCCTGTTCACGACCTTGCGGAATCTCACGCTGGACTATCTGAAATCGGGATATGCAAAGCACCGGAGGTCGTCGGACGAGCTCAGCGAATTGGGCGATGTGCTCGCATGCCCACGGTCCGCGACGCCCGAGACCCAATTGATCGATACAGAAATGCTGGCGATTGCGGAGACCGCAATTGCGGCGCTGGGCCCGCGCCAGCGAGAGGCCCTGCATCTCAGCCGGTTCGAACGCCTGACTCATGATGAGATCGCCCGGCGCTTGTCGGTTTCTCCCAGAACGGTGAGGAGCGATATCGCAAACGCCTTGGCGGCCATTTCGAAGAGTCTTGCGCGTGCAGGTAAGCGACGCCCGCGCGGGGCCGAGTAAATCAGATGACCTGCAACCAGGACCAAACAGGCCAGCTGGACGCTGCTGCGCGCTGGCACAGTGACCTGCAAGACCCGGACGTCAGCCTTGAGACATGGGAGGCATTTCTCGAATGGGAGGCCGACCCGCAGAATGCTGCTGCGTTCCGGGAGATCGAGACGAGCCTGGTGGTTCTTGAGAGAGCCGCGCTGGCATTCGGGGGTGCGGCCAAATCGGGCGCCGATGATCACAGACTGCAGACGGGTTCGGCAATTCCATGGGCGCGCTCCAGGGCGGCCTGGATATCCGGGATCGCGGCGGCATTGGTGCTGGCAGCGGTGTCGGTCATTGCACCGATGACTGTCTCTCGTCCCGAACCCATCCGGTATGCAACATCTCTCGGCGAGCAGCGCAGCTTCGACCTCGCTGATGGATCGGTAATGACACTCAACACCGATACCGAAGCTGAAATTACATTCACAAGGAACCGGCGCTATGTCCGGCTGGTCCACGGGCAGGCCCTGTTCGAAGTCGAGAAGGGGGTGCGGCCGTTCATCGTCGAGGCGAGACGTAGCCAGACGACAGCTCTGGGTACCGAGTTCGACGTCTATGCAAAAGCGGACGCGGTTGAGGTCACCTTGATGGCAGGTTCGGTTGTTGTCGCTCCGGTGCCGGCCAGGCCGGAAGTGTGGGGCCTGTTTCGGTCTGCCCCCCGGGAGAGCGCTGCCGGGCGAACGCTTGTGCCAGGAGAGAGGCTGGTCATCCAGGAGGATGGACTGGAATCGGTTTCTGTAATCGATCCTTCTGAGGCGAGTCGGTGGCGGAGCGGGACCGTCTGGTTCGACGACACGTCACTGGTGGATGTCGTGACCGAATTGAACAGGTACGCACGAGTAAAGATCCGGATCGACGATCCAGACATCGGCACGGAGCGCCTGAGCGGGGGCTTTCGCGTCGGTGAAGAGGAGGATTTTGTCGGGTCGCTGGTGATGATGTTCTCTTTGGAGACGGCGCAGGTTGGGGATGAGGTTATCCTTTCGCGTGGGTCAGGTGGTGATTGAGATCCCTTGTATATCCCGCGCATTGTATCGCTGCGGTTCGAAGTCATGATGCCTCCCGCCTGCTCGGTTTGGCTGGGTGAAAAAGTCATGCAGCATCGGGTGAGCAAATTTGTCTCTGTATCTGGTATTGGCCGTTGACGCAGGCCGCTCGCGCCTATAAATCCCCGCCTTCCTACCCCGTGCCCAGATGGCGGAATTGGTAGACGCGCTACGTTCAGGTCGTAGTTCTCGCAAGGGAGTGGAGGTTCGAGTCCTCTTCTGGGCACCAGTAGATTGATTTTATTATCATTTTTATTTCCCGGTACCATGTGGCCTGTATCGGGCTGATGGAATTTGGTACCCTTTCTGCTTCTTCACTCGTTGTCTCGTGAAGCAGCTCATGAAACTCACCGACACAGATATCGACGCCCTGTTGCCGGAGGCGAGATCCTATAAGCGGGCGGACGGGCGCGGGCTCTACATCCTGGTCGTGCCGACCGGCTCGAAACTCTGGCGGATGAACTACCGGTTCGAGGGCAAGCAGAAGACGCTGTCCTTCGGCGGATGGCCGATTGTGACTCTCGAAGAAGCAAGGGAGAAGTGTCTCAAGGCGAAGCGGCTCTTGAAGCAGGACATCGATCCTGGCGGGGTGCGCAAATCGATCCGGCCGGGACGCAGGAACGCAGATCCTGAGAGTTTCAACGCGATTGCCGACGAGTTCCTCCGCAAGCGCAGGCTGGATGGCCTTGCCGAGACAACACTTAGCAAAAAGGCCTGGCTGCTGGACCTCGCCCGGGAGGATCTCGGGGCGAGACCGATCACCGAGATCAGGCCTGCCGACGTACTTTCTGTGCTTCGCTCCGTCGAGGGCCGCGGAAATTATGAAACGGCGAAGCGGCTTCGGACCACAATCGGGGAAGTGTTCCGCTACGCGGTGGCGACACTTCGAGCAGAGAGCGATCCGACGCCAGTCCTGCGCGGGGCGCTCATCTCGCCGAAGGTCCGGCACATGCCGGCCATTACCGAAGAGGACGAGTTCGCGCGGCTTGTACGGGCGATCTGGCGCTATGAGGGCAGGGGAGGGACGGCAAAGGCGCTGAGGCTCATGGCGCTCCTCTTTCCGCGCCCTGGCGAGCTCCGGCATGCGAGATGGTCGGAGTTCGATTTCAACAAAGCTGTGTGGACCATTCCGGCCGAGCGCATGAAGATGCGGCGGGAACATCGCAAACCTCTCCCGCCGGCTGCTTTGCACCTCCTGATCGACCTGCGCGGTGCGAGTGGGCCGGGGGACTATGTCTTCCCCACCATAACCAATCCCGAACGGCCGATGAGTGAGAACACGATGAACGGAGCGCTGGAGCGGTTGGGGTTTCCGGGGGCAGAGATGACACCGCACGGGTTTCGGGCGAGCGCGTCAACGCTGCTCAATGAAAGTGGCCTCTGGAACCCGGATGCGATCGAGGCGGAGCTTGCGCATGTCGATACGAAGGGCGTGCGGTCGATTTACAATCGGGCGCGGTATTGGGCCGAGCGGGTGGAGATGATGTCCTGGTGGGCGGGGTGGGTGCTCAGGCATACGAATGCGCTGTGAGGGAGTGACGCTGGAGGCGTGCTCGTTTCTTTGCGACCTGCCCGCCGGAGGCGGGGCTGTTCGGCCGGCGAGGATGTTTGGAGGTGGGGAAGAGCCGTTCTTCTGGCCGACCCGGCTCGTCTCACTGAGGGAGCAGAAAGTACGGCTTTGGGCATGAGGCTGGGGCTCACCGGCAGGTCGCGCGCCCGCGCTTCCCACTGTCCGTTGGCCAGAGGGGTCGCGGGCGCTGAATTGGCCTTTGTGGGTTTCGTATATAGCGTTGTGCTTCAAGCCATCACTCGTTCAAGCTTGGCTTTTCTGGCCTCCCAATCGGGCATGACCTCGCACAAGAGCTTGAAAAATGCGGGGCCGTGATTGGGCTGCCGGATGTGGCAGAGTTCGTGAGTGATGACATAGTCGATGGCATCGGTGGGCGCTTCGATCAGGCGTGTGTTGAGCACAAGACGTCCGGCAGGCGACATCGACCCCCATCGATGACTGAGCTTTCTGACAATCAGCGCATGAGGGGTGAAATGATCGGGAAGCGGAAATCGATCCTGATTGGCAAGTAGCCGTTCCTGGAGTTTGAGTTTGGCCCGCGATCTGTACCACTCCTGGACGAGTTCCTTGATATGCTCCTGTGTCTTGGGCCGGACGGTTTCGACGTCGATGACCCCGCGAAACAGCCTGACACGATCAACGAGTCCGGCCCGCACTTTCAGTCTGTATTGGCGCCCAAGATAAAGGTGGGTCTCTCCGGAAATGAATTTCCGGTCCGGAGTCCTCGGCAGGAATTGCCGGAAATAAGTCTGTTGCCGAATGATCCACGCCGCTCGCTTTTTGACCTTGGCGTCGATGTCTTTCTGAGGCGCTTTCAACGGCGCCGCGATCACGACGCGAAGATCGGGTTCGACGGCGATCTCGAGTGTCTTGCGATCGCGTCGCTCCACAGCAAATTCGATGATACGCGAGCCATAGGCAACCTGGCGGTATTCGGGTTTCATCCCGGAAACCGCGCGCGCGCGATATTCATGAGTTGCTGTTCGAGACCATCCAGTGTCTCGACGTCCAGCGCGACACCCTTCTGGTCTCGGAGGACATCGAAGAAATAGTCGTCGATCGCGTTGCGCATGGCATTTTGCGCGACTTCATTCGACCAGATGTCGACAATGTGGTGGTCCTTGACGATATCGATGATGGCGAGCGCGACGTCCGCAGTCTCGTCCTCACCCAATTTGCTTCCATCATTCTTTGGGAGCTTGTCTTCCAGAATGCCAAAGAAGGCCTGACCGTCATCATTGCCTTTGAGGAGCGCTGGAACGCTGCGGCCACGATCTTTCGAGGCGACTTTTTGGGCGAGATCCATCACGTTATTCAGGTAGTCTCGCTCTGACAGTCGGCGTGCCCGATAATCCCGGATCGTTTCTTCCAGCAGGGTCGAGAATCGCGCGTAGAAACTTGGGTCCTCGTCCATGCGTTCAGTCAAAGTGTGCCGTGTGGCACTCGCGATCCGGTCTGCCTTTGACGCGTCTGTGACCCCGGCCTCTTCGACTACTGCCTGAAGCGCTTTCGGGTCATTGATGTTGACCACCTCAATGATTGTCTCTGCCGGCATGGCGATAACGTGATCATCTAGCAGCTTCTGGATCTTCGGCTCGAACTCTTTGACGTCGACGGTCTCCTGATACCGCAACTGAACGGACCTTCTCAGTTCAGAGAACCCTTTCCAGTCCCGCTTCATCTTGTCCATAATCGCCGGGGTGAAGACGTCGAGAGACTTGTCCGAGGACATGGCGATATGGAGGCAGCGACCGAAAGCGCGGAACCGTTCATAGAAGTCTTGTCTGATTTCCTCATCGCCCAGGAACTGTTCAAACTGTTCCATGTCCTTCTTGTTGGCGACCGGCTTGAAGAGGTCCCACAGCTGGTCATGCAGCTGCGGCAAGCGGCGGATTTCTTCTTTGACATCGTGGACTGTGCCGATCAGATCGGTGTCATCATAGCCTTCAAATGCGGTATAAGTCGTAAGCGCCTTGTCGAGCTCGCCGAGCAGTCCCTCATAGTCAATAATGAACCCGAACTGCTTCTCGGCATCTTCGTCTTCGTAGAGACGGTTCACGCGTGCAATGGCCTGCAGGAGATTGTGCTCCCGCAAGGACTTGCAGACGTACAGGAGCGTGTTTCTTGGAGCGTCGAAACCAGTCAGAAGCTTTGACACAACGATCAGAATCTCCGGATCGCCAGACCCTTTAAACGCCTCAATAATCTGGCGGTTATATTCGTCCTCATTCTTGTAGCGGGCCATCATCTTGGACCAGAAGACCCGCACCAAGTCCTTGGACTCGACATCAACGTCTTCGTTCCCTTCGTTCTCATCAGGCGGCGAGATGATGATTTCGCTGGTTACGTGACCGATCTCATCGAGCATGTCCTTGAAGCGAACAGCAGCGGCCTTGGATGGCGCGACCAACTGGGCCTTGAAGCCCGTGCCCTGCCAGTGCTGGCGGAAATGCTCGGAAATGTCGTAGGCTTTGGCGCGGATTGCCTGTCCTGTCTTCGATAGGGCGTCCATGCGCGAAAACTTGCGCTTCAGATCAGCCTTCTGCTGGTCGTTCAACCCTTGCGAAATCTTGTCGAACCAGGTGTCGATGACCGAGCCGGTAATTTGCTGATCGACGAGACGCCCTTCGTAGAGCAGGGGGACGACTGCGCCGTCTGCGACAGCCTCGTCAATCTTGTAGTGGTGAATGAGCCCGCCAAATGTGGTCAGCGTATTCTTATCTTTTTTCAGAAGCGGCGTGCCGGTAAAGCCAAGATAGCAGGCTCTGGGCAATAGTCTGCGCATTTTCATGGCAAACTGACTGTGACCGCCATAGCGCCCGGTCTGCGTCCGGTGACTCTCGTCGATGAGGACGAACAGGTTCGGATCCGCGTCGGCTTGATCGCCATGTCGCAGCGCCGTGTCGAACTTGTTGATGATCGTTGTGATGAGTGGGGTTTTCGCCTGGATGAGCGAGAGCAGATGGGAGCCGCTCGTCGCCCGGACAGGGTCCATGTCACAGGACTTGAACGTTCCCTTGATCTGCTTGTCGAGATCGTCACGGTCCGTGACAATCAGAATACGAGGATTGGTGATACGTTTGTCGAGCGCGAGTGCGCGCCCGAGCATGACCATGGTGAGAGATTTGCCGGACCCTTGCGTATGCCAGATGACGCCGCCCTTGCGGACGCCTTCGAGGTCGAACTGCTTGACGCGCTCGACCGCAAGCTTGATGCCGAAGAATTGCTGATGACGCGCTACCTTGCGGACGCCGCCGTCGAAAACCGTGAAGCGGCGGATGAGGTCGAGGAGTCTTTCAGGTCGGCACAGCGCATAGATCAGGCGGTCCTGTTCTGTAACTGCCCGGTCACCCTCTGCCTTCAACTCTTCGAAGAAGGCGCGCGCGGACGCAAAGTCGCCTGAGAAGATCGCGTCGCGCTCGTCGGCGCTGAGCGACCGGTTCGCCGCGCGGGCAATCTCGTCTTCGCTGTCTTCTTCATCTCGCCAGGCCTGCCAGAATTTCCGGGGCGTTCCGACCGTTGCATAAAGCGCTTCGGTCCGGCTCATCACCATCAGCAATTGGGCGAAGTGAAAGAGGTGGGGGATATTGTCTTCGCTCTGATACCCGATCAGCTGGCTGCCGGCCTTCTTCAGACCCGCTGTCGGGCGCTTGTTCTCAATGACAACGAACGGGATACCGTTGACATAAGCAACGATATCACACCGCTTGGTCGCGCTGCTGCCCGTTCGCTCAACGGACACTTCGGCGGCCACATGGAAGGCATTGTTCGCCGGATTGTCCCAGTCGACAAGTTTGAATGAGTAGCTTTTTGAATCCCCGTCGATCGTCTTGGTGATCGTGGTACCGAGGATCAGCGTGTCATAGACGTCCTGGTTGGTGCCCTTCAGGCCTTTGATACGGTCTGGCGTAGGTTTGAGGCGTCGTACGGCCTCGTGCGCGTCTTCCAGATCAAAGGGGTAGCTCTTGCCGCGATACTCGAAAGAGTTGAGCTTGAGCACCTGCTCCACAAAGATGTCGTCGAGAACGACATTGCGCAGGCGGTCGCCGCGCTGGCGAATGACTTCGGCATCAGCAAGCGGTATGAATCCGAGCGCCACCAGCATCTGGACTGCGGGGATCTGGGACTGGTGCTTTTCAGCGGGGTTGAAGGCTTCTGGGGTCATAACACCCACCCCGCATGTTTCGCCGCATTGTAGAACTTCGTACAAGGAACGTCAGGAACTTGGCCCAGCTTTTCTCGTTGCGGTTCTAGGATATCGACAAGGCTCTGGTAGTAGGCTCGTTCACCAACCCAAGCTTCGGCGCCCGTCGAAAGCTCAAGACTGCGTCGATAGACGTAGGAAATCGCATCAGCCACTTGCACAAGAGAGGAGTGGTGCGATTTGATCGCGAAAGCAGAGTTGATGATGTGGTCAAAACGGTCCGACACTTTTCGTGGTAGCCAGGTCTTTTTGCGACCCTTGGTCCTGCGACTCTGATAGAGACCATCATACCAGGAGTCAGCCTTATACAGGCCATCAGAAAGTTGCGGCATCTCGGCCTTATTGTCATCCATTATGGCGACCGTCAGGCCCTTACCATTCTTCGTGTTCTGCATTTTTTTCTGAACGAGACTACAGGTAAACATGCCGCCAGCAAGCCAGTAGCTTTGCCCGAAAGGGTGCCCATGTCCCGCGTCTCGGGCGACCTGGAGAGCTAGGTAAGAGAGGCCAACACCGAAGATCTTTCCACCGTTCGCCACCGAGAGAAGACAGATTTGCTTCAGGAACTCTTTTCGTTCATCTACACCGATTCTTTTCCAGCCCCCTCTGCCGTTTATGAACCTACTCGTCTTCAGCTCAGTGTTATTCCCAGGGTGCTTGGTGAGGAGTTCCGCGAGCAGCTTGTCAAAATCAGCGGTCTTTTTACGTAGTTTATACGCATCTACCATGAGGCCGCACATGACGAAGACGTCACCGTCACCGGGAGATCCGCTTTCGTCGATGTAAATGAATTTCATGACTTCGCCTCCGGTTCGCCAGCCTGTGTGAGGAACGCTTTCAACTGTTTCAGCTTTTCGAGCAATTCATCGAAAGTGACGATTTGGACGTCCCGAGAATTGCGGCGGAACAGCTCGAAAGATTTCTGCGTTGCCGTTTCCGTAGGGAGTGTTCCGGCAATCACACAGCAGGCGATTGCGTAACTTTTGAGATCTAGCCGTTCTGACGTAACCACCTTTGTCGCAAAATGGAGCTGGAATTGGTACCTTTGATCCAGCACCTGGCTGATCGCGCCGCTCAACTCTTGATGAGGTCCGTAGAGACCGCCACGATACTCGCGGCTAGCCAGCACCGGCGTTCTTGGTGTCTTTATTTCGAAAAGAGCCGTATTTCCGGTCAACTCGTGTTGGTAGAGGAAGTCTGCGATCTTTTCGCCACCACCGGAAATTTTCTTTCCCCCAACTGACGCATGACCTTCGACCTGGATTACCGGGTATCCAAAGACGAACGACAGAATGAAAGGGTGTTCCGTGAAAAACGTCTGCCACTCATCCTCACTTAGAGACTTGCCAAGCATTCTCTCAAACTTGTCGATGAGCGAATCCAGTGTTGCGAGCTGCACTTCATCACGCAACAGGGCCAGCTTTTCGGGCTGTGAACGTGCGATGCGGTGCGCATCTTTCGTGACCATGTCAACAAGTGCGCCGTGATCTTCATCATCCAGTTCGCCCTCACCCTGCAGAACTTCCTGAAAGCGCTTTGTCATTGGATTGCGACGTACGCGAATCTGCTTTTCCTGTTTGGCGACGATTGGCGCCAACGCATTGTGGATTGTGATTTCTTTCACGTCGGATGACGCATCACGAGCGCGGTTCGTTATCCGATTGATCGCTTTGCGCGCCTCCTCAAATTCACGATAGGCGAGGGTGAAGGTCTTCGTTTCCGCGTCGTATTCTGAAGCACGGTTCCGTGAGACAATCAGCGTCCGAGCATCAGTCAGCTCTTCGATTTGTTCGACGATAAACCTGTAATCGTAGGCCAATCCCAGACTGATTTCGTAGTCTTTTACGAACCCCGGGGGCAGCGCTTCAAGCTTTTCGGCGACGTGATCAGGTTCAATAATTCCTGTTTTTCCGAAACCTTCGAGGACGACGGTCCCTATTTGATCATAGCGAGCGTCCAGAAAGTTCGTGCGCGAAGTGTCGAGGAGCATAGTCGGATGCATGACCAAGTGGTCTTGATCGTGATCGACAGTTAGGATCTGCACCTCGTGCCCTGGTTCAAACCGGTCTGAAGCTCGGGCTCGTTCGATCTGCTCCTTCGTGAGTTTTAGGAAAACTTCCCGCTTTCCGTCCTTTCGTTTCGTGACACGAAGGCGGTCATTGTGGTCGACGCTATGAAAGTGCCTAGCCATTTCTAACCACCTCGTCCTTCACGCGCCATTCGCCGGTGAGGAGCTTTTGCATCAGGCCGCGCTTCTGGCACTGGAGTGCGGCGATTTCGGCGTCGAGCAGTGTGATTTCATCATTCGCAGCGGTAATCGCTTTTGCGATCTGCTCCTGTTCTTTGAATGGCGGCACCGGAACCTCGCAGCCGAAGAAATCGTCTGCATAGAGATTTAGGAGCCCGTCGTTACGTACGCCCGAATTGATCAGACGTGAGAGTTGGTGGTGAAGCGCGCCGCCGGCGAAGAGGTGGACATAAAATGGGTGATGCAAGCTCTCGTCGAGCTTGAAGCAGAAGTAGACGAAGGGGATGACTGCTGAAGGGTGATCCAGCGGAAAGATGCAGCCATAAGGTGCCGTCTTGGAATTCCCTTTGTTGTACGCGAACTCGCCTTCGAGGAGTAGCGTATATCGATCAACGCTGCTGCCGGCCATGTCGCGTGCAAATTTGTCCGACTGCATCAGAAAGCCTGACTTAGCAGAGATCGTCATAACGGGGTGGTCTCCGCCATCATTCGTGCGACGAACGCGCTCTCCGATCTCGCCAAGCGACTTGATGTCCCAGTGGTTCGGAAAGGAGCGGTCTATCCCCAACAATTCTTGCAGAATACCTTTGCGCCGCCGCTCCTTCGCTGCGCGGATAGCTTCCAGTTTCGCGATGGCCTCATCCCAGGTTTGGAGGATTTCGGCGATTCGGCGTTGTTCGGGGAGCGAGGGAAAATCGATAGTGAGGCGTTTGAATAGAGGTAGTCCAATTGTCTTAATTGTCGACCCAACAGCCATTCTTTCGAAAAACGCTTTATGAAGCTGGAGCCAAAAATAGAGAAACCAAGGATCTAGCAGGCGCTTTTCCTCGCAAATCCATGCGATGAAATGCTGGCTAACAGCCATTTCGGACGCCAGTACGCTAGATTTTCCGACACCTGCGTCCCTCGACAGAACCACTGTGTGAGCCGGGAGCAAAACTGCTGAAGAGTGCCGAATGCCAAGCGCCGAAATTTCTTTGTCGGTAGTTCGGATATAACCGTTGTCAAGTTTGTTGCTGTCGGCGAGGGATACCCAGCGGATTCCGCCGTTCCAGTATTCTGGTTTACGTTGATCCGGTGTGTGTCCGCTCGCTCTAGTCGCGGCATTGTCGAGCTTCCGACGCGACCAGCCTGCTGGAAGTGGTCGCTTCGGATCGGGGAGTGCCCGAATGGCATCTCGCGCCTCAGTGCTATTTGAGGAGGCCTTAAGCATTGATGCCCAACTCCTTCAGATAGCCAGCCATACGCTTGCGCACGTCGGCGAGTTCGGATTCGATTTGGTCGATCTCCTTCTGGACGGCAGCCACGTCGATTTCTTCTTCGGGTTCGAATGTGTCGACATAGCGGGGAATGTTGAGATTGTAGTCGTTCTCTGCGATCTCTTCGGGTGTCGCGACATAGGCGAACTTGTCGATGAATGTGCGGGCCGCATAGGTATCGAGAACCGTTTGAATGTGAGTGTCGTCCATCACATTCTGCGTCTTGCTCGGCGTGAATTCCTTGCTGGCGTCGATGAACAGAATGTCCTTGCGCGCTTCATTTACGCCGCCGGTTTCGCGGGAGCGGTCGAAAACGAGGATCGCGACCGGTATGCCGGTGGTTGTGAACAGGTTGGCAGGGAGGCCGATCACGGCATCGAGCAGGTTTTCCTCGATCAGCTTCTGGCGGATCTTGCCTTCGGCCCCACCCCGGAACAGCACGCCATGAGGTACGATGACGGCTACACGCCCGGTCTGCCGTTTGGCGATCTCAATCATGTGGGTGATGAAGCCATAGTCGCCCTTGGACTTGGGCGGGACGCCGCGCCAAAAGCGCTTGTACTGATCAGTCTCTGCGTTCTCCGCGCCCCATTTGTCGAGAGAGAAGGGCGGGTTGGCGACGACGACGTCGAACTTGATCAGGTGATCACTCTCGACCAGCGTCGGACTGTTCAGCGTATCGCACCATTCAATACGAGCAGCGTCCTTTGAGTGGAGGAACATGTTCATGCGCGCGAGCGCCCAGGTCGCGCCGTTCACTTCCTGTCCATAGAGCGCGAAATTGTCCGAACCCACCTCTTCGGCGGCGCGGATGAGGAGGGAGCCAGAGCCGCAGGCCGGATCACAGATCGTGTTGCCCGGCTTGGGGCTTGCCAGCTTGGCGAGGAGTTTGGACACAGGGGCGGGGGTAAAGAATTCTCCTGCCTTCTTGCCGGCATCCGACGCGAAGCGCGAGATGAGGTAGATATAGCACTCGCCAATAATATCCTCGCTGACGCGGCTCGGACTGAGGTCGAGTTCGGGCTTGGCGAAATCCTCAAGCATGTTCTTGAGGCGGCGATTGCGGTCCTTTGGGCGGCCAAGATTGGCTTCGGAGTTGAAGTCGATGTTTCGGAACACGCCTTCAAGTTTTGTACGGTTCGTGTCTTCAATCTTTTCCAGCGCGATATTGATCAGCTCACCGATATTAGCCTCGCCGCGCTGCTCATAAAGATCATAGTAGCTCGCGCCTTCCGGCAGGACGAAGCGTTCGCGCTCGAGACGGCGGCGAATACGGGCATCGTCACCGCCATATTGTTTCTTGTAGGTTTTGACATGGTCGGCCCAGAGGTCCGAGATGTACTTCAGGAACAGCATCACAAGGATGTAGTCCTTATACTGGGCCGGATCGACGGCGCCCCGGAAGGTATCGCACGCTGCCCAGGCGGCCTGATTGACTTGTTGTTGGGCTATCTGATCGCTCATGCGCGTGCTCCCGCAATGGACTTTGAAGAGGCCAGTTCGACCGCATCGCGCAGTCGCAGTCTGTTGAGGTGGTGACGAAGATCGGCCGCCTTGCGGTCGAGCTTATAGGCCTGTTCGGCGAGACGGTTGGTCTCAAGTATGAGGGCCTGCGATTTCAGGTCGGGCACATAAAGCTCAAGGTCTGAAAGTGCGGCGCGCGGCACCATGCGCACAGATGTGCCCTGAACACTGCGGTCAAAATGCGTTTGGGCTTCGCGTTGGTTCAGGGACCAGGCCAGAAACTCGGGAAGCACCAGATCCTTGTTTGGTTTCAGAAGGATCAGGGGCAGAATGGCCACCGCCAGGTAGGGCCAGTCATCTGGAATCGCGCTTGCTGTCGTGGTCATGCCACGAGAGCGGAAGAGAACATCGCCCGAGCCAACAAAATAGCGGTCTTTGACGTCCCCCAGATCATATTGTTCGGGGTGAATCATGCTCCAGTCGTCGTGCTCATTCAGGTCGCCTAATTGCAAGCCGGGCACGCCAAAGGGGCTGCTGGAGAGCCGCCCCCGGGCCGTGTATCCCGTTTGAATTTCGCATACCTGGTCGACGCGCATAAAAATATCTCTGTAGATTTCAAAACAGAGATATAGACGATATTTCGGAAAGGACAATAGTTATTATGCTGTATTTAGCTCTACAGCGAATTACTGGATCGTCTCGGCCTCATTCCGCCTGAATGTCTCTCCCCAACAGCCGGGTCTGGGCGGACGGTGCGTCTGCCAGAGCGCGGTCGCCGCGCAAGGGGGCGGGACTTTGTCGTGACTGATCGTCTTTAGGTTTCCTACCTACGGCCACCCCTTGCGCGGCGCCCTTATACGCTCCGGCTGAGCACCTTTTCGCCGCCCACCCCCGCCTGCCGGGGAAAGAACGCGGGGCGGCGCAAAGGAGACTGACATGACTGACCAAATTACAACCCCTGCGCCCCTTGGAACAGCTACCGCCCTCACGGTTCCAGACCGTCCCCGCATCTACGTGGCTTGCCTTGCCGCCTACAATAATGGCCGCCTGCATGGGCGCTGGATTGATGCCACCGACCCGCACGAGGTCTGGCAGCATGTGCGCGGGATGCTCGCGGCTTCGCCGGAACCGGATGCGGAAGAATGGGCAATTCACGATTACGAAGGGTTCGAAGGTTGCCGGATTTCCGAATGGGCGAGCTTCGACGCGGTGTGCGAGCTTGCAGACTTCATTGAGGAACATGGCGCGCTTGGAGCAAAGGTTTACAGCCAGTTCGGCGATGATCTTGAGCAGGCGCGCGCCGCCTTCGAAGATTATGCCGGAGAATACCGCAGCGCGGCGGACTTTGCCGAAGAGCTGCACGATGAGACTGGCACAGCGATACCGGAAAGCCTCAAATACTATATCGACTGGCAGGCGCTCGCCCGCGACATGGCCCTGAATGGTGAGATCATGGTGTTCCAGACGGGCTTCGATGAAGTCCACGTGTTCTGGAGCCGTTAGAGATGGCGTTCACGGAACGCTTTGACGCGTTCGTATGCGAGGGCGATTGCATCGCTTGCGAACAGGACGGGTTCCGGATCGTCGCGCGCATCGTGCGCGACGATAGCCCGGATGCGCCGGACCAGCGCCAGGACGGATTCTGGCCATCCCTCTACAAGGATGCGCCGGGGTTTATCGGCCCCGGAAACAATTTCCGGGAGCGCTTTGCCAGGGCACAAGCCGAAGCCGAGGCGATCATGGAGGCATGGTGGCGCGGCGACTGGTTCTATTGCGGCATAGTCCTCTCGGTGTCGCTGGACGGCGTCATACTGGACGAGCACGCCATCAGCCTCTGGGGCGTCGAAGCAAATTATCCGGGCTCGGATAATGCTCATCTGACGGACTTCGCAGATGACCTTCTTCCCGACGCCATCGCGATCGGTCGCCGGGCCGCGCAGCGTCTTTGTGCGACCCTCTCCAAACTGGAGGCGCGCATCTGCTGATGCCCGGGCACGGATTGCAGGTCTGTTCGAGGATGGCCGGGACAATGCGCAGCCAGATGCAGGGACCTTCGCAGAACCAGACGCCGCCTGAGGATTCAGTCTCGTCTTCAGGCGGATCGGGAGACGTCCGGTGCCAGGCATCGGGCGGCTTTCGCGTATCAGTCTCTCACAGCTGTGGTGCTTTTGACAGGAATGCTTCATGGGTGAGAGTGCAAAAAAATCGCGCGTCTTAGGGTCTCGTTTTGCATCCGGAACTGTCCGCCAGTCCTGTTCCATCCGTTTGTGGCCTCGCGTATCGGACCCCTTGTTCCCGTCTCTAGCCGTGTGACCTGGACGACGCCTGCCGGGCTGCGAAACCGGCCCGGGCGCAAGAATTTTCCCCGCCGCTTTGCGGCTCCTCGCGCCTCAAAATTCATCGCCGGGCCGGTGCTCCACTCCGTTTCGCCCGCGGGGCGGTTCAAACCCGTCCTGCGCCGTCCTTTCGGTCGGGCGTCGACGGGGACAAGGGGGCCCCGGGACAAGAGCAAAACGAAAGGAACCACACAATGGCAAACGCACTTGGATATGTCTCTGAGACCAAAACCGGCTTCGAAGGCGCCCTCGCAATGATGAACCTGACTAGCCCCATCCGCATCGAGAAGAACGCGGAGAAAGCTGCAGACGGTCAGCCCGACTACCGCATCTTCGCCGGAGACACCGCGACAGAAATCGGCGGCGGCTGGATGCGCAAGGCGAAAGCATCAGGACGAGACTATGTCTCGATCACCCTCGCAGACCCGCAGATCGGCCCGCGCAAGATCTACGCAAATCTCGCGCCGGTCAAAGGCAAGAAGGGTCGCCATGTGATCCTATGGAATCCGAAGGACTGACTTGCCAGGTGACGGCTCCCAGATGGAGCCGTCACCGCCATTCGTCTTTCAGGATCGTCTTGCGCTTTCTATTCAATCGCAAGGAATCTTCACGCGAATTTCGCCCCGAATGCGCGCCGTCCAAAAAACGGTGCCGGATAGCGCAATTTGAAAATTTCGCGACTTGTTGGCTGTGAGCCAATGTAGGAGAAGATTTCCAAAAATCAGGATGCCAGGCGTGATCGTCGGCATTCGCGCGTCAATGTCCATTCCTGTACGCCCAATTGCCTTTCAGCTGATTGGAAAACGTCTCGCCGTACCGGCTTGGGTGACCGGTTGAATTCCGGTGTGTGTTGCGCCTATTCCACCCCATAGGCTTTGCGCAGGAATATGATGGCCTCTTCGAGCGTCATACTCACTTTGAGGTCTTTGGGATTCAGCTTCCCTTCTTCCCCAATTGCACTGAGGAATAGGCGCATATCTTCGCGCAGAGGATCGCTTACCTGCACGACGGCATCGCCAGGAAGCAATTGCGAGAGGCGGAATACATCATTGCGATGTTTCTTGATGTCGTCGCCTTTGACCTTGTCATCGCCGACGTCCCGACGTCTGGTCAGGTCCAGAAAGGCGCGTGCCTTGAACGGGATGAGAATGGACTGATCAAGGATCGTCACGCCGTTTTCCACCCGCTTGCCAATCTGCAGAGCCTCAAAATAGACCGGATCAAGCAGGATCGCCGACAGGCTGACAATATCAGCTTCTGCATCCAGCCTGACGATGCCAGTATCTTCGGGAAGTGAGAGTCCATCAGGCTCCTTGGAGAAGAGTTCGACCATGAAGGGGAACTCGGGGTCTTTCGGCTTTTGGAATCTGTAGAATTCGCGGTGTCCACCGCTTTGTTCGCGAGCCTGATATCCTCCGGCGTTCAGAAAGTCCCGGAACTTTTCGCCAAACGCGGCATCAATGACTTCAATACAAAGAACAACATCAATGTCTTTGGTAGCGCGGAAGGGGAGGCCGGCCGTGTCAAAGAGGATGTCGCACGCCGCCCCGCCGATGATTGTATAATGATCCGGATAATCCTTGAAAAACTCACGGAACTTGTCGATTCCAACTACCATGGCACGCGCTCCAGCAATTGCTCGGCAGCCATTGCCACCCGTTCGTCTTCATGATCCCGGAATTGCGCGTACAAGGACAAGGGGTCAGCAATCTGCCCGTCCGCCAGTCCTGCCGGATCATAGCTCCAGGTCTCCACGGCGAAGTTAGGCTCGTCAAAATGAGACTCACGGTATTCTTGGCTGGCGGCAAACCCCTTCCACTCGATGGCCGCGATAGCAAAGACCTCTAGCTTCGGTGGGGACAAGTCGGTCAATTCAGAGAGTGCTGACTCGCCACCGAGTAGCATAGGGGGATGTGGGTGCGGTCCCCAGACCAGCTTCCGGCTGCGTACCGGACTTTGCAGGAGCGAACGAACTCTTTCCATCATTTCCCGGCGGTCGCCTCGAAAGTGAAGGTGGCGTTCCCGGCCATATTTTTCGGTTACCGCCAAGCCTATAGCTGCCAAATCATCAAAGGCCCGGCCTATAGACATGGGCGAATAATTCAAATCCCTTGCAAGTTCGGACGGCGTGGTCGCCGCTTCATTTCGCCGGAGCACGTAATGAAAAAATACGGCCTGTGCAGCAGGAGAGAGGCTATCAGGAGTTTCGGATTTCTGCGTCCGGAAGTGTTCTCGCAAATCCATGCCCAGTTCCGGTGCATAGAACTGGTTTCCGGGGACAATAAACGAAACGCCTTGCCCGATCAGGCGGGACCGGTCACGGGCGCTTAGCGCTGATATGCCAATGATCACCGGCCGAACGACCTGCGCTTCGACCAATCTGACATGCTTGCCGATATCCCCCGGCGTATCGGCAGCATCATTCACGAGCATCAGAAGGCACACCCGTCCGGCAATGTCCGCGCGGTAGAAGCTATAGGCACGCGTCAGAAAGACCGGCAAATCCGACGGGGCGGATTCAGGTTCGACTTTCATAGTCGTATGCAGAATCTGACTAACATAGCTGGCAATCTGGCCAGCCAGGTGCTGAGATTCTGGAGCGGGATCATCATTATATAACATCGTTGCCGGATACTAACATTGATAATGTTAGTGTTCAATCATAATGTTAATTTTTCATAGTTGCCTGAAAAAATAGAAATTTTCATAGAGGCGCTGTTCTGAAACCCTGAAAAAATGCCTGATATCCATCAGAGCGAATGGTCTGAATTTTAGTCAAGTAGGAAGGGAAGTGGGTGTCACACCCCAGGCATCTAAACGATGCGTGTAAGGACGAAACATCAAGTCCGAAATGGCAATGATTTCAGAGGACAAGAGCCTCTGATTTGCCGGTCGAGCGCATATCGCGCTTTCGGGCCGCTCGACCCTTAGGAAACTCTATTTCGGGATAGGCGTCAGATCAAGCCACTGGTTCCAATTCACACACATCGTATATTCGTGACCTGCTACAGAGTATCCGAGCCAGTTCGGAGGGCGGGTTTCGGCGTGGGTCTCGGAACCCAATGATGCCACCGTCATCGTACTTC
Organism: Hyphomonadaceae bacterium BRH_c29; assembly: GCA_000961695.1. GTDB lineage: Bacteria > Pseudomonadota > Alphaproteobacteria > Caulobacterales > Hyphomonadaceae > Hyphomonas. The sequence continues at coordinate 26,055 of LADW01000021.1, forward strand.
CAGATTCCGGACCTTCGCAGCTCTTCAAAGCACCGGCAGGAGCTCGCCGACAACGGTCACTCGTTTTCGCCGCTTCGAGAGGAGCGTAAGTGCTGAGCTAAGATCGAACCCGGCCTTATAACGCTCTGCGTCTGCTCGACCATTGACGGGTTTCGTCTGACTAAGGCCGCGACGATATTTTCGAGATGGATGCAGAATGTCCTGCTGTCACAAAAGAATTCAGGACGGCCCAGACGGTATGCATCTGGATCGACAAATGCTCGGAAATCTGCAGTGCGCGGCCATGCTGAATAGGAACCGCTGCCGACACTTACTCGACGCTAGACATGGACCGTGTTGATCAGCGGTTCGGCCGACACGGTCTCATCACCCGCGAAACCATGGAGTGCTGGGACCTGCGTCAGGCGAGTTGGGTCTTGATCGTGTCAGCGATCAGTGTGGTCGAACGGCCGATCAGTTTCGACAGAGTATTGCTGTCGTCCTGAAGCGCGCCGCTGGCGGCCTTGGCGTGCGTGTCGGCCAGCACTGCCGCGAAGGGAGCCGGCAGCCCCGCACCAATGAGGGCATCCCGATACGCGGCTTCAGGCAGGTTCACATACTCGACCGGCTTTGTCGCAATAGCTGAAAGTTGCGCAGCATAGTCGGCCAACGTGAGGCTCGTATCGCCGGCTAGTTCCAGCACTTTCCCTTCATGTCCGCCCGCAAGCACGACAGCAGCAGCCTCTGCGAAGTCCTGACGGCTTGCCGTGGAGAACCGGCCGTCTCCGGCAGCTCCAAAATACTTACCAGCTTGAATGTCCCGCGCTGCGCTGAAGGTGAAGTTCTCGCTATACCAGCCATTGCGCAGCAGGGTGTGGACAATGCCACTTTCGCGCAGCAGCGCCTCGGTAGCCAAATGCTCCTCAGCCAGTGCCATTCCATACCGGGGTGCATGAAGCAGGGAGGTGTAGACGATGAAGCCGACCCCGGCCGCCTTGGCTGCGTCGATCATGTTGCGATGCTGCGCGGCACGCTGGCCGACCTCGCTGCCTGAGATCAGTAGCAGCTTGTCCGCGCCGGCGAACCCCGCGCGCAATGAAGCCGGGTCGTCGTAGCTGGCCGTGCGTAATTCCACACCGGCCGCTGCCAGGTTCTGTGCCTTTGTCGGGTCACGAACCAGGCCGATCAGGCGGGCTGAAGGCGCCACCTTCTGCAACTCTGTCAATACCAGCCGGCCCAATTGACCCGTCGCCCCTGTCACCACGATATTCTCTCTTGTTGCCATGCAGCGCCTCCAATAGTCTAAAATGGATACTAGGTTTCATTTTGAGCTCATCGGAAGAACTTTGGAAGGAGGCACTTTCAAGTGACAAGGTTATGTACGGATAACTCCATCGAAATGTGCCGTGATGAGATCGTCGCGGGCTATCGCCAATGGCGGGAACGCACGGGGAATAATCCCCATTGTCCGGTGCGCGACGTGCTCGACCGCATGGGCGACAAGTGGACAACACTGATCGTGATTACGCTCGCGGAGCGTCCGCACCGATTCAGCGAGATTCATCGAGCCGTCCCCGACATCTCCAGGCGCATGTTGACGCAGACGCTGCGCCATCTGGAGCGCGATGGGATGGTGCTGCGCCAGGTGTTTCCAACAATGCCGCCCAGTGTCGAATACCGTCTGACGCACCTTGGCGAATCTTTGCTCAGGCCCCTTGCAGAGCTGATCGCCTGGGCTGATGGCAACCATGAGCGGATCATGGCAGCCCGTGTGGCATACGATGCAGGCTCCGGCTAGTTGCCCCTTTACGGCTTGGGATCTGTCGATCATCGCCACAATCAAGGGGATTTGCACGGTCGCCACGATGGTCATCTCACAGAATGTGGCACTTGAGCTGATTTGCTTTGACCGCTGAAACCGGACGCGACCACTGTCACGCCCGGATCTTTGGCTGTCCTCGCCGCAGGCCTGCATCTGGCCGTCTTGGTGGCATGATCGAGGATGCCGATGGCGCTCTCGATTTGATCGACGAAACGGTGTCCGGCCTCGATCAGGCGGACACCGCACGTGTGACAGTCAAAGATGATGATGCCAAGGTCGTCTTCCAGCGCCCTTGATCCTTGCGCTGACGCTCAACGGACTTGTGCCAGGCGCCTGCGCCGCACGATGGAAGTTGAGATATTCTGCAACAGCAAACGTCTGGACGAGAGCGGTCATCGGGATGCGGCCACAAAGCAAAGAAGAAAGTTCCCTCTCCTTGATGCTTCGATACGACCGCCTCCTCATTGGTCGTCACCTCTCCTGTGGATCGAGGCGTCCTGCACTGGCCGGCGCGAGGCGCAGCAGGCCGAGCAGTGCCAGGCCCACCCCGATAATGGCGAACGCAGGCCATATCCAGCGGCGATGCCGATCCCACCGGCCCATGTCCCAAAGGCGAGGCCGGCACTCATGATTGAGGTGTGAGCGGTATTGACGAGCGGACCGGGGTCAGCGGCGCGCATGACGCGGGCGACCATGGCGGGATTCATCGGCACGTCACCATGAGCGTGCAAAGCGCGGCAAGAACCGCGAAGCACCAGAAGCTCGCACGCCAACCGAAGGTCTGCTTGATAACGGTTGCGGCGGGCATGCCGAGTACCGTCGCCAGCATGAGACCGCCAAGCCCGATCAAAGCCGCACGGCCTCTCACCTCGGGGGCAACCAGACCGGCGCAGATTGCGAGTGAGACCCCGAAGCATGCCAAGCTCGAAACACCTGTCACGACGCGGGCTGCCGCCTTCACGGTGTCACTCGTTGCCATCGCCGCCACGACGCCGCCCGCTACATAAAGAACGCGCAGCCAGAGCAACGCCGGCTTGTTCTGCACCCGCAGTGTAAGAAACAGCGCAGTCAGGATTGGTCCGCCGATCGCCATGCCGAGTGCATAGAGCGAGATCGGATATCCGACCTCGGAGACGGAGACGCCGAATGTATCGACGAGCGCCGCATCATATCGGCGACCACGAACTCCGACGTGGTGAACACGACTATAGTCAGCCCGAGCAGGTAGACCACCATTGGCATCCCTTGTGGTCTGTCGTCTATCCGGACTGCCGCCGCTGTGGTGTATGCCGGGCTGGCTGTGCCGCCAGCCGCCGGACGGCGCGCGCCGTCGGATCCGGTGTGGTCTGGACGTCTTTGTAGATGTCGCGCCACGGCGTTTCGGCACCGTAGAACGGGACAGCCGGTTCATGCACGCACTTGAACCGATCGGCCGTTGCCATGAAGCATCGCAACGAACCGAACACCCGGAGTGAGCCGGTCGGCCGGAGCTCATCGCGAGCGAGCGTTATCCAGCCGTCGACGCGCCGATCCCAGGCGAGCGACTTTTCGCCAGAGGGCAGATCGGCGAGGACCCTGTCGAACGGGCTGTGCGTGGACGATGAAGGGTCCATAGGTGGCGACATCACCACCTTTGACGAGCAGCTTTTCGTAACCTGTCTCCGCTCCTTGATGCCAAGGTCGAGGATGCTGACTGGAAGGAAGTGGCGCGAATCGTTGTGCACCGCGATCCCGTCGCCGAAGAACTGCGGACCTTTCGTTACTGGCAAAGTCATCTCGAACGCGCTCAATGGCTGTCGCGCGAGGGCGACAAGCGAATACTGGAACAGGCTGCCGCCAATAAGGCGTAAAGGTCGATTGCGTTTCAGCCTGCTTTCTGTCGCAAGGTTCGGGATATTTGCGCCAGCACGCTACCGAAGCACACTCAAGGCGTTCTTCAGATCCGAGATAATATCCTCTGGATGCTCCAGCCCAACAGAAAGGCGCAGCAGTCCTGCCGGTGCCATTGATCCCGGTCCTTCAACCGACGCCCTGTGCTCGATAAGGGAATGAGTGCCGCCGAGGCTCGTTGCCCGTGTGACGAGTTTGAGCTGCGCCGCCACGGCCATTGCGGCGTCGGCGCCGCCATGAACAATGAATGACAGCATCGCGCCGTAGCCCGCCATCTGCTGTCCAGCCAAAGCGTGTCCCGGATCGTCCGGCAACCCCGGAAACAGCACGTTCTCGACACGCGGATGGGCAACCAGAGCCTCCGCTACCTTCTGCGCGCCAGCACAATGCGCCCGCATCCGCAGCGGCAGGGTCTGCAACCCTCGCAATGCCAGCCAGCAGTCGAATGGCGCGGCCACACTTCCCTTGTGGTGCTGGATCATACGCAACGGCCGTTCAAGCGGGGATGCCTCTGGCACGATGACGACGCCAGCCATCAGGTCCGAATGACCACCTATATACTTCGTTGCCGAGTGCATGACGGCATCCGCGCCAAGTTCAAGCGGACGCTGAAGCACCGGGGTTGCCCAGGTGTTGTCCACTACGGCGAGCGCGCCAGCCTCGCGGGCGATCTGGCAGGCGGCACGCACATCCACCACCCGGATCAGCGGGTTGGACGGGGTTTCGATCCAGACAAGACCGGTCGGTGCGGCCGTGACCGCCGCACGCAAAGCATCGAGATTACGCATATCGACCGGAACGAACTCGAAGCGGCGTCCGATATCCGTTTCCTCGATCAGCGAGCGGATACCGAAATACATGTCGTCGGGAGCGACGATGCGGCCCTTTTCCGGATGCCACTCGAACAGGGCCGTGATTGCCGCCATTCCAGAGGAAAACGCAATCGCTGTATGTCCTCCTTCCAGCGCCGCCATCGCTGTTTCAAAGGCGTTGCGCGTCGGGTTCGCATCCCGCGTATATGCAAGACCCGACGGGAACGAACCGTCAGCACCACGCTCGAAGGTCGTGCTGGTGTGAAGAGGAATCGACACGGCTCCGGTCGAAGGATCGACACGACGGCCGATATGTATGGCTTTGGTCTCAAGTTGCATCGGAAAGCTCCACCTATTGTCTTGCCGCGACCCGGTTGAAGTTGGCGGCGTCGGTCAGTATAATGACCGCACCAGGAATGGAAGTCAATATAATGACCGATGCGGTGCGAATGACCGAAACTGAGGAACAACTTGGCTCTGCGCTCGCCTCACGCCTCAGCCATCTGCGGCAGGACCGCAAGCTGAGCCTCGACGCTCTGGCGAAGCTTGCCGGACTGTCGAAAGGGACTGTCGTGGCGCTCGAAAAGGGCAAGGCGAATCCGAGCATTGGTGTTCTGTGCCGTCTGGCGGCGGCTTTTTCGGTCTCAGTGTCCGATCTGGTGAGCGATCCGTTGATTGCCGGTTCGGGCACCCTGATCGAGCGGACGACAGGGAACACCCTCTGGACCAGCGCGAAGGGCAGCGAAGCGCGATTGCTCGCATCCACCTCCGGCCGGACGATGTTCGAGCTATGGTCATGGACCATCATGCCGGGTGATGGCTCTCATGCCGATGCCCACAGTCCCGGCACGCGCGAACTGATTTCGGTCGAGCAAGGAAGCCTGCGGATCACCGTCGGCACGGAGACCTTGACCCTGAAAGCCGGCGAGAGTGCCAGACTGATGACCGATCGACCGCATTCCTATGTCTCGGCAGGCGATGAGCCCGCCGTCTTCACCATGGCCGTGCTGGAGCACGGTGCGCAGCGATGACCCGCCGGCCATGCGCTCTCAAACCTTAAGGATGAACACCCATGTACGTGCCTGCGCATTTCAAGGAAGCCAACCGGGATCTCCTGTACGGACTGATCGAAAGCCACCCGCTTGGCATCCTGATTACCAATGGAGCAAGCGGGCTGGACGCGAATCACGTTCCTTTCGACTTCGACCGCACGCAAGGGGAGCATGGCACCCTTTATTGCCATGTGGCCCGCAACAACGCAGTCTGGCAGGACGTTGCAACCGGCGATGACGTGCTTGTGGTGTTTCGGTCGGCCGATGCCTACATCTCGCCGAACTGGTATCCCAGCAAACATGAGTTTCATAAGCAGGTTCCGACCTGGAACTATATCGTTGCTCACGCGCATGGACGGATCACTGTTCATGACGACGAGCGCCATGCCCGGCGCAACGTTGCCAAGCTCACCCATCGGCACGAGGCAAGCCAGCCCGTGCCATGGAAGATGGGAGACGCACCACGCGAGTTTACCGCCTCTATGGTAAAGGCGATTGTCGCCCTTGAGATCGAAATTACCCGGTTGGTCGGCAAGGCCAAGCTCAGTCAGAACAAGGAGCCGCGCGATATTCGCAGCGCTGGGGACGCCCTGATCGTGCAGGGCAATGAACAGATCGGGCAAGCGATGCTCGCCGCCGCTGCCAAAAAGCCGGAATAGGTTCAGTGTGAAATGGAAGCCGGTGACACTCTGGATCGCGTGCGGTCCGCAATAGCCGGTCAGCTCGACCGGCCATGCCGACGGGCGAGGAACGGCGGTACGACCACAGCCTGCTCGATGACGTGATGGCCAACCCAAGCCCGGACGCAGTCGGATATGACGGTTCCGGTCGCTTGGCGCGCGATCGCGAGGACGAAGGAGTAGACGCTAACGAGGAAGTGCGATGACCCGGCTGCTGGCGATTATCGCGATCATGGCGACCACAGCCGCCACCACGAGTCGTAGGCAGCTTGCGACATAGTCTTCAACGGAAGGTCTTCGCCAACCGATCGGTGATTGGGCGTTCCAGAATCTCGATGCCATCGACCAAGCCCGTCAGGCTTTCGACGCGCGCAACGGGTCAGCCGAAACACCTTGGGGACCGAAGTGGCCTGTCAACGTTTTCGCGCATGGGCGCCGAGATCATAGGAACCCCGCCAAGAGTTGCCTGACGACGGCAGGGCCACGCTGCCAGCATGAGTGAACCCTGTTTCCGAACCTATGCTTGTTGGACCACAGGTGAGTGGCGGGATCGGTCTCTATTCAAATTGAGCCTTCCGTGATCGGACGTTCAACCTTCGCAGAGGCTCCGTCTGGCGGCTTGGCGTACATGATCGCTTAACGCCTTCAACGGCTTCGCGTGACGCTGCGATATGGTCCAATAGAGCTTCACGGCAATAGGTGTGTTCACTGACAACTCGACCAGCAACCCTTCGGCGATCCATGGGCGCACGAGCATGGCTGGCTGCATGCCCCAGGCCCTTCGCGCTGGCGTAGAATTGAGGAAGCCGAATGAGGAATGCACCCAGTGCATTGGAGCGTTCAGTTCGACGCCGTGGGTTTCCCTCGCCCGCCGTGCCTGCAGTCCGTCGCGCCGTTCGAAGCGCAGGCACAGCGCTCGATTATGGGCCTGTTCGGTGATACCTTCCACGAAATGGCGTGCAGCAGAATCAGGGCTGCAACAAGCCAGATATTCGAGACTTCCAAGCTCGATCGTCCTGCAGCCCTGGACCGCTTCCGGATCTCCCGAGACGGCGGCCAGGACTTCGTCCGACCTAAGGCGGTCAGCCGAAAGGCCTTCGTCCTCGATGATGAAATCAAGCGGGAACCGGGTAGACTTGGCGAAGCGCGCGGCGGCTTCAGGAAACCATGTCGCGATGCTGTCCGAGTTGACCGCCACTTTCAACGTGACGGGCACGTCCGACTGTCCGAGCGACAAGTTTGGTACGACTATTCATGGGACGGAACTCTACATCGAACCTTGATGATCGACAGATGCGCTGAGCAGAAGTCGAGATAAGTCCGAACAATTGTGGAAGGATGGCGTTGCCGTCTGTAGACGAGGTGCAAAGGCGTATCCGGAAAAGGCTGCTCGGGCAGCAACTCCACGAGGTCGCCCTTCTCGAGATGTTCGGCGGCGAGGAACGAGGGCAGCTCCGTCACGATGTCTCCTGCAAGCGCTCTTGCCCTCAAATGGAGATAGTCATTGACCGTAAATGTTGCGGAGACCTTGTGCGAGTCACCGCCAAGCATCCAGACCGGGCGGGCGTCGAGGGTAGAGCCCCATGCGGCACAGGGATATCGGTTGAGGTCGGCGGGATGGTTCAGCGCGCCGTGCCTTCCGACCAGTTTGGGACTGGCGACAAGGATATGACGGAATGTAAGCATCTGCCGGGCGACAACCGTCTCGTCGGCGATCGCGCCAACCCGTAAAGTGACATCGACACCGTCTGCCAGGAGATCCACACGTCTTTCCGTCGAATAGACGCTGATCTGAATGTCGGGATGGGCGCGCTGGAACAGGCCCAAAAGGTCCCACCAGGGCTCGAAGGACTGTGGAAGCGAAAGGCGAAGACGTCCAATCAATCGCGCCTGCTCGTTCATGATCAAGCGCTCGGCTTCCTGCAGCGCCTCTATCCCGTAGCTGGCATACTCGAACAAACGCGAACCGGCTTCCGTCACATGACAGCCGCGGGCGGTGCGCTCCAGCAACTGGACTTTCAGGCCACTCTCAAGCTCTGCGATTTTGCGGCTCAGCGTAGGGAGCGGAACTCCCATTCGTGCAGCGGCGGCAGAAAGACTACCCGTCTGCGCGACCGCGATAAACAAACTGACAGCATTGTAATCCATATACTACCTCTCATTTATGAGAGGTTGCTTGTCAAATTTCTGGATACCATTTCGTCAATGAATACCATATTTCCCATAGCAAAGCGGCCGGATGTTCGCCGCTGCTCATTTGGGAGATAGAGGTAGGATGCCAGGGTCGTTGAAACGCAAGGCTGGAATCGTCATGACTATGGTAACAACTCTATCCATGACAGCTCTGGCTTTCTCTGCCTACGATTTCACAGGGCGCGAGAAGCTGAAAGCCCATTCTCAGGAATTCAGCAAGCGCGTCGAGAAAGTCGTCGAGGGTGTCTACACGGCCATCGGTTATTCCGCCAGCAACGTCACCTTGCTTCAGGCCGAAGGCGGCTCGATCATTATCGACACTTCGGCCAATCCGGTCGATGCCAGGGCGATCATCGAAGCTTTCGGCGATCGGATGATCTACCCTGTGCGAGCGATCATCTATACCCACAACCACCCTGATCACACCGGTGGCGCAACTGTATTCGCAGGCAATGACAGGCCCGAAATCTATAGCCATAAGCTTTTGGCCACAGCCAAGCCGGACACAGGTCGCGGACGACGTTACGGTGGCGATGCGTTTGGTACCGCTCTGCCCGACGATCAATTCATCAACGCTGGCACGCAGTTGGAATATGGCAGGGTCACGCCCCATACCCGGGAAGGGTTTTTGCCGCCCACCAAAACCTTCGATGGCGCCGAAGAAAGCCTGACGATCGCTGGCGTGCCGATGCGACTGATCCTCACCCCCGGCGAGGCTGATGAAAACATCTCGGTCTGGCTGCCGGACCGCAAGGTATTGATCGCGGGCGACGTCTTTCTGAAGACCTTTCCCAACATAGCGCCGCTGAGGGGGCTTCCGACCCGCCCGGTGGAGAAATGGGTCGCCAGCCTGGACAAGCTGATTGCTCTCAATGCGGAGTTCGTGGTGCCTGGCCACATGGGCACGATCACTGGTGTAGAAGAAGCGAAGGACGCCCTCACTGCCTACCGGGACGGTATCAAGTTCGTCTACGACAAGACGATGGAAGGGATCAGCAAGGGTAAAACCCCCGACGAGTTGGTTCAGGAGATAGAGCTGCCTGCAGAACTGGCGCAACATCCATACCTGCAGGAATATTATGGTACTATTGGTTGGGCGGTGCGTGGAATCTATTTGCAGAACGCTGGGTGGTTCGACGGCAATCCGACGCACATCTTCCCGCTGACCGAGAAGGAACGAGCAACAAAGCTTGTCGCAATGGCCGGAGGCATGGCGAAGATGCTGGAGAGCGCTGAAGCATCCCTTTCTGCCGGTCAATTCCAGTGGGCAGCAGAACAGGCTGATTACGTTCTTGCTCTTGAGCCACAGAACGTCGCCGCAACGACGGTTAAGATCCGTGCGCTCCGGGAGCTCGGCGAGCGTCAGATGAATGCGACCGCCCGCAACTACTACCTGACGGTAGCACAGAGCTTAGAGAAGGCATTTCCAGACGACCGATCCAAATAACATTCTTCCTCAGGAGTAAACACGCCGCCTGCAAGTCGCAACCGCGCCGACGATGCAGAAGAATTGGCGCCAGATTTCTGACGGCATGGCTTCGCGTGTTACACCGTGGGCAAGGGTGTAGCCCGCGTTGGCGGCGTATCTCTTTCACATGTTTTTCGGCCGATCCTTCCGGCCCGGATTTCTGTCTCATCTTCGCTCCCTCGGCGGGCTACGATGTGCCAGAAATCCTCCTTAAGCAATTTGCCCGATCTGTCTCATGGTCGCTGACAGGGAACAACCATGGAATGCTTGGACCTCCTTAGGATGCCTGGAGAGCCTGCCGTGCAAAAACTTAGGCTCGAGCATTAGGAGCGGCAATTCCCAATGACTACTTTCAGATACTGAAGTCGTAGCGCGAATGACCGATTATTATGAAGACAGCCACTGGCAACACGGCAAATGGATACTCAACCTAACCAATTCGCTATAAGGTCTCCAACTCTGTCCGCTGCCTTCGCCAGATGCTGCGCGTCCATGTGAGAATAAATTTCGGTTGTTCTCGGCCTCCTATGGCCAAGGAGCTTACCCGCCATATTCAGCGATTCACCGATCATGATCGCATGGCTGGCATATGTGTGCCGAAGGTCATGAAGGCGGACGTCTTCTGGTAATCCGACCAGAGGGCGGATCGCTCGCCAGGCCGCGTCGATTGAGGCGATAGGCTTCGCCGGGTTGGCTTGGTGCGGGAACACAAATACGGATGATGCGCCTCGCTTGCGTCGATCAAGCAATGCCAACGCAGGATGGGACAGAACGACATCACGCTTGCCTGTCTTGGTGGAGCTGAGGCTCAGCTTGTCGCTGCCAACTTCAGCCCAAGTCAGTCGCGCGATCTCGCCCGACCGGCATCCGGTCAACAGGATGAGCCGGATCGCATCGGCGACATCGCGCCAGCGAATTGGAGGCGCTTCCAACCATGCCCCGAGCTGTGCCAGTTGCTGCGCATTGAGAAGGCGACCCCTCGCGCGCCGAGTATTGCGCCGTATCGGTTTCGAAGGATCAGGTGCGTCCGGAGGCAGAACACCTGTTTCACGCGCAAACTTCAGCATGCTCCGCAAATGCGAGAGAGCCTGATTGGCACCGCCCGGACTGGTGGTGCTGTAGGTGTAAAACCACTCGGCAATGTCGCTGGTCGTGAGACGGTTGATAGCTTGGTCTCCGAGCGCAGGCAGGATCGAGCTGTTGAGATAGATTTGGATCGCTTTGAGTGTTGATGGCTTCCAAACCTCACGTTTCGCCTTCAGGAACCTTCCTGCGAGCACATTCAGTTTAATGGCTGGTCTGTCGTCAGCAGCGAGTAAAGCGATATCCGGAGGCGCGTGCGCTGCGAGCAATTGGTGAGCTCGCGCCCGCGCCTCCTCAGCGCTCATGGTCAGGGTGTTGCCCAGCGTAGCCCGCTTTGCCTTCCCATCGACCTTGAGGCGCAAGACCCAGGACTTCGTGCCGGTGGATTGAACCCTCAACGCAAACCCGCTCATCCGGTTGTCCGGGACCGCGTATTCCTTGGTGGCGGGCCGGGCGGCGCGCGCCGAGAGGTCACTCAGGTAAGTCGGTTCCTTGCGCATCAGCTTGCCTCCATTTCAGTCATCGCGTCTCGCTGCGCGTGGCTGTACGCGCCGACCTTCTGGCGAAGCGTGGAAAGGCTCAGACCCTGCTGGGCTGCGAATTCGCGGACGGTCAGGCTCTGCGCGAGGAAAGCTGCCACCATCGGTGGTGGTTCTGGCATTGCCTTCGGCGCGCGCTGCGAAAGGGTCCGCTCCAGATGTTCGGCCACGCGTTCGGCGGCTTGCCTGACAGGGGCCTCGGCAAACTGGGCATATCCTGCTGTCGTTTGAAGTTCCGAGTGTCCGAGCAGGCCCGAAACGGTGCGAAGCGGTTCGCCTGATGAAATGGCAACCGATGCGAAACCGTGGCGCAGGTCATGAAGGCGGAGTGTCGGGAGGCCACTCTCGTTGCGAACCGTGTTCCAGATTTTGGCGACCCGCGCACCAGAGATGGGCTTATCCTTGATCGCGAACACGAACGCGCACGTCATCGGCTGTTCAGCGATCAAGGCGAGCGCGGCTTTGCCGAGCCAGATTGCGCGCGGCCCGGTCTTGCTGTCGGGCAGGGCTGCGCGGTTCGCGTCCAGCATGTCCCATTGAAGGAGACGTGCTTCGGATTTGCGGCAGCCCGTCAGCGTCAGGAACCGGATCAGTGCAGCGATGGCTGGCTCTGTGTCTTCAATCCTTCTCAGGGCCTCACCAAGCCGTCCATAGTCATGCTGGCTCAACCGATGGACTTCGAACCGGTTCTTGCGCCGCCGAAGGCCCTGGCATGGATTGGAACCGGGTGGGCGGAGTCCAAGGATTTCTGCATGCCGCATCATGCCCGATAGAACAGCAAGTGCGCGGTTTCGTGTCCCTTGCGACCCTTGTGACCGGGCAAACCACGATGCGACCTCTTGAGGGGATATTGATGAGATATCGCGGAACCCGAACTGAGGCAGGATCGAACAAGCGAGGAGACTGCGATGGGCTTTCAGGGTGTCAGGCTTCCAGCTTGGCGTGCCGTGTTCGAGGAAGCGAGCTGCAAACTCCGTGACGGTCGCTTTCGGGGTTTCGGGGACAAGCGGTACTGGTGTCGTTTCGCCGGTCAATTCGGAAATAAGCGCGCGGGCCATATCTCTGGCTTGATGCAAGGTCAGCGACGTTTCTGATCCCAAAGCGCGGCGCACGTTTCGTTCGTCGGTCCAAATCTGAACATACCAAGCGGGCCTTCGGTCAAATCGATAGCGAAGGGCAAGGCCGGGAACTTCACTGTCCCATTCAAAACGGTCGGCTGAACTGGCTTTCGGATTCTTCGCGGATGGTTTTAGTTTGGCAGGCATAGGGTCTCTCCCGATGCTTCCCCATCAGGACAAAAAGTTTGCACATCCTGGGGAAGCTTCAGGACACACGGGGAAGAGAAAATCCGAAAGCCCGCATGCCTGTTCGATGCCGTCCCTGAAGCTTGTCAGGGTGGATTGGCTTCTATCTTGTCCCGAGTCTAAGACCCTGACGGAACATAGAAAAACCAATCCGCATCGAACGCTCGACCTGTTCTGACTTGCCCCGTTCCTGTCTCCGATGCGGAGAACAAAGGGGGATGTTTCGTTTCACACCCCATGCACCTTCGATGCTGACAAATCGCGAGCGATCTTGTCTGAAACACCCACTGCAAAAGGGAAATTCGCGCGCTTGGCCTGTACACGAATGGTGTGCACGGGGATTACGGAGCGAACAGGTTAGGCGCAAAAGTTACCAGCGCAATTGGGCCTGTCGCCGTGTACAATGCGAAGCAGCACATTTTCAGGTTTCGCGACGGGAACGGGCGAGCTATTTAGGAGCGGGCGGAAAGCCCCCCGGCCAGCTTGGAGAATCCTCATGGAACGTGATCCCAACCTTGTCTTCTCGTCCCGGAATGGTCGGGTCACGCGCAATGGAATGACGGTGGAATTGTGCATCGTGCGTCTGGAGCACGAGACCGCATGGAGCCTGGAAGTGGTGAACCAGAAAGGGACCTCGATTGTGTGGGATGATCCGTTCGAGAGCGACGAAGCCGCCTTCGAGGAATTCGAACGGACGATTTCCGAAGAGGGGATGGAGGCTTTTCTTGATGACGCCAGGATCATCCCGTTTCCGCGCCGCTGAACCGTCCGGCAAATCTATTCTGAGCGCAGGTGATCCCGTCTTCTATTCTGCTTCACGTTCCCGCTCAATCCGCCTCTGACCCAGGTTTACCGCGACGCCCGGCATACCTGTTGACGCGCGCGAGACGGCGGCGATTGCGGTGAGCATTTGTCTCGCTGAAGGAAAGACGCGGCTTGCGGATTTCTTGGTATTGCCAGTGTTCGGTTCGGGCGTTTGTTGTTGTTGGGGCGCTGTTTGTAATTGCTGCTGGCGCGCCTTGGCGAGATCGAAGCCGAGCGTTCTGGCCTCTGCCTGCCATGCCTGGAACAATGCCGTGCGCTCCCTTGGCCGCTTGGCCTGGCGTGTGCGTAGCGCTGCGAGTTCCATGCCTTTTGGGGTTCGATAGCCGTATGTTTCAGCCGCGCTTTCGATGGCTTGCCTGCGCTTGGAGAAGGCGCGCTCGAGGTCGCGGGGGATCGCCTTCAGGCGAAAGCTTGTTCCGAAGCGTTCGACGGAATGGCCCTCGCGTTCGAGCGTGTTGGCGAGGTGCTGGCGGTAGAGTGCGCCAGCTTCCTTCTGGGCCTTGTAGAGATCGCGGCTGACGAGACTGCCCCAGGTTCCGTCCCGGCGCGGGGCTGTGTTGAAGATGAACGCATGCGTGTGCAGCTGGGGGTCGAGATCGCGGCTCGTGTGATGGTGGAAGCGGGCGATGGTCAGCCCGGCGACCGGTTCGCGGATCGCGCCGCCCTTGCCCCGGCGGGTGAACGCATGATGATCTTCTAGATGCGTGGTCGCGGCATGAACGGCCTGGCGGTGCGCGGCTTCGATTGTGTTACGGACCGCTGGGGGCGATAGCGCCCACATGACGGAGACTGATTTCGGAGCCGAGAAGGTCATGTCCCAGCCGGGTGCATGCGACTTGCCGATCTGGGTGAGGCGCTCGCCGGTCTTCGGGTCGATGCCGTTGAGTGCTGCCTCGAAGTCGGCCTTCGAGACGGGTCCCTCAAGAGCGAGGCGTTCCGCGCCCCGTCCGTCCCATTCGCCGTCTGCTTCCGCGTCAGCCTCGCCCTTGCTGGTATAGTATTCGTCATGGGCCATGTGCTTGAAATAACTGACGGCGGCGCCCACCGATTTCCGGGCGGAGATGGAGGCGACCATCAGTCCACGCTTCCAGGCTTCGGCTTGCGAATGCGGACGATGTCGTCGGCTGAAAGCAGGCCTGCCTTTTTCGGCCGCTGGACCGGTAGGGCAGGGCGCGCAGGTGCGGGATTGGCGCGAAGAGATGCGGGGTCCGGACGGGTCCAGTCAGCTGGTACGTTGGCCGGACGCTGAGGCGGAAGGATCGTGATCGGCAGGTCGATTTCGTGAACGTTTTCTCCGAAGCCCAGCACCAGCATCCGGACCTTGCGACCCTTGCGGCCAAGACGAGACGAAAGCTCGCTCGACGTCATCACCGCACGCAGCGAGTGTTCTGTCGATATGTTGACCGAACTGTTTCCGCCGGAATGGCTTTTACTGCGTGATTCCCGTTCGATCTCCTGCATGCCGATGGCCCGGCTGATGTCCTCGGCCCCTTCGCCCGGATTCATCCGGCCGATGATGTGGGTGCCGATCATTGACAGCCAGGCATTGGTCCGGTCGCGGCCATACCTGATGCGGATCTGCGACGTGTCCTGAGCTGCCAGCACCACGCAAACGCCCTTCGATCGTCCAAGGTCCAGCAGGGAAGTCAGGTCATCCATCGCTTCAAGTTGCGGGAACTCGTCAAGGAAGAGCCAGATGCGGCGCTGGCTGCTTTCGCTGAATGCCGGACTGCAGACATGCGATGACAACAGGCTGACCAGCCCGCCGATCCATGCATTGGTCAGCTGGGGGTAGCGCCCGTCGC
Organism: Hyphomonadaceae bacterium BRH_c29; assembly: GCA_000961695.1. GTDB lineage: Bacteria > Pseudomonadota > Alphaproteobacteria > Caulobacterales > Hyphomonadaceae > Hyphomonas. The sequence goes on from LADW01000021.1 coordinate 41,507, forward strand.
GTTGCAGGATGACAGGATTGGTGGCGTGCGGGTCTGTCAGCCAGTTCGCCGCGCTGAACTTTTCCTGATCCCCTGCGCTCCAGGCTTCTGCCATCGCTTCCAGCACATGAATATGTGCCTTGAACGTGGTCAGGATGGACATGGCCGTCTTGCTGGCCGGATCACCGATCATCTGCGCGGCGGCCGGATGATGGGTGAGCGCCATGTCTTTCAATGCGTCGGCACCCAGCAGAGCGCGGGCATGGAGATCGCCCCACGTCCAGACAGCGCCATTTTCCCGCTGGAGGCTGACGATACAGGCAACGAGCAGCTCGCGGGCGGCCTCTGCCCACATCGGGTCGCTGCTTTTCGGGATGAACCGGGCGGCCAGCTCCCGCGCGTCCTGCTTGGTGACACAGTCGGCCGAAATGTCCCAGACTGCTGATCGCTTGTCCTGCGGTGCGATCAGCGTGATCTCGCCCGGCAAGCGTTCGGTCATGTCGCCCTTGGTGTCGAGGATGAGCATCTTGTCGCCCCAGCGCATGGCTTCCAGGATCATGTGCTGGATGGTCTGGGTTTTGCCGGAGCCCACCGACCCGGATATCAGGCAGTGACGCGATTCCCGGTCCCGGCTCATGGGGAGGCCGGGTGGAAAGTCGATCCCCGCGCCGGTCTGCCGGATCTCCTTTCTGCTTGTCCTTCTTATCGCGGCGTACGCTTTTCTTCCGTTCAGGCGCACGGGACCGCGTACGACTTTGGGTGCCGACTTTTCGAAGCGAAGGGCGATCAACGCGCAAGCAAAGAGCAGCAGGGACGCAAGTACCCCAGCCGTAAACACCATCCATCGCAATTGGACCGCCCCTCGAATGCCTGCTGAGCCCAGGACTTCATCACAGTATGCCTTCTGGTTTTGCGCCTCGGCCACGCCGAGGCGGGCAAACAGTTCTGCCTTCCCGCATCCGGTCATGTAGCTGGGATGAAGCGCAACGATCTCGCCCGATGGAAGCGGATAGGTTGGCGTCGCTCTCACGATTGCGAATTGGTAGAACATCAATGTCGCCAGGACCAGAATGCAGCCAGCACCGGCAAGCGACTTTCTGATACTAGGCATGACGTGCCTCCACAGGTTCGACCTCGCCGCCGAGCGCTTTGAGCAGCGCGTCGAACATGGCTTCAATCTGTCCGAGTGAGTGGGAATGCCCATCGGCTGCGGTCATCATTCCTTGAAGATCCTGAGACAGCACCGCCAGTCGTCGTTCGATTTTCAGGAGCCGCTCGGCCTGCGTGAACGGGTCGCCGTCTGTCAGGCCAGACCGGATCAGTTCGCGCGCAACACCGGTTGGCGTACCCGAGATGCGCTTCGCGCGCTCCGTCAACTGATCAATGTCAGACTCGGTCAAGCGGATTGACAGAGGCCGGGTCTTTTCAGACATGGCGCTGGTCTTTGGCGTCGCCCTGGGGTTTTTCGCAATCCGCCAGCCATTTGAGAACGGTCCGGCGCCGGTAACGCACCGCTGCGCCGAGCTTCATGAAGGCTGGTCCACCGCCACGGCAGCGCCACGTGGCAAGGGTGCAGGCGGGAACGCCCGTCAGTCTGGAAACCGAAGGAGTGTCGATAGCTTCATCCAGCCAACCAGGATTGTCCTGAAGGATATCCTCGATTTCCGGAAAGTTGTGATGGGGTCTGGACATGGGACTCTACTCCTCTCGTGATGAGTGAGTTCAAGCCCAGCACGCGGCGTGCAGGCAAAAAAGAGGAATGATTTCGTCTTATTCCATCCTCATTTGTGCGTGCGCATCCATGCGGCCGGATTTGCCGCAATGGAAAGCCATGAAGCGCAATCCTTTCATTGCCAGCACAACCTCAGGCATCTCCCCGCATAGGCGGTTCGCGTTCGTCGAGCATGCCGGCAAGACGCCTGAGGATGGTGGTCTCATTCGGAACCTCGGCCATGTCGAACTCCTTGAGTGCGCGTTCGTACAGTCTGCCTGCGAGTTCCTTGCGAGGCATGTCCGGATCGCCTTCACTGAGCTCCACCGCCCAGGAAGCGATTGCAGGCCAGGCCCCGAGCGCCGGGCGGCCGCGTTTGGTCTGTGCCGTATTCCCGTGGCTATCATTGGCAGGTTCGGAGAGCGGACGATCGTTTGCAGCCTGGTTGACGCTGAACAGGCTTTTGAACCGGGATGACTGCTGGTCGAGCCAGGTCTGTAGCATCCGGCGCGGAATGAAGAGCCCGGCGAGGTAGGCGCGTCCGGCTTCGGAATACGTATTGAGTGGCATGCGGACCAGTGCTGTCAGAGCATCTTGCGCGCCATGCAGATACATCCTGCCATTTCCATGATTGAGGAGATCGTCCCAGGCGGACTGATCACCAGGCAGGAGTCTCATACAGTACATAACGCTCAGCAGGGTCTCGCAATTACCTTCGAAATATTCGAAGGGGTGCGGTTTGAGCCGGAGTTGTCCTTCGGTGAGCGTTGCGGGCGGCGCTTCGATGGGAATGCGCAGCCAGTTGTCCGGATCATTGCGCTGTGAGTGGTCGTAGTCATTGTCTTCATATTGGCAGGGCGGGTTGAAATCGCCGCGCCAGGCTGCCCGTACCAGCATTTCTAGCATGGCGTCGGGGGTCGCGTACGGTTCGCGGTTCGCCAGAAGTGCAGCTGCGGCATCGAAACGGATGAGTGTATCGTCCAGCGGCGAAATGAATTGGGTCATGCATGACTCCTGTCTATCGACCGGGCCCAAGCAGGAGGCGTGCCAAAAGATCTATTAAATAGAAAGATATAGCACTGAAGGTAGAAAACTTGTGATTTTTTCGCCAAGGCGAAGGAGGGGCAGGGCAGTTACACCACGGGAATTGCTATTGTGGTGTAACGCATCGCGCGCGGCTCCCTCTCTTGAATTCAAACGATTTATCAGGCCCTGCTTCAAATGTGCCAGCACAGCTTCGAATAATAATTTTTCGAATAAATCACAAATAAATAAAAATTTTACGAGATTTGTAATCGTTTTTCGACTATATAGAAAAACGTGAATGGCTCCAAATATAATGATTTTTCGGAATGAATGACAAAGATATCGATTTTGGACAAGATGTAAGAATTATTCGGGATCGTATGGTTCCGGAGGATGCGCAACCGGTCGGTTACGCCGCGCTGATCGCGGCATACGACCTCGTCGTCCCGCCCCCTCATTCGCTTTCAGCGTTTCGCGCGGACTACCGGGAGGTGGAAGTGTCAGACTGGACTGTCTACACGAAACGTCACGCGCCAGAGCCGAGCCTCGCAGGCCACCTGACATTTGCTTTGAAATATGAAGGTTTGGACCTGCTTGTCCTGAAGGCCCTGTTCCGAGCCACTGGTCCCGCTGCAATCGAAGAATTCGTGAGAGCTGCGCCGACCAGCCAATATGCACGACGTGCCTGGTTTCTCTATGAATGGCTTCTCGGCGAGACAGTCGATCTGCCCGATGCTCCGACAGGCAACTATGTGGATGCCATCAATGAGACGCAGCAACTCGCCGGGCGCTCCAGAAATTCCCGTCGTCATCGTGTGCGCGACAACCTCCCTGGTACGTCTGCATTTTGCCCACTCGTATTTCGGACCCCAGAAATTGAGGCATTGCTTAACCTGGACCTGAAGACCGAGGCCTCCGCCGCAATCGGATCTGTGCCAAGGGACATGATTACGCGCGCAGCCGCTTTCCTGCTGCTCAATGACTCCAAGTCCAGTTATGCGATAGAAGGCGAAAATCCGCCGCAAGATCGGCTCCAGAGATGGGGCGCTGCGATCGGGCAAGCTGGAGCGCGGTCACTAAGCCACGCAGAACTCCGGCGTTTGCAGGAACTCGTCCTGGGTGACTCGCGATTTGTGCAATTGGGCTATCGTAGCGAAGGCGGCTTCGTGGGAACGCACGACCGCGCGACACGCGCGCCAATTCCAGATCATATCAGCGCCCGGCCAGAGGATCTGCTCGCCTTGATGGACGGGGTGCTGGCCTTTGACGATCAGTATGCTGCCTCGATGGACGCCATCGTCGCCGCTGCCGTTCTGGCATTTGGATTTGTCTACATCCACCCATTCGAGGATGGAAACGGCCGGTTGCACAGATACCTGATCCACCACGTCCTCGCGCGGGCTGGGTTCAACCCGCCGGGATTGGTATTCCCGATCTCGAGCGCCATCCTGGAGCGCATCGAAGAATACCGCCGCGTACTGGAATCCCACTCTCGCCGAATACTGCCTTTCGTGGTGTGGCGCGCGACGCCCGCTGGCAATGTCGATGTGCTGAACGACACGTCAGATCTGTATCGGTATTTCGATGCGACGCCCCATGCGGAATTCCTGATGTCATGCGTGCGCCAGACAATCGAAATAGACCTTCCGAGGGAGGTCGCATTCCTGAGAAGCTATGATCGCTTCAAGGCCGGTGTGGAAGCGCTTGTCGAAATGCCCGACAAGACGATTGACCTCCTCTACCATTTCCTCAGCCAGAACGATGGGCGGCTATCCAAACGGGCCCGTGAAGGAGAGTTCGCGTTGCTGACACCGACGGAAGTCGAGAAGGCAGAGAAAGTGTACTCGGAAGCTTTCCTTGGAGACTAGAAAAGTTGTTGCGGAATAGCGCTTGGCAACTTCGTCCGAGGGGCACTTATCTGGATATTCTCGTGGTAACCCGACCTACAGATGTGGGCTCTGTATTATCAAGAGATTTTAGGTCTTCGCGGTAACCCTGGTAACTTTTTTTAACTTGACTCAACAAAGCATATCAAAATGAGGCAATATCGATGCGGTTTTTATTGGAATTTTTCAAATTCCAGCAACGCGCAGCACCCCCTGTTTCCGATTCCTAATCTGTAGGTCGTGCGTTCGAATCGCGCCGGGATCACCAGTTTTGCTAGGCGGGCGCCTTAGCGGGTCGGGACGGGGTGGTCGCCGGAATAGTCGTAGAAACCCTTGCCGACTTTGCGGCCGACCCAGCCGGCTTCGACATATTTCACCAGCAGGGGGCAGGGGCGGTATTTCGTGTCGGCCAGGCCATCATGCAGCACCTGCATGATCGACAGGCACGTATCGAGGCCGATGAAGTCTGCCAGTGTCAGCGGACCCATAGGATGGTTTGCGCCAAGCCGCATGGCCGTATCGATGCTCTCCACCGTTCCGACGCCCTCGTAGAGCGTGTAGACGGCTTCGTTGATCATCGGGACCAGGATGCGGTTCACGATGAATGCCGGATAGTCCTCGGCATTGGTCGTGGTCTTTTCCAGGCGCTGGGCGAAGCCGATCGCAGTCTCGTAGGTTTCCTGGCTGGTGGCGAGGCCCCGGATCACTTCCATCAGCTTCATCAGTGGCACCGGATTCATGAAGTGCATGCCGATGAACATTTCCGGCCGGTCGGTGACCGAGGCGAGGCGCGTGACGGAGATCGAGGATGTATTGGTGGCGAGGAAAGTCTTGGCCGGAACGATCTCGCAGATCGAGCGGAAGATCTGCTCCTTCACTTCGCGTTTTTCGGTGGCCGCCTCGATGACGAGGTCATCATTTTCGTGTGCCTTGATCGAGGTCGATGTCTTGATCCGGGCCATGGCGGTCTTCATCTCGTCCACGGTGTATTGTTCGCGGGCGACCTGACGGGCCATGTTCTTCTCGATGGCGTCCATGCCGTGTTTCAGAGCGTCCTCGGAAATGTCCGTCATTACAACATCATAGCCGGCAAGCGCGCTGACATGCGCGATTCCGTTGCCCATCTGGCCGGCGCCGATGACGCCAATGGTCTGAAGGTTGGTCATACGATCCTGTTCCACGCCCTGAATGAAAACGAGCTTCATATCCTGTTTGTGCAGTGCGTCAAAGATCAAGCCCACACATCAGGCAGGCGAGCCGGGCGAGGCGGAACATCGGAGGTTGTTGTATCCGGACAACAAAAAGCCCGGCACAGGGCCGGGCTTCTCGAAGTTTCAGTGCCTGTTGGCACCAGATCAGAGCGCGCTGGTCAGTTCCGGAACGGCGACGAAGAGGTCTGCCACGAGACCATAATCGGCGACCTGGAAGATCGGGGCTTCCTCGTCCTTGTTGATCGCCACGATGACTTTGGAGTCCTTCATGCCGGCAAGGTGCTGGATGGCACCGGAAATGCCGATGGCGACATAGAGTTCCGGCGCAACGATCTTGCCGGTCTGACCGACCTGATAGTCGTTCGGGGCGTATCCTGCGTCCACAGCAGCGCGCGAAGCACCGACAGCGGCGCCGAGCTTGTCAGCGAGCGGGAAGATGACTTCCTGGAACTTCTCAGCCGAACCGAGCGCACGACCGCCGGAGACGACGCGCTTGGCGCCGGCGAGTTCCGGACGATCCGACTTGACCATCTCTTCCGAGACGAATTCCGACTTGAACGGACCAGCCGGAGCCGCAACGCTTTCCACCGCAGCCGAGCCGTCATTGCCAGCGGCCTCGAAGGAGGTGCCGCGCACGGTGATGACTTTCTTCGCATCGGAAGATTTCACCGTCATCATGGCGTTACCGGCATAGATCGGACGTTCGAACGTGTCGGCATCGATCACGCCGGTGATCTCGGAGATCTGCATGACGTCGAGTTTGGCCGCGATACGCGGGGCCATATTCTTGCCCGTGGTCGTCGCGGCGAGGAGGACGGCGTCATAGCCGGCCATCAGCGGCACAACGAGGGCTTCCATGGCTTCAGCAAGCTGCTTGCCGACGGTCGCGCCGTCAGCGTGGAGCACTTTGCGGACGCCGGAGACTTTCGCCGCGGCAGCAGCCACATCGCCAGCGCCTTCGCCGGCGACCAGGATATCCACATCGCCGCCAAGCTTGGCGGCAGCGGTCACGACCTTGTTGGTCGCATCGGCGAGCGAGGCGCCGTCGTGTTCAGCAATAACGAGCACGGCCATATCAGATGACTCCTGCGGTTTTCAGTTTCGACACGAGGGTGGCGACATCCTCGACCTTTTCGCCCGCCTGGCGCACCGGCGGTTCGGTGACCTGAACAACAGTGAGGCGCGGAGAGATATCGACGCCGTAATCGGCCGGAGCCTTTTCAGCGATTTCTTTCTTCTTGGCCTTCATGATGTTCGGCAGAGACGCATAACGCGGCTCGTTGAGGCGCAGGTCGACGGTGATGATAGCTGGAAGAGCCAGTTTCACGGTCTGCAGGCCGCCATCGACTTCGCGGGTGACGGTCAGCGAATCGCCGTCCTTCTCCAGCTTGTAGGCGAAGGTGCCTTGCGGCCAGTCGAGCAGAGCGGCCAGCATCTGGCCGGTCTGGTTGGAATCGTCGTCGATGGCCTGTTTGCCGACGATGACGAGATCCGGTTTTTCTTCCTCGACCACTTTGGCCAGCAGCTTGGCAACGCCCAGCGGCTCAACCGTTTCGTTGGTCTTGATCAGGATGCCGCGGTCGCCGCCCATGGCGAGGGCGGTGCGGATCGTTTCCTGGGCCTGTTGCGGGCCGATGGACACGATCACGACTTCCGTAGCTGTGCCGGCTTCTTTCAGGCGGACAGCCTCTTCGACAGAAATTTCGTCGAAGGGGTTCATCGACATCTTCACATTGGCGAGATCGACCCCGGTCTTGTCCGGTTTGACACGGACTTTCACGTTGTAATCGATCACGCGTTTGACGGGCACGAGGACCTTCATGAGCTGCGCTCCACACGTTTCGAGGGATTGGACTTCAGATGGGCGTTGCCTACAGGCCCTGAAAACGTTTCGCAAGGTTGACGTTGACGTAAGTGTCAAATTAGCGCGTCTGGAATTGGTGTTTTCAGGCCTTTGACGGCCCAATTTCTGCAATATGATACCCCTATGACGCGACCTGGACTGATCCTGAGCCTAGTTTTTGCCTTTCCGGCTTTTTGCCCGGCGGGGGCTGAAGGCGTCAGGCCGGTCGATCCGGGCCTCTATTCTATTACCACCGAAATCGAGACCGAAACGCAGGATCCGGGCACCGGAACGCTGACGGGCACCTGGACCGAGCCCTATTCCGGCGCAGCCTGCCTGGAAGGGGAGGCGAGCCAGCGCGTTCGGCCGGAAACGTTCGCGGATACGCGCTGCACGTTCTCCAATGTCCGGCCAGACCCTTATGGCGAGGCTTTTGACCTTTACTGCGTCTTCCCGGAGGGCCTCCTCAGCGGATCGGGCACGTTGGCGGTCGACCCGACCCGACCTACAGAGTTCCGTGAGGCCTTCACCTTGCGAGGGACTGGCCTGGTTGCGTCCCAGCGGGTGACCATCAAGGGGCGCCGCGTCGGGGCGTGCCGGCTGGCCGGTCAATAGGCTGCCCCACTGCGCTCTGCGTAGATTCCCTGATTGTATTTCAGCCTGCCGGACCGACATGCGGTAGAGAGACAACACCCCTCTGGAGGACTTACATGTCGAACACCCCGCACGAGCTGGCCGAAGAATTCCCGGAAGCTGCCGAGAAGATCCATGCGCTGAAGGCGTCCAATGCGCATTTTGCCAAGCTTGCCGATGAGTATCACGAGCTGAACCGCCAGATTCACCGCATCGAGACCGATATCGAGCCGGCCAGCGACGAGCATCAGACCGAACTGCGCAAGCAACGCCTGGCCCTGAAAGACGAAATCTTCGCCATGCTGAAGGCCTGAGATTTCAGGTCTTGCCGCTTAAGTAGAATCCCGGATGGGCGGGGGAAACCTCGCCCATCATAGTGGCTGGCGAAACAATACCCATGTGGGAAGCCAGTCGGATGAGCGGGACACCTCTGTACCTTGCCGGAGAATTTCCCGGGAATGTCAGCCGGATTCTGGAACTGGAATCCGAAAACCAGACTTTCCTGGATCTTGCCGAGGCCTATGACACGCTCAGCGCCGAGCTTCAGGACCTGGAAACCGGCATCGATCGGTTCAGCGGCGCCTATTTCGCCCAGCTTCAGCGTCAGCGACACGAAATCCGCGACATCCTCTGCGCCATGCTAGGCGCGGACTAGCGCGCCGCGTCAGCTCCACAGTTTCGGCTGGGCCTCTTTCACCGTGTCGCGGCAGCCTTTGTCCCAGGGGTAGAGCCCATCCAGCAGGCCGGGCCAGACGATCTGGACCAGGCCCGGATGTCCGTTATGGCCGTTGCGGGCCCATAGCCAGTCGGCCAGCACGGCATATTTCCCGAACGTGTCCGGATGCGAGGCTTTGCGGCCGACGCAATCGAAATCCTCGTGCAGGCCTTTCCAGACCTGATTGTCTTCCAGTTTGCGCCCGGCTTTCAGCTGGTCGTAGACGCTTGCCAGCATGTCATACATGACGTCGCGGTGCAGGCCGAAGACGATGAATTCCGGCGCGTTCAGGCTTTGCGAGAAGCCGACTGTGTAAGTGAAATTGGGGCTTTCCAGTTCCGGATCAAACCGGTGGGCGCCATACCAGCCATGGGCCTCGATGCTGCCCAGAATCCGCTTTTCTTCTTCAATCACGATGCCACCAACCATATGGCAATGACGCGGTACGCCGCGCCCGGGGTCAAGCCGTCAGCGTTCAGATGACGGAGATTTAAGCATGACGGGATGGTAATGCGGCCGCGCCAGCACGTGCGGCCGGCGCGGCGGTTGCCGTCCGGTGGGGTGGGGGATTTTATGAGCCTGCGGGCGTGAGAGGCGGCCCGCGCACGCGCTCGCAGACCATATAGAACACCGTATAAACACCATATAAGGACCGTATAAGTGCGGGTCCGCCGCACGTGGGTGCGGAGACCGGCAGATCGCTGGCCAGTGCCGGGCTTTCCCAGCGCGGCATAGGTGGGGCTTCATACGTGTAGAGATCATCTGGCGCAGGCGCGTCGCTGAGGCGCACGATGCGGATATTTCCGAACCGGTCCACCGCCATCAGGGCGCCGCGCCCGGTGCGCTGGTGCCAGGCGGCAACGCGCAGCAGGTTCCAGCACAGCCATGGCCAGAAGAGAGGCCAGACAAGATCAAAATAGGGGCGAAGCGCGGGATGCATGCGGGGGAGTGTGCCCCGGGTTTGAGCCCGGGAGGATAAGGCCTCGTCTTTCGCGCCCCCCTCTCCCCCCGGGAGAGGGGGGGGTGAGGGGCCACCCAGCTCTCCCCGTGACCGAAAACCTGCGATCTGCTGCAATGACGGCAAAGTCGCCTCCGCAGCCCGCGGTCCACGTCGCAACCTTCGCCGCCCCTCACCCCAAACCCCTCTCCCGAAGGCTACAGCATTCACACATCGTGGTTGCATGGTTTGACGAAGTCTGATTCGTAATTGCCAAACGGGGAGGACGGCATGGATCGGACGTTGGGCCACTTTGGTGATCTGCGGCTGCAAAAAGGGGGGTCTTTCTTCTTGGGCGGCTGCTGGAACTTGGGGGCCGGGCCTTGCGGGTCCGGCGGCTTGGAGGCGACCGGGCCGGCGAGATCCGGATCACGCGGTTTCTGCGCAACGCATCGGTGACGCCCGGGGAGATGGTGAGCGAAGCGGCTCGCCGGACGGCGGAGCGCTGCCAGGGCCATGAGGTTCTGGTGATCCAGGATACGACGGTGGTTCGTTCGCAAGGCGGTGGCGGGGATTATCTGCACGCGGTCCTGGCGCTGGACGCATCGGACGGTGCGCTTCTGGGTCTGGTGGACGCCAGCTTCCTGCAGCGTTCGTCGGGCCAAAAGGCGCAGCGCAAGGCGCTTCCGGT
>LADW01000069.1 GCA_000961695.1 Hyphomonadaceae bacterium BRH_c29
CTTGAAGTCGACACACCAGAGGGCATTGGGAACCGATCCGGATGAAAGGGAGGTTCCCAATGCCCTCTGGCGTTTCCTGCCTGCCCGTTTCACAAGGCCGTAGCGGTCGAGAACAGCATGGATGGTCGAGCGGGCGGGAATGCGCACGTCACCTGCAAGGCGGCGCACCAGGAGCTCCCTGATCTTGCGGGCGCCCCAATGGGGCTTGTCCTTTTTGGCATCGATGATCGCCTGCTCGATCGGCACCGGCAGCTGATTGGCATACCGCACCGGCCGACGGGAACGGTCCTCCAGGGCGATCAGCCCCTCTTCCTTGTAGCGATTGAAGATCTTGTAGCCGGTCTTGCGCGAAATTCCGAACTCCCGGCAAAGATCCGTCATCGATTCACCCTCCAGCCGGCGGGCGACAAAGCGCAGTCTCTCGTCCATTTTCGATTGTTCCTTCCATGGCATCGCAACCTCCCGTCAAAGCGGAAAGTGTTACCCATGTGTCCGGTACAATCTGTCACCTATGTCTCGAGCCGCTCATCCGAGACCGTCCGGCCTTATTTTTGGGACTTTGACTTCCCGGCTTCCACGATCTCTTTCCAGGGGCCGAATTTGTGCTGTTCCTGCGAATAGTCATCGGCATAGGGCGGGAAGGGTGCGTCGGCAGGTTTGCGGGTCCGGTCCGGATAGTCCTGATCCAGTCCGGCCTTTTCAGGCCGTGGCTGAATGTTGATGAAGGCGGCGACATCGAAGGCTTCTTCTTCCGTCAGGATCGGTGCCTCGTAGGTCACGCCGAACGGCATATTGGCACGAATGAAGCCCGCCGCCTTGATGATCCGGTGCATCCCGGCGCCATTGTTGAAACTGTCCGGGCCCCAGAGCGGCGGATACAGATAGCCGGTGCTCCCATCCGTTTGCGGAGCGCCCTGACCTTCCGGACCATGACAGACAGAACAATAGGTCGTGTAGACTTCGGCACCTCGCGCCGGATCTGCCGCGCGGTCCATCAAGGCAAGGGATGGCGCGCCTCTGCCATCCATGCCTGGCGGCAACGTGTCACTCAGAAATCCGATATAGGCAATCATCGCCGCGATTTCCGGGGAATCGGCGGGCAGGGCGCGACCGCTCATGCTCCGCTCGAAGCAGCCATTGATTCTCTGGGTGAGGGTCCTGACTTCATTCTCGCGCGCCATGTCTCTTGGATAGGCGTCGGCAACGCCAATGAACGATAGCCCATAGCGCTGGCGACCGGCGTCCTGATGGCAGGAACCGCAAGCGAGATGATTGCCTGCATACCGCATGTTCGGATCGGCAACGTCTGGCCCAACATAGTCGTAGGTGCTGCGGATCAGTGCTTCGCCGTAGAGTACCTGATCCTTATGCGGTCCGTCCGTGAGCATTGCTGGATCAGGCTGCGGCCAGACTTCAGGCTTGGCGACAGTCGCATCCGGGTTCGCCGCAGCGTAGGTGGCCGCCATCTCATCACTAGCCGTGCCGGTCGTTTCGCTCACTTCCCTGTCTGCGCCACACGCCGCTGCAGAGAGCAACAGGAATGCCGAAGCGACAAGTCTGATCGATGGGGTGTTTTTCATACCTGGATACTTCTCTTGGACGACGCTGAGAGGGGGAACTTACCAGCGGTTACGGACTTCTTCTGCGAAACCGGGCAGGGAGTCGATCTTCAGAACTGTCCCATCATCAAGAATCGCCTCGCCTGAGAAAAGTCCAAAAACCTGATCCTGCGCCGTCTTGAAGAGGCCAAGATCCGTTGTGTGGTGGCGGTTAACGATGGGCTCGAAGCGCATTTCAAAGCGGCCATCATTACTGGTAAAACGCCACGGCGCAGAGTCCGGCGCCCCCCCGGGCATGTGGAATGTCACCTGATCCAGCTTGTGGGCCTTGCCATCGACAAAGAGCATGTTCTCGGACGCGGCGGACGTGTCGCCAAACCCATAGCCGATATTGAAGCCCACACTTTGCCCGCCGGACTTTCCAGAGGCTGAGCCCCAATACCAGACATTGTCATACGTCCAGACGCCCCGGCCCCAATCAAGAACACCGAACGCCATCTCCGGCTCGAAGCGGAATGTTTCGTCCCCGATGGACACGTCACCTGTGGCCGCCAGGCAGTTGATCTTCTGATTGTAGTAAAAGGCCTTCGGGGCCTTGGGAAAGGGCGTGGCGATGACCATCCGGTCCATCGGCGGCTGATCCAGCAAGAGCTCACCTTTGAGACCTTTTCCACCGTCGAAGCGTGGCGCATCAACGATCAAGCGCCGCCCACCGCGCTCATGGCGGAAGGCGAGGGTCATGTCCTTGTGTTCCTGTACGATATCGCCCTCATCGGCGCTTTCCGGCAAGCGCATACGTCCGAAGGGGAAGGGGATCACAGCGCCGTCGTTGAGAGCCGTCTTGTTCCGGAAGTCCATCCAGGACGTACCGAGAAAACCGAGATAGCCATTATCCGCAACAGTCAGAGCGAGCCCGAAGTCAGGTGTCAGAATGCAGTAATAGTCCCATTCCTTGATGCGCAGACCATTCGCCCGGATCGCGGCGCGCTGATAGCGGCGCACCTCTTCCGTCGCCCAGCCGCTCTCGAGCAGCCGTCCGCGCGCGTCGAGAAGCGGTCCTGTCCCCATTCTGGTCTGCATGAAATTCCTTCCTCTCGGCGCGGCATTGCTTCGCTCGCGTCTGCTGTGCTTGTTATCGCTGCAACATCACCTGATGCGCAGTGCGGCGGCAAGGCCCCTGCTTGAAATCTGGTAAACAGCCGGTAACCGTAGTCCGAAGATCCTTCAGGTATGGTTCATAAGACCTGTACCACGGTGTGATATCGAGGGTTTGTTGGATGGCAGAATAGCCGTCCGAAAGGGTCATCAAATGACCCGCTACTTCAGAATGAGGTGAACCTTGAAGACCGTTTATTCCGCATCGCGATCGCTGAACCTGCCCTTGCTCGCCCTCACAGGCGTGCTGGCTGTTGCGCTGGCTGCTCCGGCCTACGCCGATAAGCGCCACCCGGCCCCGATTGTCTATGCGACAGGAACTTCTCCTTATCCTGCCGGCACGCCGCAATATATCGCGCCCGCCAAGGCACCGGACGCGCAAACCAAGAAACAGGCCCGGATCCAGTTCCGTTATCCTGGCACGACGGCCCCAGCGCCAGCTGCCAGCACGGACTATGCGGGGCAGGGGACGACGACTTCCGAGCCCGCCCCCCGCCAGTATGCCAGCATCGAAACCCCGGCCCCGACTTACAACACCGCCGCTGGCGTCACCGCACAGGACAGCTTCGACACCCGCGCCGCTGCAGCCCGCATGGAAGCGGAGCGCCAGGTTTCTGCTGTCGAGAGTGAAGCCCTTCCAAGCCTCGCCGCCGCACCGATGCCAGAGCCAGCGCCGGTTATTCCGGCACCTCTTCCGGCCGCTCCAGCCGCGCAATCCCAGCTGATGCAACCTGCTGTTCGTGATCTGACCCCAGCCGCTGCGTACGCCGTGTCGGGCGAGCCCGTGCCCGTCTTTGACGAAACCGGCATCGCGATCGTCTATGGCCCCGAATTCGACGGCCTGCCGACAGCCAATGGCGAAACCTATAATCCGAACGAAATGACCGCGGCCCACCCGACTCTGCCGCTGCCGAGCCTGATCCAGGTGGTGAACACCGCCACGGGACAGGAAGTCGTGCTGCGCGTGAATGATCGCGGTCCGTTCGAGGACGGCGCCTCGCTGCAGGTTTCGCCGCGCGCAGCGAACGAACTCGGCATGAACGGGGCAGGGAAGGCTACGCTGCGGATCCGCTATCTGGGTGCTGCGCCTGCTGCAAATATCCCTACAGCGCCGGCTATCCCCGCGCCGCAGATGATGGCCGAGTCGACCTATCCGCCGGTCCAGCAGACCGCTCAGGCTGAAACGGCCGCTGACTACCTCGTGCCAGCATCTTACGAACCAGCTCCGGTCCAGCCGCAGCCGGTCCCCCAAGTGCAACCGACCTACACTTATTCTGCACCCGTCGCGGCACCTGCAGGAGACTATTTCGTGCAGATCGGCTCTTTCACCGACATCGCGAATGCTCAGACACTCAGCAACCGTGTTCAGGCGTCGCTTCCGGTCACTATCGTCCCGGCCCGCGTAAACGGTGCTGACTACTTCCGCGTCCGCGTTGGCCCACTCCTCACCCGTGACGAGGCTGAACGTGCCCGGCAAGACCTTTCCTATGCCGGTATCTCGCAAGGTCGCGTCGTTGCTGGCGAATAACGCACGCCCAGCCATTGACCCTGACCACAAACCGGCCCTTTTTCCTGTTTAATCGGAAAAGGGGCCGGATTTGATTCCGGCCTCCACACAGAACGTTGGAGGCCCCTCCCATGCCATTGCCGCGCATTGCCCGGAACGCTGTCTTTGCTGCAGTTATCGCCCTCGCCGGTGTTGCGGGTCTCGCGAACGCGCAGATCCTCGACACGCCGGCATCCCATGCCGTGATCATGGATCATGAAACCGGCACGATCCTGTTCTCCAAAGCCGGGTCCGAACCGATGGTCCCCGCTTCGATGACCAAGATGATGACCGCCTACACGGTGTTTGAAATGGTCCGGCGCGGCGAACTGTCGATGAGCGACAAGTTCACAGTTAGCGAGAACGCCTGGCGCAAAGGCGGTTTCCCGTCTGGCACGTCGACCATGGGCCTCGCCCCGAAGGACACGCCAACCGTTGAAGAGCTGCTCCACGGCGTGATCATCATGTCCGGCAATGATGCCTGCATCACGCTGGCGGAAAACATCTCCGGATCCGAAGAAGCCTTCGCGCGGCGCATGACCGACCTCGCCCACGAGCTGGGACTGAATTCCGCGAACTTCCTGAACGCCACCGGCCTGGAAGCGGTTGGCCACGTCATCTCGGCTGAAGATCTCGCGAAGCTCGCCAAACTGACCATCGACAACTATCCGGAGTATTACGCCTGGTACTCGCTGCCTTCTTACACTTGGCGCGACTTTACGCAGGCCAACCGGAACCCTCTGCTGGAGGTTTCCGGCGCAGATGGTGTGAAGACCGGACACCTCGAAGTTTCCGGCTACGGACTGACGGCATCCGCTGTGCGCGATGGTGTACGCCGGACTGTCGTAATCAACGGGCTCAGTTCCATGGCAGAGCGCGCCTCTGAAGGCGAGCGGATGATGCGGATCGCCTTCAACAGCTTCGACCTGAAGACACTCACACCCGCAGCGGTGACGCTTCCGGACGTGTCGATCTGGCTCGGCGAAACGCAGAAAGTGCCTGTGACCCTTGGCAATGAAGTACGGCTGGCAGGCTACAAGGCGAGCCTTGAAAAGGCTAAGGCAGAGATCGTTCTGCCGGGCCCGGTCGAAGCTCCGGTGAAGAAGGGCGACAAAATTGGCAAGCTGGTCATTTCCGTGGAAGGCCAGCCGCCTGTTGAAGCACCAATTCTTGCTGGCGCCGATGTCGGAAAGCTCGGCTTCTTCGGACGCGCCATCGAAGGCCTCAGCCAGATGATCGGAGGCGGTGAAAACCAGTCGTGAGTCTTGGTCGCTTCATAACGCTGGAAGGCGGTGAAGGCACCGGCAAGTCCACCTTGCTGGCCGCTTTGCGCGAGAGACTGGAAGCCGCTGGAAAAGCCGTCATCCTGACGCGAGAACCGGGCGGGACCGAGCTGGCCGAAGCCATCCGGAACCTTGTTCTGCATCCGCCGGAAGGTCAGGTCTGGTCGTCCATGGCTGAGGCGCTGCTGATGAATGCGGCTCGCACTGACCATTTGGAAAAGAAGATCCGCCCGGCGCTGGAAGCCGGAAGCTGGGTTCTGTGCGACCGCTTTGCCGATTCTACACGCGTCTATCAAAGCGTCCAGAACGGCGTAAGCGCGAACGTCCTGAAGCTGCTGGAGAGCTCCGTACTTGGCGCCACGTATCCAGACCTGACACTGGTACTTGATGCGCCTGTCGACCAGGCCGCCGGCCGACGCGCCGAGCGCGGCGGAAGCGCGGACGCGTTTGAGCTGCGTGACAAGACATTCCACGAGGCAGTGCGGCAGGCCTTTATTGATGTCGCCCACTCAGAACCTGCGCGTTGCGCACTGATTGATGCCTCTCGTACAGCCGAAGACGTTGCCGAAGCTGCCTGGCGCCAGATCGAACAACGGCTCGGCGGATTTTCCGGAGACGCATCTTGAGCGCGGCCTTGCCTCTCTGCGGCCACGCCGATGCT
Organism: Hyphomonadaceae bacterium BRH_c29; assembly: GCA_000961695.1. Lineage (GTDB taxonomy): Bacteria > Pseudomonadota > Alphaproteobacteria > Caulobacterales > Hyphomonadaceae > Hyphomonas. The sequence goes on from LADW01000069.1 coordinate 6,205, forward strand.
GAACGGGCTTTCGGGGCTGCTGCGGCCAGCGGTCGGATGCACCACGCATGGATGATCGAGGGGCCGTCCGGCATCGGCAAGGCACGTTTCGCAATGAGGGCAGCGGCCTGGTTGCTTGGTGCGCGCGGTCCGAAAGATGCGCCGTTTGATGCGCCAGCAGATGATCCAATCATGTCGCGCTGCCTGTCGAGTGGGCATCCGGACCTGCGGGTGCTGACCCGCGAACTGAACGACAAGGGCAAGCTGAAGCAGGATATCTCGATCGAGCAGATCCGCACTTTCAACGAGTTCTTCACGTACCGGCCGGCACTCGGGGGCTGGCGCGTCGGCATAATCGACTCGCTGGACGAGTTGAACCGAAATTCTTCGAACGCTGTCCTGAAGACGCTGGAAGAACCGCCAAAGGCCGCCATCATGTTCCTGGTCAATCATGGCTCACGTCCGGTATTGCCAACGATCCGGTCGCGTTGTCGTATACTGCGTCTGCATTCTTTGTCGGACAAAGACATGTCTGCGGCGCTGGCGCAGCAGGGCTTTGAGGGTGATGTCGCCAGCATCCATCATGGCCGGCCTGGGCTGGCAGTCGAGCGGTCGTCTGAGACGAGCCGTATCGCGACGAATGCCGCCCGTACGCTGATGAAGTCCATGCCGCGCCCGAATGATGCGGTTGTCACGCGCGCCATTCAGGCAGCAGGCGCAGACCCGATAGCGTTTGAAGCATTCCGGGATGAAGTCCTCTCCAAGTTGGCCGACATGGCGACGGATGCGCCAGAGAGGGCCCGAACCTGGCTGAGCGCTGTGAAGCTGATCGGAGAGGCAGACGAGCTCAATATGGATCCGGAGCAGGCGGCCGCGAAACTGATATCCGGACTTTTGTTCACTCCCGTCCGACACTAGACCGGCGCCATGTTTGACACTCACGTAAACCTCCACGGCGAACCCTTTTCAGAAGACCTGGATGAGGTGCTTGCCCGCGCGCGGGGCGCCGGCATTAGTCGCTTCCTGGCTATCTGTGACCGGTTCGATAACTTTCCGGCCGTCCTCGCTATCGCGAAATCTCACGATGACATTTGGTGCTCAGCTGGCGTGCACCCGCATCACGCAAAAGACTTCCGGGACCTGACAATCGAAGACCTGTCAGACGCCGCAGCCCTTTCGGAAGTGGTCGCCATCGGTGAAACGGGACTGGATTTTTATTACGGCCACAGCAGCGAAGAAGATCAGGTCAACAGCTTGCGCAAGCACATCCATGTAGCGCGGGACACAGGACTGCCACTTATCCTGCACACACGGGACGCGGATGATCTCATGGCTGATATTCTGGAGCAGGAATTTGAAGCAGGTCCATTCAGGCCGCTGTTGCATTGCTACACGGGGGGGGCTGACCTCGCACAGCGCGCGCTGGCGCTCGGCGCCTACGTTTCTGTCTCGGGAATCCTGTCCTTCAAGAGCGCACGTGACGTGCGCGCCGTCATTGCAGACGTGCCGATGGATCGGATTATTCTGGAAACGGATTGTCCGTATCTGGCGCCCGTGCCGATGCGCGGCAGAAGGAATGAACCAGCTTACCTTCAATATGTCGCCGAAGCGCTGGCAAACCTGAAAGACATGCCTGTTGATGACGCCAAGCAGATCACCGAAGAAAATTCCTTGCGCTTGTTCAGCAAGGTAACGGACACATGATTGCGAAGACGCGCTGCACGCTGCTTGGTACCGGGTCATCCGGCGGCGTGCCGCGTGTCGGCGGCGACTGGGGCGTGTGCGACCCGACCGAACCGAAGAACCGCCGACGGCGCTGCTGCGTCCTGATCGAGAAGGAAAGCGATGATGGCGGACTGACATCCGTACTGATCGACACATCGCCGGACCTGCGCGGACAGCTGCTCGACGCAGGCGTGACGCATCTCGATGGGCTCGTTTACACGCATGAGCACGCCGACCAAGTCCACGGAATTGATGACATACGACCGCTGGTCATTCGCAGGCGCGCTGCGCTGCCAGTCTTCATGAATGCCGCGACGCGGGAAATCCTGACACGGCGTTTCGATTATTGCTTTGAAGGCAAGGGTGGCTATCCACCGATCCTGGAGGTCCAGCCAGATATCGAACCGGGCAAGCCGTTCAGCATCTCTGGCGCTGGAGGCGCGCTGGAACTTCTGCCGTTCGATATGGAGCATGGACGCATCCGGTGCCTCGGTTTCCGCGTTGGCGCGTTTGCCTACTGCAATGACGTCAGCGACCTACCGGACGCGGCGAAGGCGTCACTCCAGGGTCTCGACACACTTGTCATAGATGCGCTGCGCTATACCGAGCACCCGACGCACGCCAACGTCGCCAAGGCGCTGGACTGGATTGGCGAATTGAAGCCGCGACACGCCGTGCTGACCAACATGCACGTGGATCTGGACTATACGACGCTCAAAAGGGAGCTGCCCACCGGCATCGAGCCAGGCTTCGACGGCATGGTGCTTGAGATCGTTTAAAACGCTGGTCCACGGTCGCATCATTATTTCCCATAATGATGATTATGCGACTTGTGGATATAAATCACGCGGGTTCTCAATGGCTTAGCTGTATTGGCGGTTCATCGCATCGGCCAGTCTTGGCGCCGTAGGCCATGCATACACACGTCGCCTCCGCAGCCGCTTTGGCCCCACGCACTGTATGTATGTAAGCTTTTGTTAAGCTGCGCCTTTGGTCCGGGGCGTCTTCGCGGTCACCCCTTCCCCGCTTTTGGGTGGCATCGGCGGCCCGATAAGCGAGAACAGGATATGGTCCAGCATTGGCTTGCGAATGAAGGCGGCAAAGCCAGCCTCTATTGCCAGACGCTCAAGACCTGACGTCTCCCAGCCTGACACCATCGCGGCTGGCGTATTCACGCCCTCTCCCCTCAACGCCTTCAACAAGTCGACACCGGACATGCCGTCCATCTTGTAGTCGACAAGAAGGTAGTCGAACGAGGTTTTCATGGGCGAAGCCAGGAATTCGGCGCCGCCCGCAAAGCCCACCGCAACGTATCCACGCGCGGTGAGCAATACGGCCAGTGACCGCCTGACAGCTTCGCTGTCATCGATGATGGCGACGTTCTTAGGTCTGTAAAGCAAGGCGTTCGGCATGGCCCACAGCAGCAAAATTATGGATGCTGCACTTTGGCGCACGTGCCGACAGGTGTCTTTAAGTACTAGTCCCTAACTTCACCATCGAATCCGATGCCGGCGGCAAAAGCGATCCGAAGGACGCCGGAAAGGCTGGTGGCACCCAGCTTCTCCATAAGATTTGCCCTGTGGATTTCGACGGTTCGCGGCGAAATATCGAGCGTGTCGGCGATAGACTTGTTGGTCAGGCCGTCCACCAGGCCGTCAAGAACTTCGCGCTCCCGCGGGGTGAGATGCTCGATTTTGCCACGAGCCTCATCAAGCAGAAGATCACGCTGAGAACGCTCATCCATTCGCTTGAAAGCGCGCTCAAGAGCGCCCACAAGGGTTTGTTTCTCATACGGTTTTTCGACAAAATCCACGGCGCCGGCTTTCATGGCCTTAACTGCCACGTTGACGTCGCCATGCCCCGTCAGCACTATGACCGGCATCGCAATACCGCGCGCGTTGAGCTGCTGCTGGACCTCCAGCCCATCCATCCGGGGCATCTGCACGTCCAGCAGGATGCAGCCAGCCGCGACGTCATCGACGGCCTCGAGAAAAGTAACGCCGTCCGAATAGGTCTTCACGGCAAATCCGGCATGGCGCAGCATGAAGCTCGCCGAATGGCGAACAGCGTCATCGTCGTCGACAAGGTGGATCAGTTTCTGTTCACTCATACTATTCAACTAGCCGCATCGCGCCTCAGTGTGAACCGAAAACAAGTCCCCCCATCTGCGGATGGAATCGCTTCGATCTTGCCGCCATGTGCTTCGACAATTGTCTGGCAGATTGAAAGGCCAAGACCCATCCCTTGCGATTTCGAAGTCATGAACGGCTTGAAGAGCGTCTGACGGACCTCTTCGGACATCCCCGGCCCGTTATCGCAGACTTCCACGGTAATGAAATCGTCGGGCCCGCGCGAGGCTCCAAGAAATATCTGCGGCGCAGCCACGCCATGCAGCGCTTCCGCAGCATTTCGAAGCAGATTGATGATGACTTGCTGCACCTGAATCGGGTCCGCCATCACCGCGCCAATATCCGAAACAATCTGCTTGTCGATGGGAATGTCGGCCAGGTCGCCGGAGATTCGCGCAAGCGCGATTGAATCAGTAAGCAGTGGCGTCAGCGGAACGGAACGCGCATCGATCTCTCCACGCGAGACATAACCACGCAGCTTGCGCACGATTTCTCCCGCACGAACCGCCTGGCGCGAGGCTTCGTCCAGCGCTTCATGCAGTATTTCGTGCGCGTCTTCCGAATCGGAATCCAGCAGATCCCGGCCTGCCTCCAGATAGTTGGCGACCGCTGTCAGTGGCTGGTTCAGCTCATGCGCCAGAGCCGATGCCATGGTGCCGACGGCGCTCATGCGTGAGAAATGGACCAGTTCGGCCTGCATCTCCTGCATACGCAATTCATTGCGCCGCTGTTCGGACAGATCCCTGACGAAAGCGGTAAAAAGAAAGCTGTCGCCGACCCGGGCCTCACCGATTTTGAGGTCCACAGGGAACATCGTACCATCTGAGCGTTTAGCCGAAACGACCCTTCCGACACCAATGATGTGGCGCTTCCCCGTTTTCAGGTAGGCGCCGATATAGTTCTGGTGATTGGACTGGTCATGTCCGCCCATCAGCTGGCTAACATCCTGGCCGATGACGTCCTCAGCCTTGTATCCAAAAAGTTTTTCGGCTGCGCTGGAAAAAGCCAATATCTGGCCTTTCTCATTGATCACGATCATGCCGTCCGGCACCGAGGCCAGAATTGACCTCAGATGTAGCTGGAGCGCCTCCAGATCCGTTGAGACGGCGTCAGCGGTTAGGTCGGTCAAGGCTTGCGGCTCCTGTTGGTTGTCGGAGACCGTGGCAGATTATCGACGAACAGCAAACGCGGCGCGGCGGGCAGGCTCGCGCGATGCCGTCAGGGCCATCATGCCGCTTGCCACAATCATCGCGGCGCCGATTGCGGCGACTGGACAGCCCCAGCAATGGCCAGCAAAGGTCAGCAAGGAATCACCGTGTGCTTCCGTCGCCGAACCGCAGCGGAATGCGAGATAGTCCTGCAGCGTCATTGGAGTGTTCGTGTGCCGCCAGATCTTCAGCAGCCCTATGCCCAGAAGACCGGTTCCCGCCGTAAGCCATTTTGTCATCAGTTTGATCCTTCTTGGATGTTCCAATAGCTTTACCGAACTAATGCGGATGCGACAGCGAAGCCCATCCGTAGTTTACCGTATACCGGTTCGAAGTCGACACCGGCAATTAGGCGCCAGAATTCCAACGACTCGCAGGGGGTCTTAGACGTGACTACGTTACTATCAAGACGGTCGTCGGCATTTGCCAGCATTGGCAGTGTCGCGGCCTTTACAAGCATCTTCGCCATATTGGCCTTGCTGATCGCAAGCCATGCAGCGGATCCGCTCATGGGGGTCCATGCATGGATGTTCCTGGGCCTTGTTGTCGTTGGCCTTTTGGCTCTTGCTCTCTGGGCAGGCAGCCTGAATGGCCGCGACCCATTCGACCAGACGGTCTATGAAGACACGATCGTCAAATTCGGTGTTGCAATCTCCATGTTCTGGGGCATCGCCGGTTTCCTGGTTGGGCTGATCATCGCCCTCCAGCTCGCCTTCCCCAACATCTTCTACTTCGAACAACTTGGCTGGACGAACTTCGGACGCCTTCGCCCGCTGCACACGTCAGCGGTCATTTTCGCGTTCGGCGGCAACGTTCTGATCGCGACGAGCTTCTATGTTGTTCAGCGCACCTGCCGCACCCGCCTCGCTGGCGGCATGTGGCCGTGGTTCGTTTTCTGGGGCTACAACCTCTTCATCGCCATCGCCGGAACCGGCTATCTGATGGGGGTCACCCAGTCGAAGGAATACGCAGAACCGGAATGGTATGCTGATCTCTGGCTGACGATTGTCTGGGTCGCCTATCTTCTGGTCTTCCTGGGTACGATCTGGAAGCGGAAAGAACCCCACATCTATGTGGCCAACTGGTTCTATCTGTCTTTCATCGTGACGATCGCCATGCTGCACATCGTCAACAACCTGACGCTTCCCGTCTCGCTGACCGGCTCCAAGAGCTACCAGCTGTTCGGCGGCGTTCAGGATGCACTGACGCAATGGTGGTACGGCCACAATGCTGTGGGTTTCTTCCTGACCACCGGCTTCCTGGCCATCATGTACTACTTCATTCCGAAACGCGTGAACCGGCCGGTTTATTCTTACCGCCTGTCGATTGTGCACTTCTGGTCGCTGATCTTCATCTACATCTGGGCTGGTCCTCACCACCTACACTACACGGCTCTGCCGCAATGGGCTCAAACGCTCGGCATGACCTTCTCTGTGATGCTGTGGATGCCCAGCTGGGGCGGCATGATCAACGGTGTGATGACGCTGTCGGGTGCTTGGGACCGTCTTCGGACTGACCCGGTCGTCCGGATGATGGTCGTCGCGCTTGCGTTCTACGGCATGTCGACCTTCGAAGGCCCATTGATGAGCGTTCGCGCCGTCAACGCTCTGTCGCACTACACCGAATGGGGCATCGCCCACGTTCACTCTGGTTCGATGGGTTGGGTCGGCTTCATCTCCTTTGGTGCGCTCTACTGCGCCACCCAATGGCTCTGGAAGCGTCCATCACTCTACTCGCTGAAACTGGTGGAGTGGCACTTCTGGCTCGCGACCATCGGCATCCTTTTCTACATCGTTGCGATGTACTTTGCCGGTATCCTCGAAGGCCTCATGTGGCGCGCTTACAATGAGTACGGTTTCCTTGAGTACAGCTTCGTTGAAACCGTCGAAGCCAAGCATATCAGCTACATGATCCGCGCACTCGGCGGCAGCCTCTACCTCACGGGCGCACTGATCATGGCCTACAACCTTGTCCGCACGGCTCTCGGCCACGGCGCTGCTGCTGAGGGCGCGCGCCCGGCTAACGCACCTGCCGCCGCGACGCTTCAGCCCGCTGAATAGGAGACTGATCTCATGAGCTTGATAAAAAAGCACGAAACGCTTGAGCGTCACTCTCTGGCACTCACGTTGGGCATCCTGGTCGTCGTCGCCATCGGCGGGATCGTGGAAATCGCACCGCTCTTCTATCTCGAGAACACGATCGAGAAAGTTGAAGGGATGCGTCCGTACACGCCGCTCGAACTCGCCGGCCGCAACGTCTACATCCGTGAGGGCTGCTATGTCTGCCACTCGCAGATGGTTCGTCCGCTGCGTGACGAGGTCGAGCGCTACGGACACTACTCTCTGGCTGCTGAGAGCATGTACGATCACCCGTTCCAATGGGGTTCGAAGCGGACGGGGCCAGACCTCGCCCGCGTCGGCGGCAAGTATTCGGACACATGGCATGTGGATCACCTGAAGAAACCGCAATCCATGGTTCCGGAGTCTGTGATGCCTCCGTATGCCTTCCTGGCGGATAATACTCTTCACTACGAAACGATCGGCGATCACCTCAAAGCCCTTCGTTTCGAGGGTGTCCCGTATACCGACGACATGATCGAGAGCGCAGCTGCCGACCTCCTCGCCCAGGCCGACCCAAATTCGGACTACGATGCGCAGGACGCACTCGTGGCCCGCTATGGAGACGCTTCGGGTCGTGAGGGCACGGTCCGGATTGCCGACTACGATGGCAACCCGGAAAAGGTGACCGAACTCGATGCTCTCGTCGCTTATCTCCAGATGGTCGGAACACTGGTGGACTTCTCCACCTATGAAGCCGACGACCTGGACAACCGTAGATAAGGGGCAGGGAGATGTACGAGACACTTTCCAAATTCGCTCAGACCTGGGGCCTGGGCCTATTCGTCCTGATGTTCGTTGTCGCGGTGGTGTACGCGCTATGGCCTTCGAACAAGAGCAAATTCCAAGCAGCGGCTTATGTGCCGCTCGATGAAGGGGAACCTGGAGATGAGTGAGACCGACAAGGAAGTTGATGTCCTGTCCGGTGTGGAAACAACCGGCCACGTCTGGGACGGCATCAAGGAATTGAATAATCCCCTGCCCCGCTGGTGGCTGTATATTTGGTACGGCACGATCTTCTGGGCGATCCTCTACATGATCGCCATGCCAGCCTGGCCGTCGCTACCAGGCATGGGAGGTCGCAACACACCGGGGGTCCTCGGAATGTCCGACCGCTCTGCCGTGGCTGAAAGCGTGGCAACGCTACACGCTGAACGCAGTGCGGCGTCTTCCCAACTGCTGAACGCTTCGCTGCTGGACATCCAGAACAATCTCGACCTTCAGCAGTTTGCCATGGCCATGGGCGAGAGTGCCTTCGGCGACAACTGTGCCACCTGTCACGGTGCTGGTGGTCGCGGAGCAAAGGGCTATCCCATGTTGGCAGACGATGTCTGGCTTTGGGATGGCACGCTGGACGGTATCGAGCTGACACTGCTTCACGGAATCCGGAATGAAGAAGATCCGGACACTCGCTTTTCGGCGATGCCCGCCTTTGGTCGCGACGGCCTGCTGACTTCGGCTCAGATCGATGATCTGGTCCAGTATGTACTCAGCCTTAGCGGTCAAGCGACGGATCCAGCAGCAGCAGCCCGCGCTGACGACCTGTTCCTGACCAACTGCGCAAGCTGTCACGGCATGGACGCAACAGGCTCGCGGGATGTCGGTGCACCGAACCTCACAGATGCCGATTGGCTCTATGGTTCGGCTCCGGAAGATATCCGTATGACCATCACGAATGCTCGCAACTCCCAGATGCCTGCATGGCAGGGCCGTCTTGACGACGCCACCATCAAAGCTCTGGCTGTCTACGTGCACTCGCTTGGTGGCGGCGAATAAACCGACGTCTGCAATCAGGTGCCCAGGAAATGACAACTATCATCGATCACACTAAGGCAAATCCGCCGCCGCCTTCTCTGTATGAAGGCCGGAAGCAGATCTATCCGAAACTGGCCCACGGCAAGTTCCGGATGGTGAAGTGGATCGTGATGGCCGTCACCCTGGGCATCTACTACGTGCTGCCCTGGATCCGTTGGCCGCGTGGCGAAGGCATTCCCGACCAGGCCGTGCTGGCGGATTTCGAAGGCGAGAAATTCTATTTCTTCTGGTTCGAGATCTGGCCTCAGGAGCTCTACTATCTGGCCGGCCTCCTCATCATGGCGACCTTGGGCCTTTTCCTTGTAACGTCTCTGTTTGGACGCGCATGGTGCGGCTACACCTGCCCCCAAACTGTGTGGACTGACCTCTACATCTGGGTGGAACGCGCCTTCGAAGGCGACCGTGCAGCACGGATGCGTCTCGACGCAGCGCCCTGGTCCTTCAACAAGGCCTGGAGGAAGTTCGGCAAGCACCTGATCTGGCTCGTTATCGCGTTCTGGACAGGCGGCGCTTTCATTCTTTACTGGCACGACGCTCCGACCGTCGCGAAAGGCTGGTTCACGGGCGAAGCCCCACTGACGGCTTACTTCTTTGCGGGTATTCTGACATTCACCACATATTTCCTCGCAGGCTGGATGCGGGAACAGGTCTGCACCTATATGTGCCCCTGGCCGCGTATTCAGGGCGCTCTGACGGATGAAAATGCGCTCAACGTCACATACCGCTTTGACCGCGGCGAACCGCGCGCACCACACCGCAAAGGCGAAAGCTGGGAAGGCCGCGGCGACTGCATCGACTGCAAGCAGTGCGTTCAGGTTTGCCCGATGGGGATCGACATTCGGGATGGCGCGCAGCTGGAATGCATTCACTGCGCTCTTTGTATCGATGCCTGCGACGACATAATGAAAAAGGTCGGTCGCCCGATAGGCCTGATCGCCTACGACACGGACAACGCAGTGGCGGCACGGGTCGCCGGCAAAAAGCCAGTCTACAAGGTCCTGCGTCCACGCACGCTGCTGTATGCAACACTGATGATCATTATCGGCGCGATGGTTGGATTTGGTTACTTCAACAAATCCTCCTTCGAAGTAAACGTGCTCAAGGACCGCTCGCCCCCCTTCATCCGCCTGTCGGATGGAGACATCCGCAACGGATACACGCTGAAACTCGTCAACAAGTCATCGACGGCTCGGAATGTGGCCATTGAAATCCAAGGCCTGGATGGCTCAGAGCTGCAGATGATCGGACTTGAGACGGAAGAGAATGGCGAGGTCGAACTGAACATGGGAGCCCACCGTGTTGACCGGTTCCGGATGCTGATCACCCGTCACACTGAGGACACCGCGCCCCGCGCCAATTTTACGGTTATTGTCCGGGATACCGAGACCGGTGAAGTGGAAGACAGTTCCGCTGTCTTCGTCCAAGGAGGAAACTGATGACGGCTTTAGACACAAGTCCCAAAGCGTTCCGGCTGACCGGATGGCATGTCCTGCTGATGATGTGCATCTTTTTCGGCTTCATGTTCATCGTGAACGGCATCTTCCTCTGGGCCGCCCTCAGTTCCTTCCCAGGTGAGGATCAGCAAAAGTCCTACCTGCAGGGCATTCATTACAATGACACGATCAACGCCCGGCGTGTTCAGGAAGAACAAGGGTGGGCGGCCCAGATCGGGCTGACACCAACAGACTCCGGTGACCGGCTGGTGGTACGCCTTCTGGATCGCAATGGCAGTCCGCTGGCCGTTGAGAACATTGAGGCACAGGTGCGCCGCACCGTGACCGGCGCCGCAGATGTTCCGGTTGAGCTGCAGCGCAGCACCGGCAGCGACTATTTTGCGGACATCAGCTTGCTCGGAAAAGGCGTTTGGGAAGTGCGCGTGCACGCAAGTGTCCCCTATGATACCGATCAGGCCCAATTTTTCGCGAGCAAGAAACTTATCATTCCATGAGCAATTCGGACGTCCTCGCGTACACGCGTGACTGGTCCCTCGGAGACGAACACAAAGAAGATTCGCCCTTCGAAGGCCTTTCCGCGTTCGTCCAGAAAAGCGGCAAGTCTCAGCATCTGGAGCTGCATGTCTCTGGTGCGAAATGTGCCGGATGCCTTGGCAAGATCGAGAAAGCCGTTGGTGCGCTTGAGGGCGTGTCAGAAGCTCGCCTGAATCTGTCGACCGGCAAATTCAACATCACCTGGCAAGGGCCCCTGCCCGCATCCAGCATCGCTGAAACGGTTTCCGGCCTCGGTTACGGTGTCAGCGCCGCTGCAGAGACGGATGCAGACGAACTGCAGCGCAAGGAAGAGCGCGAACTGCTTCTGGCGATGGGCGTCGCGGCATTTGCGGCGGCCAACATCATGCTCCTGTCGGTCTCTGTCTGGGCCGGCGCAGGCGAGATGGGGGCAAACACCAAGCAAATCCTTCATGCCATCTCTGGCGTGATCGCCCTGCCGGCAATCGTCTACTCCGGACGCCCCTTCTTCCGGTCCGCCTGGTCGGTTCTGAAGCGCGGTCGTGCCAATATGGATGTGCCAATTTCTCTGGCCATCACGCTCGCCTTCACCGTCAGCGTGGTCGAGACGATCCGCGGCGGCGAGCATGCCTATTTTGACGCCGCAGCGATGCTGATCTTTTTCCTGCTGATCGGCCGCTTCCTCGAAGCGCGTGTCCGTCGACGCGCCTGTTCTGCGGCGAATGACCTTGCAGGAATGTCGAGCCGGGCGGTGACCCGGATCGACTGCGATGGCAACGCTCTCAAAGTAAACCCCGGCGTCGTCGCGCCTGGAGACATCCTCCTGCTTGCTCAAGGCGAGCGCGCTGTCGTCGACATGGCGCTCGCCGATGAGCTCTGCGAACTTGATGAAAGTCTGGTCACCGGCGAAAGCGCACCGCATGTCCTGACAAAGGGCATGCGCATCTATGCTGGCGCTGTGAACCTGTCAGGGCCGGTTCAGGCCAAGGCCCTGTCACGCGCATCGGATTCTCTGCTGGCAGACATCGGCCGCATGCTGGATGCTGGCGAGCAGCGCCGTTCTGCCTATCGAAAGATCGCCGATAAAGCCGTCGCGCTCTATGTGCCCTTCGTTCATTCCGCCGCAGCGCTGACCTTTATTGGCTGGATGCTGGCAGGCGCAGGCTTCCGGCAGTCGATCCTGATCGCCGTGTCGACCCTGATCATCACCTGTCCCTGCGCGCTTGCTCTTGCAGCCCCAGTCGCGCACGTCGTCGCCGCCGGAAAACTGTTCCAGAAGGGTATCTTCCTGAAATCCGGCGACGCCCTGGAGCGGTTCGCGTCGGTGGACCGTATCGTGCTCGACAAGACCGGAACGCTCTCTCTTGGCGTCCCCCAACTCAGCGATGCGACGGACCAGAAGATTATCGCCGATGCCGCGCTTCTGGCGCGCGCAAGCCGGCACCCGCTGTCGCGCGCCATAACGGATGCGGCTGGCGCCGGCCCCGTCGCGCCGTCGGTGAAGGAAATCCCCGGCTGCGGCCTTGAAGCCAATATTGAAGGCACCCTGTGGCGCTTGGGGTCCGGCCAATGGATCGGAACCGATCTTGGCGAGACGCACACACGCAACCTCTACCTGCAGCGCGGTGACGAAGAACCCATCCCACTCGAATTCACCGACCGGCTTATCCCCGGAACGGATGATGCAATCCGTGACCTTGAAAAAGCCGGCTACGAAACGGAAATCCTGTCCGGCGACGCAGAAGGCCGGGTCGCCGAAGTAGCCCATGACCTTGGCATCTCGCGCTACACATCCGCTGCCTCGCCCCGCGACAAGGCCGCTCATCTCGAAGCCTTGCGCGAACAAGGGCATAAAGTCCTGATGGTGGGCGACGGCCTGAACGACGCGGGTGCGCTTTCGCTAGCCCACGCCTCGGTGACGCCGGGTACGGCTATCGACATCAGCCAGTCTGCCAGTGATGCCGTCTACACAGGCGGCATTTCTTCCTTGCCGCTGCTCCTGAAGCTCTCGCGGCGGACGCGCAACGTGATGCTTCAGAACTTCACCTTTGCGGCGCTGTACAATCTGGTGGCCATTCCAATTGCCGTTACCGGTCATGCAACGCCGCTGGTTGCCGCGCTTGCCATGTCCTTCTCCTCTGTGGCTGTGTCCCTGAATGCGATCCGTCTGGCGGCATTCGCGGAAGGAAAGTGACATGAGCGGGATTCTGTTCCTGATTCCAATCGCCCTGTTCATGGGCCTGCTGGGCCTGGGGGCGTTCATCTGGTCTGTCCGCTCCGGTCAGTTCGACGATCCCGCTGGCTCTGCCAACCGCATCCTGATCGACGAAGACGAACCGCTTTAGAGAACCAGATCAGGCAACCAATCCCGGAAGTACGCCGTCTTGCGGCGCAGATCGTCTGCCGCCTCTTCCGGTGTGCGCTTCAGAAAGTGAACCCGGTCACCCGGCCGGATCTGCCCCAGCAAGTGACGGTCCGCCCGGGTCACCTGAAGGACGTGCGGATATCCACCCGTCGTCTGCGAATCCGGCAGAAGGATAAAGGCATTTCCGGACGGCGTGAGTTGCACTGCGCCCGGAAACACCGGCGCACTCGGTTTGAGGCCGGCATTAGACAGAGGCGGCCAGGACCCTGCAATTTCAATCCCGGTTCGGTCGGCACGCCGCGTCGCGGCATAATCCTGCCCGGACTCCCAACCGGAAATCAGCTCTGCATCAGGGCCGTCTACACAGCGCAAGGCAAAGGCGTGCGTGAAGGCCTGATGCATGTTGGCGGGGGTCTCCACATCAGCAGATGGTTCGGATTCTCCGGTGCTGAGAGTATCCCCAGCACGCAAAGCCCTTCCCTTCAGACCGCCGACCATCGCCGGTAAGCAAGTCGAAGCGCTGCCGAGGAAGTCATCCGCCAGGAAGCCCCCCGAGACAGCCATATATAGACGAGCGCCCGCTTCCGCAGCTCCGACCGAAACGGTTTCTCCACCGTGGATATAAAGTGTGCGGTGCATCGGCACCTTGTCTCCTGCGAGCTCAATCTCAACAGGCGCTCCCGTAAATGCGATGGCGCAATCGGCATCCGCCTCCAATGAAACGAGGCCGAACGACAATTCCAGTGCGCACGCGCTCGAGGGATTACCGACAAGCCGGTTTGCGAGTGCCATGGAAAGCTCGTCTGCGGGCCCAGAGGCCGGCACACCTAAGTGACGCGTCCCTGATCTGGGAGCTGCCTGTAGCGTGGCCTGCACGCCGGGTTTCAGAACCTTGAAGGACATCTCAGACGTCCACCAAGTGAAGCCGGACAACCTGCCCTTCCTGTAACAAGAAGGGTTCAGCCCGCGCCGGATCGAAGAGCGCTTCTGTCAGCCGACCGATGATGGGCCAGCCGCCTGGCCCGGACAGGCCGTACAACCCGAGTTGTCCGCTGACGAGCCCCACGGAGCCTGCGGCGACTCTCTGTCGGGGCACCGCGAGGCGCTCTGCTTTCAACGCCGGATTCACCCCTTCGACATAGGCGAAACCCGGAGTGAACCCCAGCATGTCCACGACGAGATCACTTCTCGTCACGCGCTCAAGCATTTCTTGTGGCGTCAGTCCGTTTTGATCGGCCAGTGCTTGAAGGTCAGGCGCGTTCGCTGCTGAGCAATCGAGGTGCAGGTCAACAGCCTTTCCGGGCTCAAATGCCTCCGCGCTGAAGCTGGAAAGCCAGTCCTCCAGTTTGCGCATGACCTCAGTCGGGCGAAGAGCCCGCGGGTCGAAGTGTACGGCCACAACTTCCTTGCCCGGCACAGTGTCAATCCATTCACCAGAACCACGCAGTGCCCTTGCTAGCGGATGTCGCAGGGCCCGATTGTTCGGCTGGACCGCCACCGCATCGTCTCCCAGAAAGAACAGACGATATTCCGGCATATCTCAGATCGCGATCTCTATGCCGCGTGCAACCAACGCCCGCTTCAGCGCCAAGGCGGATCCGGCGGCTCCCGGCGTGTCGCCGTGCAGGCAAATCGTCTGCGCCTGAACACGGACGCGCTCACCTGTTCGCGCGATAACTTCGCCTGCCTCAACGATAGACACGACTTGCGCCAGCTGCATGGCCTCGTCTGCCATGACCGCGCCGGGCAACGCGCGCGGCGTCAGGCTTCCGTCGGCCTCATAAGACCTGTCTGCAAAAGCCTCAGCGACGAAGACAAGCCCTGCCTCTCTCGTCTTGCGCTCCAGAGCAGAGTCCGGCGGGCCGAGCAGTTCCGGAACTCCCACCCGCTGGCAGATTGAGACGACTATTCCAGCCAGACTCTCGTCCTTCGCCGCGTCATTGTAGAGAGAGCCATGGGGTTTCAGGTGTGCAACTGAAGCGCCTTGCCGGTGTGCAATCGTCTTCAATGCACGCACTTGCGATAGGAGCGATTGCTCAAGCTCCTGATCGCTGACACTCGGGCGCGTTCGCCCGAACCCTTCCCGATCCGGATAGGAAGGATGCGCGCCGATCCGCACATTCCGTGCGACGGCTGCCTGAATGGTCGCGGCCATGCTTTCCTCATCCCCGGCATGACCGCCGCAGGCGATATTGCACCGGGTCACGACATCCAGGATCGCGCGGTCGAGCGCTCGGCCATTGTCGCCAGGCAGCTCCCCGACATCCGCGTTGAGGCAAATACGCGTCCTCATGGCCAGATACCCAGGGCCCGCATAATCAGCCGCACACCAAAGCCCGCCGCAATGATGACCACTGCCCCGCCCAGCACATTGCTCCAGAGCCCGTTAACATTGTCTCCGAGAATAGAGCGACGGTTCATCGTGACGATCAGGAACACCGCGATGATAGGCAGAAGGAATCCATTCGCGACCTGTGCGATCAGGATCAGCGAAACGGGCTTGATACCGAGGGAAGCAACGATGGTTCCGATGGCCAACACGGCGAGAGCAATGCCGCGAAAGATCTTTCCCTGCTTCGCCCGTCCGGTCACTTCACAGACGGCATAAGCTGTCGCTATCGGTGCGGTAACAGCAGAAGAAAGCCCGGCGGCGAACAGTCCGGTTCCCACCATCAGGCGCGCTGCGGGGCCATAGGCAGGCTCAAGGCTCGCGGCCATGTCGCCTGCATTCTGGATCATCATGCCAGATCCAAACAGGCTCGCCGCAGCCGTGGACAAGATCAGGATCGAGATCAGGCCACCCAGACCAATGGAGACACGCGTGTCCGCACTGGCTGCGCGCAAGGCCTCGGCGCCGCCTTCAGGCCACTTCTCTCGCACAGACGCGGCGTGCAGGAACAGGTTGTATGGCACAATCGTCGTGCCGATCAGCGCAATGGCCGTCAGAAGGCTGCCTTCGGGGAGGTTCGGTCTAAGCCCGCCGATGAGCGCCGAGAGATCCGGCCGAACGAGAAGCAGGCTCCCCGCAAATGCAAGACTCATCAGGATGACGAGGCCAACCAAAAGCCGTTCCAAGACCTTGTACCGGCCGATCAGCAGCACCACTGCCGCCAACGCCGCCAGCCCCCACACGACAAAGCGCTGGGACGCGGCAGGCAGTCCGAATGCCGCCCCTGCCCCCAATGCTCCGCCCGAAAGGTTTCCCGCCTCATAGGCCGCGTTCCCGAGCGCGAGCGCCGCCAGCACGAGCACAATCGAAAGCCACTTGAGGGCCACGGGCGTTCCCGGCGCCACCAGCGCCTCGCCAAGCCCCATGCCGCCCGCGATCCCAAGCCGGGCCGACATGTCCTGCAGCACAATTGTGGCCAGCGTCGCAAAGACCAAGGCCCAGATCAGGGCATAGCCGAAATTCGCCCCGGCCAGCGTACAGGCCGTAACGGTCCCCGGCCCGATAAAGGCAGCGGCGACAAGCGCTCCGGGGCCGAAGGGAAGCTTCATTCGCCGCGAATGCCCCGCCGGGTTTCCAGATAGGTCGCAAAGCTCGCCAGCCAGTGGCTGCCAGCATAGTGCTCGTCGCTGACGGCTGCGATGCCCGTCGCCTTGTGGCGCGCGGCAGACGCCAGAAGAGCTGGTCGGCGCGGGTCGTCCACTGGCAGGGCCGACGCGATCCCTTCCAGGGCCCAGGCGCGCGAGAGATTGACACCATCGAGATGCGCCAGCTTGCCGTCGCTCGGGTCGATCACCGCACCCGGCTCCAGCCAGGTATCGCTGCCATCTTCAGGAATTTGCGGCAGGAACTTGCTGAGCCAAGCGGAATACTCGTCCGTCTCCATCACACGGCGCATCAGGTCCGCCTCCATGAGGCAGGGTGACAGGAAGTCTTCGCCAGACGGCTCGTAGGCCAGCGGACAATTCACATCCGCCTCATGAAATGCCAGCGCTTTTGCGGCGATCTTTTCGCGAAACGCCGGACGCATCGCTGTGTCGGACCAGTCCAGCATCAGACCGAAGGCAAAAGCCGTCTGGTTGTGCGTGCCGATCCGGATGGGATAGAGGAGCTTGTCGAGCCATGTCGAGGTATTGGTCTCGATCAGGTCTTCAAGCGGTGAGAGCGTATCGACCCAGCCAGCAGCTTCCGGAAAGTCTGCCTGACGCAATTCCATCATCAGCTGAAGGAACCAGGCTTGGCCATAAGGCCGTTCGAACGCGGCCCGGTCCGACGCTTCGAAATAGGCGATCTCTGCCGCGATATTTTCCGGTGTGAAGCTTTCCGACAGCGTCTTGATAATCACGTCCCGGTAGGGCGTGTCGGGATCGGTGTTGAGGATCCGGACCAGCAGCCAGTGGCCATGCACGGAAGAGTGCCAGTCAAAGCAGCCATAGAAAGCCGGATAGAGCTGGCGCGGGGTTCCGGCATCTGCCTCGGAATTCATCAAATGGCTGATCTTGTTCGGATACTCGCGGTGCACGCACGACAGGGCCAATTTCGCAAACCGGTCAGTGACGACGCCTTCACGCGGCGCGGGCAAAGCCGCTGCGGCCTCTGACACAGGTTCCATTTTCGCCTCCGGGCCTGATGCAACCGGGCTGCAGGCCACAAGGCCAGCTGCCATGACGATACCCGCAATTACTCGACCATACATGCGCAGCCCCTCAGCTCGTTGTCCGAGTCTTGCGTAACAGGCTGAGGGGCTGAAGGGCAATAAAGCCGCTGCCGGAAGCCTAGAGGTGCAAGACGCGGCCTTCAGCGTCGAGCACGGCTTCATGCATTGTTTCGGAGATGGTCGGGTGGGCAAACACGGTGTGCGCGAGGTCCTGTTCCGTCAGCTCGCCCTGTCGCGCGATCACATAGCCCTGGATCAGCTCGGTCACTTCAGCGCCGATCATGTGCGCGCCCAGCAGCTCGCCGGTCTTCTTGTCGAAGATAACCTTGGTCAGCCCGTCCTGCTCGCCGAGCGCGATGGCCTTGCCGTTGCCGATAAAGGAGAAGCGGCCGACCTTGATATCGTAGCCCTTTTCCTTCGCCGCCTTCTCCGTCAGGCCAACACTGGCGACCTGTGGGTGGGCATAGGTGCAGCCGGGGATGTTTGAGGCATCAAAAGGCTCGGCGTGCCCCTTGCCGGCAATTGCTTCCACACACGAGACGCCCTCATGGCTCGCCTTGTGGGCCAGCCAGGGCGGGCCTGTGAGATCGCCGATGGCATAGAGGCCCGGCACGCCGGTCTTGCCGAAGCCATCGACCACGACATGGGTCTTTTCGATCTTCGCGCCGAGCGCTTCGAGACCGAGATTCTCGACATTGCCGACAATGCCTACGGCGAGGATCGCGCGGTCAAATTCCTGCGTCGATTTCTTGCCTGTCTTGTCGGTGATGTCGGCGGTGACGGTCGACTTGCCGGCCTTCACATTCTCCACCTTCGCGCCGGTGACGATGTTCAGGCCCTGCTTCTTGAATTCCTTTTCGGCGAGTTTCGAGATTTCCTCGTCCTCAACCGGCAGGATTCGGTCCATGACTTCAACTACGGTCACTTCGGCGCCGAGCTCGTTGTAGAAGCTCGCAAACTCGATCCCGATGGCACCGGAGCCGATGACAAGCAAACGCTTGGGCATGACGTCTGGCGTCATGGCTTCGCGATAGGTCCAGATCAGCTTGCCATCCGCGACCAGGCCCGCTTGCGGGATGTCACGGGCGCGGGCACCCGTGGCCAGGATGACATGCCTGGACTGGTAGGACGTATCCTTCCCGTCCTTGCCCTTTACGATGACCTTCGGCGCGGGCGCGCCCTTCTCAAGCCGCGCCGTGCCTTCCAGAACGTCGATCTTGTTCTTCTTCATGAGGAACTTCACGCCGTTCGAGAGCTGGCTGGCGACCCCGCGGGAGCGCTTCACGACGGCCTGCAGGTCAAAGTCTGCCTTGTCGATAACGAGGCCGAAATCCTTGGCATGCTTGGCGAGGTAGAGCACCTCGGCCGAACGCAGCAGCGCCTTGGTCGGGATACAGCCCCAGTTGAGGCAGATACCGCCCAGCGCCTCGCGCTCCACAATGGCCGTTTTCATGCCGAGCTGGCTCGCGCGAATGGCCGTAACATAGCCGCCGGGGCCGGAACCGATGACGATGAGGTCGTATTGGGTGCTCATGGGATTTCCCTTCCGGCCTAGAGAAGCATCGCTTCGGGCGTTTCGACGTAGCGCTTGAAGGCCTGGAGCCATTTGGCGCCTTCTGCACCGCCGATGACGCGGTGGTCGCACGTCAGGGTCACGCTCATGACCGTAGCAGCCACCACACCGCCCTTGGCGTCCACCACGGCGCGTTTCTCGCCGGCGCCGACGGAGAGGATCATGCCTTCGGGCTGGTTGATAATGGAGGCGAAGCTCTTGATGCCGAACATGCCGAGGTTGGAGATGCTGAATGTGCCGCCGGTATATTCCTGCGGTTTCAGTTTCCGGTCACGGGCGCGGGTCGCCAGATCCTTCATTTCAATGGAGATTTCGGCAAGGCCTTTGGTTTCGGCCTTGAAAATGACCGGCGTGATCAGGCCGCCATCGATGGCCACGGCGACCGAGACATTGGCATGCTTGTGGTAGGCGATGCCCTTGTCTGTGTAGCTGGCATTGCAGTCCGGCTCGTCCATCAGGGCGAGGGCGCAGGCCTTGATCAGCATGTCGTTGACGGAGACCTTCACGCCCTTGTCTGCTGCATTGTTTATTGCAGTTCGCGAGGCGAGGAGACGGTCGAGCGAGAGGTCCACGGTCAGCGGGAAGTGCGGCACCTGCATGAAGCTGGTGGTGAGGCGTTTGGCAACGACCTTGCGGACGCCATCGAGCGGCTTCAGCTCGTAACTGTCCGGGGCGTAGACGCGGTCGTCGAGCACTTGCGGCAGGATCAGGCCATCCGGGCTGGACGCGGCTGCTGCAGTCGCTGTTACAGGTGCAGCGCCAGGCTTCGCGTTCTCGACGTCGCGTTTGATGATGCGTCCGCGCGGGCCGGTGCCGCTGAGCGAGGCGAGGTCGATGCCCTTGTTTCCGGCGATGCGGCGGGCGAGCGGGCTCGCCTTGATGCGGCCGTCAGACGTGCTTGCAGACGGCAACGGTGTGGCCGCAGCCGTGATCTTCGTGTCGGTTTGCGTGATCGTCTGTGACTGTGATGTCGGTTGCGGTGATCCTGATGTCGGCTTCGGTGACGCCTCTGCCGCCTTCGGCTCGGGGGCCGGTGCAGCCTTCGCTTCCGGCGCCTTGATCGAGGACGCGTCCTCGCCCTCTTCCGCCAGGACGGCGATGACGGCGTTGACCTTCACGCCTTCGGTGCCGGCCGGCACGAGGAGCTTTGCGACGGTGCCCTCATCGACGGCTTCGACTTCCATCGTCGCCTTGTCGGTTTCGATCTCGGCGATCACGTCACCGGAGGAAATCGTGTCCCCTTCCTTGACGAGCCATTTGGACAGTGTGCCTTCCTCCATCGTGGGAGAGAGCGCCGGCATGGTGATGTTGATGGACACTATTTTGTCTCCCTTGGATCAGGGCCAAATCGGTTAGAGCCGGGCGTGCCCGGCGAGGCGTACATGAACGCAGCCATGGGAAGCAATATCATCCCGGCCGATAGAAACGAGGAAATGCCTGCCGCAGGACGCCCCATGGCTAGAAGCACAAGCGCGCCGACCATAAGAATCATTGCGACAGTCATGAGGATCAATGGCCATTTTCCCGACCAACCGACATCATGAGCCCTGCGGACGAAAAGAGCTGTGTTCAACCAGACATTCGGCAGAATTGCTAAAACCGAAAGGGGGATGACCCAAAAGCCGAACATGGCGATTGCCAGAAGCGAGACCAGGAATGCTATCGAACTGAGCGCCATCACAATGCCCCGAAGCATTGCCGTCTCAAAGTCCGCTTTGAACAAGGCTGCTTCCCTGCCCTCAAAGGAAAACTGCTTCAGGAACGGATCTTCCTGCGCCTGAGGCGCGTTCATCGGAGGTGCACCTGCGTCAGACATAACACACCTTCAACGCCGCCTCGACGATGTCGTCGGCGTTTGGCAGGCTCATGGCTTCGAGGTTGGCGGCGTAGGGCAGCGGCACGTCTTTCTGGTGGACGCGGGCCGGCGGGGCATCGAGATAGTCGAACGCTTCCGCCGTCACTGTCGCGGCGATCTCGGCGCCGACGCCGAAGAAGCGCCAGCCTTCCTCGCAGCAGACGATACGGTTGGTCTTCTTCACACTTTCAACCACGGTGTCGGTATCGAGCGGACGGATGGTGCGCAGGTCGATGACCTCGGCGCTGATCCCCTGCCCGGCCAGTGTTTCGGCGGCCTGCAGCGCAAAACCGACCATGCGCGAATGCGCGACCAGCGTGACGTCCGTCCCCTGACGCTTGATCGCCGCCTTGCCGATGGGGAGGATGTGGTCTTCGATGTCAGGCACCGGGAAGCTCGTTCCGTAGAGCAGCTCATGCTCCAGGAAGATGACCGGGTTCGGGTCTCGGATGGCGGCCTTCAGCAGGCCCTTGGCATCTGCGGCGTCATAAGGCGCGATGACTTTCATGCCCGGTACGTGTCCATACCAGGAGCTGTAGTCCTGGCTGTGCTGGGCGCCGACGCGTGAGGCCGCACCGTTCGGCCCGCGGAACACGATGGGACAGCCCATCTGGCCGCCGGACATGTAGAGCGTCTTGGCCGCAGAGTTCACGATCTGGTCGATGGCCTGCATGGCGAAGTTGAAGGTCATGAACTCCACGATCGGGCGCAGGCCCGCAAAGGCGGCCCCGACGCCGAGACCGGCAAAGCCATGTTCCGTGATCGGCGTATCGACCACGCGGCGATCCCCGAATTCCTGAAGCAGCTCGCGCGAGACTTTATAAGCGCCCTGATACTGGGCGACTTCCTCGCCCATCAGGAAGACGCGCTCATCGCGGCGCATTTCCTCGGCCATGGCGTCGCGCAGAGCGTCACGCACGGTCGTTTCGGTGAACGTGGTGCCGTCCGGAATGGACGGATCGGAGAGGACTTCAACGCGCGGCGCGTCAGGGGCGTCTGCGGCGGCCTTCGGCTCGGGCGCCTCTTCCTTCGCCTCAGGCTCCGGCGCTTTTGCGGCCGCACTGCCCGATGATTTCGGTTTCACAGACCCGGCGTCTTCGCCGTCTTCTGCCAGAACCGCGATCACCGCGTTCACTTTGACGCCTTCGGTGCCTTCGGCCACGAGGATCCTGGCGAGCACGCCTTCATCGACGGCCTCGACTTCCATCGTTGCCTTGTCGGTTTCGATTTCGGCAATGACATCACCGGAGGAGATCGTGTCCCCTTCCTTCTTCAGCCATTTCGAAAGCGTGCCTTCCTCCATCGTGGGAGAGAGCGCGGGCATGAGAATATCAACGGACATCAAAAAGCTCCGGAGAGAAATTGGAAATTTGTTGCAGCGCTGCGCGTGATCGCCTGCCCCATGACGGGTAAGGTGTCGATCGAAGGAAGATCGTTCAGGTGTTCAGTCATCTGATCACTCCTCCCATTGGCTCGCGCAGAGCCTGTTTCGAAACGTGACGGGAACCGGCCAGTTCCTGTTGTCACGCGACTTCGGCCTCTTTCAGGACATCGGTCCACAGCTCGCTCGGATCCGGTTCCGGACTTTCGAGAGAGTAGTCTGCCGCGTCCTTGACGATGGCCTTGATCTCATTGTCGATCTTTTTCAGTTCCGCCTCATCGGCATGACCGGCCTCGAGGATCTGGCCCTTCAGGCCGTCAATCGGGTCATGATGGGTGCGAACGTCGTCGACCTCTTCGCGTTTGCGGTATTTCGCGGGGTCAGACATGGAGTGGCCGCGATAGCGGTAGGTCTTCATTTCGAGAATGTAGGGGCCTTTGCCGGAGCGGGCATATTTCACGGCGCGCTCACCGGCCTCACGCACGGCCAGCACGTCCATGCCGTCCACTTCCTCGCCTTCGATCTCGAAGGAGATGCCGCGCTTGTAGAGCTCGGTCTCAGCGGAGGCGCGCTCAACGCTCGTGCCCATGGCGTACATGTTGTTTTCGATGACGTAGATCACCGGCAGATCCCACAGCGATGCCATGTTGAAGGATTCGTAGACCTGGCCCTGGTTCGAGGCGCCATCCCCGAAGTAAGCGACGGAGACATTGTCATTGCCGCGATACTTGTTCGCGAAGGCGAGCCCGGTGCCGATCGGAACCTGTGCGCCGACAATGCCGTGGCCTCCGAAGAAGTTCTTCTCCTTCGAGAACATGTGCATCGAGCCGCCCTTGCCTTTCGACAGGCCGCCGCTGCGTCCGGTCAGCTCGGCCATGACGCCCTTCGGGTCCATGCCGCAGGCCAGCATATGGCCGTGGTCGCGATAGCCGGTGATGACCTGGTCGCCATCCTTCAGGCAGGACTGCACGCCGGTGACGACCGCTTCCTGACCAATATAGAGGTGGCAGAAGCCAGCGATCTTGCCCATGCCGTAAAGTTGACCGGCCTTCTCCTCAAAGCGGCGGATCAGCAGCATTTCGCGATAGAATTTCAGATTGTCGGCCTTGCTCGCCTTAGCGGGTGCCTTTTTTGAACTCTTGGGTTTCGTAGCCATGGTTCCTCCTGCCTCTGCCCGTTATGTGGGGTGAGTAACGCGTGGGCAAGTCTACCCAGCTATGTCATTTTGCAGAGGAGCTGTCCGCAGCAAGCAGGATAACTTCGTCAGGATAGACAAAAGCGAGCTTCTGGCGGGCCAGCGCTTCGACATAATCCGGGTCGACGGAACCGGGCGTCAGGCGCCGGATATCCGTCTGCAGGCGCTCGATCTCACCGTTGACGGTGGCCAGCTCGGCCTTGCGATCCTGTAGCTCTATCTGGGCATCGGTCCAACGGCCAAGGCCCTTCTCCCCCGCAAACGCGTGGTAGGCGAAATAGAGAATCACAAGGCAAAGGCCCAAGGCCTCGAGTCGGGAGGTCATGGTTAAAGCCTGGCGTGTTTTGGTTAAGAGAGCGTGACGACGGCCCTGGCTGGCGCCGCCGTCACTGCATCTTATTCCGCGTTGATACGCGAGCGGCCGGCATAGATACCAACCGGGCCCAGCTCTTCCTCGATGCGGATCAGCTGGTTGTATTTGGCAATCCGGTCAGAGCGCGACAGCGAACCGGTCTTGATCTGTCCGCAATTGGTGGCGACGGCGAGGTCTGCGATGGTCGAATCCTCGGTTTCGCCCGAACGGTGGGACATGACGGCCGTGTAGCCGTGCAGGTGGGCCAGCTCGACGGCATCCAGCGTTTCCGACAGGGTGCCGATCTGGTTGACCTTCACCAGGATGGAGTTGGCAGCGCCCTTCTGAAGGCCGATGGACAGGCGGTCCGGATTGGTCACGAAGAGATCGTCGCCGACCAGCTGGATACGGTCGCCCAGCATGTCGGTGAGGCCGACCCAGCCATCCCAGTCGTCTTCGGCCATGCCGTCCTCGATGGAGATAATCGGGTAGCGGGCGCAAAGATCGGCCAGGTAGGCGGCAAACTCGTCGGACCCGAGCGACTTGCCCTCGCCAGCCAGTTCGTACTTGCCGTTCTTGTAGAATTCGGTGGAGGCGGCATCGAGCGCCAGAGCGATGTCTTCGCCCGGCATATATCCAGCCTTTTCAATGGCCTTCATGATGAAGCCGATGGCCTCATCTGCGGAGGCGAGGTTCGGTGCGAAGCCGCCTTCGTCGCCCACATTGGTATTGTGACCGGCATCGTGCAGCGTCTTCTTGAGGGCGTGGAAGACCTCGGCACCCATGCGTACGGCATCGGAGATGCTTTCGGCGTTGACCGGCATGATCATGAATTCCTGAATGTCGATCGGGTTGTCCGCGTGGGCGCCGCCATTGATGATGTTCATCATCGGCGTCGGCAGGACGCGGGCGTTCGGGCCGCCAATGTAGCGGTAAAGCGGCATGGACGAGTATTCAGCCGCCGCCTTTGCAACGGCCAGGGAGACGCCGAGAATCGCATTGGCGCCGAGGCGCGACTTGTTCTCGGTGCCGTCGAGGTCGATCATCAGCATGTCGAGCATGCGCTGTTCGGTGGCGTCGAGGCCGGTGAGTTCATTGCAGATCTCGCCATTCACAGCATCGACGGCTTTCAGCACACCCTTGCCGAGGTAGCGGCTCTTGTCGCCGTCGCGCTGCTCGTGTGCCTCGTAAGCGCCTGTTGAGGCGCCCGACGGGACGGCTGCGCGGCCGGTGGAACCGTCATCCAGGGTCACGTCGACTTCGACGGTCGGATTGCCCCGGCTGTCGAGGATTTCGCGGGCGTGAATGTCAATGATCTCGCTCATGGATGTCAGGCTTTCCGTGTTTTGTATGGCCAAAATGCAAGGCGCCCCCTACCCGCTGGCAGGAGGCGCCTGAAGCCTTAGTCGGCTGCGCCGTAAAGCGCAACTGCCGCTAAATGCTAGATATCGTCGCGCGGTTCCAGAACCTTGCGGCCGCGATACTCGCCCGATTTCAGGTCGATGTGGTGCGGACGGCGAAGCTCACCCGAGTTCGCGTCTTCGATGTACGTATTCATCGCGAGACGGTCATGCGAACGGCGCATGCCACGACGGGACTTGGAGATCTTACTCTTGGGGACTGCCATGACAGGTATCCGGAGTTGTTGCGCCAGAAGGCACATGTGAATTGGAAACGCGCGTCTTACAGACCCGAGTCGGAGTTTGCAAGACTTGTCCGGCACCAGGCCGGACTTTTCTTCAGCCCCCCATCAGGGCGCGTCGGGGGCTTCTTTCGCCGCTTCGGCCTGGCGCAACACCCGCATCAGGTTCCCGCCCCAGATCTTGGCCAGATCTTCCTCGGTATAACCCTCTGCCAACAGGCGCTCGGTCACCTTCGGCAGGAACGACACGTCCTCCATACCGGTCACGCCGCCACCGCCGTCCCAGTCAGCGCCCATGCCGACATGGTCCGGGCCAACCAGCTCAAGCGCGCGCAGCATGTGCTCCATGAATTTCTCGAACGTGGAGCGCGCGGGTGGGAATTCTTCGTTGATCTCTGTCATGCGGGCCATGTAGCGCGCTTTGGTCTCGTCATCGGCCGAGAACGGGTCAACACCCTCAAACTCGGCTGTAAGCCCTTCGAGGGCGGCACGACGCTCCGGCGTATCCTCAAGCTGCTCAAGATAGCCGCTATAGGCGTTGATCTGGATCACGCCGCCCTGCGCTGCGATCTCTTTCAGGAACTCATCCGAGATGTTCCGGGGGTGATCGTAGACCGATTTCAGGCCCGTATGGGTCAGGATGACCGGCGTGGTCGAAATCTCGATCATGTCCTTCACCGACGCGTCGGACGAGTGAGAGCCATCCACCACCATGCCCAGCCGGTTGGCCTCGCGGACGAGCTCTTTGCCGAGATCCGTCAGGCCTTTGGAATCCGGGCTGGTGAAGTCCGTCGCGCTGCCGCCGAACTGGTTGTCGCGGAAGTGGATGAGACCCACCATCCGCACACCCTTGTCGTAGAAGGTCTGAAGGTTCGAAATATCGAGCTTCAACGGATAGCTGTTCTCGATTGACTGCAGCACGACCCGCTTGCCGGACGCTGCAATCCGTTCAGCATCATCAGCCGTGTAAGCCAGTTCGAACGACTCAGGATGGGCGGCAACCATCGCCAGAATTTCGTCCTGGCGAGCGGTTGCCCCCTGCAGGGCGGCTTCATAGGCCTCATCCGTCAGAGGCCCCTGCGGGGTGAAGATCACCCAGAACCCACCATCGAGACCGCCACGCGTCATCTTGGGCAGGTCAACCTGGACTTCGCCGATCACCGACGGATTGTCGGCCATGATGTCAAAATCCGGCTTCGAGAGATTGGCGGGCGTGTCGAGGTGCGAATCGAGGACCATCAGGCGCTCGTGAATCTCCGCAGGCGTCGCAGCGGCGACTTCGGTCGGTTCAGCTGGCGCGGGATCGGCCGCCTTAGGGGCACAGGCCCCCAACAGAGCGAGGGCCGATACAGATACAGCCAGAAGCGTTTTGCGCATGATAGTCCATCCTTGTCTTGCTGTGCCGGACCCTAGCCGGTCCACAAGGCGTTGCAACAAATACAGCCGCAGAAAAAAGCCGCCCCCGAAGGAGCGGCTAAAGTTTAGCAAGAAGGACGTCGGTCTGACGCCTTTGCAAGCAGCTGAGGCTCCTGACCGACATCCATGCTTATAACCAGGTGAGTCTGAACGGCGGGACAGGCGTGTTGTTATCTTCTGTTCACCTATCAGGGGAGAATCACTCCCTGCATTACGCCCCGTTCACGAATCCTCGTCCGGCCGCGTGAAAATCGCTTCCAGGCTGCGGAGGTTCATCCCGTTCTTCAGATAGTTGGCGGGCGTCAGATTGATCGCCTTGATCATGCCGCGCTCGATACGGGTCCGGTTTCCCGATTCGTCCGGCACCAGGTCAAAATCGATGATGTTGATGCAACCTGTGTCCTGCTCGAATCCGGCGCTTGCCCCGAGCGGCGCGCCGATCACCGATGCCAACACCATCCGGTTCACAACTTCATGGGCAACGACCAGCGCCGTCGCCCAGTTCGGGCGCATAAGAAGGTCGGTCATTCCGTCCATGATGCGCACCATGGCATCGGCGAATTTCTCCCCGCCGGGCAGGAACTCCGCGTCTGGTTCGCCAGCCTGCTCGAACAGGAAGGTCATGGTCGCGGCAAGATGCTCGGCAGACTTGAAGTCGATATACTGGCCTGAGCGAACTTCCTCGAACCGCCTCTCTTCCTCCAGCGGCGGCGCATCGGGATGCTCGGCCAGCACGATCTCCGCCGTCTGGCGCGTCCGGATGAGGCCAGAACAGATCGCCAGGTCGAAGTGAACTTCCGACAGGGCCACGCCTGCGGCACGGGCTTCGTCCTCACCGGAGGGCGTCAGCCGGACAATCGTCGGATCCCGCGCGCGGCGAACCTCTTCAGACGTGTAATCGACGAAACCGTGCCGCATCAGATAGATGCGGCGCCGGCCTGTTGTTCCGGGAAGTGCGCTCATCCGCGCGAAACACCCCAATCCTTGAGGATTTCTTCCGTATGCTCACCAAGTCCGGCGGGACGCCCCTGGATCGCGCCAGGCGTCGCAGAGAAGCGCGGCGCCGGTGCAGGCTGCACGACGCCTTCGATTTCTACGAACGTCTTGCGATCGGCATTGTGCTTGTAGGACGGCGCTTCGCTCATGGACAGGACAGGCGCGAAACAGATGTCGGTGCCTTCCATGATCGCGCACCATTCGTCGCGCGTCTTCGTCTTCATGACGTCCATGACCTTCTGCTTCAGGCCCGGCCACTTGGACTTGTCCATCTGCGCATCGAATGCCGGATCCGTCAGGCCCGCCTTCTCGCGCAGGATGGCGTAGAATTGCGGCTCGATCGATCCGATCGAAACCCATTTGCCATCGGCGCACTCATACGTGTCGTAGAAGTGCGCGCCGCCGTCGAGCAGGTTCGCTTCACGGTCATCTGTCCAGATGCCTGCCGCTTTCATGCCATAGAACATGGCGGCGAGTGAGGCAGCGCCGTCCGACATGGCCACATCGATGACCTGACCCTTGCCGCCATTCTTCACATTCAGAATGCCTGCGAGGACACCCATGGCGAGATACAGCGCGCCGCCGCCATAGTCGCCGACCAGATTGAGCGGCGGACGCGGACGGCCATCGCCGTCGCCCATGGCGTGAAGCGCGCCGGTGATCGCGATATAGTTCAGGTCGTGACCTGCGGAGTGCGACAGGGCGCCGGTCTGGCCCCAGCCGGTCATGCGGCCATAGACAAGGTTCGGATTGCGCGCGAGCACGACGTCAGGTCCAAGCCCGTTGCGCTCCATGACACCAGGGCGGAAACCTTCGATCAGGGCATCCGCCTTGCTGAGCAGCTCCAGAGCCACTTCAATGTCGGCCGGGTCTTTCAGATTCAGACCGATTGAGCGGCGTCCGCGTCCGGTGACATCGGCGGCGCGGCCGGGCCGGCCATCGCCCGGACGGTCGATTCGAATCACATCCGCGCCCATGTCCGACAGAAGCATGCCACAGAACGGGCCCGGCCCGATTCCCGCAAATTCAACGATTCTCACGCCAGTGAGGGGTCCCTGAGCCATTTCCATGCTCCCTTTCTAAGGCTTAATCTTGCAATTAGCAGATCATTAAGGCGCGTCCCTCCAAAAGGAAGGGGTGCCCCAACGTCGCCTGTCGCGGCGATTCCAGAGACCCGGATGCTTGATCTGTCCTTTCTTGATCCTCCTATAGAGGTTGCTGCCTCGAGCCCGCGGCTGGACATGATTCTGTCGCGGCTTCGGGCGCATGGCATGCGCGCATATCCGGCGAGCGATCCGATTGATTTTGAAGCGACCGAGCCTCTCCTGATCGATATGGAGAGCCTTCCTGCCGGGCTGCGTGACCGGAACGTGAAG
The DNA here is from genome assembly GCA_000961695.1 of Hyphomonadaceae bacterium BRH_c29. Taxonomy (GTDB): domain Bacteria; phylum Pseudomonadota; class Alphaproteobacteria; order Caulobacterales; family Hyphomonadaceae; genus Hyphomonas. The sequence goes on from LADW01000069.1 coordinate 35,900, forward strand.
CTGGGTGACGAAGCGGCGCGCCGCCCGCTCGTCCTGCTGACGCCGGACACAAAGCTCGCGGACGGCATCGATGCCCTGATCGTCAGCCGCGACAGCGACCTTGCTCTGTTGCGCGTGCGCCTCGCCTCCCTCGTAAGGCGTCAGGCCCGCACCGCTGAATTCCGTATCCGCCTTGAAACCGCCAGCGCGTTTGGCGCCGATCAGGCCCCTGCCACCTCCGACAAGCGCCCCGAAGTGCTTTATCTGGGCGATGGGGGCGTTGGCTTCTTCTCGCTACGGGCCGCGCTCCAAGGGCACGACATCGCCGTGACGGCAGCGCTGACCCTGCGCACGGCGGGCGATTACCTGAAGACCGGACGTTTCGCGGCGATCCTGGCTGACCTGACGCCCGGCGGCGGCGACGCGGCGAGCCATGTTGACTGGAGCCGCGCCGAATCCGCATTGGCCGGCACGCCTATGTTTGTGCTCACTGAGCCCGGCGCAGATTTTTCGCAGGCACACCTTGCCGCCCTGATGATGAGCACTGATCTGGTCGAGCATGGCGGCGATGCCGAAGCGCTGGCCGGACGTATCTCGCGCGCCATCCGCGATCATGCCGCGTCCGCTCCGGTCCTGCCTGCGCAGCTGCTGGCCACCCAGTCTGTTGACGAAGAAACCGGCCTTTTCAATCGCGACTTCATCAAGTCACACCTTGATCGCCAGATTTCGCTTTCGTCAGAACGCGGCGAACCGCTCTGTGTCATGACAATCAAGCTGGACGAAGAATTCACCGGCGCCCTGCCCGATTTCGCTCAGCTGATCCGTACGCGCGTTCGGGATACGGATTGCCTTGCACACTATGGCAGCGGGACGATCATCATCTCCACGCCCCTGACGCCCTATAGCGGCGCCGTGCGGCTGGCGGAACGCCTGATGACGACACTGGGACGCCAATCCAGCTTTGACGGGCTTCGTCTCAGCTGGCGCGTGGTTGAGAAACGGTCTTATCACACGGCAGGCACCCTGCTGGCCGAAGGCCTGTCCGGCCCTTATACGCGCGAGCATGCCGCCTAAGTGGTAACCAGCCCTGCGGCTGCTTCAAGTTCTTTCAGGAAGGCCCGCACGCGGCCAAGCCGCGTGACGGGATCTCCGCCGGTGTATGAATGCACCAGCTTGGAGTCTGGTCTCAGGCGCAGGACGTTCGGACGGGAACGAACAAGGTCCATCAGGCGCGCCGGATCGAGCACGGTGTCCGGCCGGAACGCGAACACGGCGCCTTTGTCGCCCGCATCCAGCTTTTCAATGCCGAGCGCCTTGCACTGAACCTTGATCGCGGTGACTTCGAGCAACTGCTTGGTGGCATCCGGCAGCGGTCCGAACCGGTCGATCAGTTCGGCGGCAAAGCCCTCGCGTTCCTGGCCGGTCGAGATGTCCGACAGGCGCCGGTACAGCGACAGGCGGATCGAAAGGTCCTCGACATAGTCTTCCGGGATCAGGACAGCGACGCCCAGATTGATCTGCGGCGACCAGTCGTCCGCGACATCCTCGTCGCCCTGCGCGCCAGACCTCAACGCCTTCACGGCGTCTTCCAGCATGGACTGGTAAAGTTCAACCCCAACTTCGCGGACATGACCGGATTGCTGGTCGCCCAGAAGATTGCCCGACCCGCGCATGTCGAGGTCGTGGCTGGCCAGCTGGAAGCCGGCGCCGAGACTGTCAAGCGATTGCAGCACGCGCAGGCGCCGCTCTGCTGTCTCTGTGATGACCTTGTCTCTCGGCGTCGTGAAATAGGCATAGGCGCGCAATTTCGACCGCCCCACCCGTCCGCGCAGCTGATAAAGCTGTGCCAGTCCGAACATGTCGGCGCGGTGAATGATCAGCGTGTTGGCGCGCGGAATATCGAGGCCGCTTTCCACGATGGTGGTCGAGAGCAGGACATCATACTTGCCTTCATAGAAGGCCGTCATGATGTCTTCCAGCTCGCCTGCCGCCATCTGGCCGTGCGCAACGATGAAGGACACTTCCGGAACATGGTCCGTAAGGAAACGTTCGAGCTTGTCGAGGTCCTGAATGCGCGGTGCCACGAAGAAGGCCTGACCACCCCGGTACTTCTCGCGCAGCAGGGCTTCGCGCAGTGTGATCGTGTCTTCTTCGGTGATATAAGTGCGCACCGACAGACGGTCGACTGGCGGTGTCGCAATGATCGACAGATCCCGGATGCCGGTCAGGGCCATCTGGAGGGTGCGCGGGATAGGCGTTGCTGACAGGGTCAGCACGTGCACATCCGCCTTCAGTTCCTTTAGACGTTCCTTGTGTTTCACACCGAAGCGTTGCTCCTCATCCACGATCAGCAGACCGAGACGCTTGAACTCAATCGTCTTGGCAAGCAGGGCATGCGTGCCGACAACGACATCCACGCCGCCTTCGGTAATGCCGGTGCGCGTTTCTGAGGCGTCTTTCGAGCCGACCAGGCGTGACAGGTGGCGCACCTTAAGCGGCCAACCGGCAAAACGCTCTTCAAACGTCTTGTAGTGCTGGCGCGCCAGCAGCGTCGTCGGCGCAATCACAGCAACCTGTTTGCCGCTCATGGCCGCCACGAAGGCGGCACGAAGGGCGACCTCTGTCTTGCCGAAGCCAACGTCGCCGCAAATCAACCGGTCCATTGGGCGTCCGGACCCAAGGTCCCCCAGAACGTCCTCGATTGCGTTCAGCTGGTCGTCTGTTTCTTCATATGGGAAGCGTGCAGCAAACTCTTCGTACAGACCTTGTCCGGCATTCACCACTTCGGCGCGTTTCAGTTCGCGCGCCGCCGCGATGGCCATAAGCTCGGCTGCCATTTCGAGAATGCGCTTCTTGGCTTTCGCCTTGCGGGTCTGCCAGCCAGCGCCGCCCAAGCGGTCAAGCTGGCTTTCCGACTCTTCAGAGCCGTAGCGCGAAATGAGGTCGATATTCTCAACCGGCAGGAAAATCGTGTCGCCGCCGGCATATTCCAATTGCAAACAGTCGTGCGGCGCGCCGGTGACGTCCAGCGTCTTCAGGCCGACATAGCGCCCCACACCATGGTCGACGTGAACAACAAGATCGCCCGCGTCCAGTGTTGCTGCGTCGGTGATGAAATGCGCCGACTTCCGCTTGCGGCGCGGGGCGGCCAGACGGTCACCGAGAATATCGGCTTCGGAAATGATGGCGAAGTCTGCGCTGACGAAGCCGGTCTCCAGCGGAATCTCGACAACAGAGGCCTCCGCCTTCCGGGCTGCTTCAAGCGAGTGAACGTGGACAAGATCGTCCAGGCCGTGATCGGCAAGAACATTGATCAGACGATCCGCCGAGCCTGTCGACCACGCCGCGAACACAATATGATGCCCGGACGACCGCAGCGCCTTTGTATGCGCAATCGTCGCTTCGAAAATGTTCCCCTGACTGAGCATCCGCTCAGGCGCGAAGTCGCGGCCCCGGCGAACTTCCATATCATAGTGGCCGGGTGCAGGTTCCGATGGGCTGAAACGCGCAACGGCATGGCCGTTCAGACGCTGCTCCAGCTCTGACGGGCCGAGGAAAAGCGCTTCCGGTGCCAGAACTTTCGACGCGCGGGCGTCTCCGCCACCAGCTTCGAGGCGCGCCTGATAATAGTCTGTCGCCTGAGACAGCCGCTCTGCCGCCGCCTCACCCGAAAGATGGCCGAAGCCGAACAGCGCGGTGTCACCGACATAGTCGAACAGCGTATCGAGATGGTCATGGAACAGAGACAGCCATGCTTCCACGCCCTGCCGTCGGATCGAGGCCCGCGCGGCCTCGTACATCGGGTCACCGGAAGGTGGCCCGAATACCTCGAGATATTTCTCGCGGAACCGGCTCAGCACATCATCGTCGAACAGGATTTCGCTGACCGGCGCGAACGCGACCGAACGGGTCTCGCCGGTGGAGCGCTGGGTCTCCGTGTCGAAGGTCCGGATCGTCTCCAGCGTATCGCCGAAAAAATCGAGGCGCAGGGGTTCCCCGGCGGTTGGCGGGAAGATGTCGATGATGCCGCCCCGGATCGCGTATTCGCCCTGCTCGCGCACAGTCCCGGCGCGAACATATCCGTTGACCAGAAGATACTCGTTCAGCTCCTTCTGGCTGACGGTCTGCCCGGCAATCATGGAGAACGAGGACCGCCGCATCGTCTCAAGCGGCGGAACGCGCTGCACGATGGAAGACGCGGTTGTCACGACCAGAAGCGGGCCTTGCGAGGCCTCATAGCGAGACAGGCGCGCGAGGGCCGCGCAACGGCGGGCGGCGACACTGGCCGTCGGGCTCACCCGGTCATAGGGCAGCACGTCCCAGCCCGGCAGGTCTACCTGGTCGAGCCGTGGAGAGATGAATTCAGCAAACCGGCGCGCCGTGGCGGCGGTCTTGTCATCGCGCGCGACATACACGCCGATTCCGCCCCGCGCCTGCAGCGCCGGAATGAACGCCATGAGGTCTGCCCCAAAGGGCGCGCCAGCCAGCGCAGCCGGTCCACTCAGCGATTTCAGGAGTTCGACAGGTGTCATGCCAGACCTTCAGACGCAGATAGGCCGCGAGCCCGTGCGTGAAAGCGCCCGCTCAACCGGCCTGCGCGGCGTACTTGAATGCGATCAATTGGTCCAGAACCATGCTGCGGTCATCCTCCGGAACCTCGTTCTGGCCCACCAGCCAGGCAAACACTTCCCAATCCGGCAGATCCAGCAGCGCTTCGAACTGGTCGAGCTGGGCCGCGTCATACGTGTCGAGGTACTGGTCGGCGAAACTGCCCATAAGGAGGTCCATTTCGCGGAATCCCCGGCGCCAGGCGCGGAATTTGAGCTTTCGGCGGCGGGTGTCCATGGGGCTGCTCCGTTCGTATGGCACAGACATAGGGCCTTTCCCGGCCCGGTCAAAGCGACGTTGTGCCATCGCAAGGCGCAGCTTAGGTTCGACCCAATGCGTGACGAACGACTCTACCCCCTGTTTGAAGGCCTCGATTCCCTTTCTGGTGTCGGGCCGAAGCTGAAACCCGCCCTGGAACGGCTGGTGGACGGCGAGCACGTGTGGGACCTGCTGCTGCACCTGCCGGAACGTTGGCTCGACCGGCGCGTGAGACCGTCGATTGACGCGACCGAGTTCGGTGAGGTCGCCACGGTGAAAGGCGAAGTGCACGCCTACCACGCGCCCTACAATGACAAGTCCCCGCACCGGATCCAGTTGTTCGACGGAACCGGCTTCCTGACGCTCGCCTTCTTCCGGGCCGATGGGCGCTGGCTGCAGGGCCAGTTCCCCATTGGCAAGGAGCGGATCGTCTCCGGCCGGATCGAGGATTTTCGCGGGGAACGTCAGATGACGCATCCCGACTACATTATCGACCCCGCACGCGGCGCGCCGCCGCCCGCTGTGGAGCCGATTTACAGCCTGACCGCCGGGCTGACCAACAAACGCGTTCACGGCTTTGCCGAACAGGCGCTGACACGCGTGCCGGATGACCTGCCCGAATGGGCAGACACAGGCCTCGTCGAAGCCAAGCGCTGGCCGTCGTTCAAGGAGGCGCTGCAATGGATGCACGCGCCGGAGACCTACGACGAGGAGCGCTTTGTACTCGCCCGGGAGCGCCTCGCCTATGACGAAGCCCTGGCCCGGGAAAGTGCTTTTGCAATGGCCCGCCTGGCCAGAAAGCGACGCACGGCCCCGAGCGTTCCCGTCGCCGAGGAACGCATCGCCGAGCTGATACGCTCGCTGCCCTTCACACCGACCGGCGCGCAGACCCATGCGGCCGAACAGATCGCCGAGGATATGGCGGGCACCTTTCCAATGCGGCGGATGCTGCAGGGTGATGTCGGCTCGGGCAAGACGCTCGTCGGCGCGATGGCCGCTGTTCAGGCGGCGGCGGGCGGTTTTCAGGCGGCTTTCATGGCACCGACTGAAGTGCTGGCACGGCAACAGTATGAGACGCTTACGAAGCTGCTATCGCCCCTCGGCTATACAGTCGCGGCGCTGTCAGGACGAGACAAGGGATCGTCACGCGAGGCGACGCTGATGGGGCTGGCCGACGGCTCAATCCAGATCATTGCGGGCACGCACGCCCTGTTCCAGGACACCGTCCGGTTCCGCAATCTGGGCCTGGTCATCGTGGATGAGCAACACCGTTTCGGAGTCGCCGACCGGATGCGCCTCGCGGGCAAAGCCGTCAGCCCTCACATGCTGGTGATGAGCGCGACACCGATTCCGCGCACACTGGCGCAGGCGGTGAACGGTGATCTGGACGTCTCCATCCTCGACGAGAAGCCGGCAGGCCGCAAACCGGTCGAGACGCGCGCCCTTCCGGATACGCGCATGGACGAGGTTGTTGACGCGGTAGGCCGGGCCATTTCCCGCGGTGAGCGCGTCTTCTGGGTCTGCCCCAAAGTGGATGTGGATGACGACGATTCAACGGCGGTCGGCCGCTATGCGATGCTCAGCAAGCAGCTGAATGTGCCTGTGGGGCTCGTGCATGGTCGCCTGAAACCCACCGAGAAAGATGCCGCGCTGGAAGACTTCCGTACCGGCGCGACACGCGTCCTTGTGGCGACGACGGTGATCGAAGTGGGCGTAGATGTGCCCGAAGCAACGATCATGGTGATCGAGCGTGCCGAAGGGTTCGGGTTGGCCCAGCTGCACCAGCTGCGCGGACGCGTTGGGCGCGGCGACAAGCCGTCCTACTGCCTGCTCCTCTACCGCCCCCCGCTCGGCGACATGGCGCGCGAACGCATCGAGACGCTGCGCAGAACGGATGACGGTTTCGAGATCGCCGAGGCGGATTTCAAGCTGCGTGGTCCCGGCGACATTCTCGGCCTGCGGCAGGCCGGTGCCACCGATTACCGCGTCATTGATCTGTCAAAGGATGCCGCGCTCCTTGCCATTGCGGCGAAGGATGCCGAAGCGCTGGTCAATTCAGATCCGGACCTTGAGTCGGTTCGGGGCCGGGCTCTGCGCCTGGTGCGGGAACTGATGGTGCCTCGGGTGCTTTCTTAGTTTTCTTGCCATTGGCCGCCTCAATCGCCGCCTTCACGTCCGGATGCTCCGGGACGACCAGACCCGCCGATAGAATCATGCGGGCCCCCTCTTCGACGGTCATGTGCAGCTTGATCGTATCCTCGGCCTTCACAAACATGATGAAGCCAGAAGTCGGGTTCGGGGTCGTGGGCACGAACACGCCAATAAACTCGTCGCCAAGATGCGTTTTCACTTCGCCTCGCGCTGGGGCGGCGATGAAACCAAGGCACCAGCTGTCCTTGCGTGGGAACTCGATCAGCACGCATTCCCGGAACTGTTCGGTCGGGTTGTTGGCAAACACCTCCACCAATTGCTTGAATGAGGAATAAACTGTCCGGATGAGCGGAAGCCTGCTGAGAACCCGGTCGGTGATCCCGACGACCGAGCGCCCGAGCAGATTGGTTGTGATCGCGCCAAGGATCGTGAGGAACAGGACCAGCACAATCACGCCGAAGCCCGGCACGGCATAATTCAGATAGGTTTCCGGTCGCAGCTGTTCCGGCAGAATCGGGACGACACGCTCATCAATGTAATTGATGAAAATCTGGAGGATCGTGAAAGTCACCACGATGGGCGCCGCAATCACCATACCGGCAAAGAAACGGCCTCGCAGCCAGGCCCACGGGCTAACGACGGGTGGTTTTTCCACCTCCAGCATCCCCATGTCCTTCTTTGGCTTCTTGGCCATGTATCGCTCCTTGCCGACCGTGCGTCATGCTCTCGCAGGGGAAGAGCTTGGCGCGCCCTTTCTTCCCTGTAATTGTGGCGAAGATGGGAAGTACTGAACAGATCACAAGCGCACTTCAGGCATGGGCCACGGTTAAATTTGGCCCTGGCGTGTCCGTTATTGACCTGAAACGCCTGTCCGGCGGTGCCAGTCAGGAAACCTGGGCATTTGGGGTCACCGGAAACGGCCACGACCGCGCCCTGATTCTGCGCCGGGCACCGGGCGGCGTTTCCAATGCGCGCTCCTCCGAAGCGATTGGTCTTGCTGTGGAAGCGACGCTTCTGAGCCATGCGGCAGAGGCGGGCGTACCCGTCCCACCGGTTCTCGGCGTGTCAGAGGCCGGCACCGCGCTGGGTCAGGCGTTCATCATGGACCGGATCAGCGGCGAGACACTCGGCCGGAAAATCCTGCGCGATGAGGAATTTGCTGAGGCCCGAAACGTCCTGTCCCGCCAGTGCGGTGAGGCGCTGGCCCGGATCCACTCGATTCCCACGGATGGGTTGCCCGAGCTACCGGTGAGCGATGGGCTGAGCCAACTGGCGAAGTACGAAGCGATCTATCGCGCCTTTGACCTGCCCCGGCCCGTCTTTGAACTCGCGATTTCCTGGCTGAAAGCCAATGCCCCAGAGCCTCAGCCCGTTGTCCTCGTCCATGGCGACTTCCGGCTCGGCAATCTGATGGTTGCAGCCGAAGGGCTTACGTCTGTGCTCGACTGGGAACTCGCCCATATTGGTGATCCACGCGAAGACATCGCCTGGCTTTGCGTGAATTCCTGGCGCTTTGGACACGCTGACAAGCGCGTGGGCGGGTTCGGTGACCTGCCCGACCTTCTGGACGCCTATGCAGAGGCTGGCGGCGCCCGCTTCTCCCCGCGTGACATCGACTGGTGGGAAATGCTGGGCAGCCTCAAATGGGGCATCATGTGCATGATCATGTACGAGGCTTTCCGGTCTGGCGCTGATCCGAGCGTCGAACGGGCTGCTATCGGGCGGCGCGTCTCGGAAACCGAGATCGACCTTGTGAACCTGCTGGAAGGAGTGCGGGAACATGCATGACGCCCCCTCAACCGCCGAACTCGTCGAAGCCGTGAAGCGCTTCATCGACGACACCGCCGCGCCGCAGCTGACAGGGCATGCTGCCTTCCACGCGCGGGTCGCCTCCAACGTGCTAAGCACCGTTCTGCGGGAGCTGGAACAGAGACCGGACGCCGAATCATCGGAACGGGCAAGACTGGTCGAGTTGCTGTCTGCCGATCCTGGCGCGTCGCTGAGCTCGCTCAATCGCACCCTATGCGAGCGCATTCAGTCCGGCGACATGGACCTTTCCACAGATGGCCTGCTGGACCATCTAAAAACGACCACAATTGCCCAGTTGTCTGTCGATCAACCTCACTATTCAGGGCTGGCTCGCGCGTTGCATCCACGTGGCTGAGCCACAAGCCGCAACCGGACACACGCCGTAATGAAAAAACCCGTTCTCTGGATCGTTTCCGCAGCCGTTGCGATTGCGCTTGGTGCCTGGCTCTGGCGCACAGTCATCGCGCCGCCCCCCTATATCGAGATCAGCCCGCTCAGCTACACCGACTATGCGAGCTGGGCCGTGATCCCCAAGGAAATGCCTTCACCGGTCTGGAAAGACGGCTGGGCGGTGGATGTGTTCCTTGTGGACAGCGCGTCAGAACTGAAAGGACGCAGCGGCAAAGACCTGAACAAGAAAGAGCAGAACGCGCGCCTTCAGGGCCGGATGCTGGAAGACGGCCTGTCTGCGATGGGCCCGGTCTACGCACCGCTCTACCGCGCGGATGCCAAGGGAGACGATCTGTCCCGCGCTTTCCTGATCTATCTGAAGCAACACAATCACGGGCGGGCAATCGTTCTCGCGGCGGACACACCGCTTCCGGAAGCCCTGCTCGCGGAACTCCAGCGAGACCCGAACCTCGTCGAACGTTTCGGAGGCTTTTACCGTATCGGAAAGCAGCCCGGCTCAGTGACACTCGTGGAAGACCCGGCGCGGACCATTGAAGCCTACTGCCCGGCGCACATCAAAGAAGCCGATACGTGCGTGCACGATATCACAACGATTCATCGTGGCGGCTTCGCTGTCCTCGCCCCCGATACGGCAGTCGAAGACACTGACACGACCGAATTCATGGCCTGGCTCGCGACCAACGTGTCCCCGGCCGCAGAACCGCTGGGCGATATTGAGGAAGTCGAAATTGTCGACATCCGCCGCCCCGGCGACACGGATGAGCGCCGCGCCAAAAAGAAGAATCGCGACTAGGCTGGCTGGTTGGCTTCCGGTGATGCGCGCCGGAACGCATCCAGCTCCAGACACGCAGAATCCAGTGCGACGAGCGTCGGAAATGCCGACAGGTCCATCTTGAACCTGCGGGCATTTGCGACCTGCGGAATGAGCGCGATCTCCGCCATTGTCGGGGCGTCTCCGAACAGGAATGCGCCGCTCTTGTGATCGGCTGCAAAGTCTTCGAGCGCTTCGAACCCACGCCGGATCCAATCATGGTACCAGCGCATGACTGCGGCTTCGTCCGCACCAAAGTCTGCGCGCAGGGCAGCCAGAACGGAGAGGTTATTGAGCGGATGAATGTCGCACGCGATCGTATCCGCGAAGGATCTTGCCTGCAGGCGAGCCCAGGGATCTGACGGCAGAAGCGGCGGCTCTGGATTTGTCTCGTCCAGCCACTCAATGATGGCCATGGACTGGCCCGCGCGTTGACCATCAACCTCAAGCGCCGGGACGCGCATCTGCGCGTTTACGCTTTTATAGGCGCCTGCCTTCTGCTCATCCGCACCCGGCGCAATGTTCACCGGCAGGCTTTCGTAGGGAAGCCCTTTCAGGTTCAGCGCGATACGCACACGATAGGCGGCGGATGAGCGCCAATAGTCATATAAACGGATCATGCGAGTTCCTCCAGGTCGAGCACACGCAACAGGCTTTCGCGCGCCAGACGACATTCATCTGCAAGGGCTGGATCGGCCAGATCGCCCGGCGCGAGTTGGTCGCGGTAGGTCTTGCGGACGACAGCCTGCAGCGCATCGATCTTTTCTTCCGTCATCAGAACACCCTGATGGCACGCCGCACGTTCCGCGTCGGTCATGACGACCCTCAGGCGTAGACAGGCGGGGCCGCCGCCATTACGCATCGATTGGCGCACGTCCACATATTCCACACGGCCGATCGGGCCATTGCTGCTGACGAGGCGTTCGCAGTATTCGCGCGTTGAAGTCGTATCCTGCGCTTCTGACGGGGCGACGAGGACCAGCCGCGATTCCCCTGGAAACACGAGGAGCTGTGAGTTGAACAGGTATGAGCGGATCGCGTCTTCCAGCGGAACCTCGGCAGCTGGCACCATGACCGGCTTGAGTTCAAACAGGCCCTCCGCTGCAGCGGACAGTGCCGCAATCGTGCCCGCTGTGTCTTCAAACGCGGCTTCGTGGAAGAACAACGTGTCTGCGGCGCCAACGCACACAACGTCATTGTGGAACGCCCCGGCATTGATCGCTGCACGCGATTGGCGCGCAAAGACAGCCTGCGCCGGTGTCAGGCCATGCCCCCGCGCAACGCTTTCGGCGGCGAGGCGGGTTTGGCGCGCTGGGAATCCAGCGACGCTTTCTCCGGCATCCCGTCCGTAAACAAACAGCTCCACACCGGGCGCGCCGTGTTCGGCGCACAGGCGCACATGATTGGCGGCACCTTCGTCTGCAAAGTCTGAATGCATGGGCAGTGCAGCGTGAACAGCAAAATACCGGTCATCCGAGAAGATCGCCTGAAGCGACGCTGTCGTATCCGGGTGCTCAACGGAGCGGTGCAGCATGGTGGAAAGGTTCGCCGCCGTCAGGTGCAGGCGACCGTCTTCCGTATCGGCGCAGGGCGAAACAGTGGCCGCGTTGGCCGTCCACATACTGCTGGCAGAATACGCGACCTTCAACAGACGCGGCGCCTGCGCGGCGGCCTGCTCAATGATCTGCCTGTCAGATCCACCAAAGCCCGCCGACACTAGCAAATCGAAGTTCGGTCGCGGCAGGGGTGGCAGGACGCCTTGAGCTAGCCCGGCCCGCAGCAGGAGCCGCATCTTCTCCAGCCCCTGCAGGGCAGCTTCGCGCGGGTTGGAAATATCACCAGCATTGTTCGCACTGGCCAGATTGCCATCTGAAAGGCCGCCATAATTATGGTTCGGACCGATCAATCCATCAAAATTGACTTCGGCAGCGCTCACTTCGGGAACCCCTGCGCGCTCATCCGGCCCGCCTTGTCAGACACCTGGCTCGCCTGCGGCCAGGCACAATAATCTGCCGCATAGTACGCACCGGGACGGAAGTTTCCGGACAATCCCGGACCACCAAACGGCATGTTCCCGCTGGCACCGGCGGTTGGCCGGTTGCGGTTCAGAATACCCGCACGCAGTTCCTGATGCGCTTTGACCCAGAGGACATCATCATCACTGATGAGCCCGCCGGAGAGTCCATAGCGGGAGGCGTTGGCCCGCGCGACGGCTTGGTCAAAGTCTGGCACACGGATGATCTGCATGACCGGGCCGAACAATTCCTCGTCTGGAACGTCTTTCGCGGCCGTTACATCCACCACACCGGCAGATACGAAACCACCGCCGCGTTCCAGCCGCTGCAGCGGCTTCAGAGCGCGCCCGCCTCGGGCGAGCAGCATGTCCTGAAATTCAACCGCATTCACAGCGGCGCGTTCTGAAACCAGCGGCCCCATGAACATACCGTCTTCGTTCCAGGCCCCGATCGCAAGACCTTCCGCACGCGCCACGATGGCATCTGCCACCTGATTGCCCCATGCGCCTTCCGGCAGGATGATCCGCCGGGCACAGGAACAGCGCTGACCGCTCGTCAGGAAGGCCGACTGCGCGGCGATATCTGCGGCCGCGTCAACATCCGCCGGGTCCCAGATGATGAGCGGATTATTCCCACCCATTTCCAGCGCGAGGATGACTTCAGGCCGTCCCGCAAAATGCCTGTGAAAGAAAACACCGGTCGCAGCCGACCCGGTAAACAGGAGGCCGTTGATATCGGCATTGAGCAGCGCCCCGCCCGCGTCGCGGCCGCCATGAACGATGTTGAGACACCCCTCCGGCAGACCCGCAGCGGCAAAGGCTTCCGCCATGTAGTAAGCGACGCCAGGCGCAAGTTCAGACGGCTTGAACACGCAGGTGTTGCCCGCCAACAGCGCCGGCACGATATGCCCGTTCGGAAGGTGGCCCGGAAAATTAAAAGGGCCGTACACGGCCATGACGCCGTGCGGTCGATGTGTCAGGTGCGATGACCCGAAATCCGCCGTGCTGAATTTTGATCCGGCCCGCTCGACTTGAGCGGCGATGGAGACAGCGACCTTCGCTTTCATTGTGGCAGCTTCGGATTTCGATTCCCAAAGCACCTTCCCCATGTCCCGGCTGACTGTTTCAGCGATGGCGTCGGCTCGTTTGGCGATCTCTTCGGCATAGCGCTCAAGGATCGCCGTCCGGTCACCCTGGGGCATGAGCGCCCATTTGGTGAAGGCACGGCGCGCAGAAGCAACCGCCTCGTTCACCTCAGCTTCGCTCGCGCCATTTCCTTCCCAGACAACATCGCCTGTGGCCGGGCAGTGATTTTCGAAATGCGCGCCAGAACCACTGCGCCAGCGGCCATCAATATAAACGCCGTCCATGATTACTTGCTCCGTTGCCAGATCCGCCCATCGGCGCCGGGCTTCAGTTTGAGAAGCTCCAGAACATCGGGGCTCATGATTGCAGTGTCTTCATCCTTCAGAACACTCTTCGCCAGAGCGGCCCTGAAGTCCGGCAGGGAATCGCTGGACGCCATGCCCTGCTTTGCGGCTGGATCAGAGGAAACATCGCCTGCCAGAATTTTTACGCGGCGGCTCTCCCGGATCGTCCGGATATGCCTGCGCTGCGTGGTGACCAGAGGCCCGCCATCAAAAATGTCGACCGTCCGATCGAATTCGAAGCCTTCCCACTGCAGCAATTTGTACGCGCCCACACCATCAGAGTGACAACGGCCGATCACTTCCCGGGCCTCCGGCGGAAGAAGGTCCACATAAATCGGATATTTCGGCATGAGATCGAGGATGAACTGATTGTCCGTCGTCGCAGACAACCTGTCCGCTTCGGTAAAATCCATCCGGAAGAAGTGCCGCCCGAGGCATTCCCAAAAAGGTGAGCCACCTTCATTGTCGACGACACCGCGAAGCTCCGCCAACACCTTGTCGCCGAACCGGTCCGGCGCCGCAGCCATCAGCAGATAACGCGACTGCGCAGCCAGCCGCCCCGCCCCGCCGCCGCGGTGCTCCGGCTTCAGAAAAAGAGTGCCAACTTCCGTATACCCGACATACTCATTCGTCAGCACAAGGGCATCCATATCAAACCGCAAATTGCCCGCAGCCTGACTGGCCTGGGCCAGCGTTATGACACGATAATTGAAAAAGGGCTGATCAATCCCGGTGCCCGCTTTTACGGCGGAGCAGCCGACCACTTCCCCCGTTTCGGCATTCTCCATCATGAGGAGATATTTGCCGTATTCGATACGCTGCAAACGACCAAGGAAAGCGTCATCCGATTTTTGCAGGCGCTCCCTCAGGATGGGTTCATCCACCGGAAGGCTGGTAAATCCGGGTCCGGACAGTTCTGCCAAATGAATCAGCGATGGCAGATCATCCAACCGCGAAGGCCGCATTACATACGTGTCTGCCATTTTCAGCGATCCATAAGAGCCTTGATGCCGGCGCCGTTTATCCGCCCATCAGCCAGCCGGTTGAGAAGCAGAGCCGACAAGGTCGCACGCTCGGCAAAACTGTCAGTGACAACATATTCCTCGTTCGAGTGAATGCGCCCGCCCATCACGCCAAGCGTGTCAACGTTCGGCACACCTGCCGCAAAGATGTTGTTGCCTTCGCAGACGCCGCCCGTGTCTTCGAACACCAGGCTCAGACCTAGCGCTTTGCCGGTCGCGGCGACGGCTTCAAACAGCGCTTGCTGGGCCGCATTACGTGGCTTGGGAGGCCTGTAGAAGCCCCCATGAAAGTGGCCATGAATACCATCGCGCGCCGTGGCGCGTGCGAACAGGCGCTCGATTTCATCCTTCGCCCACTGCGCTGCTTCAGCATCCGGGGCGCGGGCACCGAACCGGACGATGGCAAGTTGAGGCACGATATTGACCGGACCGCCCCCATCGATGGCACCGACATTGATGGTCACACCGTCGCGCTGGCCATTCAGGCCTTCCAGGCCAAGCACCAGCTCAGCAGCCGCTTCAATGGCACTTCGGCCTTCTTCTTTCGCGCGGCCAGCATGCGCTGCGCGTCCGTGCAGAACGATGTCGAATACGGCTGACCCCTTGCGTCCGCCGGCCATCGCGCCGGTATCCATGCAGGGCTCATAGGTCATGCCGATATGAGCGCCGGACCGGGCGGCTTCTGTCAGCGCGCGAGAGCTCGCGAAATTGCCGATCTCCTCGTCCGGTGTCATCACGATCTGGTAGCCGAGTTTGTCTTTCAGCGGCCCGGCTTCGAATGCGAGCAGCGCCTCACGCATGATGCAGAGGCCGCCTTTCATATCTGCCAGTCCAGGTCCGTTAAGCCGGCCATCGCCGAGATCGCGTATCGTGTCGAACGTGCCCGGAGGAAACACCGTGTCGTAATGGCCGGACATAACCACCTGCACAGGTGCGTTCGGGCGGGATGACACGCGGATCACAGCCGATGTTTCCGTGGCCTCGGTTTCACCCGCCGCATTGACCGATTCGAATGGATCGCCCGGCTCAAGCCGGACCTCGGCATCCAGTTCGGAAAAGGCGTCGGCAAGCATTGGCGCCAATTTGCGCAAGCCTTCGACATTCAAGCTTCCGGTATTGATGGAGGCCCAATTTCGGGTTTGCGAAATCATGCCTGCGGAACGCGCATTGAGGCGCTCTCGCGCAGCCTCGTCTTCGCGGCTCAAGTTGCTCAGATCAATCATGGCTCTTGGTTTCACAGGAAACGATTTCCGGCAAGGCCCCTGACCTGCACCGTAAACAAAAACGGCCCGGCGCAATGCCGGGCCGCTTCTCAAGGTCTTGTGTGAACCGACTTATTTGACGGTGATCACAACTTCCGAACGACGGTTCAGCGGTTCGCGAACACCATCGCGGGTCGCTTTGGCCAGATCCGTTTCGCCTTTGGCGGATTCGGTGATCAGGCCGACGTCGATGCCACGTGCCACCAGTGCCTGGGACACGATGTCAGCACGGCGTTGCGACAGACGCTGGTTGTATGCGCTGGCACCCGACGTATCGGTGTGACCGGCGATGCTGACCGAGTTGGTTGCGCAGCTTGCTTCAGACTGGATGTTCGCAACAGCCTGATCGATCACGGCCGAAGCCTGGCTCGTCAGATCTGCTTTGTCCCACTCGAAGTACACCACGAAGCTCTGGCCGAGATCCGAACAGACCACTGCCGGGCCGGTCGACACTTCGGTCGGAGGCGGCGGAGGCGGCGGGGGTGGCGGCGGCGGAGGT
>LADW01000071.1 GCA_000961695.1 Hyphomonadaceae bacterium BRH_c29
GGCCGAGCCCGCGCCAAGCTGCGGCGCGCCGGTGATGAGGCCCGACGCCATGCCGGGGCCGAACACGCCCATCCAGAGGAAGACGGTCGCCGCGAGCACGGTGCCCATGACTTCGGCCAGCGTCACATCTTCTGTTCCGGCGAACGCCTCGGTGATGGTTGAGAAAAGCGTCGAGCCGATGCCGATGATGATGGCGAGCACCATGAGCTTCAGGCCCGAGGTGATGACATTGCCCAGGACGCGCTCGGCGAGGAACGAAGTCTTGTTCCAGAGGGCGAACGGCACGAGCACGAACCCGGCCAGCGTCGTTAGCTTGAACTCGAGGATCGCGACGAAGAGCTGCACCGCGAGCACGAAGAAGGCGATCAGGATCACCGCCCAGGCAATCAGCAGCACAGCGATCAGGATGAAGTTCTCGAAGAAAGCGATGGGTCCCATCATCTCGCTGGCCTCTTCAAGCAGGGGCAGCGCCGCGCCGTAGCCGACGCCTGCGATGTATCCCGGCCGCATAAGGTCTTCGGCCGTTATCAGGCTCGAGCCCGCTTTCAGGCCGAGCCCGGCAAAGCTGTCGAAGATGATCTGCGAGAGCCCGGCGAAATTGCCGAGCAGGAAGGCGAAGAAGCCGACATAGAGGACTTTCTTGATCAGCCCGGCGATCACATCGGCGTTCTGTGAGAGGGCCCAGAAGAGGCCCGCCAGCGTTATGTCGATCACGATCAGCGTGGAGGTGAGGTAGGCCACATCACCCTGCAGCAGGCCGAACCCGCTATCGATGTAGCGGATGAAGGTTTCCAGGAACCGGTCGATGACATCCATCTCTTCCAAAGGCTTTACTCTCCGGTGCCCAGAAAGGTTTGCAGGCGCGCGCGGCCGCGCTCTGCTTCGGCAAGCTTGCGGGCCTCCTCCAGCGCTTCGGCCCGGTGCTGGGCGGCGAGCATCGCCTCTATCTGCATCAGCTGCTGGTTGGTCATGGCGCTGAGCTCATTGCCCGCCTGCGCCGCCTGCAGCGCGCCGACGGCGTCCTGGCTTTGCGTGACGAGGCTGCGGATCGCGCCCGCATCGGTCTCGTTGTCTTCGAGTGCAGCGGCTGACACCGTCAGCGTTTCGCGGAATGCGTCCCTCGACTGGCGCCAGCGAGTGCGGGCATCCTCGACAAGCACGGAGCTCGGCGTCGCGGCGCCGTAGTCTTCCGGATAGGCGGTCTCGTAGTCCCGCTCGATCTCTTCGACAGAGTAGCCGATGCCCTGCGCGCGGCGCAGCAGTTCCTGGATACGGAGCACCCGCTGGCCGATGATGCTCTCGGCGACGGAGACGGGGAGGGTTTCGAGATTGCGGGCCATGTTCTCCAGCATCTCGATCTCATGGGCGAGCTGCTGGACCTGGCCTTCGAGTTCCTGCAGGGCGCGGACCGCCTGCAGGATGTTCTGGGCATGGTTTGCCGGATCATAGACGGCGAGCTGCGCCATCGCGGGCGGCGCGAGGAGGCCGGCAACCGGCATGGCCATCAGGGGCGCGGTTGTCATCAGCAGGCAGGCAAGGCGGCGGCGCATGGGGCGGCTCATTCGGCAGCGAGGATCTGTGGGCGGAAGGGTTGGCTTTGCAGTCGCTCGGCGGGCGAGTGGCCCGGCCATCGGCTAAGGAGGTCTGCCGCCCAGACGAGGCCTTTTTCATGGAGCCAAGTTTCGGCGAATCCTTCACCCTCGGTTTCCGCCATGACACGGTCGAGCATGGCCTGGTCTTCCGGCGTGCCGGCGGCGGCGAAGGCGAGCGCGACTGGCCCGAGGCTGAGGTCGAACAGGCGGGAGCCTTTCGGGGACTGGAAGTAATAGTCCCGCTTCGGCGTCGCCCGCGCGATGATCTCGATCTGGCGCGTGTTCAGCCCGAACCGCTCATAGGTCTCCCTGAGAGCAGGCTCCTGCGCGCGCTCGTTGGCGAGGAATATCCGGGTCAGGCAGCTTTCGAGGATCGCCGGGGCAATGGCGCTGGCGCTGATGTCGGAAAGCGACTGGGTGGCGAACACCACCGCGACGTTCTTCTTGCGCAGGGTCTTGAGCCAATCTCGCAGCCGTGCCGCAAAGACCGGCGCATCCAAGAAGAGCCAGGCCTCGTCCAGCATCAACAGCGTGGGCCTACCGTCAAAGCGCGCCTCGACCCGGTGGAAGAGGTAGGTGAGCACGGCGGTCGCGGCCGCGCCCTGCTGCATCAGCTCTTCCATTTCGAAACAGGTGACGGAAGCGAGGGCGAGGTCTTCGTCGTCTCCGTCGAGCAGGTGACCGTGCGGGCCGGCCAGTGTGAACGGATGCAGAGCCGTCTTCAGCGCCTCATCCTGAAGCAGGAGAACGAGGCCCGTCAGTGTACGTTCGGATTGCGGCGCAGAGGCAAGAGACGTGAGCGCCTGCCAGAGACGCGCCTTGAGCTCCGGAGTCAGGCTAACGCCCTCGCCAGAAATCAGGCCTGCCAGCCAGTCCGCTGCAAAACTCGCCTCTGCCGGCTGGTTGATATCTTTCAGCGGCTGGAGCCGGGGGCGACGCGCGCTGCCGAGATCGAGATGTGCGCCGCCCATGCCGAGGACCGCCGCGCGGGCCGAGCGGCCCTTGTCGAACAGGAAGACCTGCGCGCGGCCGTAGCGCTGCCATTGGAGGGCGAACATCGATAGGAGCACCGACTTACCTGCGCCGGTCGGGCCGAGGATGAGCGTATGGCCGACATCGCCGGCATGCAGGTTCAGCCGGAACGGTGTTGTGCCGTCCGTGCGCGCCTCGATCAGCGCCGGCGCGCGAAGATGCTGGTTCTGCCGGTCGCCCGCCCATACCGCCGAGAGCGGCACCATATGGGCAAGGTTCAGCGTGTTGAGGATCGGCTGGCGGATATTGGCATAGACATGCCCGGGGAGGGTCCCGAGCCAGGCATCAACGGCGTTGAGGGATTCCCGGATGACGGTGAAGCCCTTGCCATTGATGATGCGTTCGGCGTGGCGGGCACGCTCGTCAGCGACAAGGGGGTCCGCATCGCTGACCGTGATCGTCGTCGTCACGTAGCCATAGGCCACGAGATCTGACCCAAGTTCCTGGAGCGCGGCGTCCGCATCGAGCGCCTTGTTGTCGGCGTCAGTGTCGAGGAGCGCTGATGGCTCATTGAACATTGTTTCGCGCAGAACCGAGGCCACCGACTTGCGTTTGGAAAACCAGTGCCGGCGTTTGCGTCCGAGGACTTTCTCCGCTTCCGCCTTGTCCATGGCAATGAACCGCGTCGCCCAGCGATAGGCAAAGCCCTGCCGGTTGAGCTCATCCAGCAGTCCTGGCACCGTCGATCCCGGAAAGCCGAGAATTGTCAGGACTCGCAGATGCGTGTCTCCGATCATCGGTTCGAGTCCGCCGGTGAACGGCTCATCGGCCAGGATCGCATCGAGGAAGACGGGAATCTCCGGGGCAGACACCTTGTGGCGCCGACTCGAAATGCAGCTGTGCAGATAGGTCAACGTCTCGCCGTCCGAGAGCGGCGCAATCTCGGACAGCGCCGTCGAGAGAAGGTCGAAGGTGCGCTCCGCCTGCTGCTGGAAGACAAGGAGGCGTTCGCGCCAACCAGCGTCCTCGGGCCGCTCCGGCCGTTCGATCAGCGCTTTCTCGGCGCGGGCATTGGTGTCCGGCGGCGGCAGCCAAAGCAGGGTGAGATAGTAGGCGCTCTCGAACCTTGATCCGGCTTCTTCTGCCGCTACGGCGCGCTCCTCGTCAATCAGCCAGGAGACAGCATCGGAAAAGTCCGAGAACGGATAATCACCGGCTTCCTCGCGCACCGCTTCAAAGAAGAGCGCCCAGCCGGATCCAAACCGGCGCAGCGCATTGTTGAGGCGCGCGGTGACGGCCACGAGCTCAGCCTCGGTCGAGCTTTCGAGGTCCGGGCCGCGGTAGCGGAACGTCGTCTGGAACGCGCCGTCCTTGTTGAGGACAACGCCTGGCGCCACCAGCGCCGCCCAGGGGAGGTAGTCGGCGAGGAGCCGCGGGGCAGCGGCGTATTCGCGGAGGTTCAGCATGAGAGATGTTCCTTGTGCCGGAGCGCGCGAATAAGCGTCGCCATAAAGTCGGGGTCCCTGCGGGCGAGGAAGACGGCCGCTGAATGCCCGAGGAGCCAGATGAGAAGGCCGGGGATCCAGAGCTGCAGGCCGAGGCCCACGGCTGCGGCCAGCGTTCCGATCGAGATCGCGAGATTACGCGGCGCGCCGGCCATCAGGACCGGCTCGGTCAGAGACCGATGGAGCGGTACCTCGAACCCCTCGATCATCAGATCAGCGCCCCGCCGCCAAACGAAAAGAAGGTCAGGAAGAAGCTCGTCGCCGCGAACGCGATCGAGAGGCCGAACACGATCTGGATGAGCTTTCGGAAGCCGCCGGAGGTCTCGCCGAAGGCGAGCGTCAGGCCGGTAATCGTGATGATGATCACCGCCACGATGCGGGCAACGGGTCCCTCGATTGAGGAGAGGATCTGGTCGAGCGGGCCTTCCCAGGGCATGCCGGTGCCAGCGGCATGCGCGGGCAGGGCGAGCCCAAGTGCGAGCGCGAGGCTGAGGGCCTGAATGCTCCTCCGGCTCAGGCGGTGTGAAAGGGGTTTCGTCATGAGGCATCTCCTTGGCTGACGAGGGATAGGGAGCGCGAAAGCACAGGCTCGGTGCGGTAGCCCTCACCGGTGAACTCAAGGACGCGGACCGCGTCTTCGACGCGGCGCTGGCCGCCGGCGCGGGACATGAACACGATCACGTCGACGGCTTCCGCGATCAGCTCAAATGGCGAGCGCGCTGTCGCTTCGCTGACGAGCTGTTCGAGCCGGCTGAGCGCCCCGAGGGCAGAATTTGCATGGAGCGTTGTAAGACCGCCAGGATGGCCGGTGTTCCAGGCCTTTAGGAGATCGAGGGCTTCGGCCCCCCTGACTTCGCCGACAATGATCCGGTCAGGCCGCAGGCGAAGTGTCGAGCGCACGAGGTCGCGCAGCGATACGCAGGCTCCCTGCGTGCGCAGGGCGACGAGGTTGGCGGCAGGGCAGGTGAGTTCGCGCGTATCCTCGAGGATGACGATCCGTTCGCCGCTGAAGCCACCCTCCGCCAGCAGGGCGTTGGCAAAGCTCGTTTTGCCCGAGGACGTTCCACCCGCGATGACGATGTTGGCACGTTCCGCGACCAGCGCTTTGAGCTTATCGGCAAGCGCCGGAGACAGCGCGCCTTGCCGGACATAGTCCGCAAGCGTGAACGGCGTGCGGGCGAGCTTCCGGATTGAATAGCAGGGCGCCGCCGATACGGGAGGCAGGACGCCTTCAAAGCGCTCGCCGGTCCCTGGAAGCTCGGCCGAGACAATTGACGAGGTGGGGGAGTTCCCAGCACCGACGCTGGACGCGACAAGCCGGATCACGCGTTCGCGGTCGCCGGCCGCAAGGACATGCGCCGTCGGGATAAGGCCGCGTCCCGCTTCTTCAAGCCAGACAGACCCGTCGGGATTGACCATGACTTCGATCGTCGCATCAGATTCAAGAGCTGCGCGCACGACAGGGCAGAAAGCCGTTCGCAGCATTGCGCTCAGGCGGCGCCGGGTGTTTTCTGTCTCATATGTGTCCGTCATTGGATCAAACCCTGGCTTCAATTCCAGGCTCTATTGTTCCGGGAACGGACGCTTTTGGGGAGTTGGAGCGCGGGCCATATTATGCAGCCGGGCGCTATGCGCAGAATACGGGTGCAAAATGGTTGTCTTGGTGAACACCGAAGGGCGAAGGTGAGCCCCAACGGCTCAACCCTTAACAAATCAGCAATCGATGTTAACTTCCTTGGGGCGCAATAGTAAATCGCTTAAGTGGAATCACTTTTGCTTGGCATTCGCCGAGGAGGCGATGCTGATGAAGACTTTCACACTTGAATCCACAGGCATGCTTGCCGAGTACGACTATCTCTCGCGGCTATCCATGGACCGGTGGGCCTGGGAATACCTGCGGCGCAATGAAGAGTTCCGCCGGGATGCCTCCGTGCGCAGCAAGGATGACATTTCCGAGCGCATGGCGCCGTGCGCACCTATCCGTATGCTGAAGACCCGAACCAGCCAGACGCTCGCTGAGCGCTGGGGACTGGTCCTGATGCCGGACCCCAACAAGAATGGCTTTGACGCCGATGTCGTCTGGAACCGCGCAGCCTTCCCGGACCAGGTCGAAATCAATTGCAGCCCGCGCGCGGCCGACCAGACCTGCGATATCTGGGAGCGTAGCATGCCGTTCTGCCAGATGACCCATATCAGTGATCATCAGGGCCGGGAGTTTCTGCTCACGCGCGGCAAGGGCTGCGTTGTGCAGGTCAGGTGCACAGGTATGTCGCTGATCGGGCTCGAGCCTGTGCGCATGAAACTGACAATCTCCGACATCACGGCGTACGAGCGCAAACTCAAAGTCCAGAAAGCGGCTCTCGAAATCTATGGCGATGGCCCTGATCTCTCTACACCCCTCTGG
This sequence comes from Hyphomonadaceae bacterium BRH_c29, assembly GCA_000961695.1. Classification (GTDB taxonomy): domain Bacteria; phylum Pseudomonadota; class Alphaproteobacteria; order Caulobacterales; family Hyphomonadaceae; genus Hyphomonas. The sequence goes on from LADW01000071.1 coordinate 6,474, forward strand.
ACCAAGACGACCCAGATCCTGCGTGACGGTCTCGTCGCACTCGACGGCATCGCCTGCGGCATGAACCGGCGCGAGATTGCAGAGACGATCTACGGCCGGGAAAAGGTCGCGGAGCAATGGAATGACGACCGGGGCTCGATGAAGGACACGCTCAAGTATCTGGTCCGCAAGGCTGAGGCCCTGAAGGATGGCGGATACCTGATGGAACTTCTTGGCGCCAATGTCGGACCGCAGCGTATCCTGGCCTGAAGAGGCCCAGCTTCTCCGCGGTCCGCCCGCGCGCGCGCGCGGGTCTGTCCGGCCTGACGGCCTGCCCGGCGAGGCTCACTGAGGATCCAGTTGTCCGTCTGCTGGTATGCGGCTGGGACTCGCCGGCGGACGCGCACGCCACGCGCTTCCCACTGTCCGCGGGTGTATTGCGGATCGAGGGTGTTTGAAGCTATTGCGGCCAGAGGGGTCGCGGGCGCTTGATCGAAGGCCCCGTTCAGGCGGCGCTGCGAACCTGCATTGTCCGCTGCATGATCCCTGCGCGGTCGTCGGCCTTGAACTGCATATCGAGCAGCCCGGCGAGCAGGTCCTCGTCTCGCGGGATGATCCGGAGTTCGATGCGGGCTGCGCCGCGCGAGGCAAGCCAGAGGCTTGCTTCTGCGGCGAGCTCGCGCACGTCCGATTGCCAACCGGCAGTGTGGTCCACAAGGATGGCTGGGATGATGCCCGTGTCGGCATCCAGGCTAAGCCAGATCGCGCTTGCGAGTTGGCCGTCGCGGAGGCCTGCGAGGATACGCACTCCAGCGTCACGTGCGGGCAGGGCGCCGAGCAGGTGCCCCGCCTCGCTCAGCCGGGAGAGCCCGGCCGCGTCGCTTTGACGGAAATCGCGGATATGTAGCGCCATGACACATCCGTCATGGAAAGATTCGGGCAGGGCGCGCGAGTCTTTACGATCTGGGCCCGGCTGATTGGGGCGTTAAAGCCTTTCGCCTGCCGGTATGGTCTGAACTCGGCGATTTTCTCGTTGCCCGACAAGGCGCGACCCTTTAATTGCCCCGGAGTTAGTTAAAGCGTAGACGATTATCCTTTAATAACGATTGGGCACTATTAAAGGATGGATCATGGCAGCACCGCAGGACTCCGGCCGGAAAGGCAAATGGGTGACGAGCACCGTCACGGGCGAAACCGTGCGGGCCTTCCTGCCGCCGGGCCTGCCGCCCCGGCCCCCGATCGATATGGCCAGCCTGTCGGTCATCGCAAGCGAGGCCATGCTCGCCCTCGGCCGGCTGGACGGCGTTCGCAGCGTGGCGCCGGACACCTCGCTCTTTCTCTACATGTATGTGCGCAAAGAAGCGCTGCTCTCGTCCCAGATCGAAGGGACGCAGTCTTCGTTGTCCGACCTGCTCCTTTACGAAGATGAGGCTGCGCCCGGCGTGCCGCTCGATGATGTCGAGGAAGTCTCGACCTATGTCGCAGCGCTGACGCATGGCCTGGACCGCCTGCGCGGCGGGTTCCCGCTATCGCTCCGCCTGCTGAAGGAAATGCATGCGATCCTCCTGTCCTCGGGCAGGGGAAGCACGAAGCAGCCGGGCGAGTTCCGGCGCTCGCAAAACTGGATCGGCGGGACACGGCCCGGCAATGCGCTGTTCGTGCCGCCGCCGCCTCAGTACGTTATGGATCTCATGAGCAATCTCGAAGCCTTCCTGCACGAGACGGACTCCGGCCTGCCGCCGCTCATCAAGGCAGGCCTCGCGCATGTGCAGTTCGAAACGATCCACCCGTTCCTCGACGGCAATGGCCGGCTTGGGCGGCTGCTGATCACGCTGTATCTCTGCGAGCAGGGGATCCTCGACGAGCCGCTCCTCTATCTGAGCCTCTACCTCAAATCGCACCGGGCGACCTATTACGCCCTGCTACAGGAAGTGCGCGAACACGGACGGTGGGAGACCTGGCTTGAATTCTTCCTGACCGGCGTGCGGGATGTCGCTCGCCAGGCGCACGAGGCGGCGCGGTCGATTTCTGCGATCTTCGCCGAAGATGCAGCTTTGATCGCCGGGCTCGGGCGCGGGGCGCCAGCAGCGCAGGCGTTGCATGCTATCCTGCAGAAGCGCCCTCTCCTGACGATCGGCACAGCGGCAGAGCTTTCCGGCGTTACGTTCCCGACGGCGACGGCGGCGCTGGAGCGCCTGCAGGCCCTTGGCATTGTCGAAGAGATCACTGGCAAGGCGCGCGGGCGGGTGTTTGTTTATCAGCGGTACCTGTCTCTCCTTGAAGCAGGGACAGAGCCGCTCTGAACTGAAGCATGCCCGCCGGGTTGATCTTCAGCCTTTTCCAGTTGGCAGCGCGCGTGGCAGATCTGATCGAGCTTACCTCCGCCTCAACTATGTTCCTCCTCAGCCGGGGGTGGGCGGACGGCGCGTTTGCCAGAGCGCGGCCGCCGCGCAAGGGGGCGGGACTTGATCGCGTTTAAACGTCCGTAGGCATCATACCTACAGCGTCCCCTTGCGCGGCGCCCTTATGCGCTCCGGCCAAGCGCCTTCTCGCCGCCCACCTCCGCCTGATGCGGAAAAGAACGGGCGGGAAGGAGACAGACATGACTGACCAGACCACTACCGTTGCACCTCTTGGAACCACGGGTGCGCCAACTCTTCCGGACAGGCCACGCATCTACGTTGCCTGCCTTGCCGCTTACAACAATGGCCGCCTGCACGGACGTTGGATCGATGCCAACACGCCGGACGAAATCTGGCGCGAAGTTTCGGCGATGCTGCGCGCTAGCCCGGAGCCCGATGCCGAAGAATGGGCGATCCACGATTACGAAGGCTTCGAAGGTGCGCACCTGTCCGAATACGCCTCGTTCGAGACCGTGTGCGACCTTGCCGAGTTCATCGGCGAGTATGGCGAGCTCGCTGCCCGCATCCATGGACACTACGGCAATGACCTTGAGCAAGCGCGCGCTGCGTTTGAGGACTATGCGGGCGAGTACCGCAGCGCCGCCGACTTTGCCGAGGAACTGCACACCGAACTCGGCACCGCCATCCCCGAGAGCCTCAGCTACTATATCGACTGGCAGGCACTCGCCCGCGACATGGCGCTGAACGGCGAGATCATGGTGTTCCAGACGGGCTTCGACGAAGTCCATGTCTTCTGGTCGCGGTAGGGGAGGGCGCGGATATGACTCCCGAAACCACCCAGCACCGGTTCACCTTCGAAGAACTGCAGCAGGCGGACGACTGGTCCGAGGGATTTTGCCTCGCCTGCCGCGCGCCGCGCGACGGCTGTGAGCCGGACGCGAGCGCCTATGAATGCGACGAGTGCGGCGAGCGCGCCGTCTATGGCCCACACTGGATCGCCATCGCGGGCCTGTTTGCGGAGGGCGACGCATGACATTCGCCCAAGGCTTCCAATCCTATGTCTGCCCCGGCGACAGCATCACCTGTGAGGCCGGGCCCTTCACCGTCTTGGCGCAGGTTGTGCCGGATGATTCTCCGGACGCTCCCGATCAGCGCCAGGACGGTTTCTGGCCCTCGCTCTATGCAGATGCGCCGGGGTTCATTGGCCCCGGGCCAAATCATCGCCAGCGCTTTGCCGAGGCGCAGGCCAAGGCTGAAGCCGTCATGGAGGGCTGGCGCAAGGGTGACTGGTTCTACTGCGGGATCGTCCTCAGTGTGTCACTGGAGGGCGTTCAACTTGCGTCCCATGCGGCGAGCTTATGTTGAGCTCTACATAAGCTCGCTTGTGTTGAGTCCACGATTATGTGGAGCCATCTGCGCAACACGTTGTATCGACGGGTTTTTGTCATCTTCTAGCTCCACATAATCTTTGGTATCCAAGACTTCAGATTTTCGGTGACGTACTTCGAGTGACTGGCCGCGATTGAATATCCGACAGCATACGGATCAGTCGGTCAGATACCCCCGTAAACGACCCCTTCCGGATCGCGGGCGGCGCTGAAGCATGTAGGACATCAAGCTTCTCGGCTGGATCGACGCGAAGATACATCTCAGTTGTCTGGATCGAGCTGTGTCCCAGCCAGAGCGATACTTTGCGTATATCACCCGTCGCTTCCAGGATGTGCATAGCGCAGGAGTGGCGCATGACATGCGGCGTGACCGTCTTGGACGATAACGTCGGCGCTCTCTTTGTTGCTTTAGCAACATGCACGCGAAGTCTGTTTGCGAAGCCGTGGCGCGACATTGGTTGATGTCTAGCATTGACGAACAG
>LADW01000075.1 GCA_000961695.1 Hyphomonadaceae bacterium BRH_c29
CGGCGGAGGCGGAGGCGGCGGAGGCGGCGGAGGCGGCGGCGTTACGCCAAATGCGTAACGAAGACCAATCGTTGCCACGTGCTCCGAGTAGGTGCCTTCGTAGGAGGTGCCACCATGGGTGCCGGCCAGCTCAAGATCGTCAGCAACAAAATACTTGTAGCCGAGGTCGAGGGTCATACGGTCAGACACTTTATAGCCAAGGCCAAGCAGGCCCTGGTAAGCAAGTGTCGTGTCGGTGTCGCTGAAGCCGTTTGCAGCAGACCAGTTGCCAGCGGTGCCGACGTTCAGGTTGCTCGCTTTGGTGTTCAGACGCGCACCACCAATACCGAGACCGACGTAAGGCTGAACCTTGCCAGCGCGGTTGAAGTCGTAAATGCCGTTCAGCATCAGATCGGCGATCTGCAGATTGCCGTGCGGATCAGATGCCACACCGGTCAGGCCCGGCCCGAAATCGGAAGGAACGTCAAGTTCACCACCACGGTAGCCGGTAACGCCTTCAAGGCGGAAGCCGTTGTCGAAATCATAACCGAGGCCAAGCTGGCCGCCGAGCATTTCGTCAGCGTCGGAGCTACCGCGCAGGGTGCCCGCAACGTCTTCGGTGACAGGATCATGATCCAGCTCACCAGCGAAGCCGTACTGGATGTCGCCACGGGCGTACCAGCCGTCTTCCGCGTGAGCAGCGAGGCCAGCAGTCGCGAATGCGGCCGCGGCTGTCGCGCACATCAGAGTTTTCTTCATACTCAATCCCCTTTTGTGTGCCGAAAGACGGGATTGTCCTCGGCCGCAGGTTCATACGGGTTTAACACCCGATGATTCCTGATTAAACCCAATTTACGCTCGCCGCGAGCCCCTTTTAGAGGCCGGGGCGCTGGAAAGACGGGGTTTTCCCCCTTACCGCGACCCATTTGCAACAGATTGTGTTGAGTTCGACATATACGCGTAAGATTGGAACAAGTTCCCGCCACAATTGGATTTTTGTGAGTGGAGTAAATCTCAAAGAGAGAAGATGGTACCGCCTCTCCGGCTTGAACGGAGGACCTCTGGTTCCACAAACCAGCGCTCTAACCAACTGAGCTAAGGCGGCACTGGGGTTGGCAATTACAACCCAAATAACAAGGATTCAAGTAGAACCGTCAGCCGATTCCACCCAAATCCCGGGACCAGATCAGACTTTTGTGACCTGCTCGAATTCAAGATCGACCGGTGTTCCGCGGCCGAAGATCGAAACGGTAACTTTCAGGCGGCCATTTGGCTCGTCGATTTCCTCGACTGCGCCTTCGAAGCCCTGGAACGGGCCGTCATTGACCTGAACCTGCTCACCAATCTCGAAGGAGATTTTCGGACGCGGACGTTCCGCCGCCGGATCTGCCGCAGTGCCGAGAATACGGTCGACCTCACGCTGGCGCACCGGAAGAGGCTTCTTGCCACCTTCAGCGCCAAGGAAGCCGGACACTTTCGGCGTGTCCTTCACCAGGTGGTACACATCATCAGTCATCACGGCCTTCATGAGGACGTAACCGGGGAAATGCCGGCGCTCGACGGTCTTTTTCTTGCCGCGTGCGACTTCGACCACTTCTTCGGTCGGGACCTGAATGTCCTCGATCAGTTCGGACAGGCCCTTGCGACCAGCCTGTTCGAGAATCGTTGCCGCCACCTTCTTTTCGAAGTTGGAATAGGCGTGGACGATGTACCATTTCGCTTCAGCCATGGGGCCAGCGCGCTCCTTGAAAACGGATAGTCACAAGCCTCAAAGGCCAGTGATCATTTTAACAAACAAATTGATCAAGAAATCGGCAGCGAAGAGAAAGAGCGCAATCAGGACCGACATAATGACAACGAAAATCGTCGCCTGAACCGTTTCCTGCCGCGACGTCCAGGTCACCTTGTTACCTTCCGCGCGCACCTGGCGCAGGAACGTAAAGGGCCCGACACGTTTCTTTTTCACCTTCTCGGCCATTCCGACACTCTCTTGAAAAGCGGGGGGTTAGCGGTTTTGGGCCGCTGCGTCCACGGTTAAACTACACCAAATTCAATGTGAAGCATGTGAGGCGCCTCGTCCGGCTCTGCAAGAGGCGCACAATAACGTCCGTCAGGCCTTTTCACCGAATTGGCGCACTGGCAGGCCCGGCACATCTACCTGTACCGCAAACAGGCTGCCAGACAGAGGTCTGGCGTCCATCTGGGGAAACGTCATACCTGCCCTTGCCGTTGTGATGAACAGGGTTCGAAGGTCCGGACCTCCAAATGCGATACTCGTCGGACGTGGTGCAGCCAGAATGATAACCTGATCCACATCCCCGTCCGGTGTGTAACGTACGATTCGCGACGCATCCCACAGGCAGGTCCAGAGACACCCTTCCGAATCAACCGCCGAGCCATCCGGATAACCGCCGAACTCATACGTCGACGCGAAGACGCGCCGCCCCGAAAGCGCGCCCGTCTCAGGATCAAAATCATAAGCCAGAATTTCCTGTTCGGCGCTGTCGCACGTGTAGAATGTCCGACCATCCGGAGAGAATTGCATTGTGTTCGTCATCATGACCGATGGCAGCCGCAGCTGGGTCAGGGATTTGTCGGGCCCGAAACGGAAATAGGATCCGCGCGCTTCCCGCTCCGAATCGTCCATGGTGCCGAACCAGAACGAGCCGTCCGGCGCCACGCCGCCATCATTGGTCCGGTTACCTGCCGGTTCGCCCTCAAGCTGGCAGATGCGATCATAGATTTCGGTTGATGGATCGTAGACGCCGATCTCCTGATCGCCCGCCATCAGGAACTGTCCCTGATAAAGCGCAATCGTACTCGCCCGAATGGGCAGGTCATACCGGCGGGTATTGCCTGTGCGGGGATTGTAACGGTGCAGCTTCGCTCGCTTGATATCGACCCACCAGAGGAAACCTTCGGTTTCGCTCCACAGCGGGCCTTCGCCCAGCACGCACCCGGTCGGTGCAACGCATTCAGGTGCCAGCATCATCCGATCAGCCCTGCTTCCTCCGCGAGCTCGAACAAGCCGTCCTGCGTCGCTTCCTCAGATGAGCACTCATCGAACTCCGCGCCAAGCGCCTCAAGTGCAATCCTATAGGACTTCAGCAAGGGGCCGTCCGCCACCAGCGTGAGTTCGTCCCCGGGATCATAGTGCGCCGCGACGTCCGCTCCGATCAGCAGGCCGGTCAGCGCCGTCGTATGGTATTTCGGATCAAGCAAGCCTGTCATGCGCGCCGCCCGCACCGCAAACGGAGAGGCCGCGTCGTCCGTATCCAGCGAAAGCTCGACCCACTCGCGAAACACCGAATCGCTGAAGACCTGCTCCACGCCTTCCGGCACCTTCAAGCCGCCATTCGCCAACAGGAGTGCACGAAGCTCCCCCGTCATCTCGGTGCTGAGGTCAAGAATGCGACCATGCTCCACGGTGATGTGCTTTGTATGCGTGCCCGGAAAGCAGACGGCGCCAATCGACTCGTCCAGCGCGAAGAGCTGCGTCTCCTGCCCGCGCAGAATGTCAGGCGGTGAGGCCTGTTTCAGGCCAGGAACAATATGGAGGCCATGCATGTGGACCAGATGCTTCGGCAGGTCCGAAATCATCATCGGCACAGGCAAATAGTCTGTCCTGTGGATCCCCTGGGAACTCCCGGCACCACCACAGGCGATCATCGGCACATCCGGCCACTCGCCGAGCCATTCATTGATGTGGAATTTCAGACGCTCCATCGCGTCGCCGGAATGGGTGAGCACGCCGTCGGGAACCGAGATCCCACCGATCACTTCGCCCTCTTCATCGAAGGCCCATGCCCGGAAGTTCGAAGCACCCCAGTCGACGCCAATCAGGATCATCCGGTCTTTCATGAGCGGGACCCGGCTATCGGCGTGTATTGTGTGCTGAAATCAGATCGCATGCATTCACGTCCCTTGCACCGCGCGGAAAGTCAATCCATTCCGGTAAAGTCGACTATGCCACCCTTTGGCACATCCCGGGGACTTCCCGCCCAGCGAAATCAACAGGATCGGCTTCATGAACCCGTCAGATACTCAGCAACACGATCGCGCCGCCCGGGAATTTGCCCGCCTGCTGGACATCATGTCCCGGCTGCGGAGCCCGGATGGCGGCTGCCCGTGGGACCTCGAACAGACCTTCCGCACCATTGCGCCCTACACAATCGAGGAAGCCTACGAGGTTGCCGACGCCATTGAGCGGGAAGACATGGGCGACTTGCGCGAGGAACTCGGTGACCTGCTCTTCCAGGTCGCCTTTCACAGCCAGATGGCGTCCGAAGAAGGCGCGTTCGAAGCCGCCGATGTCGCAGCCGCGATCAATGAGAAAATGATCCGCCGCCACCCGCATGTCTTCGATGCCGCCGACGACCGCTCGTCGGACGACCAGATCATCGCCTGGGAGGTGATGAAGGCGGCTGAGCGCGCATCCAAGGCGAAATCGAAAGAGAGCCACAGCGCGCTCGACGGGGTCGCGCTGTCCCTTCCCGCTCTGATGCGGGCGGAAAAGCTTCAGAAGCGCGCAGCGCGAACGGGCTTCGACTGGGCCGAACCGGAACCGATCTTCGACAAGCTCGATGAGGAGACGCAGGAACTCAAGGAAGCCATGGCTTCGGGCGATGCAGAAGCGATCCTCGACGAGATGGGGGACCTTCTCTTCGTGGCCGCAAACCTCGCCCGCCGGCTGAACGTGGATCCGGAGATTGCGCTCCGTCAGGCCAATGCAAAATTCGAACGCCGCTTCCGCGCCATGGAAGCGCTGGCCAGTGAACGCGGGCAGGACTTCACCGCACTCGACCTCGATGCCCAGGAAGCCCTCTGGCAGGACGTGAAGAAGACGGAACGGACGACCTAGTCGGCCGGCTCGACGTCCACTTCCGGAAACTCGGCCCGGAACTGACCCAATCGGTCCGTCTTCAGACGCACGGATACGAGGGTCCCACCGTCCTCCTGCGCCTCGTCCGACAGGACCTCTCCATTGCGGTGCAGCCAGGCCCGCGCCCGGCCATCCTCAGGCCCGAGGATCACGCGAACATGCGTCGCGCTGCGCAGCAGGCCATGCTCAATCAGCGCCAGCAAGTCATCGATGCCGCGACCGGTTATGGCTGAGATCAGCACAGCGGGCATCTCTTCCTGCGTCTCGGCAAAAGATTCCAGCGCGTCAGCCCGTTCCGGCAATAGAAGGTCCGCCTTGTTCCAGGCTTCGATCATGGGCGGCAGCGGCAGACCGGTTTCCTTTTCGAGGCGCTCCAAAACGCGCATGACATCATCGGCCTGATCGTTATCCGCGGGGCTCGACCGGTCGCGCACGTGGACCAGCAGGTCTGCCTGCATCGCCTCTTCCAGTGTTGCCTGGAAACTGTCGATCAGGTGGGTTGGAAGGTCCGTGATGAAGCCGACAGTATCGATCAGTGCCGCCTCACCCAGCGTGGGCAGGTCGAGCCGGCGGATCGTCGGGTCGAGCGTTGCGAACGGCATGTCCTTGGCAAATACGTTCGCGCCGGTCAGACGGTTGAACAGGGTGGACTTGCCGGAGTTCGTGTAGCCGACCAGGGCCACGACCGGCTTGCCGGTGCGTTGGCGCCCTGCCCGCTGAACCGCGCGGGTCCGGCGAACATCTTCAAGGTCAGCTTTCAGGCGGACGATCTTGTCATCCAGCATCCGGCGGTCCGCTTCCAGCTGGCTTTCGCCGGGGCCGGACAGGAACCCACCCCCGCCGCGCTGGCGTTCCAGGTGGGTCCAGGTGCGCACGAGGCGGGAACGCTCATACAGAAGGCGCGCCAGCTCGACCTGCAGCCGGCCTTCCTTCGTCCGGGCCCGGAGCCCGAAAATTTCAAGGATCAGCCCGGTCCGGTCGATGACCTTCACGCCGAGCTTCTTTTCCAGGTTGCGTTGCTGAACCGGCGTCAGCGCGCCGTCGATCACGGCGAGCGAACAGTCCGCCGCTTCAAGATCAGCCGCCATGCGATCCAGGATACCGCCAGACAGAAGCTGGGCGGAATTTACCTGACGCACATGCTCGGGTCGCAGAAAAGCGAGTTCACAGCCCAAGGCTTCGATCAGGCCCGCAGTTTCCTGCAACCTGTCCGCCGAAGGTCGATTAGCTGGTGTAAACCAGGGAATGATCGCACCAGCAATTTCCAGCGCCGGAAGACGATCAATCAGCTTGTCGCCCAAAAGGCTTTAATCCTTGTCCATCTCTTCATCGAAGAGTTGTACCGGAGCGCTCGGCGCAATCGTGGAGATGGCGTGCTTGTAGACAAGCTGCGGCGGACGACCATCGCCCCGAAGCAACACACAAAAGTTGTCAAACCAAGTCACCACACCTTGCAGCTTTACACCATTTACAAGGAAAACCGTCAGCGGCGTACGCGATTTGCGAACAGCGTTGAGGAAGGCATCCTGCAGGTTTTGTTTTTTATCAACCGACATATCAGGGTAGTCCTGTTGTTCTCTTTATGATCGCGGGCTACCGGGATTGAAGGGGTTTCGCAAGAGCGAACCCCACCTAGCCCCGCCAGAAACTGACAGAAATGGCAGGAATGATCGCCAAAATCTCCAACCTGCCAAGGACCATCGAGAAGATGGCCAATATTGAGGCAGCATTGTCGAGCTGGGCCACATGACCCGCCACAAGCCCGCCAGAGTTGGTCAGACAGCCAATCGCCAGCCGGATCGAGGACTCAAACGGCAATCCGGTGAAGGCAAATCCGACCATTACGAGGAAAACGGTGAGAATATAGGCAACAAGATAGACCCAGACGCCAATCACGCTGCGCTCGTCCATTTCCCGGTCCCGGAACTGGAAGCCCAGAACCGAGCGCCGGTAGCCCAGCTGCCGGAATTCAACCCCCGCGCGCCGGGCCAGCACGATCAGACGGGCGATCTTCACCCCGCCTGCTGCAGACAGGGCCGATCCCCCAATCAGGGCTGGCAGCACGAAGACCGGCAAGGGAACAAGGTTCCACGTATCCGCACTGCCAAGCGGCAGGCCTGACGTTGCAAGGGCCGAAATCGCCCAGCCCAGAGACTCGAAAACTTTCACGCCGGATGCAACCGCCATGACGGTAAACAGGATCACCAGAAACACGAACATGGTCGTTTCCGGGTCGGTCGCCGCCTTGACCAGGCGCCGCTCACGCAGTGGCAGGGCAACCGCCAGCCCGAGCGCGCCGCCCATAAGGCCAAATGCCAGAATGATATCGGCAACGGGCCCGGCATTCGCCCGGCCATAAGGCGCCGGATCAACGAGGCCTGTGGTCCAGACACTCACCGCATCCGACATGGCCCGCCCAGCCGACATGCCGGCCAGCTCGAGCGCGAGGACCGTCACGGTAATCGACACCGTCATGATCAGCACAACCGAGCGTGCCACCTTGGGCACAGCGTCGAAAAAGCTGGTCTCCGGCATCACAAAAAGCGCGCTGCGGTGGATGCCCGGCCCGCCGAGGTTCAACGCCGCCAGCACGCTTGCTGCTGTGATGATCGAGGCGGCGCCGCCGACAAAGTGCAAGGTCCCCCGCCAGACGATCAGGCTCGACGGCCAGCGGTCTCCCTCCACGGCGATCACCGATTGGCCGGTCGTGGTAAGGCACGCCGCCGCCTCATGAATGGCCTGCAGCAGGGATTGGTTCTGAACGCCTACGACAAAGGGAAGACATGCCGCTACCGGCGCCAGGAACCACCACAGGATCACCAGGCCGAGCGCATCAGACGGACGGGATTTCTGCGTCGGCCGGGGCGTCAGGAACAGGATGCTGGCGGCGATCACGCTGATGCCCAGAACCATCGCAAGGAAGGCAAAGACCTGATCGTACTCACCATACGCCGCCGCAGTCAGCACCGCGGGCAGGCTGGCGCCCGCGAGGATCAGCATCACAAGGGCCAGGATGCGGACGACGGACGCGTAATTCATGGACTAGAAGAAGTCCGGGCTGACGCGGAAGAATTTCTCCACTTTCCGGACCATCTCTTCTTCGTAGAAAACAATCAGCCGGTCTTCCGTCCGAACGACTGTCTCAGGACCCGCCATGATCACATTTTCGCCGCGCACAATGGCTGCAGCGGTCACGCCGTCCGGCAGGTCGTCATAGCCGGTGGATTTCCCGATCAGCGACGAAGATTCCAGCGTCACGCCTTCCGCGACCTCTGCCTGACCATCCTCCAGGGATTGCAGGCCCAGAATCCGCCCACGGCGCATGCGAAGCAGGATTTGCGACACGGTCAGCGCGCGCGGGTCAAGCACGGCATCAACACGCATGTCGCGCGCAAGGCCCGCCAGTTCGGTCGCATTGACCAGCGCCAGTGTCCGCTTGGCCCCTGCCCGTTTGGCCAGATTGGAAATCAGAAGGTTCGTCTTGTCGTCATTGGTGATGGCGACGACGAAGTCCGCTTTTGGCGCGCCGGCCTCGGTCAGGATATCGGGGTTGAGACCATCGCCCTGAATCACGATCGTGCGCTTCACGCCGGCCACAGCGATGTTCGCGCGCTCCGGATCGCTCTCGATCAGACGTATCCGCTTGTTGCTCTCGCGCTCAAGCGTCTGGGCCACATAAAGCCCGACATTGCCGCCGCCGACGATCACGATGTGGTCGGAACGTTCGACATTGCGGTTGAAAATGGAAGTCAGTCGCTCGGCATGGGAATCCAGCACGGCGATATAGGCCCGGTCGCCCGGCTTCAGCACATCACTGCCCTTCGGCGCGCGAACTGTGTCGCCGGTCCCAATGCCGATGATGCGGGCGGAGAGATCCGGGAACAGCCCGCGGATCTGGTCCACGGCGGTGTCGAGCAGCGGATTGTTCTCAGCAATTTCCAGCCCCAGAAGGCGCACTTTGCCACGTCCGAACGAGGCAGACATGATCGCGCCAGGCGTCCGCAGACGCTGCAGGATAGCCTCACCCACTTCGACTTCAGGTGAAATCACCATGTCGATGGGCAGACCGTCCCGGGAGAAAATATTCTTCCAGGCCGGATCGATATAGGACTGGTCACGCACGCGTGCGATCTTGAACGGGACCGAGAACAGCGTGTGGGCGATCTGGCAGATCACCATATTGATCTCGTCGAAATGGGTGACCGCGATAATCATTTCACAGTCGACGGCGCCAGCGCGCTTCAGGACGTCCGGATGGGCCGCGTGGCCGGTATAGCCACGCACGTCCAGGTCGGTCGAAACCTGATCGACCAGCTCCGGATCTTCATCAATGATCGTGATGTCATGCTTTTCGCGCGCGAGTCGCCGCGCGATGCCATGTCCGACACGGCCTGCACCGCAGATAAGTACGCGCATTCCTCAGCCTTCCGTCGACGTTAGGTGTCCTGCCGACTCACGCCGGAAGCTACGCCCAAAGCCTTTAATTTTCTATGGAGCGCAGAACGTTCCATTCCAATGAATTCAGCAGTCCGCGAGATGTTTCCGTTAAACCGGGTAATCTGGAGCGCGAGGTATTCCCGCTCAAACTGCTCCCGCGCATCACGCAGCGACAGACCGACAAGGTCTACCGATCCGGCTTTTGCGTTCTGGATATTGCTGCCCGCATCGCGCGGCAGCTCGTCCACGCTCACCGGCCGGCTGGCATCCGACGGAGACAGGATCAGAATCCGCTCCACCACGTTGCGCAGTTGGCGGATGTTGCCCGGCCACTCCATGGACTGCAGCACCGCCATCGCTTCCGGGGAAAACGTGCGGGGCGTCAGGCCGGAGGAGTCCGCAATCCGCTCTATGAAATAGGTGACGAGTTCAACAATATCATCGCGCCGCTCGGCCAGCGATGGCACGCGCAAAGGCACGACATTCAGCCGGTAGTACAGGTCTTCCCGGAAGCGCCCCTCCTCGATTTCCTGCCTCAGGTCTTTTGTCGTCGCAGACATGACCCGCACATCCACGCTGACATCCGAGCGACCGCCAACGCGCTGGAAGCGCTGCTCGGTAAGCACGCGGAGAATTTTGCTCTGCGTACCGGATGGCATGTCACCAACTTCGTCCAGCAACAGTGTGCCGAGGTGCGCTTTCTCGAACAGGCCCACGCGGGTTGTGCGGCCCTGCGGGTCTTCCTCGCCGAAGAGGGCCGTCTCCATCTGGTCCGGCGCAATCGAGGCCGCGTTGACGACCACAAACGGCCCATTCGTCCGCAGCGAGTTCTGGTGGATCAGCCGCGCGGCCAGCTCCTTGCCGACGCCAGCCGGCCCGGTGATCATCACGCGGGAATTGGTCGGTGCGACTTTCTCGATGGAGGCGCGCAGATTGGCCGCAGCATGGCTGTGCCCCATCCAGCGCTCATCGTCTCCTGCCTTGTTGCGCAGCGTGGCGTTCTCGTACTTGAGCGCAGCCGACTCGATGGCCCGATCGATCAGGTGCAGCAGACGGTCTGTCTTGAACGGCTTTTCGATAAAATCATACGCGCCGCGCCGGATGGCCGCGACGGCGGTTTCGATATTGCCGTGCCCGCTGATCACGATGACCGGTAGGAGCGGGTCAATCGACTTGAAATATTTCAGCAGGGACAAACCATCCATGCCGCTGCCCTGCAGCCAGACGTCCAGCACCACAAGGCGCGGTGTCCGTGTGCGGACTTCCTCCAGCGCCGCTTCCGCTGTCGCCGCCGTTCGCACGGAATAGCCTTCGTCGCCCAGTACTCCGGCGATCAGGTCCCGGATATCGGGTTCATCATCAACTACCAGAATGTCTAACGCCATGGCGTTGGCTCCTCTACTCGAACAGATTGCGGAGAATGTGGATTGGCGCCAGTGGCTTCATCAGCCGGCATCAGCGCCGCGAGGGTCATTGGATCGTGCGGTGGCAACCAGATACGCACCCGCGCGCCGCGCAGGCCATCGAGCCGGTTCTGCAGCGAAATCGAACCGCCATGATCCGCAATAATGCGGTTCACGATGGCGAGGCCAAGGCCGGTGCCTTTTTCCCGCGTCGTCACGTAAGGCTCCAGAAGCCGTTCGCGCACGTCCTGCGGGAAGCCTGGCCCATTGTCTTCGATGGTGACTTCCAGGCCGCGCTCGTCACCACTCAGCACCATCCGGATCTGCCCCTGCACATCGGCATCTTCCGGCATACCTTCGATGGCTTCCGCAGCATTCTTGAGAAGATTGCCCATGGCTTGCCCGATCAGGCGCTCATCCCCGAAATAGGTGGTCGAGGACGCTGTGCTGTCAAATTCGAAATCGATGTCCGGATTGACCACGCTGCGTGAAAAGCTCGCCTCTTTCAGCAGCTCCTGCATGTCGAACGGGGCGACGCTCGGCTTCGGCATCCGGGCAAAGCTGGAGAACTCTTCCACCATGCGGCCAATGTCGCCGACCTGACGCAGAATGGTCTCGATACATTTCTCGAACACGCCATCATGGTCGTCGATCTTGTCAGCATATCGCCTGCGCAGGCGCTCGGTCGACAGCATGATCGGCGTCAGCGGGTTGCGGATCTCGTGGGCAATCCGCCGCGCCACATCGCGCCAGGCCATCTGGCGCTGCGCATTGATGAGCCGCGTCGTGTCATCGAATGTCAGCACACATCCACCCGCCGGGTCAGGCGCGGTCTTGAGGCGTATGTGGCGCGTCTCGCCGCCGCGGCTGATCTCGATGGACGCATCAACCGGGGAGTTGCGCTCCAGCGTGTCCCGCACGAAGCGCTCAAATTCAGGGGCGACGGACTCCAGCAAATCGCCAGGGCGTATCTCGTCGACAACCAGAAGGTCTCCCGCAGACCGGTTGGCCAGCGTGACAGACATATCCGCGCCCATGCGGATGACCCCGGCGCTGACTTCCGCGAGCAGCGTCTCGACGAAGCGGCGGCGGTCTTCTTCTTCTTCGCGCGCCCGGATCAGCGCATTGCGCTGTTCGGACAATTGCTCGGTCATCGCGTTGAATGACTGGCTCAGCGCGTAAACTTCATCCTTCGGACCGCTGACCGGAACGCGGACAGTCAGGTCGCCATCCCGCACAGTATGCGCAGCCGAAGCGAGGCGCCCGATCGGACCCGTGATCCGTCCGGCGGCTTCGAGGCCGAGGCGGCCCGCCAGAAGCAGGATCAGTGCGGTGATCTGGGCGTAGCCAATCGCGAAGATCGTTTGCAGGCGACCGCTCCGCTTTTTGGCATTGTTGTATTGGGCAAGCTGGTCTTTCGCGTCTCCCAGCAGGGCGAACAGGTTCCGGTCGAATGGTTTGACCGCATAGACATATCCGTCCACCGGCTCGGAAATCTTTATAAGCGCCGTACCGATGCCCTGCTGTTCCCACAGGGTCGTCACCACTTCGCCGTTCCTGGCTTCCTGGAACGCCTCCGGTGTTTGACGCACGCGGACAGGCGTGCCGACGCTTTCTTCGGCAATGATTTCCTGCCCGTCCGCACCGAGGATCGAGATGGTCACGAACTCCCGGTAGGCCAGCGTCTGCCGCAGCCCCTCCGCCAGAGCCGCCGAGGCGCTTGCGGCAAACTTTGCGTTGTCGACGTCTTTGCCGCCATTCTCGGCGGTCATCGTGGCCTTCACGTCCCGCGCGAAGGTTTCGACATCGAGCGCGGCGAGGCGGACATCCACGTCGAACGAGGAGTTGAAGTTATCGACATAGTCCTGGAAGATCTGCTTGTTCTTCTCCATCACCGCCTCGGCCCGTTCGCCGAGCCAGTTGTCGAGGCCGCGAGTCACCACCGCGCCAAGGAAGATCGCCACAACCATCGAAGGGACGAGCGCAGAAAAGCCGAACAGCATGACGAAGCGCTGGGCCAGCCGGCCTTCGCCCGCCTCCCGCGAGCGTCCGCGGATTGCGAGGAACTCTCGAATGACGATCAGCGCGAGCGCGGCGATCAGAACGAAATTGAGCGACAGCAGCCACGGCGTCGAACCGGCAGTCGGATTGTCCGGGTTCACACCGGCAATTGTGATGAAGGTCGCGAACACCGCAACGAGGGCCGCAATAATGAAGAGCCCTTCAAAGAGAGCCCAACTTGCTTTTGGCGCGTGCTGACTTAACGGGTTCGACAATCTACCAGCTCTGAACAGGCCCCCCGGCCCGTTGCCTTAATGGCACACTTACGTGCCCCTGCAGCAACAGTGGTGCACTAGAGCCACAGTTTTGGCAATGGTCAATCAGTCTTCTGCAATCCCCAATGCGTTAATCTTCGCCCGCAGCGTGTTACGATTCATTCCCAGCAACTGGGCTGCCTTGACCTTGTTCCCTGCCGTCACGGACAGAGCGAGCCGGATCAGAGGCCGTTCCACCTGGTCGATCACACGGGAATAGACCGTGCTTTCTTCGTCTTCCCGGCTGGAAATCAGGTCACCCATGATGTGGCGGTGCAGCAGCGTCTCGATATCCTTCTCGAACCCGCCACTGGTGCCTTTCTGTTCGCTGGCACCGGCACGCAGCTCACGTTCGACGTCGCGCAGCGTGATCGTGTCATCGGGGCTCAGCACCGCAAGCCGCAGAACCAGGTTTTCCAGCTCCCGCACATTGCCCGGCCAGTCATAGGCCATGATCAGATCAATGGCCGACTTGTCGAAATTCTTGGCCGACAGGCCCTGGCGCTGGGCCCGGATCAGGAAGGCGCGGGCCAGTTCCGGAATGTCTTCCTTGCGTAGACGCAGCGGCGGCATGGCCAGCCGCACCACGTTCAGGCGGTAGTAAAGGTCTTCCCGGAAAGTCCCCTCTTCCACCATCCGGCCGAGATTGCGGCGGGTAGACGCGATCAGGCGCGCGCCATTTGCATCGCGTAGGAATTTGACGAGCTGGGTCTGCGCTTCTGCCGGCAGGTCGCCGATTTCGTCGAGATAAAGCGTGCCGCCCCGCTGGTGCACCGCGCCCGGTTCGCCATTGGCGCCAAACAGCTGGCGGTTGATCTCGGCAGCCGGCAGCGCAGCCAGGTCCAGCGCAACGAACTTTCCTTCCTTGGCGGAGCCGAGCTGGTGAATGGCGCGGGCCGCCAGCTCCTTGCCGGTGCCGCTCTCCCCCTCAACCAGCACGGTCAGGTCAGTGTTCATGACCTTGGCGATGATCCGGTAGACTTCCTGCATCGCGTCCGACCGGCCGATCAGCGGCAGGCCTGCATCGCTGATCGCTTTTTGCGATTCCGGATTGATGGCCCGCGCAGATGCCTTCGGCGGCGATTTCAGGGCGCGTTGCACGAGGCTTGTCAGCGCATCGATGTCGAACGGTTTGGGCAGATAGTCGAACGCGCCATGTTGCGCCGCATTCGCCGCCGTCAGGATCGTGTTCTGACCGCTCATCACAATGAAGGGCAGTTCCGGGCGCGACAGGCGCATCGAGGGCAAAAGGTCGAAAATGGAGGCATCGCCGAGATAGACGTCGGTCACGACCACGTCGCCTTCGCCGTTGCGCACCCAGCGCTCAAGAGCTTCCGGCGAACTCGTCGCGCGGACTTCATAGCCTGCCGCCACAAGGGTCTGGTTCACGATCAGCCGGATGCTGGCATCGTCTTCTGCGAGAAGGACCGTTTTGTCAGCCATGCTGGACTCCTGTACGAATGGGCAAAAGAACCGTGAAGCGGGTTGCGCCCGGTTCACTGTCCACTCTGATCTGGCCGCCATGGGCCGTGATGACTTCCTTGACGATTGAGAGCCCGAGCCCCCGCGCGCCGGATTTGGAACTCTGGAAAACGTCGAAAATACGAGACACTTTCTCACGCGGGATGCCGCGGCCATTGTCTTCAATCGTCACCAGCATAGCCCGTTGCAGGCCAACGCCGAAGCGCGACCGCTTGAAGGCCAGCCCGGTTGCATAGGCCGTGCGGATCGTCACATGACCGCCGCCGCCACCCTCCTGGGCCGCCTCTGCCGCATTGCGGATGATGTTCTGGAACGCCTGCTGAAGATGGTCTTCATCGCCGAGAATCTCCGGCAGAGAGGGGTCAAAGTCCCGCTTGATCTCGACTACGCTCGCATTCGCGACGCGCTCGGATGCAATCACGCGGTCCAGCAGTGCGTGGATATTGAAGTCGGCCATGCGCGGCGCGGAGAACAGTTCAAAGGCGGACAGTCTGTTGACCAGACGCTCGATACGGCGCGCCTCTTCGCGAACGATTTCCAGCAGTTCCGCCTGCCCTTCGACACCCTGCCGCTCCAGCAACTGTGCCGCGCCAATGATGCCGCCCAGCGGGTTCTTCACTTCATGGCCAAGGATGCGTCCGAAACCAGCAACGCCGGCCGCAGACTCATTGCCCTCACGCACGGATGCCTCAACGAGCGCGATCACGAACCCTTCGTCCCCGGTTGTCCGGATCCAGACATCACAGACGAGACGCGAATGGATGGTCGGGCCGGTGACCGGTGTGCCAGGCGAGGCGATATCCCCGACCTGACGCTGAGCCCTGTCGAGCAGCTCCCAGATCAGGGAGTCATGATAGATCAGCTCACTGAGCGGCTTTCCGGTCAGTGAGCGGCGCGAAATCTGGAACAACACCTCCGCCGCAGGGTTGCCATCCACAATCCGCCGCCGGTCATCAATGACCAGCAAGGCGATAGGCGAAAGGTCCGCTAGGGATCGGGCGTCGAGCAAAGTGTCCACCGGCATGTCAGACGGCCTCCACGAGGTCGGGTTGCAAATATACTTGCCGCAAAGCGGCGGTGAGTTCTTTCCAGTCCTGGATCTGGCAAAGCCTGGAGCGCAGGGCCCGGCGTTCAGCCGGACTTACGCCAAGATCAAGCGTGTCGATGGCCGCCGAGACGTGCTTGCGAACGGTCAACACGCCCAGCCTCGGTCCATAGAGCGCGACGGAATCTTCAATCTGCTCGCACAGCGACGACAGCTTCTCGCGGCGGGTCGGCTCCTGCCAGCTGCGCCCGTCCAGCGCGGCAGCCACTTGCCCCACGAGCCAGGGCCGGCCCATTGCGGCGCGGCCAAGCATGACGCCGTGCGCACCAGATTGCTCAAGCGCACGCACCGCATCATTTGCCGTGCCTATGTCACCATTGACGATCACCGGTACACGCACGGCGGTCACAGTCTCACGCACAGCAGCCCAGTCGGCTTTGCCCTTGTAGAACTGACAACGGGTGCGCCCGTGCACGGTGAGCATCCGGATACCTTTGGATTCGGCAATGACGCCAAGCTCCGGCGCGTTCAGCGCGTCGCTGTCCCAACCAAGGCGCATCTTCAGCGTCACCGGGCGATCTCCGGCGCCCTCAAGCGCAGCGTCAATAATCTCGCTGGCCAGAGGCACATCGCGCATCAGGGCCGAGCCGGACTGGCCTCCCGTCACCTGCCGTGATGGGCACCCCATATTGATGTCGATAACATCCACGCTGGTCTCGGCCAGCAGTTCGGCGCCGCGCAGCATGTCTTCCGGACGCCGGGCAGCCAGCTGGACAATCCATTGCCCACTACCTTCATGCCGGCAGACACGGCGCACAACATCGGGCCTCGCAGCCGCCAGCGTTTCACCTGCAACCATTTCCGAGACGACCGCCGGAGCACCAAAATACACGGCCTGCCGCCGCATGGGAGCATCCGTTGCGCCTGACATGGGCGCCAACCAGACCTTGGGTGCCTCGAAACTAACCATTTTTTCATTGTTGCGACTTTTTTTATCTTCGCAAGTGCACAAAACATAAGCAGCCACCCGAATCTGCAGAACTGCAAACGGCATGGCATTGATACAACAGGTGCCCTAGAACGCGGTCATGATTGGATTCGCCGCTATCATTGTCGCCGGAGGCAAAGGCGCCCGAACAGGGCTTGGCCGCCCAAAGCAATGGGAGCCACTTCTCGGTCAACGGGTAATTGATTGGTCCGTTAAGGCCTTTCTCTCCCATCCCGGGCTCATTTCGCTCGTTTTGGTTGCAGACGCACCGGAGACTTTAACCGGCTTTCCACCCGGTGTGACCTACGTTCAGGGCGGTGAAACCCGCACGGATTCCGTCCGCGCCGGGCTGGCTACACTGGCCATTTCAGATGACACGCCTGTCCTTATCCACGATGCGGCCCGACCGGGGCTGAATACACAAATAATTGATGCGCTTCTCGCCGCACTGTCAGAGAGCGACGCCGCTGCGCCCGCACTCGATGTGTCCGACGCGCTCAAGACTCGCAAAAACGGCCATCTCGAAACCGTTCCACGCGAAGGCCTCCACCGGGTCCAGACCCCTCAAGCCTTCCGTTACTCAACCATTCGGGCAGCCCTCGCCGCCCATGTCAGCTTTGTCGACGACCTCGAAGCCGTCGAAGCTCAGGGCGCACGCGTCACGCTCGTGCCGGGCGACCCGAAGCTGCACAAGATCACCTATCCGGAGGATTTCGACCTCGTGGCCAGACTGCTCGCGCCTTTCCCGTCCACGCCGAGGGTCGGCACAGGCTTTGACGTTCACGCCTTCGAGCCGGGCGACCACGTCACCCTGTGCGGCGTGAAGATCCCCCACACGGCCAAGCTCAAAGGCCATTCCGATGCCGATGCCGCCTGGCACGCGCTGACAGATGCCATCCTGGGTGCAGTCGCGCTGGGAGACATAGGCGACCATTTCCCGCCATCCGATCCGCAATGGAAGGATGCAGACAGCGGCCTCTTCCTGAAACACGCGCAGAAGCTGGCCAGTGAGGCTGGCTACATGCTCGCCAGCTGCGACATCACCGTGATCTGCGAAGCGCCCAAGGTGAAACCGCACCGGGAGGCCATGCGCGCCCGCACCGCAGACCTGCTGGGCCTGCCGCTCAGCGCCGTCAGCGTAAAGGCGACCACAACAGAAGGCCTCGGCTTCACCGGCCGCCGCGAAGGCATTGCTGCCGAAGCGGTCGCCGTGCTGTCACCGAAGGTCTGACCCACCGCAAGGGCATGACTTCACCCCTCGCTCCGGAAGGCCTATCGTAACCGACATGTTTCCAGAACGCCTCCGCAACCTCGCCATGCTGATCCTCGACGATGCCGAACAGGCGCGCTTGCGCATCTGCACGGCCGAGAGCTGCACCGGCGGCCTCGTCGCCGCCCTGTTCACCGACATTCCCGGCTCGTCCACCGTGTTTGAGCGGGGCTTTGTCACCTATTCCAATCGCGCCAAGGAAGAGATGCTCGGCGTGCCGGGAGATGTGCTGGCCGACTATGGCGCTGTGTCAGAGCCCGTCGCCCGCATGATGGCCGAAGGCGCGCTGGAAGCGAGCCGCGCCAATATCGCCGTCGCCATCACAGGCGTAGCCGGGCCCGGCGGCGGCACGCGCATGAAGCCGGTTGGCACTGTCCACGTCGCCTGCGCCCGCGAGAACCGCGCCGTCGTGCACGAAATGCTGCAAGTGGGCGAGATCGGACGAAGCGAAGTCCGCATGGCGGCCCTGGAGTGCGCTCTGCGCCTGATCCAGATGCAGATCGCCTAAACGCCCGGCACAACCGAAGGCGGGCCGCTATAGCGCCGGCGCCCTTCGGCCAGGAAGGCATTCAGGATGCGGTCCACGGCGATGTCATGGTTCGCAGCCGCCAGCATGCCGATGAACGGGTTCTTGAAGTCGTAATCGATGTCGAGCCGCACATCCGCGCCGCGCTCGACCGGCGTGATCTTCCACTCCGCCCGCAGACGCCGGAACGGGCCCTTCACCAGCGACGCAACCACACTACCCGCCGCGGGGTCTTTCAGCACGCGCGTCGTGAAGCGCTCGGTAAAGCCCTTGAAGCCGATCACGGCCTCTCCCAGGCTGGACGACCGCCCCTCATCCAGAATCTGCACGTCCGAGACGCGCATAGCTGTGATCCATTTGATGAAGTCCGGATAGCGGGTGATGTCCGACACGAGGTCGAACGCCTGCTCAGGCGTGTAGGGCAACCGGACCGATTTGCTGAAATGCGCCATGCGCTCAGGCGGGTTTGCCGGCTTTGTTGCCTGCGTTAAGCGCCTCACGCGCCGCTCTCATCTGGGCGAAGTCCTCGCCCGCATGGTGCGAAGACCGCGTCAGCGGTGTGGCCGAGACCATCAGGAAGCCCTTGGCGCGGGCGATCTCTTCATAGGCCCTGAACTCATCCGGCGAGACGTAACGGTCAATCGGGGCATGTTTGCGGGTCGGCTGCAGGTATTGCCCGATGGTCAGGAAATCGACACCGGCAGAGCGCATGTCGTCCATCACCTGCATCACTTCTTCCTTGGTCTCGCCAAGGCCGACCATCAGGCCGGATTTCGTGAACTGGTTCGGATCGCGGTCTTTCACCTTCTGCAACAGGCGCAGCGAATGGAAGTAGCGCGCGCCGGGACGGATCGTCAGGTAGAGGCGCGGCACCGTTTCGAGATTGTGGTTGAACACGTCCGGCTTGGCATCGATGACCCGGTTCTCCCAGCCATCCTTGCGCAGGAAGTCCGGCGTCAGGATCTCGATGGTCGTGCCGGGGGAGGCTTCGCGGATCGCACGGATCGTATGCACGAAGTGCATCGCGCCACCGTCTTCGAGGTCGTCGCGGTCGACCGACGTGATGACCACATGCTGCAGGCCCATTTCAGCGACAGCCTCGGCCACACGGGCCGGCTCATCTTCTTCCACGCCCGGCTTCGGCTTGCCGGTGGAGACGTTGCAGAAACTGCAGGCCCGCGTGCAGATCTCGCCCAGAATCATCATCGTGGCGTGCTTCTTGTCCCAGCACTCGCCGATGTTCGGGCAACCGGCTTCCTCGCACACGGTCACCAGACCCCGGGATTTCACGATCTCCCGCGTTTCGGAATAGCCCTTGGAGACCGGCGCCTTGACGCGGATCCATTCCGGCTTGCGCAGGACAGGGCTGTCCGGACGGGACTGCTTTTCCGGGTGCCGGGGGCGAGGCGCGTTGGCCTTGAGATCAATGAGATTTGCCATCGCCGGAACATGGCCGCAGCCGGGCGCAAACTCAAGTGAGAGAGACTGCAATCTGCTCATGCAAACTTGCATTATTGGCCGCGCTCTGGCTGCTTGACGACAAAATGTTACAATCATGTGAGGCGAACACGCCCACGAGGAAACCAGAGTTGTCCATGTCACCTACTCCGATCCCGGCGCCCTTGGCTTACCGGCCCTCGCGAACCCGCACAGATTTGTTTGCCGCCCTGCTCCGCGCAGCCGGTGAATTCGGGAAAAACAAGACGATCATTTTTGATCAGGTCGACGGCGAAGATCGCCCGCTGACCTATAAGGAAGTCATCCGCGGCGCGTTCGGTCTGGGCTCAGCCCTGGCGTCGAAGACCAAAAGCGGCGAATCGGTCGGCGTCATGCTGCCCACAGGCGCAGGCGCCGTGATCGCGTTCTACGCGCTCAGCGCCTACAATCGCATTCCCGCCATGCTGAATTTCACAGCCGGGTCCCGGAACCTGAAAGCCGCCATGCGCGCCGGCGAAGTGACGAAGATCGTTACGGCTCGCAAATTCGTCGAGCTTGCCGGTCTGGACGCGCTGATCAAGGACCTCTCGCGCGCGGTTGAGATCATCTATCTCGAAGACGTGCGCGAACATCTGTCCATCCGGGACAAGCTCGCCGCCGTCCTAGGCCCGATTGCGCCCGGTCTCGTGCGCCACCCTGCTCGCTACAAGAGCCCCGGCGTGGTTCTTTTCACCTCGGGCACCGAGGGAGAACCCAAGGGCGTCGTGCTGAGTCATGAAAACGTGTTGGCAAATGTCGAACAGGTCCGCGCCCATATCGGCCTCGACCCGGAAACAGACAGGCTGTTCAATCCCCTGCCGACCTTCCACTGTTTCGGCCTGACCGTTGGCGCCATCCTGCCGCTCATCGCAGGCATTCCGGTCGTCTTTCATCCCTCGCCTCTACAGCCGCGCGAGATCGTCAAGCGTATCCGCGAGACCGGCGTCTCCATCCTGCTGGCGACCGATACGTTCATCTCGCAATACGCCCGCGTTGGCGCAGATGGCGACATGAGTTCGATCCGACTCGCTGTCTGCGGCGCCGAACGCGTGAAGGACGAAACCCGCGCGCTGGTGCGGCGCAAGTTCGAAATCGAGATCCTCGAAGGCTATGGCGCAACCGAAGCCTCTCCGGTCGTCGCGGCCAATCAGTGGGAGCACAACAAGCCCGGCACGGTCGGCCGGCTGATGTCGGACATGGAATATCGCCTCCTGCCCGTCGATGGCATTCCTGATGGTGGCCGGCTGCACATTCGCGGTCCGAACATCATGTTGGGCTACCTGCGTCCGTCCGCGCCCGGTGTTCTGGAGCGTCCCGAAGAAGGCTGGCACGACACAGGCGATGTCGTCGCCATCGACGAGGACGGCTTCATCCGCATCATGGGCCGGGTAAAACGGTTCGCGAAGATCGGCGGGGAGATGGTTTCGCTGGCCGTCGTCGAGAACTGCGCGAGTGCCATCTGGCCGGACAACCTTCATGCGGCCATCGCAGTGCCCGATCCTCGTAAAGGCGAGCAGATCATCCTGCTCAGCGACAGCCCGGACTGTAACCGCGACGAGATTCTCGCCTGGGCGCAAAGCCACGGCGTGCCGGAAATCTCCGTCCCGCGCCGCGTCTACCATGTCGACGAAATCCCCGTCCTCGGTACCGGCAAGGTCGATTACGGCTCCGTTCAGAAGAAGGCAGAAGACCTGATCGAGGCTTAGCGGTCAGGCGCTCGTCGCCCGGCGGACCGGCATGTGCTTCTTGCCCCAGTCCTTCAGCGTCATCAGCGCCGGGGCCAGTTCCTGGCCCTTGTCTGTCAGAACATAGTCGTAGCGCTTTGGCCCGTCTGAATACAGGCGGCGCTCCAGGATGCCGGCTTCGACCAGCCGCTTCAGGCGCTCGGCCAGGATGTGCCGCGTCATGCCGCTGGACTCAATGAATTGCTCGAAGCGCGACAGGCCGAGGAAGCAGTCGCGCAGGATCAGCAACGTCCACCGGTCGCCCACAATCGAGAGCGTACGGGCGACGGGACACCAATTGTCCGAAAGTTCAGTCCATTTCATGCTGACAAGCCTAACCTGATTTGCCATAGTTCCAAAACGAAACTTAGGGAGATTTCGCATGGCCAAGGCGCTTGAGTTCTATTTCGACTATATCAGCCCCTATTCCCACATTGCCAATGCAGCCGTGAAGGCGCTGAAAGCGCGCACCGGGGCGACAGTCGAAATCAAGCCGATGTTCCTCGGCGCCGTGATGCAGACCACAGGCAACCGCCCGCCCGGCACCGTCGCTGTCAAAGGCGCCTACATGATGAAAGACCTGGGCCGCTGCGCCGCGCGTCAAGGCCTGACCGTGCGCATGAACCCCTACTTCCCGATGGTGAACACACGCGGCCTGCTGCGCGCGACCATCGGACTGGCTGGTGATCCTGCCGAGCAACAGCGCTTCATCGACGCCTGCTTCCGGCACATGTGGCAAACACCAGAAGCCCTGAACCCCGGCGATGACGCATCGGTCAAAGCCATGTGCGAGGCGGAAGGCTTCGATTTCGCCGAAATCCAGCGCCTCGCTGAAGACGATGCCAACAAGGCCGTCATGAAAGAGAACACAGATACGGCCATCGCACGCGGGGCATTCGGCTCACCCACGTTCTTCGTGGGCGACGACATGTTCTTCGGGCACGACCGCCTCGACTATGCCGAGGAAGCGCTGATGGCCTCCGCTTAGGCGAAGATGCCCGCCGCTTCGGCAAGTACCTTATAGGAAACAGCCGGACGCGGGCCGATATGGCTGATCACTTCGGCAGCAGCGATATGGCCGAGCCGGGCGCACGTCACCAGCGGCAGGCCACGTGACAAGCCGAACAGGAAGCCTGCTGCATACTGGTCGCCAGCGCCCGTCGTGTCGACGACTTCCTTCACCGGCACCGCCTGCACAATGACCGGCTCGCCATCACCGAGCACGACCGAGCCTTTTTCGCTCCGCGTCACAGCCGCCACAGCCGTATCGGCCTGAAGCGCTTTAATCGCAGCGTCGAAATCATCGGTTTGGTAGAGCGCGAGCAGCTCTTCCTCGTTGGCGAACAGGATGTCGATATTGTTGCGGATCAGCTGGAGAAAGCTTGCCCGGTGACGGTCGACACAGAACTTGTCGGACAGGGTCAGAGACACTTTGCGGCCGGCGGCCTTTGCGGTTTCTGCGGCGTGGATGAAGGCTTCCTTGGCCTCGTCCTTGTCGAACAGATAGCCTTCAAGATACAGGATGCCGCCCGCTTTCACGACGTCGACGTCGACATCATCCTTGGAAAACAGAACCGACGCGCCGAGGAATGTGTTCATCGAGCGGTGGCCGTCATCGGTGACGAAAATGATGCTGCGGGCCGTAGCCGGGCCTTCGCTGAGCGGTTGGGTCGCAAATGGCACACCCGAGGCTTCCATCTCGCGCTTGAACTGGGCGCCGAGTTCATCATCCGCCACTTTGCCGATATAGGCCGCCGTGGCGCCAAAGCTCGCAAGCCCCGCAATCGTGTTCGCGCCGCTGCCGCCAGAGGTGTAGAGCGGATCGTTCGCCACGCGGGTCAACTCATGCGCGCGCGGCTCCTCGATCAGGTTCATCGCATTCTTGTGGATGCCCCACTCGGCCAGGAAAGCGTCGTCGGCGCGCGAAAGCACGTCCACAATTGCGTTGCCGAGGCCCACAACATCGAAACGAATGTCACTCATCCTGATCTCCAATCGAAAAACGGGGATTGCCAGACGCAGGTTCTGGACGCAACCGGCAGACGTGCTAAAGCCCGCGCCATGAAAATCGCTTATATCGCTTCCCAGGTCACCCTTCCCGGCACACCGAACCGCCGGGACGACGCTTTTGAACACGACTACATGATGGACGCCTTGCGCCCCGCTTTCGCGGCACGTGGACATTCCGTCGAGGATGTTTCCTGGGACGATCCGGATGCCGATTGGGGCAGCTACGGCGCTGCCATTATCGGCACGACCTGGGATTACTGGGACCGGCAGGCCGAATTCCTGGCCACGCTGGAGCGGATCGAAGCCGCAACGCGCCTGTTCAACCCGGTCCAGCTCGTCCGCTGGAACATCCACAAGACCTACCTGCGAGATCTTGAAGCCAAAGGCGCGCGCATCATCCCGACCGTCTGGCTCGATACGGTCGATGCCGCCTCTGCGGCTGCCGCATTTGAAACGCTCGGCGCAGACGATCTCGTCTTCAAGCGCCAGGTCGGCGCCGGAGCTCACGGCCAGCACCGCCTCAGCCGCGGCGACCCTGTGCCGGACATGCCGCATGCGATGATGGTCCAGCCCTTCCTGAAATCGATCCAGACCGAGGGCGAGTTCAGCTTCATCTTCGTTGGCGGGAATTTCTGCCACGCGCTGGTGAAGCGCGCCGTGGCGGGCGACTATCGCATCCAGTCAAAGTACGGCGGCAAGGAAACCCCGGTCACGCCGCCTGCCGATGACCTCGCTGACGCTGCCGCCGTCATATCCATGCTGGACGAAGCCCCGCTTTA
This sequence comes from Hyphomonadaceae bacterium BRH_c29, assembly GCA_000961695.1. Classification (GTDB taxonomy): domain Bacteria; phylum Pseudomonadota; class Alphaproteobacteria; order Caulobacterales; family Hyphomonadaceae; genus Hyphomonas. Next base: position 24,317 of record LADW01000075.1, read on the forward strand.
TGCGCGTGTCGACATGGTGCGCGGCGAAGACGGCCGCCTCGTCCTGATGGAACTCGAAGTGATCGAGCCGTATCTCTACCCGCTGGAAGGCCCGCGCCTCGGCGAGATGCTCGCCGAGGCCGTCCTGAAGCGTCTGGAACCTGCTTCGGCTTAGTGTTCGCCGAACTTGTAGACGACGCCGATCTTGGTGGCCGTATCTGTCGATTCAAAGCCAAGCGGCGGGTTCGTATCGTAACGCGTGTCGAAGCCGAAACGGGCCGAGAGGGATCCGTTGATCTGCGCCGTCAGCGCAAGGCCGTTCGAAATCTGTGTCGACTCTTCTGCATAAAGAAGATCGGTAATGTTCGAGAAGGCGACCCGTTCATTCAGCGCCCATTCGAACTTGGATTTGCTCACCACACCGAAGGACGTCGCCGTCTCAGCCGGGATAATGAGCGCGGCGCCGGTATCGTCCGTCGTGATCACGCGCTTGACCTCGTCCACTTTCACACCTGGGCCACCCCGCACAACCCAGCTGATCTGGTCATTGTCATAAAGGCGATAGCCAAGGCCACCCCCGACGAAGCTACGGCTGTCGAAACCCGTGAACTGGTCCACTTCGTAAGACCCCCGCGCAAACGAGAACACACGGTCCGTAATGTCATAGTCTGCGTTGGCGGCCAGGAAGACGCGATTGCGGCTCTCGATGCCATCCTGCTGGCCGTAATCGACTTGTCCCTGAAAGCCATAATCCCAGGCGTTCGCGACGTGATCGACATCAAAGGAGAGGCCGATATCCCGTGTATCTGTGTTGCCGCTCGTGCTGCCCGCGCTGAGCGCGCCTTCGCCGGACCAGCCCTGCGCGCGCTCTTCATCCGCATGGGCCATGGTCAGCAGGCCGGAAAGCGCGACGTACGCCGCCGCACAGATAATATACTTCATGGCAAATCCCTTTTCTTGACGCCGCTGCCTCTCTGTTCCGCGTGACGGTAGCTTAGCCAAATTGTGGCAAACTGGCGGCACGCACGAATCGATGGGGCGATTGCCCCGCAACGTGATGCGATTGACCCGGTTTTTCCACCCCCAGATGACCTGCAAACTGCCGTTCCTGTTGGACCAAAAATATATTCATCCAACACCTCCGTGTCCGGATGTATGATCGCAGGCAATGTCACTGCTGCATCCGCCTCCCGGCTTTCCGCCCCATCTCTGCGTGATCTGGCCCCTGATCTGGGTTCAGGTTCTGGTACTGCGCGCAGCGGTGCGGGCGGCTTACGGCAGAGGCACGCAGTATCACTGGAGTATCCGTCTTGATCAAGCGCGTTCTGGCGACCAGTCTCGGTCGTCTCGGATCAGTGCGTTTGCCAGGATGATCAGTTTTCGCATAACTGCGGTCAGCGCGACTTTGGGTGGTTTTCCCCGGCTAGTTAGACATATGTACTTTTCCTTCAGATCGGGGTTGAAGCGGGCTGCAACGAGCGCAGGCATATAGAGGGCCTTCCGGACATTAACCCGGCCGCCGGAGACGAAGGCCTTTCCCGCCCACTTGCCTGACTGACGCGTAAGAGGCGCTGTGCCCGACAGGGCAGCAGCCTCCTGCGCAGCCAGCGTACCAAGTTCGGGCATGTCGATCAGGAGGGCGGAGGCCGAGCGTTCGGCAATACCCGGGATCGAGACCAGGATCGCGATCTTGCGCCGGAGGCTTTCATCTCTATCGATCAGGACGCGGATGGCTGTCTCGACCTCCTTCAGATGGCTTTCAATGGAGGAAAGGCGTTGGCGGATCTGACGCCTGAGGAGTGGAGAGGTCAGGTTTTTCTCGCGATTCTTTG
>LADW01000079.1 GCA_000961695.1 Hyphomonadaceae bacterium BRH_c29
CGGTCGCCCTGCGCAAAGGCTGCGGCCTGCGCGCAGCGGCAGCGGCCCGCGCCATGAGCGAAGGTGATTTCGAATCCGGTCTCGACACCGGTATCGCCGGCCAGGGGTCGGCGATTGCCTGTTTCGCCCTCGGTGACGGCGAGATCGACGCCATGCTGATCCTGTCGCCGGAACTGGCGAATGCGCTGATCGAGACCGCCTGTGGCGGTAGCCTGCCGGAGGCGTGGACCCCGCGCGAGCTGACCCCGCTCGACGGCGCCCTGCTCGAAGGCCTCGTCCGTCCGCTCGGCCATGCTATCGCACCGGGCCTTGCCTTTGCGGGGGTGGAAACAGAGACAGACTTTGCTGCTGCGCTGGCCCATCCGGGCGCAGCGGAAATCATCGATTTCGACATCCGCGTCGACAGCGCCCGCCATGCCGCGCGCCTGATCGTGGCGATGGATCTTGTGGAAGAAATGGACGGCGAAGCCCTTCCGGCGCCTGAGGCCGCCCCGGTGCGGGAAGCCCAACCGTCCGCACTCACCGTTCTTCTGACGGCGCGCGTTGCATCGCTCAGCGTACCGCTTTCGCGCCTGTCAGACCTGACTGCAGGCTCGACCCTTCTGCTGGGCGTTCCGGCCGACCAGCCCGTGGAATTGCTCTCTGGCGGGCGTGATGGCCCGGTCGTGGCAGAGGCCCAGATCGGGCGAAAAGGCAACAAAATGGCGCTGCGAATCTCGCGCCGCGTCGCGGCCTTCCGTTAACCCCTCTCACTGCTTCAGCAGCTCTGCCTCGATCTCAATGCGGACCTCGTCGGTCACCAGACCTGAAAATGCAGAAATCCCGAAATCAGACCGGTTTATCACGGCGCTCGCGCTGAACCCGGCCACATCCCCGCCGCGGATCGCATCAAAGGCCGTGCCGTTGAAGCGCACATCCAGCGTGACGGGCTTTGTCACCCCATGCAGGGTCAGCTCCCCGTCGACCTTGATGGGTGCGCCGTCCGGCCCCGGCTGCACGGCCAGCGTCCGGAAAGCGGCTTGCGGATAGGTGGCGGCATCAAACCATTTCGGCCCCATCAGCGTGGTGGCGAACTCATCATTCGCCATGTCGAGCGAGGTCATGTCGATCACGGCCTCCGCCCTGGCACCGGCGGGGTCTGAAGCATCACCGCTCAGCGACACGTCAAAACGCTCAAACCGGCCGATCAGATCGGAATAGCCCAGATGATTGATCCGGAAGAGCAGGGCGGCATGGGCCGGGTCCAGCTTCCAGTCCCCGGTCTTGATCTGCGTCAGCTCAGTCTTCACGTCCGGCTTCAGCAAGGGGGCGACCAGTGAGGTACACCCCGTTGCCAGAGCGAGGACGGCGAACAGGCCTGCGACGCGGCGCATGATCACTCCGCGCCTTTGGTGTCTGCGATCCATGTGTCGACGCTCTCTTCCAGCACGGCCAGCGGCACGGCGCCGTCTTTCAGCACGACATCGTGGAAGTCGCGGATGTCGAACTTCTCGCCCAGTTCGGCTTTCGCCTTCTCGCGCAGCTCGACGATCTTGTTCATGCCGATCTTGTAGGCCGTCGCCTGGCCCGGCATCACGATATAGCGCTCGATGGCTTTCTTGCAGTCGCCCTCAGGGTTCGGCGTGTTGTCCATGAGGTACTGGATCGCCTGTTCGCGGGTCCAGTGCTTGTCATGGATGCCGGTGTCGACCACGAGACGTGCCGCGCGCCAGATCTCCATCGCAAGGCGCCCGAAATCGTCATACGGGTCTTCGTAATAGCCCATCTCCTTGGGCAGCATTTCCGAGTAGAGACCCCAGCCTTCGACGAAGGCCGTGTAGCCGCCATATTTGCGGAATTCCGGCACGCCGGTCAGCTCCTGCGCGATGGCGATCTGCATATGGTGGCCCGGAATACCTTCATGGAAGGCGAGCGCCCGCATCTGATAGGTCGGCATGTCCTGCATGCGGTAGAGGTTCGCGTAATACGTGCCGGGGCGGCTGCCATCCGGGGCGGGCTGGGAATAGAACGCCTTGCCGGCCGATTTCTCGCGGAAGGGCTCAACCGCTTTCACGATCATGTCGGCCTTGGGGAAGGTCTTGAACACGCTCGGCAGGTCGGCGCGCATCTGGTCGATCACGGCGGTCGCCTCAGCGAGGTATTCGGCTTTGCCTTCCGGCGTGTTCGGCTTGAAGAATTGCGGGTCGGTGCGCGTGAAGTCGAAGAACTCTTTCAGCGTGCCCTCAAAGCCGACCTTTTTCATGATCTCGCGCATCTCGCCATGGATCCGGTCCATCTCGGCCAGGCCCAGATTGTGGATCTCATCGGCCGTCATGTCGGTTGTGGTGATCTCGCGCAGATTGTTGGCGTAATAGGCGGCCCCGTCCGGCAGCTTCCACACGCCGTCATCGGTCGTGGCGGTTTTGGCCTGCTCGGTCAGCTCCGCGATGGCGGCCTCATAGGCAGGGCCGACGGAGGTCTTCAGCGCCTCTGACGCTTCTGCGATGAGGGCATCGGCCTCTTCGGGCAGGATCGCGTCGTTTTCGGTCAGCTTCATCACCTTGGCGCGGAAATCGGCCATCAGCGGACTGTCGACGCCGCTCTCATCAAAGGGCGCGCCGGTGATCACGCCTTTCGCATCGGCCAGCACGTAGGTGTAAACAAAGGCCGGCGGCTGGATGCCCATGCCGAGCGCAATGCGTGAATTTTCAAGGTTCTGCTCCAGATAGGCCGGGATGCCGTTCAGGCGCGAGATATAGGCCCTGGCGTCAGACGGGGAGCTGATCTGGTGCTGGTTGATCAGGAAGGCCGGGATTTCCGACTGCGCCCCGTTCATCTGGTCGAACACATAGTGATGGTGGCGGAACGGGAAGTCGTTCTCGGCCTGCTGGAAGTTCAGCTCCGCCATATGCCAGGACAGCTGCGCCTGATGGTCCAGCCTGGCCGGGTCGAAGCTCGCCTTCATCTCGGCAAGGTCTGTCCGCTGAATTTCCAGTTCTTTCAGGGCGTTGGCATCCGAGACGTCATCCCACTCTCCATAATTGTCCTTGATGCCCAGATAGGTCTGCGAGATCGGGCTACGGGAAACGGTCTCGGCGAATTTCTGGTCGAACCAGGCGTTCAGCCGCGCAGACTCTGCCGCGATCTCTGCGTCGGTCGGCACAGCGGGGGAGGCGACCGCCTCTAGGGCGGCCGTCTCGGTTCCTGCAGCAGGCGCTACAGCCGCCTCCTGAAGGGCACAGCCAGCGGTCGCGATGAGCAGCGCAAGCACGGAAGAACGGGCGATCAGTCTGGAATTCATGGAGGCCTCCGAATAACGGGAATCTGTAATCTTGACGGGCAGTCTTAACGCTTTTTTCGCTTTCGTTAACCTTTGCCGCCTAACTCTTGGTAGACTAGGAATCATATCGACTGAGTCGGCATCGCGACACGGTCGAACAGCATTTGCCCGGCGCGTATCTTTGCCGATGGCGGGAGTGAAAGCAGCATGGACAGCATCAACCGCATGCATGAGAGCCCGTCTGACGACGTCGAAATGACCGGCGACGAGGCCTTCACCGGCTCCAGCGCCCGGATCGACGTGATGCAGCTCCTGTTCTGGGGCTGCCTGCTGATCTCGATTGCCGCTGCCAGTGTTGCGCTTGCCTGGCCGAAAGCCTCCGGCGCACCAGGACCGATCCTGTTGATCGCCATGGGCTCGGGCGGCCTTGTCTTCCTGCTGTGGACGGTGCGCGGCGCAGGCCGCATGCTGGGCCTGTTCCCGGAAAAAGGCTCTGCCATCCGCGCGGCTCAGGCCAGCCAGCCCCGGTTCGGCTGGATCGAGGCGCTCGACGAAAGCGTGCTGATCGCCGATCAGGGCGGCGCCCCGGTTGCCGCGAACACCGCCTACATGGATCTCACCAGCATGGCGCTGATGGTCAGCCAGGGCGACAATGCCCCGGTCACCGTCGACCGCCTGTTCGGCGCCAGCCCCGGCCTCGCCGCGCCGGTCTACCGCCTGTCGAAAGACGCCAAGGCCGGCCATTCCCGCCGCGAAGTCCTGCCGCCGATCACCATCGGGCCTGAGCAGGTGCCGGCCCAGTACGAGATTTCCGTCTCGCCGCTGCCGCGCGGCAAGGTCCTCTGGCGCATCCGCCCCATCGCGGGCGAGCGCGAGGCGACCGGCGCCGCCGACCTCAAATCCCTTTACGTCGAAGACGCGCCGATGGGCTTCTTCGCCGCCCGTCCGGACGGCACGATCACCTATGCCAACTCCTGGCTGCGCGACACGCTGGGCCTGCCTGAGTCTGCCCGCAATGTCCGCATCGACGACATCATGCGCCCGGAATTCGTCAAGATGCTGGGCCGCGACAAGAAAACCGGCCTGCCGGGCCGGGTCGACATCCAGCTGCGCGGCCGTGACGGAATCGAAATCCCGGTCCACGCGATCACCACCTGGTCGGGCCGCGGCGTCGAGGCCGCTGGCCGCACCATTCTCCTGCCAAGCGCGCAGGCGCTGAATGGCGGGGAAGAACGCTTTGCGCTGACAGGCTCCCGCCCGGCGCGCATTGATGGCGACCCGATGTTCGACGATGCCCCCTTCGGCGCGGTCCGCCTGCAGGGCGACAGTGTTCAGGGTGCGATCATTCTGGATGCCAACCGCGCCATGATGGAAATGAGCAGCGGTCAGGCGTCCCCTGGCGGCCAGTTCTCCGCCCTGTTCCAGGCCGAAGAGGGCGACGATGCCCTCAGCGCCATTCTGGTCGACGCCATCGACAAGCCGATCGGCCTGAAGCTGGCTGGCAAGGACCCGCGCCACGTCAACGTGTTCGTCACGCTGGACGGCAATGGCCGCCCGTCGGTTGCCTACATCATGGACATCACCGACCAGCGCCAGCTGGAAATCCGGCTGGCCCATGGCGAAAAGATGCAGGCCATCGGCCAGCTCGCGGGCGGCGTTGCGCACGACTTCAACAATGTGCTTCAGGGCATCATCCTGAACAATGAACAGCTGATGGTCCGCCACCCGCTGGGCGATCCGTCGTACGCAAACCTTCAGTCGATCAACGAATTCGCCATGCGCGCGAAAGAGCTTGTGAAGATGCTGCTCGCCTATGCGCGCCAGCAGACCTTCAAGCGCGAGATCTTTGCGGTGCCGGACTTCCTCAGCGAGTTCTCGATCCTGCTGCGCCAGCTGCTCGACGAGCGGATCGAGCTGGAAGTCAAGCATGGCCGCGACGTGCCCTATATCAAGGCCGACAAGAACCAGCTCGAAAATGCCATTCTCAACCTGGCGACCAATGCGCGCGATGCGATGCTCAGCCACAAGAATGGCGGCAAGCTGACGATCCGCACGTCCCGCGCCACCGGCGCCGACGCTCACGCCAAGGGCTTCAAGTTCGTCGAGGATGGCGAATACATGCTGATGGAAGTGGAAGATTCCGGCCACGGCATGCCGAAGGATGTGATGGAAAAGATCTTCCAACCCTTCTTCACCACCAAGGAAGCCGGTGTTGGCACGGGGCTTGGCCTCGCCACGGTCTACGGCATCATCAAACAGTCCGGCGGCTATGTCTGCACCACCTCATCGGTTGGCAAAGGCACGACGTTCCACATCTACCTGCCGGCCCTCAAGGCCGAAGATGTTCCGGCCCCGGTCGAAGTCACGGCAGCCGACAAGGTCGCCGCCCGCCCGATGGATATTTCCGGACGCGGCCGCATTCTCCTCATCGAGGACGAAGACGGCGTGCGCGGCATCGCGGCCTCGCTGCTGCGCTCACGCGGCTACGAAGTGGAAGAGGCCTGCGATGGCGAGGAAGCCATGGAAATCCTCGAAGACAATCCGCACAGCTTTGACCTCGTCATCTCTGACGTCGTCATGCCGGGCAAGGATGGGCCGACGCTGATCCGCGAAGCGAAAGACCTGCTGGGCCATGCCCGCGTGATCTTCATCTCCGGCTATGCCGAGCGCGACATTGCCCAACAGCTCGACGACGACCGTGCCGTCTCCTTCCTGCCGAAACCCTTCACGGTTCGTCAGCTGGCGGAACGCGTCAAACAGGAACTCGGCACCCCCAATCAGGAGGCCGCCTGAAAGGAAGCCGAAAAGGAGAGGGTCACATGAGCGAAGCGTTCACCCTCCACCCGATCGGTTCAGTTTCCTCCACGCGCGACACGCCCATCGATGATGACTGGGATGCCATCCCGGCCCATATCGATCTCGATCCGGAACAGTTTACGCCTGAGGCCCTGATGGGCCTCGGCGCATTTTCACATTGCGAAATCATCTTCCTGTTTGATCGCGTCCCGGACGAGAAGATCGAAACCGGCGCCCGCCATCCGCGCGGCCGGGAAGACTGGCCCCGCATCGGCATCTTCGCCCAACGCGGCAAGAACCGCCCGAACCGGCTCAGCGTCACCATCTGCCGCATCGTCTCGGTCGATGGCCTGCGCCTGACGGTGGAGGGCCTCGACGCCATCCACGGCACACCCGTACTCGACATCAAACCCGTCATGTCCGGCTTCGCCCCGCGCGGTGAGTTTTACGAGCCCGACTGGTCCAAGGAAATCATGGCCGGGTATTGGTAGGGCGCGCGTGTCCTGGTTGTGGGATAGAGCCCTCACCTCCCACACAGCTTCGCTGTGCGGGCCCCGCCTCTCCCAGAGGGAGAGGGGTTTCCCTCAAGCCTCCACGAATCTGTTGCAATGACGAAAGAACAACCCCTCTCCCGCTCGCGGGAGAGGAGGGACCCGCGCCCGTCAGGGCGTGGGAGGTGAGGGCTCTTATCCTCCCGGACTCACGGCGCCTTTATGCTCCTGCGCATGACCGACAACACCACCTTCCTCGAACAGGGCATCCGCGCCGCCCTCTACGCACTCGCTGATACGGCCAGCCGCGCGAACCTGCACTTGAAACCGAAGACAATCACCAAAAGTCTCAAACGCCGCTGCATGGCTGAGATGAGAGCCATCGCCGTGCTGATCCGCCGTCTGATCATGCTGATGGCGCTCTCGATCCAGCTCGCGCCCCTGAAGCCTCGCGCCCCGAAACCCGCGTCCAAAATCGAAAGCGCCGAAGACGTCACCGCCAGCTTCGGCCCGCAGCCGTCCGGCTTCAGTCTGGCACCGCCAAAGGCCGGGCCGCCTATACGGTGTTTAAACGGTGTTTATATGGTCCCTAAACGGTCCGTCGATGCCGCGCCGGTCATCGCGCGCCTCGTGGCGCTGATCAGAATTCTGAAGAATCCGGAACCGCATGCGAAGCGCCTCGCGCGCACAATCCAGCGCTGGCAGGCGAAGGGTGAAGCCAGGCCGCACGTGGTGCCGATGGCCGCTCGTCATCGCCTGGACCCGGAACTCGGCCTCGTCGCCAGCCTCCTGCCGCAGCTCCTGAACGAGGCGCTGAAAGGCTGGGCGGACACGAGCTGAGGCCCGCGTAAAATCTGGAATATTGCCGGAACGTGGTCGCGTTTCCGGCCGTCTGTACTGGCGCCCGGCCTCATGCTTCGACTTCGCTCAGCATGAGCCCTGGAAATCGCCTCAGGAAACCAACTCATCCTGAGCGAAGTCGAAGGATGGCAAGTGTGGGAATAACCCCCGATCACCCCTTCGCCCACAAGCCCTTCAGCACCCCTGCAAATTCTTCCGCGCGCTCCGCACACGCCCAATGTCCGGCGCCGTGTTCCACGTGCAGCGGCACATTGTGCTGCTTCGAGAAACGTTCGCCGACAGAAAGCTCAACGAACGGGTCGGTCTCACCCCAGAAGAGCTGTCCGGGGGAGGGCAGGTTCGCAAGGTCGCTGACCCAGGCGCCGGAAAAGCGAAGGCCAATGGCCGAGCGGTAGAGTTTCAGGATCGATTGGCGCATCGTCTTGTCGATCAGCGGCACTTCTTCTTTGGCCAGCGCCGCCGGCATGCCGCCCTGGATGAGAGAGGCTTCGAGGCGCGGCTTGTTGCGCATGTTCAGCATGACGAACTCACCCATCAGAGGCGTCGCCCACATCCGGGCGGTCTGGTGCCCGCGATACTCCGGATCGATCACCGCATTGGTGACACACCAGGTCCGGATCAGGTCCGGCCGGAGGCTGGCAATGCGCAGCGACAGCAGCGCGCCCCAGTCATGACCCACCAGATCAATCTTCTCGCCGAGCTTTTCGATCTCGCCGATCAGATGGTCAACATAGGCGTCCTTGGTGCAGGCAAAGCCTTTCGGCACCGGCGTGCCAAAGCCCGGCAGGGCAAGCGCGCGATACTCTGCTGGCGGAAGGCCAAGCGCCGCCACCAGCGGCTTCCAGAGATGCGGCGTGTCCGGCACGCCATGGATGAAGACCTTCATCGCCTATTCCTTTGCGGCGGGTTCCCAATAGGTCTCCGCCGGGAACACTTCGTCCATGGTTCCGGCAATCGACGGCCCATAGACCGGGTTCGGCAGGATGAACCAGCCATTGCCCCAGAGCGTGTCGAAGCTGGCAGATGCGGTCAGCGCCTTGCGTGCTGGCGGGGTGAGGGTCTTGTCATTGAAGATGTCGGCAATATCGCCCAGCTGATCCCCGGCCAGGGCGATGACGCAGTAATTATCGGAGATCAGATAACGCCGGCCATCCTTGCCGCTGCCGCCGGGCGCATCGCCGCGCAGGAACAGGGTCTGCTCATGGGCGAACTCGCCAAGCCCTGCCGCTTTCAGCGTGTCGGCCGTACCGGCATAATTGGCATTGTTCCGGTTCGTGTTGACGATGATCTCAACGCCTGCCGCGCGGATGCGGTCAAACGCGTCCTTCACGCCGGGAATGGCGACGGCCTTGCCCGCGCCGGTCTTCTCCCACTGGTCCCAGACCTTCGGATCGAAACCGGTGCTCATCCGGTCGAACGCGGCCATGGAGCCGAGATTCCAGATCAGCGTCTCGTCGGCATCGAACACAGCGGCCAGGGGTTGATCTGCCCCGCAGGCGAGAAAGTCAGCGGACTCCGCCGTAGCACCCGGCGCCAGCACGACGCTGGCATTCGGGCGGCTGGCGGCTTTCGCCTCGACGTAAGACGCGATGGCGTTCCAGTCCTGCACCATGGCGACGCGCGCCTCGGCAGAGCCGAATAGCCATTGCTGGCCTTGCGTCGGCTCGACTGGCGTGGGCGGCGGAACTTCCACAGTTTCGACGATGGTAACGGTCGTGGTTTCCGCTGGGACAGGGTCCGAAGGAAAGGTCTGACAAGCGGCAACAAGGGCGAGGGCGGTGAGGGAGATGAGATGTTTCATGCCGCTTTTTTCCGTCAATCCGACGGAGAAGTCTATCGCAGTATCAAGACAAGGGACCAAAAGGGTTCCCTTTCGTCACGCTTGCGGGCGGGCTACGCTTCCGCCATTGATACGGGCAAACCGGCGACCGGAGGAACACGTCATGAAAACCAAAATCACCGAAATGTTCGGCATCCAGCACCCCATCATTCAGGGCGGTATGCATTATGTCGGCTTTGCTGAAATGGCGGCCGCCGTTTCCAATGCAGGCGGGCTGGGCATCATCACCGCTCTGACGCAGAAAACCCCGGCAGACCTGGCGAATGAGATCGCCCGCTGCAAGGACATGACCGACAAGCCGTTCGGCGTGAACATCACCTTCCTGCCGTCCACCACGCCGCCGGACTATCCGGCCATCGTGGAAGCCGTCATCAAGGGCGGCGTGAAAGTGGTCGAGACCGCTGGCAACAACCCGTCTGCCGTGCTGCCGCACCTGCAAGGCGCCGGCATCAAGGTGATCCACAAATGTACCGCCGTCCGCCACGCGCTGAAGGCCCAGTCCATCGGCTGTGATGCGGTCTCGGTCGATGGCTTCGAATGCGGCGGTCACCCTGGTGAAGACGATGTGCCAAACTTCATCCTTCTGCCGCGTGCCGCTGATGAGCTGGACATCCCGTTCGTGTCCTCTGGCGGACAGGCCGATGGCCGCTCGCTGGTCGCCTCTCTGGCCTTCGGCGCGCAGGGCATGAACATGGGCACGCGCTTCATCGCCACGAAAGAGGCCCCGGTGCACGAGAACGTGAAACAGGCGATCCTCGCCGCCTCTGAACTCGACACCCGCCTCGTCATGCGGCCGCTGCGCAACACCGAGCGTGTGCTGAACAACGCTGGCGTTGAGCGCCTGCTGGAAAAAGAGAAGCGCCTTGGCTCCGACATCAAGTTCGAAGACATCATCAACGAAGTTGCCGGTGTCTATCCGAAGATCATGGTCAATGGTGAAATGGATGCCGGCGCGTGGAGCTGCGGCATGGTCGCGGGCCTCATCCACGATATCCCGACCTGTAAGGAACTGATCGACCGGATCATGGCTGAAGCCGAAGACATCATCTCCAACCAGATGATGGGCATGCTGGCTGGCAAGGTTCCGGCCTGATCGCATGGGGTTGGGAAACCTGAAGCTTTCCGCAGGGCTGCTGGCCGGGCTGATCCTGTCAGCCTGCGCCAGTGCGCCGGTGGAAGAGGCGGCCTCGCCGCTGGCAATGTGTCAGGTGATGAGCGCAGACGATGCGGGCCTGGCGGAGCGGCTCTCGCCGAGCGGTGCCACGCTGGACGATTTCTGCGCTTGCTTCGTGACGGTGCAGGCGGGGCTCGATGACACGCAGCGCACCGAGACATTCGCGCTGATGTCAAAAATCACCGCACTGCGCGATGGGACAGATCAGACAACGGAAGACATTGCCGAGCTGATGGAAGACGACCGCGATGGCGCGCAATACGGCTTCCCGGAAGAGCGGTTCAAATACGCGGCCCAGCCCATTGAGGACTCAATGACAAAGGCCCGCCGCGACCGGACGAGCTGCGTCGCGCCCTAGACAATTTCGACGCGGGGACCACCGGCTTCGATCCGGCCGACAATCGTTGCGCCCGAATGCCCGTGACGTGCGAAGAGGGCGAGAACATCCTCTGCCACGTCCGGACGGCAGGAGACGAGCAGGCCGCCGCTGGTTTGCGGGTCGCACAGAATGTCCTGCTCGACATCACTCATCTGGCCAGAGACGAGATGGCGGACAGAGTCCCAGTTGCGGCCAGAGGCACCGGTCTTCACGCCCGCTTCGGCCAGTTTCCGGGCGCCGTCGAACACAGGCACTTTCGCCTTTTCGATCACCAGCGTGACGCCCGCGCCGCGCGCCATTTCGCTGCCATGCCCGATCAGGCCGAAGCCGGTAATATCTGTCGCGGCATGCACACCGTCCATGGCAGCAAGGTCCGTGCCCGGCGTATTGAGGCGCGTCGTGGAGGCGATCATTTCGGCATAGTGCTGGGGCTCAAGGATCTCCCGCTTCAGCGCGGCGGAATAGATGCCGATGCCGAGCGGCTTGCCAAGGATCAGAACGTCACCCGGTTTCGCATTGGAGTTCATCAGGATGCGTGCCGGGTCGACCAGGCCCATGGCAACGAGGCCATAGATCGGCTCGGCTGCGTCAATCGAGTGGCCGCCCGCAATGGGCGCGCCCGCCGCCTCGGCCACAGACTGTCCGCCTGCCAGGATGGCGCGAATCGTCTCCGGCGAAATCCGGCCAATCGGCATGCCGACAATAGCGAGCGAGAAAATCGGCTTTGCGCCCATGGCGAAGACATCGGAGAGGGCATTGGTCGCCGCGATGCGCCCGAACGTGTGCGGGTCATCCACGATGGGAGTGAAAAAGTCCGTCGTCGCGACAAGGGCGGTCGTGTCGTTGATCTTGTAGACGGCGGCGTCATCGCTGGTGCCGGCATCGACCAGAAGATCCTTCGAGCCCAGCGAGAGCGGCATTTCCGAGAGAATGTCGGCCAGCACGTTCGGGGCGAGCTTGCAGCCGCAGCCGCCGCCATGGGCAAGGCTGGTCAGGCGCGGTTCGGCAGGCGTGTCTGTGATCGTGTCGGGCATGTGTGGTCTCCGGTTTGGCTGGCACCTTAGCGCTCTGGCGCGCCGGGGAAAACCTGATAGGTCTTTAGCCGATGCCATACCTTGAAACCGTTACAGATCTCAGCCCGGAAAACCTCGCCCGCTATGACGCCATCATCGATGTGCGGTCTCCGGCGGAGTTTGCTGACGATCACCTGCCGGGCGCGATCAGCCTGCCGGTGCTCTCGAATGACGAACGGGCGATTGTTGGCACGATCTACAAGCAGGAGAGCCCCTTTCGCGCCAATCGGATCGGCGGCGCCATCGTGGCACGCAACATTGCCGGTCATCTGGAAACGGCGCTTGCCGACAAGCCGAAAAGCTGGCGCCCTCTGGTCTATTGCTGGCGCGGCGGGATGCGCTCCAATGCCATGGCGACGATCCTGTCCTCCGTTGGCTGGCCGGTTGGCATCGTGAAGGGCGGCTACAAGACATGGCGCCGCGAAGTCGTCGCCGGGCTGGAACAGGACGAGACGCTGCTGCCGATCCGCCTGATCGACGGCCAGACCGGCACCGGCAAGACGGCGCTGCTGCATGCCATCGCGGAACAAGGCGGACAGGTGATTGACCTGGAAGGAATCGCCAATCATCGCGGCTCCGCCTTCGGGGATTTCGGCGAGGACACCCAGCCAGCTCAGCGAATGTTCGAAACCGACCTCTGGCAGCGCCTGCGCCAGCTCGACCTGTCAAAGCCGATCTATGTCGAGGCCGAGTCCGCCATGGTCGGCCGCCGCCGGGTGCCCCGCCGCCTGTGGCAGTCCATGCTGGCGGCGCCGCGTATCGAAGTGCACATGCCGGCGAAGGCGCGGGCGGACTATCTGGTCGGCGCGTATGCGGACATTATCTCAGATGCTGGCCGCCTGGCTGCGGCCATCGGCAAGCTGAAGGGCCTGCAGTCAAAGGAAACGATTGAGGCCTGGCTGGCACTGGCGTCAAAGGGGAATTTCCCGGAGCTCGCCCGCCAGCTGATGGAGCTGCACTATGATCCGCTCTACGCGCGCAGCCGCAAGCGGCGCGAGGACAAGCCGGAATATGTGATTGAACTGGTCGGGGCAGGCGAGGAAGACTTCAAGGCCGCCGCAACGGCCTTGCTGGCCTAGCGCCCGCGCGCTTCTTCCGTGCCGAGACGGGCCAACTCATCAGCCCATTCGTTGCCGGGGTCGCCATTGTGGCCCTTCACCCATTTCCAGGTGATGTCGTGGCGCTGGCAGGCCTCGTCCATCGCCATCCAGAGGTCCTGATTCTTGACCGGCTTTTTCGCGGCGGTCTTCCAGCCATTGCGTTTCCAGCCATGGATCCACTTGGTCAGGCCGTCCTTCACATAGGTGGAGTCGACATTCAGGGTCACCTTGGAGGGGCCTTTGAGCGCATTCAGCGCCTCGATCACGGCCAGCATCTCCATCCGGTTATTGGTGGTGGCCTTGTCGCCGCCCCAGAGTTCCTTGCGGTGGCCGCCCGCGATCAGGAGCGCACCCCAGCCGCCGGGGCCGGGATTGCCACTGCAGGCGCCATCCGTCCAGATTTCAATCGTATCGGTCATGGATCTGAGGTGCTGAGTTTCGCCGGATGCGTCAAGCGTCAGAAGACGTTGACGTCCACATCCGCGATCTGGTTCGCGGGCTTCACGATGGCATGGAAGAGCAGCCCACAGCCCGCCCCGGCGAGCGCTCCGATCATACCGCCAGACAGCAGCGCGCCGAGCCCGCTGAGGAAGCCACCCAGAAAGCCGAACCCACCCGTCGTGGTGCCGACAAGGATCGCGCCCCATATACTGCCCCAGCGGACATAAGGCGGGCGCCGCACAATGCCGCGATAGGGCAGGCGTCCGATGGAGAGGCCAAGCGCCAGCCAGGCCGCGGGCACGGTGATGAAGAAGAGGAAGAAATTATAGGTCGCCAGCTGTGCCCCGCCATACAGGCCATTCATGAAACCGCCGCCACTACGAAGAAAACTTGAGTTCGCAGACATGCCCAGCAATCCGTCCACAAGAGCCGCGACGCCAGAGCACACGGCACCCAGCAGCGTCACCCCGAGGCACGCCGCCATGGATGCCATCAGCAGGCCCATCTTGATCCGTTTGAACTGGCGGCGTTGTACGGCGCCCGCATAGCTCGGCAGGGCTGGTTCTACTGGCCCGCTGTCTGCCTCTTCACTCATGCACCATAGCCTTCAGCCGTGTTCACCTTGCGATGAAAGGCCAGGCGTCCGGCATATTCGAGGGGGTTTTTGGGCTTTACGAGGGCACCGGCGGGCGTTGATGACCAGTCGACCAGCCGTGTGAGGAAGAAACGCAGGGCGGCGCCGCGTGCCAGAACCGGCAAGGCGTTGCGCTCTGCTGTCTCCAGCGGGCGCACGCTTTCATAGCCCGCAATCAGCGCCGCGCCCTTGGAGAAATTATAGTCCAGCGAGGGCCCGCCGCCATCCTCGAACGCCCAGGCATTCAGGCAGATGGCGAGGTCATAGGCCAGCGCATCGGTGCAGGCGAAATAGAAGTCGATGGCGCCGGAGAAATGATCGCCCAGAAAGAACGCATTGTCCGGGAAGAGGTCTGCGTGGATCGTGCCGCGCGGCAGGCCAAGCGCCTGCGGCTTGGCCGCAGCGATCTCTGACAGGTCCGCGGCGATGGCCTCTGCGAGACCGGGCTGCAGGCCTTCCGCGTCCGCTTCGCGGCCCGCCCAAAGGCGCGGCCAGCTTGCCGGGCCGAGGCTGTTTTCCCGCACCATGTCAAAGTCGGCGAGCGCCAGATGCATCCGCGCCAGACCCGCGCCGAGTTCACGGCACTGGGTCACGTTCGGCTTGCGCGGCGAGAGGCCATCGACGAACGAGACGATCAGGGCCGGACGGCCTTCCAGCGTCCGCAAGGCCGCTCCGTCGCGCGCCGCAATCGGCGATGGGCAAGGGAAGCCCTTGGCCGCAAGGTGCTGCTTCAGGCCGATGAAGAAAGGCAGGTCCGCCGCGTTCACCCGTTTCTCGAACAAGGTGAGAATGAACCGGCCCTTTTCGGTCTCAAGGTAATAGTTCGAATTCTCGACGCCCTCGGCAATCCCCTTGAAGGCAAGGGGCGCGCCGAGGTCGTACTCGCTCAGGAACGCGGCCAGCGCGTCATCGGGAACTTGCGTGTAGACAGCCATACAGCCCGATTAAGCTGCCTTGCCGATCATGTCACGCTGCAGCGTTTTCCCGGCCCACAGATAATGAAGCGCTGCCCAGCCATACAGCGAGGCGAAAATGATAATCGACCATTGAAGCCCGCGGGCATTGGCGCTGTTGCAGGCCGCCGCTTGGTCTGCGGCGAGGCCGGTTACATCCTTGCACATGGCGAGTGTCAGGCCGAGATCGGCCCCTCCGAGCATCATGTTTTTCAGGATGGTCGACAGGATGCCGATCAGGGTGGGGCCGAGGCCGATGCCGATCAGGTTCACGGCAAACAGCGTCAGCGCCACAGCCGTCGCGCGCATCCGGGAATCGGCGACACCGGTTGAGACTGCATACATTGGCCCAAGATAAAAATAGTGCAGCGTCGCGGCTGCCATCAATGGGGGCAGCATAAGCGGCACGGTCGGTGCGAGATAGCCAAGCCAGTAGAGCGGCACAGACAGGCCCATGCCGAGCGCCGGCATCCAGGATAGTGCTTTCGGATGGCGTACGGACATCTTGTCAGCCAGGAAGCCGGACAGGAACACGCCAATCGCCGCCATAAGCCCGATGACCAGGCTGAAGATCAGCGCTGCTTCGGTCAGGCTGAGGCCATGGGTGCGCCGCAGGAATGAGGTCGAGAATTGGGCAATGCCATAACCGGCAAAGGAGGCGATGGATGCGCCCGCGACCACATGGACATAGGTCGGCTTCTTCATCAGCAACTTGAACGACGCGATAAAGCCCATCTTCTCCAGCGGGGTGCCGGTTGCTGTAGGCGGATCTGTATAGCCGCGCGGCGGTTCCTTGATGGTCATACCGAGGACTGCGGCAATGATTACGCCCGGCAGGCCGACGGCGACAAATGCGATGCGCCAGCCTTCCATGCTCTGCCAGTCAATGGCGTCACGCGCCCAGGTCCAGCCCCAACCGTCTAGCAAGTTGTGTACATTGTGGCCGGTCACGTAGTCATTGATCGGCCCACCAGCGAGGCCGGCGATCATTCCGCCAAGCGGAACGCCAAGCGCATAGATCGATGCGGCGGTCGCGCGGCTGGAAGGCTTGAAATAGTCCGCGATGACGGACTGGGCCGGCGGGGTACAGCCCGCCTCACCCACACCCACCAGAAGACGAAACATGAAGAGGGAGGCAAAGCCGAGCGCAAAGCCGCACAGGACGGTCATCAGGCTCCAGATGGTCAGCGACACAACGATGATGCCGATGCGGCTGCGTCGTTCGGCGAGGCGCGCAATCGGGATGCCCAGTGTCGTGTAGAAGATCGCGAAGGCGAGACCGCCCAGCACGCCCATGTGCCAGTCTTCCAGCTTCAGCGAGGTCTTCATCGGCTCGGTCAGGATTGCGAAGATCGACCGGTCGATGAAGTTGAAGATGTAAACGACGAGTAGGGCGCTCAGCACATAGGCGCGGTAAGCGGGCGTGCCAAATCCTGTCTCGTGTCCCGGTCGGGCTGCGGCGGCGTCGGTCATGGGCGTCTCCTGTCAGGTGGCCGGGTTGCACATCATCCTTGTGCGGCGTGTGAGGCCGGGTCGTAGCGGTCGCGCATATAGGTGCGCGCGGCGAGGAAGTAGCAGACCGCTGCGATGAGGAAGAACATCACGGTCGCGATCATGGATTGGCGCAGGCCCTCGGCATAAGCGGTACAGAGAGCCGGGCCATCGGCACCGAGCTCGGCGACATTCACGCCGCAATATTTCGGTTCGAACGCGCCGAATTGATCGGCCAGACCCTGGCTGGCGAGGCTCGCCTGCATGAAGTGCGTGCTCATCCAGCCGGTGAAGAGGGGGCCGATGCCGTTGCCGATGAGAGCGATGATCAGCAGCAGAACCGAGATCGTCGTGGCACGCGACCGAGGACTGACAATGGCTGTGCCGACCGTGTACTGGGCGCCGAGATAGGCATAGTGCGCGATGCCGGCGACAATCCAGAGGCCGAACGCCATGGAAAGCGACGAGGCAAGGAAGGCGGCGGTGTAGGCCGGGATGGCGATCAGCAGGCCAACGCCAGGCAGCCAGGCGGCCACGGCCGGGAACCGACCCGACAGCTTCTCTGACAGGAACCCGCCCATGAACGTGCCGAACGCGGCGACGGCGGCCAGCGGCGCGCCATAGTTCACGGCAGCTTCATGCACGCTGACCCCATGTACGCGCATCAGGAACGGCGCCTGGAAGGTGATCAGGCCATAGCCGACAAAGGCCACGAAGGCGGCGCCGAGGGACAGGGTCCAAAAGGTCGGCTTGGCGGAAAACTCTTTGAAGGCCTCGAAGAAGCCAGCCTTGTCCGTGCGTCCATCTGGTGGATCGGAATAGCCGCGCGGGGGTTCCTTGGCGGTGAGCCAGAGCACAATGGCGAGCACGATTCCGGGCAAGCCAATCGCGACAAACGCGATGCGCCAGCCTTCGACATTGTCCCATTGGATATGATCGAACAGGAAGCCGAGGCCGAGCGAATGCAGCCACGCGCCCATGTCCGGGCCCTTGATAGAGGCGATCGTGCCACCGAACAGCTGGGCAAGAACACCGCCCAGCGTCACGCCCATGGAATAGATGCCGAGCGCATTTGCCCGGCTCTTGGGTGGATAATAATCGGTGATCAGGGAGTTGGCCGGCGGGGTGCAACCGGCTTCACCGATTGCCACGCCGACGCGGAACAGGAGCAGCCAGAGGAAGCCGGCGGCCAGACCGCACAGCGCCGTCATGACTGACCAGATGATGATGCAGAGACCGATGATAAAGACGCGGTTGCCGCGGTCGGCCCACATCGCAATCGGAATCCCCATCAGGGCATAGAACAGCGCAAAGGGCGGGCCGTTGAGCAGGCCCCATTGGGCGTCGTCGAGACCAAAGCTGTTGATGATCGGCTGAGCGACCACGGTCAGAACCGTCCGGTCGATGAAGTTCAGCGTGTAGACCAGCATCAGGGAGATCAGGACATAGGACCTGTACCCGCGAGAGCCAAAACCGGTAATGTAGCCAGGCTGGGCCGCCTGGCCAGTCGTTGTATCGGTCATGCCGTCTCCTCTGTTGCAGGGTGCGCGCTTCTCGCCGGGCGCTTGCTGCCGTTGGTGCTACGGTACCGGCCCCGGCGCCCGCTGCAAGTCTTATCGTCACGTAATGATCAGATCAGTCCTGCGGCCCGGAAGCTGGTGACCCCGCCCGTGCCAGCGATCAGGTGATCGTGGACTTCGATTTCGAAGGGGGTAAGCGCGTCGATAATTTCCCGCGTCATGTCGATATCGGCGCGCGAGGGCGTGGTGTCACCCGAAGGGTGGTTGTGTACCAAGATCAGGCTGGAAGCGGCCAGCTCCAGCGCCCGCCGGGCAATCTCGCGCGGATAGACCGGGGCATGATCCACTGTGCCCTGGCCCATCACCTCGTCGGCGATCAGCTGATTCTTGCGGTCCAGGAAAAGCACGCGGAACTGCTCGCGCGTTTCGTGCTGCATTTCGCGGCGGACATAGTCCAGCAGGGCAGACCAGGACGAGATCACTTCGCGCTTGCGGATTTCCTGAAGGCTCGCCCGGCTCTGCAATTCGGCGACGGCTTTGAGATAGGCGGCAACCGTTTCGCCCACACCGTCCACTTTCACGAGATCGGCCGCCGGGGCGGCGAGCACGGCGGAGAGGCCGCCAAACTTTGCTTCAAGCGCTTTCGCAATCGGCTTCACATCCCGGCGCGGGATGAAGGCCATCAGCAGGACTTCGAGGATTTCGTAGTCATCCAGCGCCGAGGCGCCGCGCGCCAGCAGCTTGCCGCGCAGCCGCTCGCGATGACCTTGCCAGTGAGGTTTATCGGTGTCCGGTTTCATCCCTGCGGAGAAACCACGAAATCGCGCTGCGAAAAAGAGGCGTCAGGCCCTGGTGTCGACCTTGTAGGGCTGGTGCCAGCCTTTGGGGGAGGTGGTGAAGATCTCAAACCCGGTTTCCGTGACGCCGACAGAATGCTCGAACTGGGCCGAGAGCTGGCGGTCGCGGGTCACCGCGGTCCAGCCGTCCTGCAGAATGGCAGCGTCCCGGCGGCCAAGGTTCAGCATCGGCTCGACCGTGAAGAACATGCCTGGCTTCAGTTCCGGGCCGGTATTGTAGTTCGAAGAGTGGACGACGTTCGGCTCGTCATGGAACAGGCGGCCGAGGCCGTGACCGCAGAAATCCTCAACCACGGACAGACGGTTCGCGCGGGCGATCTCGCTGATCGCACCCCCAATGTCGCCAAACCGGGCGCCGGGCTTAACCTGGGCGATACCAGCCATCATGGCCTCATAGGTGAGGTCCATCAGCCGTTCGGCCTTCCGCTTCACTTCGCCGACGCCGTACATGCGCGAATGGTCACCATGCCAGCCATCGATGATGAGCGTCACGTCGATATTGGCGATGTCGCCATCTTTCAGCGGTTTTGCCCCCGGAATGCCATGGCAGATCACGTGGTTCACCGAGATGCAGGAGGCATGGCGATAGCCGCGATAGCCGATCGTCGCGGAGACCGCGCCATGGTCCATCACGAACTCGCGGACCAGATTGTCCAGGTGTTCGGTGGTCACGCCCGGCTTCACTTCCGGCACCAGCATGTCGAGGCACTCAGCCACCAGCCGCCCGGCCTTGCGCATGCCTTCGAAGCCTTCGGCATCGTGGGTGCGGATTTCGCCTGTGCGCATGGGCAGGAGGAGGTTGGTGTCGGTCATTTTTATGCCTTTGAAGGGCCTGTGATCAGAAACAGGCATCTTTTCAGGACAGATAACAGTTTGCGGCCCGAAATTCCACTGTGCGGAGTGCGAATGACCTGCGCTGCAAGACTTGCCGCGAGGTTCACCTTGGCGTCGGGCGCATGATCTCTTTAATGTGGAAGCCAGGGTGCAAGCGACACCTGCTGTATATGTCCGGCAAGGGGAGCCTCATGAAGCGTCAGATCAGTCCTATCCTTTCAGCATTGGCCCTGTTCAGCATGGCCTCCTGCGCAACCGCGCCAACTGTTGAGCCGGCCGCCACCCCGTTCGAGCATCTTGCGGATGCGGAAATGCCAGCCGGATTTTCAGCAAATGGACTGGCCGCGCTGGACGCTGCGATGCGGAATTCGGTGGATGAGGGAACGGTGAGAGGAGTTTCCACGCTGCTGGTGAAGGACGGCAAGGTCATCAATTATGACCAGTACGGCATCCGCCGGGCGGCCGACCAGGCGCCCATCACTGAAGACACCATTTTCCGTATCTATTCCATGTCGAAGCCGATTACGGGCGTCGCCCTGATGACGCTTTATGAGGACGGAGCGTTCAGTCTGGACGACCCGATCACGAAATTCGCACCGGAACTGGCCAACCTGAAAGTATTCCAGGGCCTCAATGAGGCAGGGGAGCCAATCCTGGTTAATGTCGACCGGCCCGCCACGATGCGGGAATTGATGAGCCATACTGCGGGCTTCGCCTATGGCCTGTTCAGTGACGATCCGGTCAACAAGATGTTCGCTGAGGCTGAAGTGCTGCGTTCACCTGACCTTGATACCTACATTTCGCGGCTCGCGACCGTGCCGCTGCTCTACCAGCCGGGCACCAATTGGGCCTACAGCACGGCGGTCGATGTTCAGGGCTACATCGTCCAGAAGCTGAGCGGAAAGCCGCTCGGTCAATACCTGCAGGATGAACTCTTCTCCCCGCTCGGCATGACGGACACCGGCTTCTTCGTGCCGGATGACCAACGCGACAGATTTTCAGACGTCTTCACCCCGAACGCCGAGACGGGCGAGTTGGAAGTGCTGAGCGCGCCCGGCTTCGAATTCCGCGAAGGCGAGATCGGAATGGAGGCGGGCGGTCACGGCCTCGTCTCGACCATCGGGGATTATGCCCGGTTCTGTCAGATGCTGGTCAGTGGGGGGGAACTGAACGGTGTTCGTATCCTGAAACCTGAGACGGTGAAACTGATGCGGACCAATGTGCTGCCCGAAGGCGTGAGCCTGTTTTCTGACGGGATCAGCCCCAACCCGCAAATGGCCGGGCAAGGGTTCGGGTTGGACTTTGCGGTCTATGTCGATCCTTCCGCGACCGGATCCAGCCAGCCTGAAGGCTCTTACTATTGGGGCGGCGCGGCCGGCACATGGTTCTGGATCGATCCAAAAAACGACCTGTTCTTCATCGGCATGATCCAGCGCTTTCCGGGCAGCACGGACAGGGCCATGCGCAAGGAATCCGCCAATCTCGTCTACCGCGCGCTTGCAGAGTGACGCTGCTTGGAGGATGGAACTGGAATGACAGATCGCACCCAGCCCACCGCAGCCGTCCTGCTGATCGGAGACGAGATCCTCTCCGGCCGCACGCGCGACATCAATCTGCAACAGATCGCGACCTATCTGGCGCCGCTCGGCATTCCCGTCCGGGAGAGCCGCACCGTGCCGGATATCGAGGATGAGATCGTCGCCGCAGTGAACGAGCTGAGGGCGAAATACACCTATGTCTTCACGACAGGCGGCATCGGCCCGACGCATGATGACATCACTGCCGATGCTATCGCCAAAGCGTTCGGCGTCGGCATTTCGGAACATCCGGAAGTGACCGCCATGCTGGCTGAGCGCTATGCCGCGATGGGCACCGAGTACACGCCGGCCCGGCGCCGCATGGCGCGCATTCCGCACGGGGCGAGCGTGGTGGCCAATCCGGTCTCCGGCGCGCCGGGCTTCCAGACCGGGAATGTGTTCACCCTGGCCGGCGTACCTCAGGTTGCCCGCGCCATGCTGGAAGACATCGGTCCAAGGCTGGAAACCGGTGCTGTGGTGCACAAGATCACGATCCGGGGCATTGGACTCCGGGAAGGGGACATCGCAGAGCCGCTGGGCGCGCTGGCGAAAGAGATGCCGCTCGTTTCGTTCGGCTCGTATCCCTGGTTTCGTTCGTTGGGCGACAATGGGGTTCACCTCGTCGCCTCCACACTTCATGAAGAGCTGACGGATGAGATCGTCGCGAAACTCTCGGCGATCATCGAAGCAACGGGCGTAAGACCCGAACGGCTGGAGGACGCCAATTCATGACAACATTTCTGACGCGAACACCCGTAATCTGGGCGCTGTTTGCTGCCTCGATCCTGATCACGGTGGGCTTTGGCCTGATGGCCCCGGCCGTCGGCGGGCAATATCTCGACAGTATCCTGACGGGCGCTGGCGCGCAGAAACACCTTGCGGCAATGACCGGACCGCAGCGCTCGGCGCATTTCTGGATCACGGCCCTGCTCGATACGACCTACCCGCTCGCCTATGGTGGCTTCTTCGCGGCCATGGCGCTGCGTTTCTTCGGTCGCTTCGGCAAGCTCGCCGCTCTGCCGGCTTTTGCGACCATTGTCGTAGACCTGACCGAGAACACCGTCCAGGCGCTGGCGCTCTCCGGCGCGGCCAACGTGCTCGACGCCAAGAGCTGGCTGACGCCGCTGAAATTCTACCTGTTCGAAATCGCTGGGGTTATCGCGGTCATCGCGCTTGTTATCGCCATCGTGAACATGTTCCGCAAGAAAACCGCCTGATCATCTTTGGGCAGATAAAACAGGGAGGCTGTAATGGCTGACGACATCATATTGGTAGAACGCGACGGTCCTGTCGCGCTCGTGACGCTGAACCGTCCGGACGCGCTGAATGCGCTCAGCCGTGCGCTGCGCTCAGAGATCGTGCGCGTGTTCACTGAACTGAAGGACGATGCGGACATCCGCGCCGTCGTGCTGACCGGAGCAGGGCGTGCTTTCACGGCGGGCGTTGATCTCAAAGAGGCAGGCCAGACAGGATTTGCCCTCGGCGCTGACGAGGATTCAAAAGCCATCAACATCCTCGCCGCAATGGACGCGTATCCGTGGCCCATTATCGGCGCGATCAATGGCTTCGCGATCACGGGCGGCTTTGAGCTGGCGCTGATGTGTGATGTGCTGCTGGCTTCCGAGAACGCGCGCTTCGCCGATACCCATGCCCGCGTCGGCATCGTGCCGGGCTGGGGCCTGTCGCAGAAACTCTCGCGCCTCATCGGTATCAGCCGCGCCAAGGAACTTTCCTTCACCGGCAATTTCATCGACGCCGAAACCTCTGAGCGTTGGGGCCTTGTAAACCGTGTCTACAAGGCGGACGAGCTTGTGCCCGCCGCGATGAAGATGGCGCATGAGATGTGCGGCTCTCAGCCGGTGCTGCTGAAGAAATACAAGGCGCTGATCGATGACGGTTTCGGCATGTCCTTCAAGGATGCGATGAAGGAAGAAGTCCGCCGCTCGATTGAGCACGCAAATTCCGTGACGGCCGACGCCGTCGAAGAGGCCCGCAAGCAGGTGACTGCGCGCGGCCGCGACCAGCAGGGATAAGCCCGATGAGAGACGTAGTCATCTGTGAACCCGTCCGCACCGCCGTGGGTGGTTTTGGCGGCAGCTTCAAAACCGTGCACGCGCATGAAATGGCGAGCCATGTCATCAGCGAGCTGATGAAGCGCACCGGCCTGCCGCCCGAAGTGGTGGAAGACTGTATCTTTGCGCAATGCTATCCGACCATGGAAGCCCCGGCCTTCGGACGCATGGTGGCACTGGATGCGGGCCTGACCACCACGACCGGCGGCTATCAGATCGACCGGCGCTGCGGTTCCGGCCTTCAGGCGGTGATCAATGCGGTCATGCAGGTCGGCTCCGGCGCGAACGATCTTGTCATCGCAGGCGGTGCCGAAAGCATGTCGAACGCGCCTTTCTTTTCGATTGACATGCGTTGGGACATCAAGGGCGATGGCCTGATGCTGCATGACGGCCTTTCGCGCGGGCGCTACACTGCTGGCGGCAAGTTCCATCCGGTGCCGGGCGGCATGATTGAGACGGCGGAAAACCTTCGCCGGGACTATCAGATCACCCGCGAAGCGCAGGATGAATTCGCGTACAATTCCCACAAGAAGGCCGCTGCGGCTCAGGCTGCTGGCAAGTTCGACGAAGAGATCATTCCGTTCACGGTCAAGGGCCGCAAAGGCGACACCGTGGTCGACAAGGATGAGCATATCCGTGCGGACTCGACCATCGAGAAACTCTCCACATTGCGCGCCATTCGCGGCAAGGTGGATGCTGAGTCCACCGTCACGGCAGGCAATGCCTCCGGCCAGAATGATGGCGCGGCGGCCTGTATCGTCTGTACGCGCGAAATGGCCGACAAGTATGGCCTGAAGCCGCTTGGCCGGCTGGTCTCCTGGTCGGTCGCTGGTGTTGGGCCAGATGTCATGGGCATCGGCCCAGTGCCGTCGTCAGAGAAGGCGATGAAGCGTGCGGGGCTTGAGCTGAAGGACATCGACCTGTTCGAGCTGAACGAAGCCTTCGCTTCGCAGGTTCTCGCCTGCACCAAGGCGCTCGGCTTTGGCGACGACGACATGCAGCGGCTGAACGTCAACGGTTCGGGCATCTCGCTCGGCCACCCGGTCGGCTGTACGGGCGTGCGCATCCTGACCACACTGCTGCGCGAAATGGACCGCCGCGAGGCGCGCTATGGCGTCGAGACCATGTGCATTGGCGGCGGGCAGGGCCTCGCCGCCGTGTTCGAACGCGTCAGCTAGAACACATCCTCCGGCCTGACGTGGTGCGTGTTCAGCGCCACGATCAGGGCGAGGATGAACACGATACCGCCAAGGATGCTGGCTAAGGCGCTGGCTGAGTCGGCAAATCCCATTGCGGCCAGGTCGGTCGAGGCCGGGTTGGACATATGGCGGGCGCGCTCCATCGTACCGAAAGCCTGTCCGACATAGGCGGCACTCGCCAAGAATAAATGACTATACCCGATGATTGCCACGCCGGGCGATGGCCGGGTGCGCAGGATCAACATATAGACCAGCGCGATGCCGATAATGTGGACCGTGGAAAACAGGGCAGTGAATCCCGCTGTCGTGAGCGCTGCGGGGAGGTATGTTGAGGAAGCCGTCGTCATGGCGAGGACGATATGGGCTGCGACACCCACCGCCGCCAGCAGGAACCATAGGAAGGGCAGGGCTTTCAGCATGGGATCCTACTCTCAGGGCGCCGAGGCGCGGTTCCCCGATAGCATCTCCCGGCAAAACCGGTTATGTCCACCCCCGGATGCGGGCGTGGCGGAATTGGTAGACGCAAGGGACTTAAAATCCCTCGGCCGTATGGTCATGCCGGTTCGAGTCCGGCCGCCCGCACCATTCGATTGCAGTTGGCGCAAAGCGCTGAAAAATCGATCCAAAGGGTCGATTTTCGCAATCGAGTGATTCTTTTGAAGGTCCCCGCTTCGCTGTGGTGCGCAATGAAACAGGCTCAGGGCTGCTCGACCGCTATGCCGCTGCTTGTCACAAATCGATCCAGCGGGAGCGTCATTCAACGAATGGGTAAATGAATTTATGCCCCCCTCCTGTTTACATGATTTGCAGTGAAATGCGCTTAGAACGGCTGACGTTCGACTGCCAACGTTCCAGCCCGAAACACTTGCGTCCCGATGTGGCACAGAAGCCGCGCCTCAGCAGAAATCGGCTTCATCTTCGCGTCAAACTCATGCCGAAAATGTATGATTGATATAGAGTAAATCGGGGAACCAATCGGGGTGGCACGCCATATGTAGGCGTGACGTAAAACCTGAAGGTCTGTGTCCCATGTTCCGCACCCTCCTTGCATCCGCCGTCGTCGCCCTGATGCCGCTGTCGGCGTTCGCTGGCCCCGAGGCCGAGGCACTCATCGCTGGCGCTGCCAATGATATTGCAGATCCGGTCAAAGGTGAGGAAGCCTTCACACGCTCCATCGACGTGGTTGCCGTGGCCCGTTTTGCCCTCGGCAAGCACGTCCGCCGCGTCACTGAGGACGAGCAGACCCGCTTTACGGCGGCCCTCAGCAACTTTCTGTCTGAAACGTTCCGGGACAATTCCGACAAGTTCCGCGATGCGGAAATCAAGGTGATTGGCTCTAAAGACCTCAAGCCGACCGACTCGATTGTCGAGACGCGGGTCACGCAGAAAGGTCAGGACCCGATGACGGTTCGTTGGCGCGTGATTTCCCGTGGCGGGGAATGGCGCGTGGTGGATGTCGAAGTGCTGGGCCTGTGGCTGGCCATCGAACAGCGCGCCCAGATCGGCGCCATCCTCGACCGGCCCCGCGCCACGATCGACGATGCAATCGCTGCGCTGTCCTGATCTGATCGAGACAAACAAAAAGCCGTCCGGTGTGCCCCACCGGACGGCTTTATTTCGTTCGCTTTTGTGTCAGTTCTTCAGCCAGGCCGGACGCACATAGTCTTCGCCGAGGTCATGCGCGACGGCTTCATGCGCGATCTTGCCGGCATCCACGGTCAGGCCGTTGGCGAGGTGCGGGTTGGCATTGATCGCCTCGCGCGCGCCAAGGTTCGCAATCTGCATCACGAAGGGCAGGGTGGCATTGTTGAGCGCATAGGTAGACGTGCGTGGCACGGCGCCCGGCATGTTCGCGACGCAATAGTGCAGCACGCCGTCGACGTCATAGATCGGGTCTTCGTGCGTGGTGGCGTGGCTGGTCTCGAAACAACCGCCCTGGTCAATGGCGATGTCGACCAGAACCGCTCCGGGCTTCATCGTCTTCAGCTGGTCACGGCTGATCAGTTTTGGCGCGGCGGCACCAGGGATCAGCACGGCGCCGATCACGAGGTCTGCGTCCTTGATGGCTTCGGCCAGCGAATGGGCAGTCGAATACATGGTCTTCAAGCCGCCGCGGAACTGTTCATCGAGTTCTGCCAAACGGTTATTGTTGCGGTCGAACACCGTCACGTCCGCGCGCATGCCGACCGCGATCTCGGCCGCATGGGTGCCGGAGACGCCGCCGCCAATGATGACGACCTTTGACGGGGCAACACCCGGTACGCCGCCGAGAAGAATGCCGCGGCCGCGCTTGGTGCGCATCAGGGCCCAGGCGGCGACCTGCATCGACATCCGGCCGGCAACCTGGCTCATCGGACGCAGCAGCGGCAAGCCGCCTTGCGCGTCGGTGACGGTCTCATAGGCAATCGCGAGGCAGCCCGATTTCTTGAGGCCTTCGGCCTGAACTGGATCGGGCGCCAGGTGGAGATAGGTGAACAGCGTGTGCGCCGGGGTCAGACGCGCGGTCTCGGTCGGCTGGGGCTCTTTCACTTTCACGATCAGTTCGGAGGCGCTGAAGACCGCATCGGCGTCCGGCAGGATTTTCGCGCCAACAATGGTGTAGGCTTCATTTGCAAAGCCGGAGCCGAGTCCCGCACCGTCCTGAATGTTGACCACATGGCCAGCGCGTACCAGTTCGCCGACGCTTTCCGGCGTCAGGCCGACACGAGATTCCTGTTTCTTGATTTCGGTTGGAACACCAATGCGCATAATTGCCTCCTTGGAGAATGAGGGTGCCTATAAACCTCATTTTGCGCAATTTCCACCCCATGTCTTTGCGGGGCAAAGTCTGGGTCAGGCGGCCTGTTCAATATCCGGCTCGAGCGGGTCCAGATCATCATCGTCGTCTTCGTCCGACTTGGCTTCGCCAATGGCAAAGCGCTCGGTCTCGTGGCTAAGCCAGGCGCTGACCTTGTCTTCCGGCACGTCGAGCGCGTTCAGCATGTCGATGACCATCTCGATGCCGCGCGGATCGCCCATGTTGAAGTGCGTCCGGATCCCAAGCCCGGCAAAACGCACCATGT
Source organism: Hyphomonadaceae bacterium BRH_c29 (assembly GCA_000961695.1). Lineage (GTDB taxonomy): Bacteria > Pseudomonadota > Alphaproteobacteria > Caulobacterales > Hyphomonadaceae > Hyphomonas. The sequence goes on from LADW01000079.1 coordinate 27,614, forward strand.
CTTCCGGTGTGTCGACCGAGACAAAGCGCTTCAGACCCGGAAACCGCCGCTCCACCACCGGCGTCACGTCGTGTGACACTTCATAACGCGGCGAGCCGATCACCAGGGCGCGGGCATTCGTGCCGCCGATAGCCTCGATCAGTTTCATGTTCGATGCATCGCCGAACGAGACCCGGTAGCCGTCAGCCACAGCCGAGAGCATCCGGTCGGGGTCGAATTCGGTGGCGAGATAAGGGATGCCATGATCCTCCAGCGCGTCGACGGCGAGACGGCCGGTCTGTGTCATGCCGACGACGATCACAGGACGGTCAAGCAGCGGCGCGGTGGCTGGCGCGGATTCCATTTTGATCTGGGTCTGGCGGACGATGTGGCGGGAGAGGCGGGCGCCGAGGCCTGCCCAGGCCGGAGCGAGCGCCAGCGATAGGGCGACGGCTGCGACGACGCTACTCATCAGCGCGCCCGGCATGCCGGTAACGATGGCGCCCAGCGACAGAACGACGAGCGTAAACTCGGACCCCTGCGCCAACAGAAACGCCATCTGGGTTGCGCCCGGAACGCTCCAGCCATTTAGGCGCGCCGCGATAAAGCCGAGCACGGTTTTCATGCCGATCATTCCACCCGCTGCCAGCAGGACCAGCGGCAAGTTGCGCAGCAGGGCCGTGACGTCGATCGACAGGCCGACGCTGATGAAGAAGAAAGACAGGAGCAGGCTGCGGAAGGGGGCCATTTCCGTCTGCACTTCGTGGCGGAAGGGCGTGCCGGACACGGCAAGGCCTGCGAGGAAGGCGCCGAGTGTCAGCGACAGGCCAACCATCGCCGTGGCGCAGGCGGCGCCCAGAACGAAGAGAAGGGTAAAGGCGGTAAACGCCTCTTCATTGCGGATCACGGCCAGTGTGCGGAAGACCGGGTTGATCAGGTATTTGCCAGCCAGCAGGGCGGCGGCAAAAGCGAGGCCTGCCTGAACCACCGAGAGGGCAAGGGAGGCGGCAAGCGGCAGATCTGCGCCGCTCAGCAATTGCGTCGAGATCAGGCCGGCAAGGCCGGATGCGCCGGTCTCTGCCCCGCCGAGCGATGTCGCATAGATCATCAGGAAGATGGCCACCATGTCCTGGAAGATCAGTACATGCGTAGCGGTTCTGCCAATGGGACAGGAATTCTGTTCACGCTCTGTCAGGATGCGGGCGACGACCGCCGTGGAGGAAAGGCCAAGGCTGAGACCCACGGCCAGCGCGATGGGCCAGGCGATGCCTGCCATCCACAGCGCGCCGGCGCTCATCAGGCCGGTCAGCATGAGATGCGCGGGCGCAAGACCCAGCAGGTCTCGCCGGCTCTCGCGCAGCTCTCGCATGGAGACGTGCATGCCGATGTCAAAAAGGAGGAAGACAACGCCCAGCTCCGCCAGCAAATGTGTGGCCTGGCTTTCATGGATCAGCCCAAGGGCGTGCGGACCGATCAGTATACCGACGATCAGGTAACCCACGATGGGGCTGAGGCGGGCGGCCTTGCAAAGGAGAGCCGAGGCTGCGCCGAACCCGAGAAGCGTGATCGCTGGGACGAGCGCATCAACCGCTTGCACAGGGGTAAACTCGGCTGCCACGCAATCGTCTCCTTAGGTTCAAAATGTGATTGGGCGTCCCGCCTGCATTATAGATAGGGATGGATTGGGGTAAAACAAAGGCCGCTGATTCCGGCGGGAACCAGCGGCCTTCACCTTGCTGCGCGTGGAGGAGGGCATTGATCCCCGCGCAGTTGGGAGCAGTTGGAAGACTAGAGCGCCTTCGAGATCGTGAAGACGACGCGGTCTTCCGCAATCGAGGTTGCGTCGATATCGGTATCCCAGTAGCGAACGCCGAGGTCGATGCCGACCGGCAGGGTGTAGGTCGCGCCGAGTGACCAGTTGGTGTAGTCACCGCCAGCGTCGTAGCTGTAATTACCGACCGTTGCGTCCACCGAGAATTCGTCCGTGAAGGAATAACCGGCCGACCCTTCGACGTAGACGTTCTTGTTGTCCGGATCCCAGAACATGGAGCCGCCGACCGACACGCCGCTCGTGAAGGTGTAGCCGAGCGCACCCTTCAGTTCGACGAAGTCATAGTCTGCGTCTTCTGCGTCTGGGTAAGCGTAGTAGATGAACCCGACGTCCCAGCTGATGCCGCTTTCGGTTTCGCCAGCGATGCCGCCGTAGAGGTCGAGTTCGACGTTGCTGTCTTCCGGCTCATCGCTGAAGTCGACGTTCGACGCCCAAGTGCCAGCATAAAACAGGCCGTTAGCGTAGTCGAAGCCGCCAGAGATCGCCATGTCTTCGTTCGACTGTGAAACGCCGCGCCAGACATAGTCTGTCGTCATTGCGACGTTGCCCGACCATTCGCCTTCAGCAAGGGCTCCGCCAGCGGCGGATGCGAGTACTGCGAGGGCGACCCCCGCCCGTGTAACCTTGGATACCATTTTGAACTTCCCCGTTCTTGATATGCGCGCTTCGTTGAGCGCCATGACCAGATTGACGCGCCTCGGGGCGGCGGCGGACCTAAAAAAAATTTATCAGGGTACCGAAATAAGGAACGCCGCTGAATTGAGCAGACTTAAGGCATGCCTGCCTCAAATTCGGGCGTCACCAAAAGGTCAGCGCGCCACCAGAGGGGCATAGCCAAGGTGCATTCCGGCATCGACGAGAAGGGTTTCTCCCGTCACATGGCGGCTTGCATCACTGCAGAAGAAAAGGGCCGAATCTGCAATGTCGTCGGGGCCACTGGCTACGTTCAGCGGGACTGACGCTGCGACACCTGCTTCCATTTTTCTGTATTGCTCCTCGCCCATCTGGTCCTTGAACCAGCGCGTGCCGATGAAGCCCGGACAGATGGCGTTAACTCTGATGGAGGGGGCCAAGGCGCGGGCAAGCGAGAGGGTCATCGTGTTGAAAGCGCCCTTTGAGGCAGCATAGGCGACCGAAGACCCGACGCCTGTAACGCCTGCAATTGATGAGACATTCAGGACCGCCGCAGCGCGTCCGGTCTCTTCGTGGGACTTTACCAAGAGGTGCTTGCAGGCCTGCATCATGAGGAACGGACCGGCGACATTCACAGCGTAGATGTCGAGGAAGTCCTGCCGCGAGAGGGCGTCGAGGTCTGCATGGTCGCGCGCATGGCGGGTGATTCCCGCATTGTTGACCAGAATATCCAGCCGGCCCCAGAGACCGGCCGCGTCGGCGAGGGCCTTGCAGCCTTCCTCGGTGGAGACATCCGCCTGGACCAGACGAGCCTGCGCGCCGAGAGCCTGGCAATCGGAAACCGTCTGTTCGGCGTCAGCGAGGGATTTGGTGCAGTTGATGATCACATCGGCGCCGCGTTCAGCCAGCCTGAGCGCAATCGACCGCCCGAGACCCGTGGCCGAGCCCGTCACAATTGCTTTGCGTCCTGCCAGATCCTTCATGTCCGCCACGATGGGGCTCCCTGTCTTTTGTACTGTTGCAGCGCTTGTGAAGGCAGATTTTGACTGCGTCAACGAAAGCTCAATGGCTGTGGAATATACAGGCGGTTACAATTGGAGACGCAGGATATGGTTCTGCTCCTGAATCTGGCCGTGGCAACGGTCATGGTCGCGGTGACCTTCTCGATCCATTTCGCAGGGCTGGTTGGCCTGACAGCGCTGCTGCGGCATCAGGGCAACCGTCTGCGGGGCCGTCTTTCGACGATTGGGCAGGGGGTCGGCATCCTGGTTGTCGTTTTCAGCCTGTTTGCGCTGCACTCGCTGCAGATATGGCTCTATGCGTTCGCCTATTTGTTCGTTGGGGAGCTCCACCAGATCGAGACGGCGGTTTATTTTTCGACATCGACCTTCACGACAGTCGGCTTTGGCGATGTGATCTTGTCGCATAACTGGCGGATGTTGGGGGTTGCGGAGTCCATGAATGGTTTCCTCCTGATCAGCTGGTCGACGGCCTTCCTCGTTTCGCTTACGGGCCGGGTGCGCGCCTTCGAAGCCACAATCGAAGGCCTGGAAGACTAGGCATTTGCCGGCAGTTTCCCATCAGAAACGCGTACGCACTCACACATGACGTTGGCTTTTTACGAGCCTTTTGTCGCTCCGTCATATGTGGACAAGTCCGGATGGCCAGCGTAACTCCGGCGGGCTGAATTAAAATTGTTACTTGCGGGGCTACCAGCGTACCGATGTTCAAAAAAATCCTGATCGCAAACCGGGGCGAAATCGCCGTTCGAGTCATCAAGACCTGCCGCCGTATGGGCGTGCAGACCGTGGTGGTCTATTCCGACGCCGATGCTGGCTCGATGGCTGTCGAGATGGCCGACGAGGCTGTGTATATTGGCGGTTCGCCTGCATCAGAGTCCTATCTCGTTGCCGACAAGATCATTGCGGCGGTAAAGCAGACCGGCGCGGAAGCCATCCATCCGGGCTTCGGCTTCCTGTCCGAGAACCCGGCCTTCGCCAAACGGCTTGAAGAAGAGGGCATCGGCTGGATCGGTCCGAACGCTTTCGCCATTGATGCGATGGGTGACAAGATCAGCTCCAAGAAGCTCGCCGCCGAAGCGGGCGTGAACACGGTGCCGGGCCATATGGGCCTGATTGAGGACACCAAGGAAGCCGTGAAGATATCCAAAGAGATCGGCTATCCGGTGATGATCAAGGCGTCGGCCGGCGGCGGCGGCAAGGGCATCCGCGTCGCCTATAATGACAAGGACGTCGAAGAGGGCTTCCCGGCCGTGAAGGCCGAAGCGAAAAGCTCCTTTGGCGACGACCGCGTCTTCATTGAGAAATTCATTCTTGAGCCGCGCCACATCGAGATCCAGGTGCTAGGCGACAAGCACGGCAACTGCATCTATCTGAATGAGCGCGAGTGCTCGATCCAGCGCCGCAACCAGAAAGTCATCGAGGAAGCGCCTTCGCCGCTGCTCGATCCGGAAACGCGCAAGAAAATGGGCGAACAGGCCGTCGCGTTGGCCAAAGCTGTCAACTATGACAGCGCCGGCACGGTTGAATTCGTCGTGTCCGGCAAGGACAAGGGCTTCTACTTCCTCGAAATGAACACCCGTCTGCAGGTGGAGCACCCGGTGACCGAGATGATCACCGGTGTCGACCTGGTGGAACAGATGCTGCGCGTCGCCGCCGGCGAGAAGCTGAAGATCAAGCAGTCCGACATCGGCATCAATGGCTGGGCCGTGGAAAGCCGTGTCTACGCAGAAGACCCCTACCGCAACTTCCTGCCGTCCATCGGCCGCCTGAAGCGCTTCCATCCACCCGGTGAAGGCAAGCTCGGCAAGGGTGAAGTGCGCATGGACAGCGGGGTCCGCGAGGGCGACGAGATTTCCATGTTCTACGACCCGATGATCGCCAAGCTGATCACCCACGGCAAGGACCGCGACACCGCGCTCGACGTGCATGGCGAGGCGCTGGACCGGTTCCACATCGAGGGCATCCAGGACAACATCCCCTTCATCGCTGCAGTGATGGACGAGAAGCGTTTTCGCTCTGGCAATATCACCACGGCCTATATCAAGGATGAGTTCCCGGACGGCTTTGATGGCGTGCCGCCGACCAAGACCCAGGAAACCCAGCTGATCTGCGCTGCTGCCTATGTGCATGGCTTCTTCTCGCGCCGCGCCGCACTGACCAGCGGTCGCATGGCGCCGGTGCCGGAAGCCCGCCGTGACTGGGTCGTGATCCTCGGTGACAACCAGTACCCGGTCACGCTGGATCTGGGCGGAGAAGGGGATGCGGAGATCACCATCAATGGCGGCAAGCCGCATTCGCTGGTGACCAACTGGCACCCCGGTCTGCACCTCGTCGAAGGTTCGCTGGACGGCAATCCGTTCGCGGTGAAGTTCGCCAACCGGACTGAAGGCTATCTTTTCCGCCACCGCGGTGTCGCCCTGCGCGCGCTGGTCTGCACCCCGCAGATCGCAGAGCTGCATGCCCGCCTGCCAGAGAAACCGAAGCCCGACACGTCGAAGTTGATTATGTCTCCTATGCCCGGACTGGTTGTGTCCGTGGACGTGGTGCCCGGTCAGGAAGTGCAGGAAGGCGAAGCCGTCTGCGTCGTTGAGGCCATGAAAATGCAGAACATTATCAGGGCGGACGCAACCGGAACGGTCAAGACGATCAACGTCAGCGCGGGTGACAGTGTCGCCGCCGACGAAATTATGGTTGAGTTCGCCTGATCCGGGGATGAATTAACCTCCCAATAATGAAATTGCCGCGCTATCCTGTCGCATCTGAGGCAGGTGGCGGGTCGCGTTCCGCCATTGCGTTCTTGGACTATGGGGCGAGGCAGAGGGCGCTCGCCACAAAATAGGGGACCGATCCATGGTCAGCTTTTCTGACGCAGTAAAAATGTTCTTCTCCCGCTACACCGACTTCCAGGGCCGGTCGCGCCGTTCGGAATACTGGTGGGTGGCTTTGTTTAACTTCCTCGTCTTTGCTGTGATTGGCGGACTGGCGTTCGCGCTGGGCGGCGATTTCGAGAGCGGCCAAATGAACCCCATCGGCATGCTCTTGTTCGGTGTGCTCGGGCTCTATGGCCTTGGCATCGTGATCCCGAGCATCGCGCTTTACGTTCGCCGACTTCATGACATTAACCAGACCGGCTGGATCTATCTCGGCATCATCGTGGCCAGCATGATTCCGCTGATCGGCCTGATCGCTTCGATTGCTTCAATCGTGATCGCATGTCTTCCCGGCACGGTTGGCCCGAACAAGTATGGTGACGATCCGAAAAACCCGACGCTTGGCGCGGCGGACACGTTCATCTGAGCCTGTTCCGGCCTCGACCGGCACGTATCATGAGGGCCGGGCCCAGCAGGGTCCGGCTCTTTTTGTTGCAGGTTTCGCTTGCGTGGATTTATCGTTTATTGATAAGACCGCTGCAGACTGACTTATCAGATCACCGGAGACACAATCCTTCATGGACATCAGCCACGTCCTGCTCAGCCCGAAAGGCCGCATTGGTTCGCGCGACTTCCTTCGCGGCCTGATCCTGCTCACCGGCGCCTCTCTGGTCGTGCAGGTTCTCACCAGCAGTGTCTCTATTGGCGCATCGGTGCTGCAATATCCCTTGCTGTGGGGCTATCTCTGCGTGCTGGGCAAGCGCCTGCATGATGCTGGGCAGACTGCCTGGCTCAGCCTGATCTTCCTGCTCGGCTTTGTGATCCTGTCGTCGATTCTGGATACGGTTCTGATACCGCTTCTGTCGCCGCAAATGGTGCCGCTCATCCAGCAGATTCAGGAAGTGGCCAAGACGGAAGGCCTGTCCGGAGCGTTCAATGCCCAGCAGGAGCATGTGCTCGAGCTTTCCCGCGGCCTGGCGCTGACGACGCTCGCCAGCTTCCTCATCTCCAGCACGGCCCTGGCTTTCATCGGTGCGCGCCTGCCGTCCGATCCGAAATCGAATTCCCACGGGCCGGCGACCGGCTCCTCCAACGCGTCCTGACTTCTCCCTCGCCAAGGATCATTGTCCACATGAAACCCCTCGACCCCACCGCGATCGACCCGCACCGGCCCTGGATCAAGGATGCGCGCGACAATCCGCACGAGATGAACTGGGTGCAGACCTTCTTCAACCCGCTTGGTGCCAGCTCCAAGCTGCACTTCAGCCGGGCCTGGACCTTCATGTTCCTCGGCCGGATCCTTCTCTTCATCGTGCCGGTTTTTGCTGTGTCCATCGCTTCACTGGCGGGCGCGGATCTCAGCGCGGCCTGGAAGCCGATCGAGGCGATCGTCCTGCCGGTCCCGGCGCTTCTGGTGCCGTTCTTTGCGTTTACCCTCCTGACGGAAATGACGTCATGGGTGGCGCACGTCCGCCGCTTCCATGAAACGCACAAGTCCACTCTGTGGGCGATGATCGTACTGATCCCGTTGATTCTGGGCCTGGTTGGCTTCTCCATCGGCGCTCAGGGCGGCATCAAAGAGTACGAGTCCATGCACGCACCGAAGCCAGCGGCCGAATCCGTGGCAACGGATGGGCCTGAGGCGGCAGCCACGGACACCGAAGCCGCTGCGAAGCCGAAACAGGGCCAACATGGGCCACAGCGCAATGGCCCGCCGCAGAGCGAACTCGCCATGGCAGCCGGGGCGGGCTTCGGTCTTGCCATGATGATCTGGGCCGTATGCTCATTCTTCGTGATGTTCTGGACGCTGCTCTATGTCGCGCGCATGCCGAATGGCGGCGTCGGCCGGTTCAAGACCGGCAGCGACATCGCGCAGGGCGAAGAGAAAGACCTGCCGGCCAGTTACGCCGCGGGCTGAAGCGGGCAGGGGACGGGTGTCAGCGCGCTGCCGAACACGGTTTTGAACGCATCGCGCAAGGCAATGTCTGCATCCGCCATGGTCGCCGGAATGCCGAGATCGGCAAGGCTGGTGACGCCATAGCGCGGATCAGCGATGCCGCACGGCGTGATGCCGGTAAAGTGCTCCAGGTCCGGCTCCACGTTCAGGCTGATTCCGTGGAAGCTGACCCAGCGCTTGAGGCGCACCCCGATGGCGGCGATCTTGTCCTCACGCAGCGGGCCACCTGCCGCCGTCCGGTCGACCCAGACGCCGACCCGGCCATCGCGTGGCCCTGCATCGATATTGAAGCTCTGCAGTGCGGTGATGATCCAGCGTTCCAGATTCTGCACGAAGGCGCGCACATCTTTTCCGCGGGCGCCGACATCCAGCATCACATAGGCCACCCTCTGGCCAGGGCCGTGATAGGTGTATTGCCCGCCGCGTCCGGCATCGAAAACGGGGAAGCGGGACGGGTCGCGCAGGTCGTCCAGCTTGGATGACGTGCCTGCGGTGTAGAGCGGCGGATGCTCCAGAAACCAGACAAGCTCGGGGGCGCCGTCCTCACGGATGGCACGGGCGCGCGCCTCCATGAAGGCGAGGGCGTCTTCATACGGAACCGGGCTATCCGACACGGCCCATTCGACAGGAGGAAAATTGTTCATCACAGCCCGCATATAGGATGTATTCGGGGCTTCACAAAGCGCCAGTCGGGCCTTATACGGCGCCTCTGCCTCGAATGAGACCAGTGTGCGGTCATGGCGGAATTGGTAGACGCGCAGCGTTGAGGTCGCTGTGGGGCAACCCGTGGAGGTTCGAGTCCTCTTGACCGCACCATTTCACCGGCCTGCGGTGAAATGGCTTTAATGCAGATCCTGTTTTCCTGACAATCTTTCAAGCCGTCAGGCCCTTGGCGCTTTGCCAAAGGCACGGTCGATCTCGTCCAGCAATGCGGTGGCGGCGGCATAATCCGGTTTCAGCCGCAGCGCTTCTTCAAGGTCGGCATGGGCAGGCCCCGGCGCATCGAGCGCGAGGCTCGCCATGGCGCGGTTGTAGAGGGCGTAGGCGCGCCGGTCCGGGCTGATCTTGCCGGGTTGGTGCAGCACGTCGATCGCCTCCTCATAGCGGCCAAGCCGGATCAGGGCGGCCGACTGGCTTATGGAAATGTCTTCAAGTTCCGGCGCCAGTTCACGCGCTTCCTCGAAACGCTCGACGGCGGCGTCCAGTTCACCGAGCCGGAGACGCGCTGTGCCGGCATTGGCCAGCGCTGCGGCACGGTCGCGGTCTGTCAGGCCCGCCTGAGTGATTGCTTCGTCGCACAGCCGTTTCAGGCGCGGACTGTCCGAATCGGTTGTGGCAATCTCATTGGCGCAGGCCTCGGCCGGGCTAGGGCCTGCTGCAAGGACGAGCGGGGCTGCCAGCGCAGGATCGACGGCGGCGGCCATTATCAGGGCGGTGAAGGTGAAGGCACGGGGGAGTTGCATGATGCAGGTCTCTATATGTTGTATATGCACGATAGGTGGTGCGTGGGCACCGCGAAAGCCCCGTCCGGCCGAGGAGAAGCCGGACGGGGAAGTGAGGCACCAGCATGCGGAGTTGAGACAGAACCATGCCGGGCCCTCAGCTCTAATAGTGTATATACACTAATATTGCTTATCCATACACGATCGCTAAACCGTGACCGCAATAAAAATGGGTATTATTGGACATTAACGTCCGTTGCTGCATATACACATAGTGATGACAACGCTGACGACAAAAGACGAGATCCTGTTCGAAGTGACGGGCCATTGTGTTGCGGGCCGGGTGCTGCGCGCCGCCCGTCTGATTACTCGCCATTATGATGATGCGCTGCGGCCCACGGGCCTGACCATCACGCAGTTCGGCCTGCTGCATGTGATTGGCCGGTATGAGCCGGAGTCGATCTCCCGGGTGGCCGAGCTGATGAACCTCGACCGCACCTCGCTGTCGCGAAACCTGAAGCCGCTGGAAAAAGCTGGTTTCGTCCATCGTGGAAATGAAGGCAGCCAGCGCAAGCGCCGGGTTTTGCTCACCACGCTAGGCCTGAAAAAGCTGGAAGAAGCACGGCCCTATTGGAAGGCCGCCCAGGCCCGGATGGAAGACGTTCTGGGCGAGCCCCATCTCGAAAATCTCACATTGGCCCTGCGCGAAGTGCGTCCGGACGCACTGAACCCCTGAGTTCCCGTCGGACGGGCCTTGCCGCGGCGCAGCAACAGCGGCAAGACAAGCGCCATGACGGACGTGTCCACGCCTCCTAATCCGGCGCCAGAACCGCCGAATGTCGATCCGGATCTGCTGGACGACCTCGTCGATGCTGTCGAAGAGGATGATTCCCGCTGGCTGGCGCGTACGCTGCAGCGCATGCACCCGGCGGACGCGGCCGACCTGCTGGAAGCGCTGCCCTTCGACACCTTCTCCGAGGCGGTTGAACTGCTGGGCGGGGAGCTGCCGTCCGACATCCTGATCGAGCTGCGCGACTCCTATCGCGAAGAAGCCGTCGACGTCATGCCCGACAGGGCCGTCGCCAACGCGCTTGATGAACTCGACTCCGATGACGCGACCGTCATCCTCGAAGACCTTGAAGATGACCGGCGCGAGCGCATCCTGGACGAACTGGCACCGTTCGACCGGGCCCAGCTGGAACGCGGCCTCGCCTATGAAGAGGAATCGGCCGGCCGTCTCATGCAGACGGAATTTGTGGCCGTACCGGAATACTGGACCGTCGGCCACGCCATCGACCATGCCCGGGAGATTGGCGAAGAGCTGCCGGAAGTTTTCTACGAGATTTATGTTGTCGACCCGGCCCACAGGCTGCTCGGCATCGTCCAGCTGGCCTCGCTGATGCGCACGCCGCGCGATGTCCTGCTGTCTGACCTGATGACCGACCCGCTCTCGGACATCCAGACCAATATGGACCAGGAAGAGGTGGCCTTCCAGTTTCAGAAATATTCGCTGGCCTCGGCGCCGGTAAAGGATTCCGGTGGGCGCCTCGTTGGCATGATCACGGTCGATGACATGGTCGACGTCATGCAGGAAGAGGCTGCTGAAGACCTGTTCTCGCTGCTCAACGTCAGCTCGGCGGATGGGTCCGACTCTGTGTTCGACACGGTCCGCGCGCGGGCGCCATGGCTGGCGGTAAATCTCGTGACGGCCTTTGTCGCGTCGGGCATCATTTCCCTCTTTGAAGGCACGATCAATCAGGTCGTCCAGCTGGCCGTGCTGATGCCGGTTGTGGCGGCGCTGGGTGGCAATGCCGGCAGCCAGGGCCTGGTGGTCGCCGTGCGCGGCATCGCAGACCGCCAGCTGGAAGGGGACGCCGTGCGCCGCGCCATCATGCGCGAAGCGCTCAGCGGGCTCGTGAATGGCATCCTGTTCGCCATCGGCGTCGGCCTTGTCGCGCTGGTCTGGTTCCATGATGTGAAACTGTCGCTGGTGCTCGCCACTGCGATGCTGGCGACGTTCCTGTGGGCGGGCTTTTCGGGCATCCTGGTGCCGCTGGGGCTGAAGAAACTGGGCGCTGACCCGGCAGTTGCCTCATCCGTTTTCGTGTTGACGCTCACGGATGTGATGGCATTTTTCTCGTTTCTCGGATTGGCCACACTGGTCCTGCTTTGAAGCGGGCAGCAGTGCTGGACTCCCTCATCAGGGGAAAAGGCGCGCCATTTGCAGGCGTGCCACATAGAAAAAGCCAACTGTTTCAATACGGGAGCCATTCCGCATGGCCCTGCCTATGCGCACGTCGGGAGCCGGGGTCGAGCTTATCAAGAGCTTCGAAGGCTTTCGTGCGCGCGCAACTGAGCTTCCCGATGGCAAATGGATCGTCGGTTTCGGTCACACGGAAAGCGCCCGGGAGGGCCTGAGGGTTACCCGCGAGGACGCTGAACTGGTGCTGCGCCACCACGATCTCAAGCCCATCGAAGACCTGATCCGCGACCGGGTGCTGACCCCACTCAGCCACAACGAGTTCGATGCGCTGGTCTCCTTCGTGTTCAATATCGGGCCAGAGGCCTTTCTCGAATCGAATGTTCTGGCGCTACTGAACAGTGGCGAGCGCCTCCAGGCCGCCGAGGGCATGTCTGCCTGGCGCAAGGGCAGGGTGGATGGCGAGGTCCGTGTCGTCGATGCGCTGGTCCGCCGACGCGCCGCTGAGAAGGCCCTGTTCCTGGAACATCCCGCTGGCCGCATCCCGGTGCCGGGCGCCTTGCTGCGTCCGCAATTCGATCCGGGCGCCGCCCTCGTCCTGTCACGGGAACGGGCGGTCGTGATCGAGGCCCGCACCGAAGGTGGCCGCACATCTGCAAAGCCAGCCGATTCAGCGCCACAGGCAGCCGCCCGCGCGGTGGCTGAGCGGATGTCGAAATTGCTGGGCGACCAGGACAGAAATACCGCTCCTGAGAGCGAGCCCCTGCCGGGCGTGCCGACCGCCGACGAGATCAAACGGGCCGTCTCCGCGCTTGCCGAGCCGGATGGCCCCGGTGAAGACCGCGCGTCTGATACGGTCATCGAAGCTGTGCCAGACCGTCTCCCTGAGTCTACGTTGGTCACCCCTGAGCCCGCGCCTGTGTCACCTCCGGTCTCCGGTCTGCGCGATGCGCTGCGCCCGCCGGTCGTTCCGCCCGTCCGTCAGGCCTTTGGCGGCGAGATGAGCCTGATGCGCTGGCTGCCCTATGCGCTTTTGTCGGGCCTCGGCATTTTTGGCGTCTTCGCGGGTATCCGCCGGATTGCCAGCTCGCCGGTCTCACCCCTGCCGGCCAGCCCGAGCGAGATCTATGTTGGCCCGCTGCTGGCCTTTGGCTCGGCCATGCTGTGCATTCTGGCCGTCTATTATCTCTACCGGGCGATCACGCGTCAGGATTGACCTGCTGACAGGCGGGAAATGGCCTGCTAGTCAGACGCCATGATTCCGAACGCATATCCCACACTGAACTTCGATCTCGGCGAAACCGCCGACATGATCCGTGAAACCGTGGCAAGTTTTGCCCAGAACGAGATTGCGCCGCGCGCGGCGGAAATCGACCGGACGGACAAATTCCCCCGCGACCTGTTGCCGAAGATGGGCGAGCTTGGCTTGCTTGGCATCACGGTCGAAGAGGAATGGGGCGGTACCGGCCTTGGCTATCTCGAACATGTCGTGGCGATGGAGGAAATCTCCCGCGCGTCGGCTTCTGTGGGCCTCTCCTATGGTGCCCATTCGAACCTCTGCGTGAACCAGATCCGCCGCTGGGCCAGCGATGCCCAGAAGGCGCGCTACCTGCCCAAGCTGATCAGCGGCGAACATCTCGGTTCCCTCGCCATGAGCGAGAGCGGGGCAGGCTCAGACGTCGTCTCGATGAAGCTGCGCGCCGAGAAGAAGGGCGACCGCTACGTCCTTAACGGCACCAAGATGTGGATCACCAATGCGCCGGATGCCGACGTGCTGGTCGTCTATGCCAAGACAGAGCCTGACGCCGGATCGAAAGGCATCACGGCTTTCCTGATCGAGCGCGGCATGAAGGGCTTCTCCGTCGCCCAAAAGCTCGACAAGCTCGGCATGCGCGGCTCGGAAACGGGTGAGCTTGTTTTCGAGGATTGCGAAGTTCCGGAAGAGAATGTCATGGGGCCACTGAATGGCGGTGTCCGTATCCTGATGAGCGGGCTCGACTATGAGCGCGCCGTTCTGTCTGCCGGGCCGACCGGCATCATGCAGGCCTGCATGGATGTCGTGATCCCTTACATCCACGACCGTAAACAGTTCGGCCAGTCCATCGGCGAGTTCCAGCTGATCCAGGGCAAGCTTGCGGACATGTATGTCCAGATGAATGCGGCCAAGGCCTATGTTTATGCTGTCGCCAAATCCTGCGACCGGGGCGAGACGACCCGCAAGGATGCCGCCGGCGCGATCCTCTATGCGGCCGAAACGGCGACAAAGCTGGCGCTCGACGCGATCCAGATTCTCGGTGGTAACGGTTATATCAACGAATACCCGACCGGGCGCCTGCTGCGCGATGCCAAGCTCTACGAGATCGGGGCAGGCACCTCCGAAATCCGCCGCTGGCTGATCGGCCGGGAGCTGTTCGGCGAGACGGCGTAGAGGGCTGGCCAAGCGTGCACCGGTAAGTAATGTTGTCCCTCAATTTATGGGGGATTGTCATGCGTCGCGGTATTTATCTGTTCTGGGCTTTTGCCTCGCTCGCAGCCTGCGCGACAGCGCCGTCGCTGCCACCTGAACCTCTCGCGGATGATGGCACGCCATGTATCGCCGACCGCGACGCCCTTATGGCAATGGACTACTGGACATTCGACCAGGACCCGGCGGGCTCGCAGGCTGTCTATGGCAAGCCCGGTTGTGAACTCATCGGAGCGGACCTGATCCGCGACTATCACGCCGCCTTGCGCGAAAAGGGAGAGCCGGTCACGCACACGTTCCCACAAGGGACGATAACTTTTGGTGAGACGGGCGAGATTACGGGGCTCTACTGGCATGAAGGCCAGATCCGTGCGTTCGAGGGGCAGACCGAGAATGCCAAGTCCTTGTTCCGCAAGTTCATCGACGCGGATAGGAACAGCATCGCAAGCAACCGGCATTATGCGCTCGCGACGATTGCATTTCTCGATAGTGACAAGGATGCACTCCTCATGAAGCGCGCCGCGCTGGCTGCCGTCGTGCCAGAGGACAACATTAATCTCGGCGTTGTGGACGGGCTGATCGCCTGCTTCGACAGGCCCTACAAGGATGCTTATGGTGCGGTGGAGTGCGATCGGCGACCAGGGCGCCAGTCCGTAACGCCTTAGGCGCTTATCCGCCGTTCCTCGAAATCCGTTGGCAGGCTAAGCACTTTTCCGATCACCGCGACGAGCGAGCGCTCGTCGATTGGTTTGGCGACATAGCCGTCAAAGCCCTTGGCGAGGTATTTCTCGCGGTCACCGCGCATGGAATCTGCGGTCAATGCAATCACAGGCGCGACCCGGTTCAGGCTCGCCGAATTGCGCAGGCGTTTGAACGCTTCCGCACCGTCGAGGCCCGGCATGTGGATGTCCATCAGCACGATATCGAACGGTTCAAGATCCAGGATTTCCAGCGCCTCATTGCCGTCAGCCGCTTCGCTGACCACGAGGCCGTAATGCTCCAGGAAAGTCCGGGCGACGCGGCGGTTGATGCCATTGTCGTCGACCACAAGCGCGCGGCGCCCGCCAAGACCTTCGCGGCGCGCAGCCGGGGAGGCGGGCTTGGGCAGCACGGCGTCCTGAACGTGGATAACGTCGCTCGATTCGGCGAGGAATTTCAGGGTGAAGACGGAGCCGCGCCCAGGCTCGCTGACAACGGAGACATCGCCGCCCATCATCCGCGCCAGTTTGCGCGTGATCGGCAGGCCAAGGCCGGTGCCGCCGAACCGGCGCGTGGTCGATCCATCGGCCTGTGAGAAGCTTTCGAACACGCGCTCAATCTTGTCGGCTGGAATGCCGCAACCGGAATCCGTGACGTGCACGATCACGCGTGAGTCGCCTGTCTCCGTCGGCTCGCAGGTGACGACAACCATGACGTCGCCATGTTCGGTGAACTTGATGGCGTTCGAGACGAGGTTGCCGACGCACTGGCGCACGCGCACCGGGTCGAATGTCAGGCGCGAGGGCACGCTCGGGTCGATGAAGAGCTGAACTTTCAGCCCTTTCTCTTCGGCGGTCGCGGCATGAAGCTTGATCATGCGGCTGAGCTTGTGGCGGAGGTCGCCAGAGACAGGCGTCACTTCCAGCTTGCCGGCTTCGATCTTGGACAGGTCCAGAATATCGTTCAGGATCGACATCAGCGTCTTTCCGGAATCGAGAATGGTGGCGACCTGTTCTTTCTGGTCAGGTGTCAGATTCGTGTGAGCCAGAACCTGCGTCATGCCCAGAACACCGTTCAGCGGTGTGCGGATCTCATGGCTCATGTTTGCCAGGAATTCGGACTTCAGTCGTGTTGCCTGTTCGGCCTGGTGCAGCGCGTTGCGCAGGTCGTGGACCTTCTGGCGTTCTTCGCGCACATCGCGGACATAGGTGATGAAAATGCGCTCGCCCGTTGCTTCCCATTTGGCGCTAGACAGGGACAGCTCGACCCGGTTCGTCTTGCCCGACTTGGTTGGGGTCTCAGCTTCGGTCACATGGCGCAGGACTTCGCCGCTCAACAGCTTCTTTGCAAGCTCCGGTTCGGGCCGGTAGGTTCCCTGGCCGGTCAATATGCCGACATCCTGGCCGAGCAGCTCTGCCTCGGAATATTCCGACATGTCGCAGAGGGCCCGGTTCACATAGATGACCTTGCCTTTGGAATCGCTGAGCACGATGCCGTGCAGGGCGTGGTCGCAGGCGGCCTTCGCCAACTCGTAAAGGCTCAGCGCTTCGTCGCGTTCCTGGGCGATCTCGGTGATTTCATGGGAGACAGACAGGGCTCGGCGCTCGCCATCGCGCTCAACGGGGATGAGCATGGTCTTCATCACTTTGCCGAGCATCTTCGCGGCCCGGCCTTGTGAAGTGATCATCGTGACCGGTTCGCCGGTCTCAATGACTTTGATCACCGCGCGGACCATGTCTGAGTTCTTGTACTTTTCGTCGAACTCGAAAATCCGCATCCCGACGACGCTCGCGCCATCCTTGCGGATCGATTCGTTCATCAGCCGGTTGGACGCGGTCCATTCCAGGTCGACAATCTGGCCGGACTCATCACGGATCGCCGCAGTCTCGCAGACCACAACGGGCAGCATGTCCAAAAGGCTCATATCCATGCGCAGCATCTCCCAGCCAACCCCGACACCCGAGGGAAAGCTGCCCGAATATGCTTAACACTGTATTGAAGATTACGGTTTCGACATCATCCGCGCTGCGGATGAGTTGGTAATACAAGCCCAGATTGATCGAGCGCCAGAAGGGTGGCCCGGTAGCCAGCCTCGACGGTTTCTTCATAGGCTTCCCAGTCGCGCAACTGGGTGGAGACCAGTTCCGGCAGGATCAGCACATCGGTGATGTCCCGGCCGAATTCGGTATTCGCGCGGATCGTCGCGGCTCGCATCAACACGCCGGCAATCGGGGGTGGGCTGGAGAAGCCGTGCCGCAAGACCCAGCGCACGAAGCCTGCAGGTTTCTCGAATTCTGCGATGTCGAGGCCTTCCGGCTGGCGTGTCACATCCGATCCGACGACGAAGCCGCGATGCATGTCGCGCATCACATCGACCGGGAAATTGTTCAGCACGGCGCCGTCGACCAGAAGGTCATTGCCATCGACCACCGGCGGCAGGATGCCGGGCAGGGAGATCGTCGCCCTCAGGGCATCCGCCAGCCTGCCGGTGCGATGAATGCGCTGGGTGCCGGTCATCAGATTGGTCGAAGTGGAGAAAAAGGGGATGTCGAGGTCGCCGATTTCTGCCTCGCCGAAATGTTCTTTCAGGCGGGCATTGACGCGCAGGCCCTTCACCATGCCGACCACCGGCAGGGTGTAGTCGCCAAGCGGATTGCTTTCCACGAAGGCCTTGCGGATGCGCTGGTCGATTTCTGCATCGTTCCAGCCCATGGCGACACAAGCGGCGACGACCGCGCCCATCGAGGCCCCACCGATAAAGTCGATCGGAATGCCTCGTTCGCGCATCGCCTTGACCACGCCGATATGGGAATAGGCCCGGGCTCCGCCGCCGGAAAAGACCAGTCCGACCGACCGGCCCCCGATGACCCGCGCCAGCCGGTCGCAAGGTACACCCTCCATGCCCTGCCAGTGGAACAGGCGGCTTGCTCCGGCTGCGTTCAGCCATTCCACCGGGCGGCAGGCCCGCCGGTTGTCGCCGGGGTGCAGCAGCACGACATCGACCAGTTTCAGCGTCCGGGCGGGAGAATCGTCCTCGGGCATCAGCGGGTTGGACGGTTTCGCGTCAGCCCGGCCAAACACCCAGATCCGGTCTGCCTGGCGCACGGACAGCTTGTACCAGGGCGTATCGCCAATCGTGGTCACCAGGATCACTATGTCATGGCGCAGTTCCAGATCGTCGAAGAAGGCGGTCGGCTTGTCCTCTCCGGTGGTTTCGTTGACGACGATGGCAGACAGGCCAAGCCGTTCGATGCTGGCCTTCAGCGCCTTGGCGCGCAGCATCAGGTCGATCGTGGGGGAGGTGGCCACAAGGGTGAACACTTTCGGCGCCGCGCTGACATTGCGCTGACCCTGACGGCCAACGCGGCGCAGGATGATCCGGATCATTTGCTCCAGCAGTTCCGGCTCGGACTTGACCAGCTTGCGCCAGCCCTCGCGGGAAAAGCCGACGATTTCAGAATCGCGCAGGGCATAGATCGAACTGGTGTGCGGGGCGTCTTCCGCGACGCCGTCGCCATCCTCATCAATCCCGCCAAGAAAGAGGGACATTTCGCCGACAGGCTCACCCGGCCGGATGTGGCCGACGAACTCGCCCCGTCCATCGGGCGTCTCCCGGAATGCGCCGAGGGCCCCGGACAGGACGAAATAGATCTTGTCGGCGGGCTCGTTCCGCAGAAACAGGGTTCCCCCGGCCGGCACACAAAACCATGACGCCTCACGCCCTGCAGCCTTCATGGCTTTGGCGGGCACGCCTTTGAGAAACGCGATGGTTTGCAGGGAGGGGGTAATGTCCAGCTTCATGGTTCTGAACATGCGCATGGCTCGCAGCCTTTCCTAGAGGGTCCAGGTGCCAGTCTGGTAAATTCCGGTGACGTACGCGTGACACCCGCCTCGCACCCAGCTAAGCCTGCCCAAAACGTGTAAAGGGAGGCTGAATGCCCGTCCTGAAATCCAGTCTCGATGTGGCAGGCCCGCGCTTTGCGGCGAACAAGGCCGCCATGGGGCGCCTGCTCGATGAGCTGCAGGCGCACACCGCCGCTGCGGCTATGGGCGGCCCGGAAGCCTCTCGAACGCGCCATGTGGAGCGCGGCAAGCTGTTGCCGCGCGAGCGGGTTGAGCGCCTGCTGGACCCCGGCACGCCGTTCCTTGAGATCGGGGCGCTGGCCGCCCACGGTATGTATGACGATGAGGCGCCGGGCGCTGGCATTATCACGGGCGTGGGCCGCGTCGAGGGCCGCGAATGCCTGATCGTGTGCAACGATCCGACGGTCAAAGGCGGCGCCTACTTCCCCATGACGGTGAAGAAGCATCTCCGGGCCCAGGAAGTCGCGCTCGAGAACCATCTGCCCTGTATTTACCTTGTCGATAGCGGCGGGGCAAACTTGCCCCACCAATCGGAAGTCTTTCCGGACCGGGAGCATTTCGGCCGCATCTTCTACAATCAGGCTCAGATGAGCGCGAAGGGTATTCCCCAGATCGCCTCGGTCATGGGCAGCTGCACGGCGGGCGGCGCCTATGTGCCGGCCATGTCGGACGAGACGGTCATCGTGCGAAAGCAGGGGACGATCTTCCTCGGCGGGCCGCCACTGGTGAAAGCCGCAACGGGGGAAGTAATCTCCGCAGAAGACCTTGGCGGCGCCGATGTGCATGCCCGCCGTTCTGGCGTCGCAGACCACTACGCCGCGCATGATTCCCATGCGCTCGCGATTGTCCGCTCCATCGTCCGTACGTTGGCCAAACCAAAGCCGCAGCCTTTCGAACTGACCGAACCGGCGGAGCCGCTTTACGATCCGGCCGAACTCCACGGCCTTGTGCCGCAGGACGTGCGTGAGCCCTATGACGCGCGTGAAGTCATCGCCCGTCTGGTCGACGGATCGGAATTCCATGAGTTCAAGAAGCTCTATGGCGAGACGCTCGTCTGCGGCTTCGCGCGGCTCTACGGCATGCCGGTGGCGATCCTCGCCAACAATGGCATTCTCTTTTCGGAGAGCGCGCAGAAGGCGGCCCACTTCATCGAGCTGGCAGACCAGCGCCGCATTCCGCTCGTCTTCCTGCAGAACATTACCGGCTTCATGGTCGGCTCGAAATACGAGGCGGGCGGTATCGCCAAGGACGGCGCCAAGATGGTGACCGCCGTTGCCACGGCCAGCGTGCCGAAATTCACCGTCGTCACCGGCGGCAGCTTCGGGGCAGGGAATTACGGCATGTGCGGCCGGGCCTATTCCCCACGCTTCCTGTTCATGTGGCCGAACGCCCGCATCTCTGTCATGGGCGGCGAGCAGGCAGCCAGCGTGCTGGCAACGGTCAAGCGTGATGGCATCGAACGCAAGGGCGGTGACTGGGCGGCAGAGGACGAGGAAGCCTTCAAGCAGCCGATCCGCGACCTCTACGAGGCCGAAGGCTCGCCTTACTTCTCCACCGCGCGCCTCTGGGACGACGGCATCATCGACCCGGCAGACACGCGCCGTGTCCTCGGCCTCGCCATGTCCGCCAGCCTCAATGCGCCCTTCGGCGAGCGTGGCTTCGGCGTGTTCAGAATGTAAGGATATTTGCGGATTGCTGATGCCCGCAGATATCCCATCTTTTCGGTGAGACCCACCGGAAGAGGGACGTCTGTCCATGACCAAGACAATCTGCATCATTGATGGCCATCCGGACCCGGCTCCGGGTCTGGTCCATGCGCTTTGCTGCGCCTACGCAGACGGGGCCTCTTCGGCGGGCCATAAGGTCACCCGGATCCATATCAGTGATATTGACGTGCCGTTCCTGAATACATCGGAAGACTTCATGACCCCGCCCGCTGAGCCCGTGCTGTCCGAGCGGGAGAAGATCGCCGCTGCGGATCACGTCCTCGTCGCCTTTCCGCTCTGGCTGGGAAATATGCCGGCCAAGCTGAAGGCGTTTTTCGAACAGGCGGCCCGGGCCGATTTCTTCCTTGCCCAGAGCACCAAGAACAAGGGCTGGCCCGCTCAGATGATGAAGGGCAAGTCCGCCCGCGTTCTGGTCACCATGGGTATGCCAGGCCTGATCTATCGCTTCGGCATGGATGAAGGCGCATTGAAGGCACTTGAGCGCGGCCTGCTCGGCATCTCGGGCTTTCACCCGATGCATCACACGATCATCGGCGGCGCGGGCGATCTCAGCGAGGAAGACTACCGCAGCTGGGAGACCTTCTTCCGCAAATGCGGTGCAGACGGCACGTGATCCGGGATTATTAAAAGCCTGTCGTGAACCCGTTTTCACGCAACATGAATGCGCCGTTGGCGTACTCTTTTCCTGTCGCAGCCAAGCGCGGCACAGCACAGGAGGAAAGACGTCATGCAACGCACCCCATTCCTTGTCGCCGCCGCCTTCGCAACGGCCCTGATGGGCCACGCGGGCGAAATGCCTGACTTTGCCGGCCTCGACACGGACGCTGACGGCAAGGTCAGCGAAGCGGAATTTGTTTCCTGGAAAACCTCGGATGGACGCACGCAGGAGGCCGAGGCGGTGTCGAAGTTCACCAGGTTCGACAGCAATGGTGACGGCTGGATTCTTGAAGCCGAATACAACGCTGCCATCGACGCCTGGCGAACTGGCCCCGCCCACCGCGTGCAGGATGTGAACTCAGATACGGACGGCAATACGAACTAGGTTCGAGCGCCGCCCGAAGACGGCCCTCCGCGCGAGGCGGGGGGCCGTTGGTCGACAGTGGATCGATGCCCCCGAGAAGGCCCGTAGCGCAAGCGGAGGGCTGGCCAGTGCGCACCTTGCGGCGGAACGCCGGTTGCGGTCAGCGGCCTCCGGGTCCAAAACATTCCCAACAATTCAACGCGAGGGCCCTATGCGCGATTCCGATTATGATCTCATCAAACTCGAAGCCACCCAGGAAGGCCTCGCCGTCGTCGTCATAAACCGGCCCGATGTGCACAATGCCTTCAATATGGAGCTGATTGCGGAGCTGACCGACGCGTTCAAGACGATCGCCGCCGAGACCACGATCCGGATGATGATCCTGCGCGGCAATGGCCCGACCTTCAGCGCCGGGGCCGATCTCAACTGGATGAAGCGCGCCGCTGAGCATACCAGAGATGACAATATCCGCGACGCCGAGAACCTCGCCGAGATGCTGCAGTCGCTCTATGAGATGCCGCAGATGACACTGGCCATGGTTCAGGGCGCGGCCATGGGCGGCGGAGCAGGTCTGGTGGCCGCGTGTGACGTCGCTGTCGCGCTGGCTGGCACCAAGTTCCGCTTCTCCGAAGTACGCCTCGGCCTGACGCCGGCCACGATCAGCCCCTATGTGATCGATGCCATTGGCCCGCGCTGGGCCCGTGCGCTGTTCACGACTGCTGAGAGTTTCGACGCCGAATTCGCCGAGAAGATCGGCCTCGTTCAATATGTCGTGCCTGACATGGCAGAAATGACGAAGATGGAAGAGCATCTCGCCAATCTCGTCTTCTCCGCCGCGCCGGGCGCTGTGGCCGATGCCAAGAAGCTCGTCGCTGACGTGACCGGACAGGTGATCGACCGTGACCTCGGGCACGAGACAGCGAAGCGCATTGCTGCGCGGCGTGTGTCTGATGAGGGCAAGGAAGGGATCGCCGCCTTCCTCGAAAAGCGGCGCCCCGATTGGGTGAAGTAAGGCTTACTCGGCGCGTTTGTCGATGAGGCCGCCGACTGGGAGGCCGATATCAGACAACAGGCTGAGCGTGGCATCGACCGGGTTTATCCCGGTCAGTTGCTCGATCTGGTGCTGGAACACATAGGCCAGCACGCCGAACATGATCAGGTAGATGATGAATTGCATCACTGATTTCAGCAGGAACGCACCGGCACTGCCGACAACCATTCCGATGCCGCCCAGGATCAGTGCGCCCGCCACAGGGGCCAGCTCGCTGACATTTGCCGCCTGCGTGTAGCCGATATAGCCGCCGACGGCTGCGCCAACCAGGCCGGCCAGGCCGCTGAGTTTCGTGCCAGATGCATAGGCCATGTGTTCTCCCTCCGAGTTCAGGCCATTAACCCTTACAAGCGGTTCGTGACCGTGCAAGGCCGGAAATGCGGAGCAGATTTCGGCAGAAACCAGCACGCCCGGTCACGAACCAGCCTGAAACCTGCCGCGAAGCTCTGTAAGACAGGCTGCATGAGCCCTGAGACACCGTTTTCCCCGAAGCCGCCCAATGCCGTCCAGCGCTGGCTGCACGTCCGCCGCGAGGCCCTGAGGGTCAGCTGGGTAAAGGGCCCGTGGAGCCTTGCGGCCTTCGAATTTGTCAGTTTTGGCATCAAGCAAGGCTGGGCCTGTCTGTTCGGCGGCGCGATGCTGGGCCTCTTGCTGGCAACCTTCCTCTGGTATCCGGACGGCGCGGCGCTCTCACGCTACGATTTCCTCGTGCTCGGCGCAGTGATGATCCAGATCATGATGCTGTGGACCGGGCTGGAGACGCTGGAGGAGGCCAAGGTGATCCTTGTCTTCCATATCGTCGGCACGATCATGGAATTGTTCAAGACGGCCCATGGCAGCTGGCTTTATCCGGAGCACAGTTTCCTGCGCATCGGCGCCGTGCCGCTGTTCTCGGGCTTCATGTATGCCGCCGTCGGCTCATACCTCGCGCGGGTCTGGCGGATCTTCGAGTTCCGGTTTGACCGGTTTCCGCCGCTCTGGCTGCAAGGCGGACTCGCGGCGCTGATCTATGTGAATTTCTTTGCCCATCATTGGCTGCCGGACATCCGCCTCGCTTTGTTTGCGGGTACGTTGATGGTTTATGGGCGATGCGTCGTCTGGTTCCGGCCGGACCGGCATCACCGGCCGATGCCGCTGGTGATCGGCTTCCTTCTCGTGGCCCTGTTCATCTGGTTTGCGGAAAATCTCGGCACCTTCGCCAAGGCCTGGGCCTATCCGGGGCAGGAAAATGGCTGGCACCCGGTCTCTTTATCAAAGCTCGGATCATGGTATCTGCTGATGATCATCAGTTTCGTCCTGGTCGCTGCCGTTCATCGGGGCGGGCGCCGGGGCACGGAAGGGCCGGGCCATGAACATCAGCAAGCTGCTCGTCGCGAATAGGGGCGAGATCGCCTGTCGCATCTTCGGCACCTGCCGGGAGCTCGGCATCACTACCGTTGCGGTCTATTCCGACGCCGATGCCCGCGCCAAGCATGTGCGCGAGGCCGACGAGGCCGTGCATATCGGCCCGGCGGCTGCGCCCGAGAGCTATCTTAACGTCGACGCCATCCTCGCCGCCGCCAAAGCGACCGGCGCGGACGCGATCCATCCGGGCTATGGCTTCCTGTCGGAGAATGCGGACTTTGCAGAGGCCGTGACCAAAGCTGGCCTCATCTGGGTCGGCCCGGCGGCCTCCGCCATTCGGTCCATGGGGCCGAAAGATGAGGCCAAGCGGATCGCGGAAGAGGCTGGCGTGCCCGTGCTGCCCGGCTATCGTGGTGAGGCGCAGGACGCAAAAACGCTGACCGAGGCGGCGAAAAAGATCGGCTTCCCGCTGCTGATCAAGGCCGTCTCCGGCGGCGGGGGACGGGGTATCCGCCTTGTCACCAAGGCATCCGAACTTGCAGGAGAGCTGGAAAGCGCCGTGCGTGAGGCGACCAGCAGTTTCGGCGATGGCCGCGTGATGCTGGAAAAGCTGGTCGAACAGCCGCGCCACATCGAAGTGCAGGTGTTTGGCGATTCCCATGGCAATGTCGTCCACCTCTATGAGCGCGATTGCTCGCTGCAGCGCCGCCGTCAGAAAGTGCTGGAAGAAGCGCCCGCGCCCGGCATGCCGGAAAACGTGCGCAAGGCGATGACCGACGCTGCCGTGGCTCTGGCCAGGGCCGTGAAATACGAAGGCGCCGGCACGGTGGAATTCATCGTGGACGGATCAAAACCGCTCTCGCTCGAGACTTTCTGGTTCCTCGAAATGAACACCCGTCTGCAGGTGGAACACCCGGTGACCGAGATGATCACCGGGCAAGACCTTGTCGAATGGCAGCTTCTGGTCGCGAGCGGCGAAGAACTGCCGCTGGCGCAGGACGAGATCCCGCTGCACGGTCACGCCATCGAGGCGCGCATCTGCGCCGAAGATCCTGCGCAGGGCTTCATGCCGGGCGCCGGCCTGATCCTCGAATTCGGCATGATGGAACCGGCGGACGGCGAGATCGTGCGCTGGGATGCGGGCTTCGAGACTGGCGACCGCGTGCCCTCGAACTACGACTCCATGATCGCCAAGCTGATCGTGCATGAGGGCAATCGTCACGCCGCGTGCGAGCGCCTGATCGACACGCTGTCGCACCTGCAGCTGGCCGGTGTGCCATCGAATGCGGGCTTTCTCAGCCGGTGCGCCGCCTCTGAGGCCTTCCTCACGCACACCCATCATGTGAACTGGATTGCGGAGCAGGGCGATGCCCTGACCGATCCGCCTTCGGATCATGCGCTGGCTGCTGTGCTGGCTGTCGCCGATGTGCGCATGAGCGAGCAGGAGAGCGCGGCGCCCTGGGATATCCGTGACGGGTGGCGCATGAATTCCGCGCCTGTGCGCAAGGCGATGATCGGGATGGGCGCCGAAGCCGACTGGGTCGACCCGGATGCCTGGGATCTGGACCCCGAAACGCCGACGCCGCTGGTGACTGACATCTCGCCCCGCCGCTATGCCGTCACCACGGGGGGCGACACGGTTCTGGTCGAAGTGCCCGAATTCGACGCCGACGTCGAAGCCGTGCTCGGCGGCGACACGGTCAGCGCGCCGATGCCGGGCAAGTTGCTGTCAGTCCATGTCGAGGCGGGCGCTGAAGTGAAGCGCGGCGACACGGTTGCGGTCATGGAAGCGATGAAGATGGAACACGCCCTGACTGCCCCGCGCGATGGCGTTGTGGAAACGGTCACCGGAAAAGTTGGCGACCAGGTCTCCGAAGGGGACGTGCTGGTCCAGCTGGTGGGGGAGTAGCCCTCACCTCCCGCATGCAGGGGGTGGCTGCGCCGTTCTGGCGCTGGCGGAAGGCGAGGGCCGCTGCGTAACTCTAAGCTGCGATGGCGTAGGCCGGGCTCATGCGGGAGGAGACATGCGCTTCGGCGCGGTAGGGGCGGCGCACGACCGGTGGGGCGACGATCTCGCCCAGATGGTTTGCGGCCCAGGCGTTCGGCTCTGTTTGCAGGATGCGTTCGCCATATTCGTTCTGGCCGAGGGTGACGCGCGCCATGATGCCGTCCGGCCCGGCGGCCCAGAATTCCACGCCGGCACTTGCCAGCTCCATCGCCTTGTCGAGTTCCATCCGGAAGCTGTCGCCGAAGACGACATCCTTCACTTGTGCCGGATCAAACTCACATCCCTTGATGACCAAACGTACCATCACGCAACTCCCAGCTACTCGTCTTGAACCCAGATCTCGCGGGCGTTTCATTCGCCCTTCGATATGAGAACATAAGCAGAATATTCACGTTTTGGAAAGGAAAAAGTTCCATTTTTGTTCACGGCGAACCAAAACGGAACAAAATCAAAGAATTGCAGTTTTCTGCCGTTCAGCCGCCGAGACGTTTCAGCGCGCGTTCCCGTCCGATCAGCGGCAACAGCGTGCCCATGTCGGGGCCGTGTTCCTGGCCGGTGAGGGCTTTGCGCAGCGTCATGAACAGGCCGCGGCCCTTGCGGCCGGTCTTGTCCTTGACGGCGTTTGCCCAGGTCATCCAGGTCTCGCCCGTCAGCTCACCTTCCGGCAGCAGCGTGGCAGCTTCAGCCACGAACTCCTTGTCTTCGGCATCGACCATGGGCGTGATGTCGCCGAACACGGTGTCGACCCATTCGGCGACGTCCGGCAGGAGGGCGCAGTTCGCGCGCACGGCCAGCCAGAAGGCTTCATTCGCGGCGCGGGGGTCCACGGCGGCGAGGCGGTCTTTTACCGCATCAAACGCCAGCCCATGCAGAATAGACGCGTTGAGGTTCTTCAGATCTGCCTCGTCAAACCGGGCCGGCGAGCGGCCGATCTTGCCGAAATCAAACTCTGCGGCCAGCTGGTCGAGGGTTTCGCGCGCTTCGACATTGTCAGACGTGCCGATCTTCGCCAGCAGCGAGCAGATCGACATCGGCTCGTAGCCCTGCGCACGCAGTTCGCCCATGGAGAGCGAGCCGAGGCGCTTGGACAGGCCCTGGCCATCGGCGCCGATCAGCAGCGGCGTGTGCGCCATGTCTGGCGCTTTGCCGCCAAGCGCGTGGAAGATCTCGATCTGGGCACCGGAATTGGTCACGTGGTCTTCGCCGCGCACGACATGCGTGATGCCAGCCTCGATATCATCCACCACGGAGGGGAGGGTATAGAGGAACGAGCCGTCCTCACGGATGAGGATCGGGTCTGACAGGCTCGACGTGTCGATGCTTTGCGGTCCGCGCACGAGGTCGTTCCACTCGACGCGTTCGCCGGACAGTTTGAAACGCCAGTGCGGCTTTACGCCGTCGGCTTCGAACTTGGCTTTCTCGTCGTCCGTCAGGTTCAGCGCGGCCCGGTCATAGACCGGCGGGCGCCCGCGCGAGAGGGCGATCTTGCGCTTGCGGTCCAGCTCGTCGGCCGTCTCGTAGCATGGATACAGCAGGCCCATCTCGCGCAGCTTCGCGGCAGCGGCCTCATACTGGTCAAAGCGGTGCGACTGGCTGAACGTGTCGGCCCAGACCAGGCCCAGCCAGGTCAGGTCAGCGCGCAGGCCATCCTCGTATTCCTGGGTCGAGCGCTCAAGGTCTGTGTCATCAATGCGCAGGATGAACTTGCCGCCCGCCGAGTGGGCGAACAGCCAGTTGATCAGCGCGGTGCGCACATTGCCGACATGAAGGCGGCCGGTGGGCGATGGGGCGAAACGTACGATTGGAGAAGTCATGTGACCATATATCAGGGGAAGGTGTGCCGCTTTCGACACCAAATCGCAGAAAAAGCCAAGCGATGCATGCCACATTGTTGCTATTCTGTGTGCTAGTGTGGCACCGCAAGTGAGTCGCAATCCCAGGAGGGGGTCATGAAAAGAGCTTGGATTCTTGCTCTCGCTGGAGGTCTTGCGGCGTGCGGACAGCCAGCGGACAAACCAGCAGATATCGCCAATCCCTCTCAAGCAGAGATTGAAGGCGATGCCATGCCCGTCGAGGCGCAGGGGTCAGAGCCGATCACCTCGCCCTATGAGGTTGCTGAAACCGCTCCGGACGACCGGGACTTTGCCGCGCTGGCAGGCTATCCGGACAATTGGTACGTCTCGTACGGCTGGCCGGGCGAGTATCCGGCCGGGTTCGTGGTGCTCGAACAGGGCGTGAAGGTGAACGGCCGTGCGCGGCCAAACCCTGACGCGCCGGCGAATGTCTCCTGCACCCTGCCGCAATACGCCAATTACCAGATCTGGAACCGCACGCGGGTTGACCGGGACCATCTGGAATTCATCGTCGCGACGCAGATCCAGCCGGTCACCATGCTGGTTGATGCCGATGTCGAGACGCCCAGCGAAACCGGCATGCAGATGCTGAACCTGAAGGCCGGCGATGTGATCTCCTACCTTCGCTATCTCGGCGAAGGCTTCGCGATCTTCAATGTCGACGGGCAGGAATACACGATCAACGAAGCCGAGCTTCGCGACATCTCCAGCATGAACGCCGTGGGCCTGGAAGAAGACCAGTGGGTCGAGGTCGCCTGCATCGGTGGCACACGCGCCTGGTTGCTGTATGACGATGTCATCGCCGAAGACGCCATCGTGCCGTCTCCGATTGTCGGCTTCGGGGAGTCCGCCGACATCTTCCCCGACGAGGTTGACCGCGTCCGCGCCGAAGGCCTCGACATGGAAGCCTACCAGAGCGCCCCGGTGGACGGCGACACGGGGGAGTAAGCCTCTCTGTTTGGTGGTCACTGCCCGCGCGCATGCTTCGACTTCGCTTAGCATGAGCGCTTAGGGCGTGCGTTTCCGTACCAGACTCATCCTGAGCGAAGTCGAAGGATGACGCGCGAGCCCGTTTTCCGAAGACGCGTCGCCTCAATCGTCCCGGAACCGGTTCGTGATCGGATAGCGCCGGTCTCGGCCGAAATTCTTGCCGCCGATCTTGACGCCCGGCGGGGCCTGGCGGCGCTTGTAT
Organism: Hyphomonadaceae bacterium BRH_c29; assembly: GCA_000961695.1. Classification (GTDB taxonomy): domain Bacteria; phylum Pseudomonadota; class Alphaproteobacteria; order Caulobacterales; family Hyphomonadaceae; genus Hyphomonas. The sequence goes on from LADW01000079.1 coordinate 56,771, forward strand.
TCGGCGATGTAGAGCAGGTGCTCGATCCGGCGAACGGTGGCCGCGTCATGGCCGCGGGCGAGGATGTCGTCCACGTCTTCTTCGCCCTCCACCAGGCCGCGCAGGATATCGTCCAGCACGTCATAGGGAGGCAGGGAGTCCTGATCCGTCTGGTCTTCGCGCAGCTCTGCACTTGGCGGCTTGGTGATGATCCGCACCGGGATCACTTCGCCGCCCGGCCCCAGCGCCGCCTTCGGCACGCCCGTGTTGCGCCACTTCGCCAGCTCGAACACTTCGGTCTTCCAGAAATCCTTTAGCGCATTATAGCCGCCGCACATGTCGCCATACAGCGTGGCATAGCCGACGGCCATCTCGCTCTTGTTGCCGGTCGTTACCACCATGTGGCCGAATTTGTTCGACAGCGCCATCAGCGTCACCGCGCGCAGGCGCGACTGGATGTTCTCTTCCGTCGTGTCGGGCGTCGTGTCCTTGAACGCGTTCCCCAGCATCTCGTCCAGTGCGCCGACACCCGGCGCGATATTGATGATGTCATAGCGACAGCCGAGGGCCTCGGCGCAGGCCTTGGCGTCTTCCAGACTGTCTGAGGACGTATATTTCGACGGCAGCATCACACACCAGACGCGCTCCGGTCCCAGCGCGTCCACCGCAATGGCTGCCGTCAACGCCGAGTCGATCCCGCCGCTCATGCCCAACACGACGCCGGGGAAGCGGTTCTTGTTGACGTAATCGCCGAGCGCCAGCATCGCCGCGCGGTATTCCGCTTCCCAGCCGGAGGTCAGGTCTACGTTAGGCCCGGCGGGCGTGAAGCGGTGCGTTTCGCCATCATAGTCTACCAGTGCCGTGCCGGTAACGAAGTCACCCAGCAGCTGGTGCTCAGTGCCATCAAAATCCACGGCATAGCTCGCCCCGTCAAAGACCAGCTCGTCCTGCCCGCCCACCTGGTTCACGAACAGGTAGGGCACGCCGGTCTTGGTCCAGGCGGAGAAGGTCGTGTGCCGCTCCACCTGCACGGTGCGCCGCCAGGGCGACCCGTTCGGCACGATCAGCATTTCGGCGCCCGCCTCGGCCAGTGCAGACGGCACGCGCGGGTACCAGATGTCCTCACAGATCGCGATGCCGACCGGAATGCCGTTCAGCTCGAATACGGGCAGGGGGCCGTCGCCGGCATCGAAGATGCGTTTTTCGTCGAACACGCCGTAATTGGGCAGCTCGCGCTTGTCATAGCGCCCGGCGACTTCGCCATCGGCCAGCAGCACGGCGGAATTGTGCCGCTTGTCGCCGTCCATCCAGGGGCTGCCAATGATCACGGCTGGGCCGCCGGCAGTCTCCCGCGCCAGCTCGCGCACCGCCCGCATGGACAGCTCCACCGCTGCCGGCTTCAGCACGAGGTCTTCCGCCGGATAGCCCAGAATGAACAGCTCGGAGAGGACCAGCAGGTCCGCGCCTTTGGCCTTCGCCTCGGCATAGGCCCCGCGCGCCAGCTCAAGGTTTCCCTTGATGTCCCCCACCACAGGATTGAGCTGCGCGACCAGAATTCGAAGATTTTTGCTCATGAAGAGCATTTAGGATGCTGCGAAGGGATACGCAAACCCCAACTGCGCGTTTCAGGAGGCGAGGGCGTCCTGCGTATGCGGTGTCAGATCGCCGAAGAAACAGGCCCGGTTCCGTCCGCCCCGCTTGGCGGCGTAAAGCGCGATGTCTGCTGCATGGGCGAGCGTCTTCAGATCGAGTCCGTCAGATGGCGCGCAGGCCACGCCGATGGAGGCGCTGACGCGGGCTTTCCGGCCGATCGACAACACCAGAGGCGCGCTCAGCTGCTGGTTCAGCCGCCGGGCCAGTTGCTCGACCACTTCGCGGCATGGCGCATTCCTGAAGACGATCAGGAATTCGTCTCCGCCGCTCCGCACGGCCAGATCGTCTTCCCGGATGATGGATTTCATCTGTGCTGCGACAAATTTCAGCACTTCGTCACCTGCGCCATGCCCATAGGTGTCGTTCACGGCCTTGAACCCGTCCAGATCCAGAGCCATCAGGTAAGCTGGCATCTCCGGGCTGGCGCCAGCGAGGATCTCAGGCATGTTGCTTTCGAGGCGGCGCATGTTCCCAAGCCCGGTCAGCGGATCGGTATTGGCCAGTTTGAGGGCCTTCTGGCGCTCCTTCGTGACGGCGGTGACATCTTTCACCACGCCCAGATAGCCGGCAAATGCTCCGGATGCGTCATAGCGCGGCATGCCGGAAATCTCGATATTGTATGTCTGTCCATCCGGGTCGGTGAACAAGGCGTGCGAGCTGGTATAAGCGGTCGTGCTTTCGTGGGCCTGCTGCATCCGCGCGAGGTGTTCCTCATCCATCTGGATGATGTCGAGAGACCGGCATCCAATGAGGCTGTCGCGGCCGCCTTTCAACTGTTTGAGGAATTTGCCTTCGGCATAGATGATGTGCCCGTCCGTATCGGTTTCCCAGAACAGGTCGGCGGCGAGCCCGGCAAAGTTTGACAGGCGCGTGAGGGCGGCTTCGGTTGCTTCCTGCTTGTCACGCAGCTGGGTGAAAGCGCTGGAAATCGTCTTGTGAGCAGGCCAGAAGATGAACAGAACTTCTCCGATAACCGTCAGGAAGGCGATCAGAAGGGAAAATTCCTGGATTTTCTGGAGCTGTACGGAGCGCGTGCGCGTGGCTGTTTCAAACGCGTTTACGGTATTGTCCAGTCTGGCCGCCAGTGTGCCGTTGGCCGCTGTTTCGATCTGCATCAGCGCGTCATCGGCGTCTTGCGGCGCCGCCAGCACCAGGCGCGCATTCGAGGTCAGGCTCAACACCAGTTGGTTCAGTGAGGGTGACCCATCCGTATAGAGACCGGTCAGCATGGCATCATGCGCGCTGATCCGCGTCAGTTGCTGGTGCAGTGTCTCGAATTGCGAGAGGGACTCTTTCAGTTCGGCTTTGTGATCGGCGCCGGAATATTCGACATAGTCGTGCGCGGCATGCGAAATTCGCTGCAGCAAGGCGCTCTGCTGGCCGCTCAGACTGATCGCGGAGCCGTCACGAGAGGTGCGCCGAAGCTCGGTCTCCGCCAGGATATGACTGACAAGCAGGACGCTGAGAATCAGCCCGAGGGCAATGATATAACGCCGCCACAGCACTTTCAGCTGCAACGGTCTCGCCGGTTCTTTTGCTGCATCCTGCAGCGTGAAGAGACGTTTGGACATGCCGCTTGTATCGCATCGTTCTGGTTAGAACCGCGTATCGCCCGCACGATAGGTTTTCCGACCTCAGAAGGGATTTGTTTACGTGTTGGCGTGGGCGCAGGCAGGTGAGCCTGCGCCGGTATACGCCCCGCTAGGTGCGGATTTTTCTGTCAGAGCTAAGCCACGTCGCGCGCGTGCTACCTCAGCTGATCCGTGATGGGCTGGAGCCGTGGAGAGACGCGAGCTGAACTCACCCCCAAGCTGATACGTATTGCCGGAGCGCCGGAGGCGTTGCCGGGCAATGATACAGGTCCGGATGTTTACAGGCTGTCCGGTTCCATTGCACCCAGTGGCCTCACTGCAGACAAGGGGGAGAGGCCATCATGACCGAAGGAATGCGTTTTACGACGCCGCGCCACGAGCAGGTCTATGTCGCCTATGGGACGGTCTATGACTGTGTCGATGCGCTGGCGGCGATCCTGTTCATTGTCGGCTCGGTCCTGTTCTTCGGGACGGCGACGCAGACGGCGGGGACCTGGGCCTTCCTGACCGGCTCGGTCTGTTTCGCCGTGCGCCCGGTCGTGCGAGACATGCGCAGGCTGCCGAAGGACTGGCCGCGCCCGCTGGCGCGCGCCGCCAGCCCGTGTTTAAATGGTCCATATACGGTGTTTACATGGTGTTTTATATTGCCCGGCGGGGCACTTATCCACCACTTCAGGCGCGTCTAGATATCTAGATCTTCGACGAAGGCCGCATTCTCCTGAATGAAGCGGAAGCGCAGCTCGGCCTTCTTGCCCATCAGCGTGTTGATGAGGTCGGCCGGTTTCATCTCGGTCAGCTCGTCCATGGAATCCGGCAGCGTCACGCGCGCGAGCGTGCGAGTGGCCGGATTCATCGTGGTCTCTTTCAGCTGGGCCGGGTTCATCTCACCGAGGCCCTTGAAGCGCGTCATGTCGACCTTCTGGTTCGGCTTGAAATGCTGCTTCATCTTCTCGATGCGGTCCGCGTCGTCCATGGCGTAGACGATCGTGCCCTTGTTGGAGAGCTTGAACAGCGGCGGCAGCGCCAGGAAAAGGCGTCCGCTCTCGATAAGACCGGGCGTCAGGCGATAGAAGAACGTGATCAGCAGCGCCGCAATGTGCGCGCCGTCCACGTCAGCATCGGTCATGATAATCACGCGCTCATAGCGCAGATCGTCGATGCTGAACTTCTTGCCGAGTTGGGTGCCGAGCGCGAGGGCGAGATCGTTGATCTCCTGATTGTTCATCAGCTTGTCGTCAGAGGCGCTCTCGACGTTCAGGATCTTGCCGCGCAGGGGCAGGATGGCCTGCGTTTTCCGGTCGCGCGCCTGCTTGGCAGAGCCACCAGCCGAGTCGCCCTCGACGAGGAAGAGTTCCGTCCGTTCAGGGCCTTTTTCCGAACAGTCGGCCAGCTTGCCCGGCAGGCGCAGCTTCTTGGTGGCGGACTTGCGGTTGATCTCTTTCTGCTTGCGGCGGCGCGCGCGCTCGTCGGCCCGGTCGGTCGCCCAGGTCAGCAGCTTGTCGGACTCTTTGGGAGATCCGGCCAGCCAGTGGTCAAACCGGTCACGCACGGCATTTTCCACAAGGCGGAAGGCTGCGGTGGTGGACAGTTTGTCCTTGGTCTGACCCACGAATTCCGGCCCGCGAATGAAGACCGAGAGGAGCAGGCCCGAATGGCCCATAATGTCCTCTGCAGTGATTTCACTGGCTTTTTTGTTGCCGGTCAGTTCCCCGAAATTGCGCAGGCCCTTGGTGATGGCAGAGCGGAAGCCCGCCTCATGCGTGCCGCCTTCGGGCGTCGGGATCGTGTTACAGTAAGACCGTGCAAAGCCGTCTGCTTCGCCGAAGCCGGCTTGCGTCCAGGCGATGGCCCACTCGACCTTGCCTTCCGCGCCGAGATCGACGAGGCCGGTGAACGGGCTTTCGGTGATCGTCGCCTTGCCGCCGAACACTTCGGCCAGCTGGTCAGCCAGGCCGTTCGGATAGGAGAGGGTGGCCTCGGCCGGGATCTTGGAGTCTTCCGGCAACAGGCTCGGGTCGCAATTCCAGCGCACTTCGACGCCGCGATAGAGATAGGCTTTCGAGCGCGCCATCTGGAACAGGCGGGCAGGGCGCCAGCGCATCTTCTCGCCGAAGATCTGGAAGTCCGGCTTGAACTTGACGGATGTACCGCGCCGGTTGGGTGCCGCGCCGACCTTCTGCAGCTTGCCTTCGCTGAGGCCGCGCGAGAAGCACTGGCGGTAAAGCACGCGGTCGCGCGCCACTTCGACTTCGACATGTTCCGACAGCGCGTTCACCACCGAGATGCCCACGCCGTGAAGGCCACCAGCGGTGGCATAGGCCTTGTCGGAGAATTTCCCGCCCGAGTGCAGCGTCGTCATGATGACTTCCAGCGCAGACTTCTTGGGGAATTTCGGGTGCGGGTCGACCGGGATGCCGCGGCCATTGTCGGTGACGGTCAGGAAGCCGTCAGCCTCGAGGTGGATCTCGATCCGGTTGGCGTGGCCGGCGACGGCTTCGTCCATCGCATTGTCCAGTACTTCGGCGAACAGGTGATGGTAGGCGCGCTCATCCGTGCCGCCGATATACATGCCCGGCCGCTTGCGGACAGGCTCGAGGCCTTCGAGGACTTCAATGTCCTTGGCGGAGTACCCGGACGTGTCGGAGCTCATTTGGTCGAACAGCTTTGCTTGCTTGGCGGCGGCCATTTATGGTCTCCCTTATGGGCGGTACGCTTGAGTGTCGATATGGGGGAACATCAGTGGCTGACACGATTAACACAGCATTAACCTTGGCCAGCGGGCTGACATTCCCGAACCGCTTGGTGAAAGCGGCCATGACAGAGGGATTGGCTGATTCGCGCAACCGGGTCACTGAGGCGCATGTCACGCTCTACCGGCGCTGGGCCGAAGGGGGTCTTGGCGGCATCATTACCGGCAATGTCCAGATCGACCGCGATCATCTCGAACAGGTCGGCAATGTCTGGATCGGGCCGAAGGTCTCGAACGAGGAACTGGACGGCTTCGCCCGCTGGGCTGACGCGGCCAAATCCCATGGCGCGGCGCTGATCATGCAGGTCAGCCATGCTGGCCGGCAGACGCCGAAACTTGTGAATCCCCGGCCCGCTGCGCCCAGCCCCATTGCGCTTGGCCTGCCGGGTGACCAGTTCGGATCGCCCCGCGCCATGACGGCGGACGAGATCCAGGCCGTCATCGAAGGCTTTGGCCGGGCTGCGAAAGTGGCAAAACAGACCGGCTTTGACGGCATTCAGGTCCATGCCGCCCATGGCTATTTGCTTTCCGCATTCCTGTCGCCGTTGGCCAACCAGCGTGAGGATGACTGGGGCGGCCCGCTCGAAAACCGGGCGCGGCTGCTCGTCGCCTGCGTAAAGGAGGCGAAAGTCGCCGGCGGGCCGGGTTTTTCTGTCTCGGTGAAACTGAACTCGGCGGACTTCCAGAAGGGCGGCTTCAGTTTCGAGGACTGCCTCGCCGTGATCGATATCCTGAACACGCTGGGTGTTGATTTCGTGGAGATTTCCGGCGGCAATTATGAGCAGCCAAAGATGATGGACCAGGAAGGCCTGCAGCCCGTTTTCGAAGCCCCGGTCGGTGCCTCTACCCGGGCGCGGGAAGCCTATTTCCTCAAATATTCCCGGGCTGTGCAGGACCGGGCGAAGATGCCGCTGATGGTCACGGGCGGCTTCCGCTCTGTTCTGGCAATGAATGAAGCCATCGACGCCGGGGAAGCGGACCTGATTGGCGTCGGTCGGCCGCTCTGTGTCGATCCGGCTGCGCCGGGCAAACTGCTGTCCGGGCAACAGGACGCGTTCGACAGCTGGGAGAAGCGCCTGCGCATTGGCCCCGGCATTCTCGGACCAAACTCCCCGATCAAACTTGTGAAAGCGCTTAACGGTTTCGGCGCAATGGGCTGGTATTATGAACAGCTGAAACGGCTCGGTGCGGGAGGGGAGCCAGATGAAAAGCTTGGTGTCTTCTCGGCATTCCGGGCCAATCAGCGCTCTGAAGCGGCCAAGGCGAAGGCCTGGCGGGCCGCAGCGCCCTGATCACGTGCAAGGGCGGGGGAATTCACATTTTTGTTGCGCAGGGGCCGGGTTGAAGCAGGCTTTGTGACCCTCCACATCTGGTTCATCGCCCGACTCCCGCCATGTTTGACGGGCAGGGTCACATGGTCGCCGCCAGACGGGGCCATAATCTGAAGGAGGCAGTTACATGCCAAAGACCAAGAACCTTCCGGTGTTGCCGCTTCGGGACATCGTCGTGTTCCCCGATATGGTCGCCCCACTCTTCGTGGGACGGGACAAGTCGGTGCGCGCCCTCGAGATGATCGAGGAAGCAGAAAATGAAATCATGCTGGTGGCCCAGCTTGACGCCGCGATCGATGATCCTGGCGCCGATGACGTGCACGAAACCGGCACCATTGCCACCATCCTCCAGCTGCTGAAGCTGCCCGACGGCACGGTCAAAGTGCTCGTCGAAGGCAAGACGCGCGCGCGTGTGGCCCAGCTGCTCGACCGCGGCGACTATTTCGAAGCCGAAGTCGAAGTTCTGGATGAACCCGCAACTGACGGCTCTGACGTGCAGGCCCTGATGCGGGCCGTGCAGGAGCAGTTCGAGAACTATGTGAAGCTGAACCGCAAGATCCCGCCGGAATCGGTGGGCACGATTGCGGCCATGACCGATCCGGGCCGGCTCGCCGACTCGGTTGCCTCGAACCTGTCCGTAAAGCTTTCCGACAAGCAGGAACTGCTCGAACTCACTGACGTGAAGGAACGCCTCGAGAAGGTCTTCGCGCTCATGGAGAGCGAGATGGGCATGCTGCAAATGGAGCGGAAGATCAAAAACCGCGTCAAGCGGCAGATGGAGAAGACCCAGCGCGAGTATTACCTCAACGAGCAGATGAAAGCGATCCAGCGCGAGCTGGGTGAGCAGGGCGGCGAAGCCGGCGAACGTGACGAGATGGCTGAGTTGGAAGCTCGCATCAAGGACACGCCGCTGTCTGAAGAAGCCCGCATCAAAGCCGATGCCGAGATGAAGAAGCTGCGCCAGATGTCGCCGATGTCGGCGGAATCGACCGTGGTCCGCAATTATCTTGACTGGCTGCTGGCTCTGCCATGGGGCACGCGCAAGAACATCGTGACCGACCTCGCGAAGGCCGAGAAGCAACTTGATGACGACCATTACGGTCTCGAAAAGGTGAAAGAGCGGATCCTGGAATATCTCGCCGTGCAGAAACGCACCGGCAAGATGAAGGGCCCGATCCTCTGCCTCGTCGGCCCGCCGGGTGTCGGCAAGACCTCGCTTGGCCGCTCCATCGCCGAAGCCACGGGACGCGACTTCGTTCGTGTGTCGCTGGGCGGCGTGCGGGACGAGAGCGAGATCCGCGGTCACCGCCGGACCTATATCGGCTCGATGCCGGGACGCATTATCCAGTCGCTGAAGAAGGTGAAGTCGGGCAACCCGCTCTTCCTTCTGGACGAGATCGACAAGATGGGCATGGACCATCGCGGCGATCCGGCCTCGGCCCTGCTGGAAGTGCTCGATCCGGAGCAGAACTCGACGTTCAACGACCATTACCTGGAAGTCGACTATGACCTCTCCGACGTGATGTTCGTGACCACGGCGAACTCGCTCAACATGCCCCAGCCTTTGCTGGACCGTATGGAGATCATCCGGATCGCCGGGTACACGGAAGACGAGAAGCTTGAGATCACCAAGCGTCACCTGATCCCTCAGGTGCGCGAGGATCATGGCCTGCAGGCAGACGAGTTCATTGTCACCGACGAAGCCATCCGCGACCTCATCCGTTACTATTCCCGTGAAGCCGGGGTGCGTAGCCTGAAGCGCGAGATTGCGCGTCTTGCCCGCAAGGCTGTGCGCAAGCTGGCCGAACAGGGTGAGGGCGCAAGCCTGACCGTCACCGAGAAGAACCTCGGCGAGTTTGCCGGCGTTCGGAAGTATCGTTACGGCCTGGCCGACGAGACCGATCAGGTGGGCGCCGTTACCGGCCTTGCCTGGACCGAGTCCGGCGGCGACCTCCTCACAATCGAGGCGGTCAAGATGCCTGGCCGGGGCAATATGAAGGTCACGGGCAACCTGCGCGACGTGATGAAGGAATCGATCCAGGCGGCGAGCTCGCTCGTCCGTGCCCGGTCGGTTGTGTTCGGCATCAAGCCGACCCTGTTCAACACAACGGACATCCACGTCCACGTGCCGGATGGGGCCACACCGAAAGACGGTCCGTCTGCCGGTGCGGCCATGACCACGGCCATCGTCTCGCTGCTCACCGGAATTCCGGTGAATCGTGAGGTCGCGATGACGGGTGAGATTTCGCTGCGTGGCCGGGTTCTGCCGATTGGCGGCCTGAAGGAGAAACTCCTGGCGGCCCTGCGCGGCGGTATCAAGACGGTCCTCATTCCGGAGGAGAACGAGAAGGATCTCGACGAGATTCCGGAAAACGTGAAGACTCTGCTGAAGATCGTGCCGGTCTCCGACATCAATGAGGTGCTGGAGATTGCGCTGACCGGTCCGCTGGCGCCGATCGAATGGTCGGAAGCTGACGAGGCTGCGCTGCACGCGTCGCTGTCCGGGCAGGGCGGCAGCGGACAGGGCGACCAGCCCCGCGCGCACTAGGCCATTAGACGCCTGAAACAGAGACGGCCGCTTCACCTGAAGCGGCCGTCTTGCTTTTTCCCTGAAGGCCCGGCATGTACGCCACCGGATGGGCGGTTAGCTCAGTTGGTAGAGCATCTCGTTTACACCGAGAGGGTCAGCGGTTCGAGCCCGTTACCGCCCACCATAAAAACAAGGCATTGGCCTGTGGAAAAAAGAACATCCGAGAATAGTTTACAGCATAGTTTACAGGTTCTGTTCTTGTTCCGTCCCTAAAATATGGCACTCATCCGCCCAGAACGGCCGCGTCAAACGTGTCTGCGCGCTTGATTTTTTTTATGCATGTGTTGGGTGTCCAGCTGAACAGGTCGGTGAGGACTTAATCAGTGAAGTGGTCACGGCTTAGCAGTTGCTGGATTACTTCGCTTCTTGACGTCCACCGCCGTCGGACACACGCATGAACAGTGCGAGAAGCGGTTCATTGATATAGTAATTGTTCCGGCCGGCCTGGTGCTTGGTCACGAAACCCGCTTCGGCCAGTTGGTCGAGATACTTGGTGGCGGTCGGTCGGCTGACATGCAGGTCGTGCATCACGTAATCGATGCGCGTGTAAGGGTGGCGGAAGAGGTTGTTCAAAAGGTCCTGGCTGTAGATCTTGCCGAGCTCTGCTCGCATCCGTTTCTTGTAGTCCGCCATCTGGGCGCGCAAGCCTTCGATCAGCTGTAGGGTCGTCTGAGATGTCTCTGCCACTGCTTCCAGAATGTAGAGCACCCAATCTTCCCAGGCGCCTTCATCTCGCACGGCCTGCAGCAATCGATAGTAGTCGTTTTTCGTACCTGTGATGTGACGGCTGAGATAGAGAATGGGAATGTCGAGCAGGCCCGTGCGCGTCAGATAAAGTACATTGAGGATACGCCCGATGCGGCCATTGCCGTCCGGGAACGGGTGGATGCTCTCAAATTGATGGTGAATGATCGCCATTTTGATGAGCGGGTCCAGATCACAGGCGTCATCATCGTTGATGAAGACTTCGAGCCCAGCCATAAGGGCTTCAATCTCACGCGGGCCCTGTGGTGGCACATAGACGGTTTCACCTGTGCGATCGTTCTTCAGCTCTGTTCCGGCCTGCGTTCGGAAGCCATCGTCTCGCCCCTTCAACAAACGAAACATGTCGATAATGATGCGGTTGGTGATCAATCCCTGCGTCTTATGGAGCTGATCAAATCCAAGTCTCAGGGCGTCACGATAGAGCGCGACCTCTTTTGCTGCTGCTGAGCCAGGTCCTTCGGGAAACAAGTCTGCCTGGAACAGTTCGTCTTGAGTGGTGACGATGTTTTCAATTTCAGAACTTGCCTTGGCCTCTTGCAAGGCCAGCGTGTCGATCAGAATACCCTGGTTGGGGATGGCTTTGGCTGCGCCCTTCAATTCCGCCAGTGCTCTGTTGGCGCGCGCAAGTGCCTTCAGCACCGGTACCGTCTCTATCTCGACGGGTGGCGGAAGGTCTGGCAATTTGTACGAGGAATCTGGTAGTTTCGACATGATATGTCAAAGAAACGGAATTTTCTTTACATGTCCAGCTAACGTGTAAAGAAAATCACCAAATTGGTGTAAATCAACACCAAGCGATCTCTTACCTATGCAGGCCGCAGCCCTTACGAGACCTAGCTCCTAGATCGAAGTCGTCATCGCTTTTATAACAGCTGCATCTGACACGTAAATCCGCTTCATTTTCGCGAGTGTACCCGGCGTCCAGCCAAATAGATCGGTCAGAACCTGATCTGATATCAGAGCCGGGTAGAGGTGCTGAAGGATGACCATATTCGTCGCGCATGTCTTGCGCATGTCGTGGATGGTTGGGCCCTCGTATTCCGGGCCAAGTCCCATCCGGCTGCGATGGCGATCAAAGCTCGTGCCGAACCCTTCTGCGGTCCAAGGCTTGCCCTTGCTGGAGAAGAGAATCGTGAGGGGTGCAGTCGCGAGTTTGGCGCGCGCCGCATCGATTTCATCAAGCAACGACCGAAGCGGAGGCGTGATGGGGATAAGGGCAGTGTTGCGGCCACGGCTCTTGCCCGTAGGAATGATCAGATGCTGCTTCGTGATCGCCGAAAGTGGCAAGCGGGTCAGATCTTCACGGCGAAGTCCGGTGTGAAGAGCCAGCTTGAACGCCCAGGCCAAATGCGCCGACGCGGTTTTGAGAAACTTTGCCTGCTCTTCCAGAGACCAAATACGCGCTTCCGTCGGCCGTTCATAAAGCGGTTCGATGCCATGCGCTCGGTTCCAGTCCAGCCGCCCGTCCTTTTTGCACCAGGTCAGGAAGGCCGACAGAGCCAGGACGGCCTCATCAGCTGCGCTCGGAGAGTGACCCCAGACACGATCGCGGTGGGACGTGATAAACTTGATAATGCGTCTGCTATCGAAAACCGAAAGGGGTGCGTTCGCAGCTGGCTGGCCCGCCTTCAGGGGCATTTCCAACCACTTGTCGAGATATTTGATCCTTGCCGTTTGCCCTTTTGGCTTCATCTTTCTGAATGCGGGAGACTTCTTCCGATAAAGCATGACCGCCATGGCGAGCGAATCTGCGACCGGCGCTCTCTCATCCTCCATCACCTCTGAATAGGCCTGGATGAATTCTGGAGGCAATCGCTTGCCGGCTCCGTCCAATCTGGATCCTTCACTCGTCCAAAATTTGGGCCCACCTCGAAACGCATAATAATAGTATCGGGTCTGACCAGTCGCGAGCTTCTTCGCAATTACATGAAGTCCCTTGATGGACATGCTCAGCTCCCTAGCCATTTCGCCTCCGAATCAGTTTCGAGCCTGAGAGAGGCCTTGTCCAGAAGCGTAATCTCGCCGTCAGGCATCAGGCGAACGCCGCAAACATCAAATCCTGTATCTTTCGCTGCAGCGATCAGCGTTTTGAGACGGCGCTTGATTTCACAGGTTTTTAGATGCGGAGGTATTTGCGTTCGGGCCATCGCTCGACATCACCGGGTGATTTGAATTTTCATGGCCTTGCGAATGCCAAGATCACTCGAAAGGAAAGCTTCAAGCATCAGAGGAACCAGCCCACCGATGCCTCAGCTCCGTAAGTTGCCGCATGGATTCGAGAATATGCTTCGAGGTCCGTCGCCAACGGTGGATCGACAAGCACCGTCAATTTCTGCGGTGTCCGGTCAGGCAACGCCCCGATCTTCAAACTGACTTCACTCATGTCTGTATGCCTCCTTCATAGGGCTTCGAGACAATGTCCTTGTTGACCAGTACGTCGCGCCGCCAGCCGAAGAAGGCCCATGGCACGTACACCGGCATGCCGAGTATGACGAGGAGCGGCTCACCCAGCTGCGGCGACCAGCCAAGCGATCACGCTGTCCACTCGGTCGCGCACCAAAGCGCCAGGAGGACGACGAGCAAGTCGGTCCGAGGAGTATCTGCCAGAAAAGGTTCGTGCCATGTTTCATGACGCAGAACCTGACCAATCACCGCCTTAGTCTCCAGAGAGGGAATTGGGGGAAATCAGGGGGGGGGGCTGAAAGATTCAGAACGATCGGGCGGTCAGCATGAAATTCCGGGAAGAATCCGTAGCGGCTGAAAAATCCCGAAAGCAGGTATGAAAGCTATCAAAAAAACAGACCGTAGCTGGAGCCTCTAAAACTTGTAGATGTAACTTTCCGAGAGTTATCGGAAGAATGGCAGGTAGTGCGGACTGTCTGAACGCAAATGAAAATTTATGTATTGGACGATGGGCTTCAGAATGATTCAACCAAACCCAGTCAAGATTACAATCGATACCAACTGTGTAGTTGGATTATTCGATCTCAAAACTACAACTGCAACGTCGGTTCCAGAGTTGCGCGACTTGATGCGACAAGCGCTATCGAGCGAATTGGAAATAGCGCTGACAACTAGGGTCGAAGTTGACCTTTCCCGAGACAAAGATCCTGAACGCCGAAGAGAGATGCTTGCGCACTTGCAAATGTTTCCGGTGATTGGAACCGTCGCACGCTGGGACCAAAGCAAACTTGACGGTGCTGACGTCCTGGCTGGACCAGAACACGCGGCGTTGCTCGAAGAAATTCAGCGAATTGTTTTTCCTGGACTGACCGCCGATAGTGGCAGAGCTCTCAACAAGATTGCAGACGTAGATCACCTTGTTGGTCATAAACTGGCCGGCAGAGACATTTTCGTTACCGACGACAAGGGCATACTGAAGCGTTCCACCGAACTTCGTGACGGACCGGGAATACTGGTAATGAACCCGAGTGAATGCTTAATGTACATAGAAGAGCACCGTAGTAGATCTCAGAAAAAACAATTGGTCCCAAATAACGCAGACGAAAGATACTGGGATAAGCGGCTCAAAGGGTCAGTGACATTCGACTATTCCAATAACGATCATCGCTTCTTCATTGGTGAGGGGTTGAATTTGTTTGAAACTAGATGGTCGAAGGCGAGCGACCGCGAGATCTACGCATACCGAGATCCCCCTTCGATTGAATCGATTGCGTTCGCAAAAGGATGTTCTGAAATTTCTGATATTACGGACGCCGACGCTTTTGACTATTCGTCACGAACAAGACGCCCGAAAATCGGCCAGATCATCATCTGGCGAAACATAAATGGTCTATGTGCCGCGACGAAGATACTTTCGATAAAGGACGATAGTCGCAGATCGGACGTCGATGAATTGTCATTTGAGTTTGTGATCTTGCCAGATGGTACGAGGAATTTTTCTCACTAGGAAAAGCCTGTGAACTTACGGCTGCTTCGCGCCCGTTTCTGTCGCTCGCGGACCACCCACGACTGGTAGGAATGGGCCAGGATAACCCTGATCGTCACCGTAGGCGACCGACACCGGGACACCAATTGCGTCATCGGGATGGTATGCCCCCACTTCGCCTGATCTCGTCGATGCCCAACGCACTACGATCGGATGCTTCAACCGAAGACAGTATTGACGCTTTGCACAATGTGCGAGCCTGCCTAATATGAGCGCCATGCGAAGCGACCTTGATCATCTCCCCCATGGCAAACAGCGCGAACTCCAGCGCCTGACGGAAATTCTTTTTGAAGAATTTGCCGACGCGATGAAGTGCGCCTCTTCTCCGAAGAAGAAGGATGGCCGGATCCTCAAGATCGTCCTCTTCGGGTCCTATGCGCGCGGCAACTGGGTGGACGAACCACATACCGCCAAAGGATACCTCAGCGACTATGACCTGCTGATCGTGGTAAACCAGCAAAGCGTCGTCGACTTTGCCACCTACTGGTACCGGGCCGAAGACCGGTTGATGCGTGACACGGGCATCAAAACCCCGGTCAATTTCATTGTCCACACGATGGATGAGGTCAACAACGCCATCGCTCAGGGTCAGTACTTCTTTTCCGACATTATCAAAGAGGGCATCGCCCTCTACGACCTCAAGGGGAGCACGCTCTTCATCACACCGGAGCCGCAGACGGCGGAAGAGGCGGTGGCGACGGCTGAGAAGCATTTCGAGGAAAGGTTTCCCCGCATTGAGCACATGCTAAAAGGCGTTGGGTTTTTCATAGCTGAGCAGCATCTGCGAGATGCAGCGTTTCTCCTCCACCAGGCGGTGGAACGCGCCTATACCTGCTTCCTTCTCGTCGAGACGAACTACGCGCCTTCGACCCACAGCATAAAATTCCTGCGCTCGCTGGCCGAGCAGATTGACCCGGAGCTGATCGCTGTCTGGCCACGCGAGACTAAGCATGACCGGCGCCTGTTCGAATTGCTGAAGCGCGCC
Source organism: Hyphomonadaceae bacterium BRH_c29 (assembly GCA_000961695.1). GTDB lineage: Bacteria > Pseudomonadota > Alphaproteobacteria > Caulobacterales > Hyphomonadaceae > Hyphomonas. The sequence continues at coordinate 72,364 of LADW01000079.1, forward strand.
TATGTGGATGCACGCTATTCAGAGCATTATGCCATTACCGCCGAAGAACTCGTCTGGCTGGGCGAGCGCGCGGAGATCCTGCGAAACCTTGTTGAAACCCGGTCACGCGACAAGATCGAGCAGCTGAGAGCTGGCGCGCCAACCGGGATATAACCTCTCCAATGCTGTTCGCGGTTTCATTTCGCGTAGCGGCTGCATGTTCATGCATCGGTAGGTACGAGAACATGTGCCGAATGACCACAAGGAGCCAGGATAATTCCGATCTCCGTCGACGACGACTTTCTGGCTCAATCCAATCGTGCCAATCGGCTGCCTCATCGCTCGCCAGTCTGGAAATCGCCGAAAACGGTTATCGGCCGCCTGCCGCGGAATGACGGATTATGAGTAAATTCTCAACACAGGTGCGGGACCAATCGGGGCTCAGGTTACAGTGATATCCAACTGAAGTTTCCGCTCCTGTTCAAGGCGCGTTTCAAGCCCAAGCTCAAGCGTCATCAGGTCTTCAGCTCGGTCTAGAATGCCATGCGAAATATACGCCCGCGGCATGACAAGGTCAGAGCCATTTCGGCGCCGTCTTCGGGTGAGACAATGAACCGGAAATGGTGCCGGTCGTCAGTAATGGATTTGACGAGATCGGAGGCGTTTGCGTCCTCATTCATGGCGTCGAAGAGTTTCCCGCGATCCTTTTCCTCTAGGGCTGCGTCCCGCCGGATATAGCCGATATGTGCGGCGAGGGCTGCAACGCTCGACGCGGACATCCGGACGATACGTGCCTTGACGATCACGCGCCGCCATCCACCGCGACGCGCGGCACGCGGCCGAGCGGGCAGGGCGGTCCG
>LADW01000090.1 GCA_000961695.1 Hyphomonadaceae bacterium BRH_c29
TGGGGCTTGTCCTTTTTGGCATCGATGATCGCCTGCTCGATCGGCACCGGCAGCTGATTGGCATACCGCACCGGCCGACGGGAACGGTCCTCCAGGGCGATCAGCCCCTCTTCCTTGTAGCGATTGAAGATCTTGTAGCCGGTCTTGCGCGAAATTCCGAACTCCCGGCAAAGATCCGTCATCGATTCACCCTCCAGCCGGCGGGCGACAAAGCGCAGTCTCTCGTCCATTTTCGATTGTTCCTTCCATGGCATCGCAACCTCCCGTCAAAGCGGAAAGTGTTACCCATGTGTCCGGTACAATCTGTCACCTATGTCTCGAGCCGCTCACCGGTCCGGCTTTGCCGGACTTTTTTGATCCAGTGGATCAAAAAGAGGAGCAAAATGCCCGAAGCGTAAGCGAGGGCTTTGTTCCCACCCGCTCAGTCTTTCGTCAGGTCCACATCTTCCACCTTGCCGACAGCGGCGAGGGCGAAGGCGTATTCCGTGGCGACTTCCTTGAGGCCCTCGAAGCGGCCGGATGCGCCGCCGTGACCGGCGTCCATGTTGATCTTGAGGAAGTACGGGCCGCCTTCAGGTGCGTCATGGCGCAGCTTCGCGGCCCACTTGGTCGGCTCCCAATAGGTGACGCGCGGGTCTGACAGGCCGCCCGTGATGAACATGGCCGGGTAGGCCTGATCGGTCACGTTGTCATATGGGCTGTAGGTGGCGATCTGGTCGTAGTCTTTGGCGCTGATCAGCGGATTGCCCCATTCGGGCCATTCCGGCGGTGTCAGCGGCAGGCTCTCGTCAGACATCGTGTTGATCACGTCGACGAAGGGCACAGCAGCGATAATGCCGGCGAAGAGATCCGGGGCCATGTTTGCGACGGCGCCCATCAGGAGACCGCCCGCCGAGCCGCCTTGGGCGACCACTTTGTCGGGGGCCGCATAGCCCTTCTCGACCAGATAGTGCCCGGCGGCGACGAAGTCCTTGAACGTGTTGGTCTTGGTTTCGAGCTTGCCGTCCAGATACCACTGATAGCCTTTCGCCATGCCACCGCGCGGGTGGACGATGGCGTAGACAAAGCCACGGTCGACCAGGCTGAGACGGCTGGTGCGGAAGTCTGCCGGAATGGTGATGCCGTACGAGCCATAGCCGTAGAGCAGCATCGGGGCTGTGCCGTCGATGGGCGTATCCTTGCGGTGCAGGATGGTGACCGGAACCTCGGCGCCGTCCCAGCTGGGCGCCATCACGCGCTCGGCGACGTAGTCTTCCGGATTGTGGCCGGAGGGGACTTCCCGCGTCTTGCGCAGAATGCGCTCATGCGTGGTGAGGTCATAGTCATAGACCTGATCGGGCGTGGTCGGCGAGGCATAGTCGAAGCGCAGCATCGGCACGTCATAGTCATAGCCGGAATCCAGGCCGAGATCGTAGGCGGCTTCCTCGAAGCTGATCGGGTGTTCGGCACCATCCGCGCGGGCGCGCACGACGATACGCGGCAGGCCATTCTCCCGCTCCATGCGCGAGAGATAGTCCTTCTGGGCCTGCAGGCCGAGGATCAGCGTGCCGGGCCGGTGCGGGATGATCTCTTCCCAGCTGTCGCGAGAGGTCGAATCGAAGCTGGCGCGCATGACTTTGAAGTCCACCGCGCCGTCTGTGTTGGTCGTGATGTAGAACTGGTCGTCCCAGACGACGAGAGAGTATTCGATACCATCCTGGCGCGGGGCGACCATGCGCAGCCTGGGGGCGTGCTCGTCCGCCGGGAACCAGTGCCACTCGGACGTCGTGTGGTTGGACGAGGTGATGAAGATCTTTTCGAGATTGGCCGACTTGGAGACGCCGACGAAGAAGCCGGGGTCTTTCTCTTCATAGATCAGCGTGTCTTCGCCAGTGGCCAGATCGCGCTCGTAGACGGCATCCGGGCGGGCATTCTCGTCGCGGTGGATCCAGAAGATCGACTTGCCGTCGCCGCTCCACTCGAACGAGCCATAGCCGTCTGTGATCGGTGCGGCGACGTCTTCGCCGGTCTCGATGTTCTTCACGGCGATCGTGTAGAACTCGCTGCCTTGCGTATCGACGGAATAGGCGATGACCGAATGGTCGGGTGAGGTGTCGATACTGCCGAAGGAGAAATAGTCTTTGCCTTCGGCCATCTTGTCGCCGTCCAGCAGGATCGTCTCAGGCGCGTCGGCATTGAAGGCGTCGGCGGCATCGCGGCGGGCAAGGATGGGATACTCGCCGCCCTGGCGGTAGCGCGAATAGTAGGCATATGGCCCGTCAATCTCTGGCACTGAGGAGTCGTCTTCCTTGATGCGGCCCTTCATTTCCTGGAACAGGCTGTCGCGCAGCGCGACGGTTGGGTCTTCCATCACGGTCTTGGTGTAGGCGTTCTCGGCTTCGAGATATTCGCGGATGTCGGCGCGCAGAACGGACGGGTCGCGCATGACCTCCTGCCAGGCATCGTCCTTCATCCAGTGATACGGATCGACGCGCGTGCGGCCGACCTGGGTGATCTCAAAGTCGACCCGTTTTGCAACCGGTGGCGCCGGGACCGTTGCGGGGGCTTCAGCCGCCGGGGCGGGCGCTGACGCAGGGGTGTTTTTGTCGGTCATTGTGCATCCTGAAAGAATGGCTGCGGCGGCAACGCCGGCAAGCAGGGAAGAATTTCGCATATCTGGCTCCGGTCTGGATCGGTCCTACCTCTGGGAGAGAATGGACCAGTCCAGCCGGGGCGTGTCCAGCCTATTCCTTGGGGCGGAAGTCCAGAACGATGCCATTGATGCACCAGCGTTCACCGGTTGGCGCCGGGCCGTCCTTGAAGACGTGGCCCTGGTGCAGACCGCACGTGGCGCAGTGGCATTCGGTGCGCGGCAGGATCATCTTGAAGTCGGTCTTGGTGGCGACGGCTTCCGGCGTGATCGGCTGCCAATAGCTCGGCCATCCGGTGCCGGAGTCGAACTTGTGTTCTGAGGACCAGAGGGCGCTGTCGCAGCCTTTGCAATGATAAGTGCCGGGGCGCTTTTCGTCATTGTAGTTTCCGGGTGTGAAGGCGCGTTCGGTGCCTTCTTTGACGCCGACGCGGAATTCCTCTTCGGTCAGCAATTCCCGCCATTCGCGGTCTGAGCGTTGGATGCGTAGTGCCATGAGAAACTCCTGTGCTGTGTAGCGGAATATAGGGCCGTAGGCGCGGTTTTGCAGCGTGAGAGGCATCTGGGGAACAGAAAAGGCCGCCCCGGCGCCCGGAGCGGCCTTAAAATCGCAGGAAATGCGCAGATCAGGCGTAGAGAACGGTGATCGTCTCGGCGACGAGGGCCGGGCGTTCCTGGCCTTCGATCTCGATTGTGGCTTCCACCTTCATCTGCTTGCCGCCGGATTTGGGCTCAACGGCGAGGCATTTCTGGCGCAGGCGCACCTTGGAGCCAACTGGCACCATGTTGGTGAAGCGGACCTTGTCAGAGCCGTAATTGATGCCGCGGGTAGTGCCGGTGACTTTCATCACTTCACCGCCCAGCATGGGCAGCAGGGACAGGGTCAGGAAGCCGTGTGCGATCGGGCCGCCCATTGCTTTTGTTGCTTTTTCCACGTCGACGTGGATCCACTGGTGGTCGCCAGTTGCGTCAGCGAAGAGGTTGACGCGGTCCTGGTCGATCACGTGCCAGTCGGAAACGCCGATTTCTTGTCCGGCAATAGATTCAAGGTCGTCAAAGGCGATGACGCGTGGGTTGGCCATGGGGGTCCTCCTGTTTTCGATGCTCTGTTCTGGCCCGCCGGTGAGGCCTCGGCAAGCCTTACGGAGGGGTAATTGGGCGCGTCACCGTGATCCACGTGTCGGTTTGCGTGATCCTGTGTGATCCAGATGCGTGTGACGGTGATCCTCAGGTGACCAGATGGTGCGCCAGGCGCGCGACGAAGCGGTCAGTGTCTGACTCGGTCGTGAAGAGGTGCTGCGTGATCCGCAGCCGGTCGCCCCGGCGCGAGACGAAGACGCCGTCTTCCTTGAGGCGGGCCGTCAGGTCGGCTGGCACGCTCTCGGGCAAAGCCGGGCAGAGATAGTGGCCCCCGCGCGTGCCTTCGGCCAGGCAGGACATGCCGATCTCGGCCAGCCGGTCTGCCAGCGCCGCGTTCCGCGCGCCGAGCGTTTCCTCGATATTGGCGACGCCCCAGCCGAGCACGGTGCGGACCGCTTCCTCGAAGGCGGGCAGGAGGGCGAAGTTCGAGCGCTCGCCCATGTCGAAGCGCTGGGCGCCAGGGGCGTAGGCGTCGGTATAGTCGATCAGGCGGGCGAAGTTGGAGGCGCCTTCGCGGGTGATCCAGTTCTGCTCCAGCGGGGTGCCGCCGCGATGCTGCGGGGCGACATAGAGGAAGCCAGTGCCGTAAGGGGCGAGCAGCCATTTATAGGCGGCAACAGCCACGAAATCCGGTTGGATGGTTTTCACGTCAAATTGCAGCGCGCCGCAGCTCTGCGTCAGGTCCAGCACAAGGGCGGCGCCGACCTCGCGGCAGCGTGTGCCGACGGCTGCGAGGTCAATCAGGGCGCCGTCGGTCCAGCGGATGTGACCGCACGCGACGAGGCCGGTGTCCGGCCCGATGGCACTGAGCAGGGCGTCCGAGAGTGTTTCATTGCCGCGCGTGCCAACTGTGCGCAGCGTTGCGCCGGTGGCGCTCGCCAGATCGCGCCAGGTGTAGACGTTGGACGGGAACTGATCCTCCAGGATGAGGATTTCCTGTCCCTTCGAAAGCGGCAGGTTCTTCGCTGCCGTGGCGAGGCTGTAGCTGACCGAGGGCGAGAAGGCGATGCCGTCTGTGTCGGCGCCGATCAGTTCTGCCAGCAGGGGGCGCAGGCGCTCTGTATCGGCAAAGAAGTCCGTCTCCTGAATATGCCAGGGCTGCAGCTTGCGGGCGAGCCCCTTCTGGCCAGCCTCGACGGAGGCCTTGGTCATCGGCCCCATCGTGGCGGTGTTGAAATAGGCGACATCGTCAGGGATGTCGAACAGGCGGCGCTGGTTCGGGATCAGGGGCATGTTGACGGTAAGTTGCAGTATGTTGTTAGGATAAAATCGAACTAGGTGGGAGGTGGTTATGGAGTTCTGGGATGCTATCGGGCGATTTGAGGATTCCCAAACACAATTATTGACGACTGTCATGTTGTTGATGGGGGGTGGTCTGGGAGTCTGGCTAGGGTCGTTGTTATTCGGCGGGCGCGTTTCGGATCTAAAGGGGGCTGTCAGGGAAACTGAGGCGGCAGTTGCGGAATTCAAGGACAGGACTTTGGAGCAACTGGAAGCCCTGCAAAAACAACTCGACTCGACGATGGAGCAACTGACTCGGGCTCGTAAAGAAATCACCGATCTTGCTCCGCAGGAGGCGGATGGCAACGGAGGAGACGCCCCGGTTGCTGTACCGGGCGTGCCGCAAGGTGACCGGGAAGAATTCCTCCAAGCTTGGTATTCCATTCGAAAACGGCTGCGTGCGCTTTCACAAAACGCTCAAATCCATGGGCACAGGCGAAACAGGTACGCGAAATACAACAACAATCAGATGGGCGTTCTGATTGATGACATGCTGATAGATGGTGAACTGAATGACGAGTTGGCGTCACTTTTTCACGATGCCCATGACCTGTTTACATGGCATCGAAACGGCCGCCCCCAACTGACACAAGACGACGTGCAGCAGATGCGCCTTCTCGCAGCCAGGGTAGGCGCTTAAATCGAAAGAAAAACGGCGACCAGAGGCCGCCGTTCCATTTCATGTCTTACACGATGCGGCTGCCTGTCTTGCCCCAGTAGCGGTCGCGGATGAGGCGTTTGTAGAGTTTGCCGGTCGGGTGGCGGGGCAGTTCGGGGTCGAAGTCGATGCTTTTGGGGCATTTCAGTTTCGAGAGGTTCTCGCGGCAGAAGGCCATCAGCTCGGCGGCCAGTTCGTCCGAAGGGGCGATGCCCGGCATGGTCTGCACGACCGCCTTCACGGACTCGCCGAATTCTTCATCCGGCACACCGATCACGGCGACGTCCGCCACTTTCGGGTGGGTGATCAGCACGTTCTCGGTTTCCTGCGGATAGATGTTCACACCGCCGGAAATGATCATGAAGGCCTTGCGGTCTGTCAGGTAGAGATAGCCGTCGGCGTCGAGCTTGCCGACATCGCCAAGCGAGGACCAGTCCTTGTGCTTGGGATTGAGCGCGGCGTCGTTCTTGTCCGGCGAGTTGTGATAGTTCGGCGGTGTGGTGCCGGCGAAATAGACCTGGCCTTCCTCGCCGACGGGGACTTCATCGCCGAGCTCGTCGCAGATCTTTACTTCGCCATAGACGGCTTTACCGACGGTGCCCTTGTGGGTCATCCAGTCCGGGCTCTTGGCCCAGGTCATGCCGTTGCCTTCAGAGCCGGCGTAATATTCGTCGATGATCGGGCCCCACCAGGCGATCATCTGTTCCTTGACCGGAACCGGGCAAGGCGCAGCGGCGTGGACAACCCATTTCAGGCTGGAGACGTCGTATTTCATGCGCACGTCTTCGGGCAGCTTCAGCAGCTTCACGAACATGGTCGGCACCATCTGCATGTGCGTGACCTTGTATTTCTGGATGTAGCCGAGCAGGGCCTCGGCGTCGAACTTCTCCATGATGATCAGTGTGGCGCCGAACTTCATGAAGGTCATGCAATAGCGCAGCGGCGCGGCATGGTAGAGCGGGGCGGGCGAAAGGTAGACGCTGTCTTCCCCGGCGCCGGAGAAAGCCTGCAGGACCTGAGCGAGCACGTTCGTCTGGTCAATCGGCGTGTCCGGCACCAGCGGCGGGCGGATGCCCTTCGGGCGTCCGGTTGTGCCCGAGGAATAGAGCATGTCCGTTCCGGCGGTTTCGTCCGCAATCGGAGTTTTCGGGAAAGCGTCCCGGTGGGCCTCAAGCGGGATGAAGCCCGGAACCGGGCCGTCGATGGACCAGTAATGCTCCAGGTTTGTGACGGCTTTGACCTGCTCGGCGACGTGGCGCTTGGACTCGCCGGTGATGAACAGTTTCGCGCCGGAATCTGTCAGGATGTATTCGACCTCTGGCGCCGTCAGGCGGGACGAGACGGCGACATAGTAGAGCCCGGCGCGCTGGGCGCCCCAGCAGATCTCGAAATAGCGCGGTGAATTCTCAGCGAAGAGCGCGATCGTGTCGCCCGGCTGGCAGCCAGCGGCGCGCAGGGCGTGGGCGACCTGATTGGAGCGCTCGTCCAGCTGGCGATAGGTGACGGTCTCGCCCGAAGCGGCCATGATATAGGCGGGCTTGTCGGGATTGGATTTCGCATGGTGGTGCGGGTGCATTCTGGGGTCTCCTCACGAACGCCCGTAACGCCTCTGCCGGGCGCCCTGGGAGTAGTCAGATGTGACCATAACCGTACTTGCGCCAGCGTCCACCGGATACGTCGCGGAAAGCTCAGAACTCCCGCATCCAATAGGCCATGGGATGGGTAATTTCCGGCCCGGCTTTGTCTTCTGGCCAGGTGAAGTGGGCGAGGACGCCCGGCAGCTTCGCGTAGCCGCGTGCCTGCCAGAAGCGGTCGAGGGGGGAATAGGCGGCGGGGCGCCTGGGATGGTCCGCAGGGCGCTCGACGGCGCAGAAGCAGGCGCGCTTGTAGCCGTGGGCGATCGCGTGGGCCTCGCGGGCGTCGAAGAAGGCGTGGCCGATGCCGTGGCCCCGATAGTCTGGCAGCAGCACGGATTCCCCGAAATAGAAGGTCGAGGGCAGGTCATGGCCCGCCGTCATCAGCGGCAGCGAGAACTCGCCATGCTGGCCGTCCATGCCGGACCCGGTGGCGCAGCCGACAATCTCGCCATCGTCGGTTTCCGCTACGACGATGAAGGCATCGCGCGCCCGTGCGAGCTTGCGCAGGTAGGTCTCCTCGTAGGCGAGTGAGCCTTCATAGAGGTAGGGATAAGCGCGGAAGACCTCGATGCGCAGCCGGGCGAGCGCCGGCAGGGCGGCTTCGAGGTCCGCGCCGGAGAGCGGCCGGATCTTCACGAGACCTGCCGGATCCATTCCTTGAGATTGTAGTAGGTCGTCACGCGGCGGATATAGCCGTCAGTGATTTCGAGGAAGGCGCCGGCGGGCAGGCGATAGGACTGGCCGCGTGCGGTGGGCAGGTCGCCATCGGTCGTCTTGTAGATGCCATTGACGATGAATTCGGCAGCGGCACGTGTGCCGTCAGCGGAGACCATGACGGCGATGTCGGTCAGCAGTTCGTCGTAGCACATGTCCATATGGGCCAGGAACGCGCGGAACTTGTCCTTGCCGCCGCGGGCGTCGCCTTCATTGACGTCGTGGCGCACGTCATCGGCAAGGCAGGCGAGCATGCCGTCCCAGTCCTTGGCGTTGAAGGCGTCATAGTAGCGGCGGACGAGGGGTTCGGCGTCGGTCATTTGGGTAGTCCCGGGTGGCCTGACTGGTCGGGGTGGGCATCGACATAGGCGCGTTTCAGTTCAACGGAGCGGTTGTGCTGGCCATCCGGGCTCCAGCCCGGTGCGTTGACCATGCGGCCGAACCATTTGTCCGGGCGCAGACCATCGCTGGCGCAGTCCCGCATCAGGGCGAAGAATTCGTGGAAGGCGACTGTGAACGGGTTGTATGAGGCGACCGGCTTCACGATGCCATAGACGGGTTTGTCTGCGTCCAGTTCCGGAACGAATGTGCCGAACATCTTGTCCCAGATGATGAAGACACCGGCATAATTGGTGTCGAGGTAACGCGGATTGGTCGCGTGGTGGACGCGGTGGTGCGACGGCGTGTTCATCACCGCTTCGAACCATTTCGGCATCCGGTTGATGGCCTCGGTATGGATCCAGAACTGGTAGAGCAGGTTCCAGCCCGCCGCGAAGCCGATCAGGTAGGGGTGGAAGCCAAGGATCACCATTGGCAGGCCGAGAATGTAGAGCCCGGTGAACGGGCCGAACCATGGCTGGCGCAGCGCGGTCGTCAGGTTGTAATGCTCGGAGGAGTGATGCGTGACATGCTCCATCCACCACCACCGCGCCCGGTGGGCGAAGCGGTGCTTCCAGTAGTAGATGAAATCATAGAGAACGAAGCAGGTCAGGAAGCTCCACCAGGTGAAGGGCAGGGTGACCAGCCGGTAGGGCCAGGCGAACATCAGCAGCCACAGGAACAGCGTCGCCGTCAGCGTGTTCACCACGACATTGCCGATCCCCATCGCGAGGGATGTGAGCGCGTCCTTGGTCTCATACCGTCCGTGGAAGCGGCCGGTCTTCACGCCCCACCATTCCAGCGCGACCGACAGCACGAAGAAGGGCGCGGCATAGGTCGTGACCGGCGGGAAGTCGTGAAATTCCATGTGCGGCTGGCCCTAGAAGGCGGAGGCGAGTGGCGCGCCATCCTGCTTGTAGGTCACGCCTTCCTTCATTACGAAGTCGACATTGGCGAGCAGGGTCATGTCGGCCAGCGGATTGCCCTTCACGGCGACGAAGTCACCCGAGCAGCCGACCTCGACGCAGCCGACCAGCCCCGCCTTGCCAAGCGCGTCGCCGGCGTTGACCGTGGCGGCCTGGATGGCCTGCATCGGCGTCATGCCGAACGTGACCATGCGCGAGAACTGGTTGCCGTTCATGCCGTGCGGATAGATGCCGGCGTCAGAGCCGAACACCATCTTCACGCCGGCCTTCACGGCGCGGGTAAAGCTGTCACGCTGGATCTTGGAGATGGAGCGTTCCTTGTCCAGCGACTCCTGAAGCACGCCGTTCTTCGCACCCTCGGAGAGGGTGTACTCTGTGTTGTAGATGTCCATGGACAGCCACACGCCGCGATCCTTGGCGAGCTGGATCGTTTCGTCATCGAGGATCGAGGCATGCTCGATCGTGTCGATGCCGGCGAGGATGGCGTTCCTGATGCCGATCGTGCCGTGGGCGTGGCTGGCGATCTTGAGGCCGCGGGCGTGCGCCTCTTCCGCCGCAGCGGTCAGTTCTTCCAGCGTGCCCTGAGCGGCGCCGAGCGAGGTGCCCTTGGAGAAGACGCCGCCGGTGGAGCAGGTCTTGATCATGTCGACGCCGTACTTGATGTTCTCGCGCACCTGGGCCCGGAATTCCCACGGGCCGGTCGCGACGCCTTCGCCCGTCAGGTGGTATTCCGATGGCAGCAGGTTGTTGTCCGAGCAATGGCCGCCGACGATGCCGACAGGTGGGCCGGACACATACATGCGCGGACCGGGCACATCGCCCTCATTGATCGCATCGCGCAGGGCGACGTCGCCATAGGACTCGGCGCCGACATTGCGGACCGTAGTGAAGCCCGCCAGCAGCGTCAGCTTCGCGTTCTTCACGCCCGTGATCGCCATGCGCTCGTCCGAGAAGGACAGCGACTCATACGGCGGATCATCGGCGTCGCCCGTCAGGTGCACGTGCATGTCGATGAAGCCGGGCAGAAGCGTCTTGTCGCCCAGGTCGATCACGGTTGCGCCTTCCGGGGCTTTCAGCTTGCTCTGCGCGCCCCGCGCCGTGATCGTGCCGTCTGTGATGACAAAGGCCTGATCCTTCAGCGTCTTGCCGGCTGCCGGGTCCACGAAGCTATCCGCCGTGAGGTAAACCGTTTCAGCGATGGCGGGCGCTGAGAGGCAGGCGGCGATGGCGAGACCGGACAGGGCAGGGGCGATTCTCATGACAGCTGGATCCTTTTGCGAAGCGGCTTGTTCGGCTGAGACTATCTTGTCCCGTTGCCCCCGTCGTCAAGCGCGGGGCAGCCGCGTCACAAGGTCTTGCTGATCCAGAGCCGGAATTCGCTACCCGCCGCGCGGTCCGACAAGCCGAGCAGAACGCCGGAATAGAGGTTCCATCCGTTCGCCAGCGGCTGGGACAGATACGGACCTGCGCGGTGATTCTCATCGTTGAAGGACCCGAGCGCTTCGGTGGAGCCGTAACCGTCATAGAGTTCCAGGCCGATATCCTGGCCACCGGCCAGACGGCGGTTCAGGCGGAACCGCGACTGAAGGAACATGCCGTCCTTGCGGTTTTCTCCGATCTGAACCGCAGTGAGCACCATGGCGCGGGCGCTCCACCCGCCGTCGAACGAGATCTCGTTGATCCAGTCCATGCCCACGGCACTGGCACGGCCATTGAGGCCGACCGACGCGTCAAAGCGCAGTGCGGTTTTCCAGCGTGTGGCGTTCTCCGGTGACAGCGCCCACACGAGTTCGCTGTTGAGGCTGGTCAGTTCCTGGTCATTGGAGGGGCCGCCAGCCGAAGCAAAGAGGTGCAGGTCGTGCCGGTCGTCGAGGTTCGTATCCCATTCGAGCCGCTGGCCGATGCGATCGGGTCCGCCCTCTTCGCCGGGCAGCCATGAGACGCGATACTGGACGACCGGAGGCCCCGGCTTGACGATTGGTCCGGACACGCTGCCCGTCGTCTGAGCGCTGACGGACAGGCCGGACATCGCCCAGATCGCTGCAAACGCTGCCAGTCGCAGGAAAAGGCGCATGTCTTGTTCCTCCGGACCGGTGTTTCTGCCGAATGGGTCCGGGGAGCTGTTGAAATAAAATAGTCATAAAAGCAAAAGAAAAATGTATCTTTGAGATTGGTCGCCAGCATTGCTTGACGGACGTTGCGGAACCCGTCCTGATTGGTCTCAAACCAAAAGGGAGACCGGCATGACCGCCACTGCGCTCAAAGAATTCACGGAAATCAAGCTGGAGAAGGAAGATGGCGTTGCCGTCCTCACGCTTCACCGGCCGGACAAGATGAATGCCTTTACCGGCAAGATGATGCAGGAGATGATCGAAGCCTTCGACATCACCGATGCGGATGATGACGTGCGCGTCGTAATCGTGACCGGTCATGGTGACCGGGCCTTCTGCGCCGGGGCAGACCTCTCCGGCGGCGCCAAGACGTTCGACTATGACAAGCGCGCGGGCGATGGCGAAGCGGGCCGCACTGCCAGCGAAGATATCCAGCGTGATGGCGGCGGACGCGTGACGCTGCGGATATTCAACAGCCTGAAGCCGGTGATCGGCGCCATCAATGGCGCGGCTGTCGGCATTGGCGTGACCATGCAGCTGCCGATGGATATTCGCCTTGCGGCTGACAATGCCCGGTTCGGCTTCGTGTTTAACCGCCGGGGCATCAACCCGGAGGCCGCCTCGTCCTGGTTCCTGCCGCGTCTTGTCGGCATCCAGCAAGCGCTGGAATGGTGCTATACGGGCCGGATCTTCCCGGCGCAGGAAGCGCTGGACGCTGGCTTCGTGACGGCAGTTTATCCGCAGGCGGAGCTGCTTAATGAGGCGAAGAAACTCGCCCGTGAAATCGCCGACAATACGGCGGCTGTTTCCACCACGCTGACCCGTCACATGATGTGGCGCATGCTGGGTGCCAGCCATCCGATGGAAGCGCACATCGTCGACAGCGCCGCGATCTACTCGCGCGGCAAGACCGAAGATGCCCGCGAAGGCGTGATGAGCTTCCTTGAGAAGCGCCAGCCGACCTATCCGGTCAAAGTCTCTGACGGGATGCCGAGCTTCTTCCCATGGTGGGATGAGCCGGAATTCAAATGGATCGGCGGTGACGGTACGTGAGCCAGAAGTTCGAAAACATAAAGACAAACGGCGTCACGCTGCGCGTGGCGACCGCCGGGGACGGGCCGCTGGTCGTGCTCGTCCACGGCTTTCCCGAAAGCTGGTATTCTTGGCGCCACCAGATCAAGGCGCTGAGCGAAGCTGGCTATCGCGTGGCGGCGCCGGATGTGCGCGGCTATGGCGGGTCTGACCGGCCAGAGGCGATCGAGGCCTATGACCTGGAAAGCCTGACCGGGGATATTGCCGGCATTGCCGAGGCTCTTTCCCCGGGCGAGAAGGCGGTGGTCGTCGGGCATGACTGGGGCGCGCCGATTGCGTGGAACACGGCCCGTCTGCATGCGGACAAGTTCCGCGCTGTGGCGGGCCTTTCGGTGCCTTATCTGCCGATGGGCGATGTCATGTTCCTCGACATGGTGCACGAGATTTTCACCAAGCGCGGCCTGTTCTTCTACCAGGTCTATTTCCAGGATGTCGGCCCGCCTGAGGCCGAACTCGAAGCTAACCCGGCAGAGACAATCCGCAAGTTCTATTATGCCGTTTCGGGCGATGCCCCGGATGGCACCTGGCCGACCGACAAGAAGCATGGCGACACGCTGCTGCACCGCTTGCCCGAGCCGCCCATGCCGCTGCCCTGGCTGAACGCGGAAGACGTTGCGTATTATGACAGCCAGTTCCGGCAGTCAGGTTTCCGCGGCCCGCTGAACCGGTATCGGAATCATCGCCGCGATCATGCTTTCCTGAAAAATCATCCGGCGAACCCGGTGATCCAGCAGCCGTCGTTGTTTGTCGGCGGCACGCGGGATCTGGTGCTGAAGATGTTCCAGGGGGACATCGTGGCGGCGATGAAGCCGAACCTGGCGAACCTGCAGGGCTGTCACCTGCTGGAAGGCTGTGGCCACTGGACCCAGCAGGAGCGCCCGGCTGAAGTGAACCGCTATCTGATAGACTGGCTGGGCGGGCTGTAAGGCCCGCCCCTCCGGCACCTCTAGTAATTCACCCGGTTTGACACCGCGCCATCGACGACGAGGTTCACGCCGGTCGTGTAGGATGAGACCGGGCTGGCGAGGAAGACGGCTGCATTGGCAATCTCTTGCGGCGTGGCGCAGCGGCCGGTCGGATTGCGGGAATTGGCCTGCTCGAAGAATTGCGGCTGGTTGGTTTTGATCATGTCCCAGACGCCGCCTTCGAAGAAGACCATGCCCGGCGAGACGACATTGACGCGCAGCTTGCGCTTGGCGTTCTCGCGCGCGAGGCCCTTGGCGAAATGGATCAGCGAGGCCTTGATCGGCCCGTAGGAGTCTGCCCGGTCTGCCTGGGCAGCAGAGATCGATGCGATCAGGATGAAGGCCGCGTCGCCGTGGGCCTCGGCAGCCTTGTCCAGAAAGGGCTCGGCCGCGTGGAAGGCATTGACGGCGCCCAGCACGTCCAGTTCGAAATTCTGCGTCCAGGCCTCAGGAGTGTTGCCTTGCGCCATGGCGCCGGCGTTCGAGACGAGAATGTCGATGCCGCCAAGTTCCAGGCCGGCGTGCCGGATCCAGGACTTCAGCGCGTCAGCATCCTTGATGTCGACCGACGCGCCGGTGGCCTTCACGCCTTTCGCCTTCAGCGCGGCGACGGTCTCCTCGACCTGGTTCGCATTCCGGGCGCAGACGGCGACGTTGGCGCCTTCAGCAGCCAGCGTATGTGCGATGGCGTGGCCAATGCCGCGCGTGCCGCCGAGAATGACGGCGTTCTTTCCTTTGAGATGCAGATCCATGTCGGGGTCCTCCTGCGGGTTTGACGGCAGTTTGACGGGAAAGACCGGGCAATCCAACACCTTTCGTCGCGTCGTGGCTTGCCAGCGGGTGCGGCGATTGGTTCATGGAGGACATGCATAGCCTCATTCCCATTGCCACCGATATTGGCGCACGCCTGAAACAACGCGGCGAGACCGTCGCGATTTCGGAATCTTCGTCTGGCGGACTGATCTCTGCCGCGCTGCTCGCGGTGCCGGGGGCGTCGTCCTATTATCGTGGGGGCGGGGTGATCTATACGCCGCAGGCCTTCCGGGGGCTGCTGGACCTTACCAAGGAAGACCTTGGCGACATGCGCTCATCGACGGAACCCTATGCACGCCTGCTGGCGCGGACGATCCGGGGCAAGTTGCGGGCGGATTGGGGCCTCTGCGAGACAGGCGCTTCCGGGCCGTCCGGCAACATGTATGGCGACGCGGCGGGGCACACCTGCGTGGCGGTCGTCGGACCGGGCGGGCTTGAGTTTTCGCGCACGCTTGAAACCGGGATGGATGACCGCGAAGACAATATGCGCCGCTTTGCGACCGAGGCGCTTGACCTGCTGGACGCGGCGTTGGGCTAGGGCCTATTCCAGCTCGACGCTGTAGCCCTGTTGCTCTTTGGTCAGATCGCCGAAGCGGGTGATGTTGGAGTCGAAGGCCAGCTCCACCTTGCCGATGGGGCCGTGGCGCTGCTTGCCGATGATACATTCCGCCTTGCCATAGACCTCATCCATGCGCTGGCGCCACTTGCTCCATTTCTCGTTCGAGGCCGGGTCGCTCGGGTCTGCGCCGGGCTCTGTCCGGGCGAGATAATATTCCTCGCGATAGACGAACATGACGACGTCAGCGTCCTGCTCGATGGAGCCGGATTCACGAAGGTCTGACAGCTGCGGACGTTTGTCGTCGCGCTGTTCCACTGCACGTGAGAGCTGCGACAGCGCAATGATCGGGACGTTGAGATCCTTGGCCAGCGCCTTCAGAGACGTCGTGATCTGGGTGATTTCCTGCACGCGGTTGGCGTTGGAATTGCCGGTGTTGACCGTGATCAGCTGCAAATAGTCGATGATGATGATGTCGAGCCCGACCGAGCGCTGAAGGCGGCGGGCGCGGGCGGCGAGCTGGCTGATCGAGATGCCGCCGGTGTCATCGATATAGAGCGGCAGGTTCTGCAGCTCCTCGGTGGCCTCGCGCAGGCGCTCGAAGTCGCCCTTGTCGAGATCGCCCTGGCGGATGCGGTGGGTCGTGATGCCGGTGCGCTCGGCGATGATACGGGTGGCGAGCTGTTCGTTCGACATCTCGAGCGAGAAGAAGCCGACGATCGCTCCGTCCACGGTTTTCTTCGAGCCGTCGTCCTGTATTTCAGCCCGGTAGGCCGAGGCGGCATTGTAGGCCATGTTCGTGGCCAGCGAGGTTTTCCCCATCGAGGGACGGCCGGCGAGGATGATGAGGTCAGACCGGTGCAGGCCGCCGAGCTTGTCGTCGAGGTCACGCAGGCCCGTCGGGATGCCGGCAATCTTGCCCTCGCGCTTGAACGCCGCTTCGGCCGATTTCAGCGATTCCGTCAGCGCCTCTGCGAAGCTGGTGAAGCCTTTCCCGGAGGAGCCGCGCTCAGCCAGGTCGAACAGCTGGCGTTCGGCCATTTCAATCTGGTGTTCGCCGCTTTCTTCCGGGGCAGGGTGCAGGGCCCGGCCCTGAAGTTCGGATCCGATGCCGACCAGCGACCGGCGCACGGCCAGGTCGCGGATCATGCGGGCATAGTCGCTGACTTCCGCGCCGAAGGCCGCCGAATCGAGCAACTGTTCCAGATAGCGGGCGCCGCCGATCTCGGTCAGCTTCTCGGCCTTCTCGAAATGCTCGCGCAGGGTCACGCCGTCGGCGATGCGGCCCTGCTGGATCATGACGGAGGCAACTTCGAACAGCTCCTGGTGAGCAGGGGCGTAAAAGTCTGACGCGCGCAGGATGTCAGCCACGCGCTGATACGAGTTGTTGTCGAACAGGATCGCGCCCAGCACGGCAGTTTCTGCCGACAGGTTATGTGGCGGCGCAATGGCGTCGTTCGGGGAGGCAGTGTCATCCAAGGGCATTGGTTAAACATACCTTACCTTGGGGCCGAGTGCACCGGGATAGAGCGGTCTGGCCTGTGGATAACCTGCCTCCATCAGTGGATGGGGCAGGCACAGACATCGGCGCCAAAGAAAAAGGCCGCGCCCGGAAGCGCGGCCTTTTCTGTCTGTTTGCCGGAAGATCTATTCTTCGTCGGCTGGGCCTTCTGCGGCGCGCTCTGCAGCGGCTTCAGCGAGTTCGCCAGCCTGCGCTTCATCAAGCGCCTGGTTGGCAGCTTGCATGGCAGCGACGATGTCTTCGCCTTTTTCCTGACGCTCAGCTTCTTCCGCCGAACGGGCGATGTTTGCCCGAACTGTAACGGTGACTTCAGCGTGGAGACGGATGGAGACGTCATACAGGCCGATCGCTTTGATCGGCTTGTCGAGACGCACGCCCGAGCGAGGCACTTTGTGGCCAGCGGCTTCAGCAGCATCGGCAACGTCACGTGCGGTGACCGAGCCGTACAGCTGACCGGTGTCGCCAGCCTGGCGGGTCAGCACGAAGATTGCGCCTTCGAGTTTCTCTGCTTCTGCTTCGGCAGCTGCGCGCGCGTCGGCGTTGCGGGCTTCGATGGCTTCGCGTTCACGCTCGAAACGGGCGCGGTTGCGGTCATTGGCCATCAGGGCCTTGCCTTGCGGCAGAAGGAAGTTACGGGCGAAGCCGTTCTTCACTTTCACTTCGTCGCCAATGGCACCGAGGTTTTCGACGCGTTCAAGGAGGATCACTTGCATGTCGGTCGCTCCTATTTCACTTCGAACGGAAGCAGGGCGAGCATGCGGGCACGTTTGATGGCCTGGGCAAGCTTGCGCTGGTTCTTGAGGTTCACAGCCGTGATGCGGCTCGGTACGATTTTCCCTTTTTCAGAGATGTAGCGCTGGAGCAGTTTCACGTCTTTGTAGTCGATTTCCTGGGCGTGTTCGCCCGTGAAGGGATCGACTTTGCGACGGCGGCCGAACGGACGGCGGGCCGGGATATTCGTGATGTTCAGTTTCTGAGCCATGTCCTGTCCCTTTCCTAGTCGCGGCGGCGTTCTTTGCGGGAGAGCACTGGCGACGGTTCGTCGGTCAGCTCTTCCACGCGGACGGTCATGTAACGCATCACATCTTCAGACAGGCGTTGACGGCGTTCCAGTTCGTGGATCGCGTCAGCCGGTGCGTCGATATTGATCAGAGAGTAGTGACCCTTGCGCTGCTTCTTGATCGGGTAGGCAAGGTTACGGAGGCCCCAATATTCGGTCTTGCCGATGGTGGCGCCTTTTTCCTTGAGGAAGCCGGTCAGTTCTTCGACAAAAGAGTCGACCTGTGCCGGCGAGATGTCAGGTCGTGTGATCACGACATGCTCATACAAAGCCATGTTTTCATTCCCAAAAAATAAGGGTGCGGCGCCGGGCAGCGGGAAACTGCCGGACGATGGCCCCTCTTCCCCCGGCTCATTCCGGAGTACCAAGGACCGCATCCCTGTCCATGAAGGCGGGTGTAAAGCCTATCTGATGAGGAATTTCAATAGCTTGCGCACACGCGGCCTCAGCTTTAGGCACGGCGAAAATTCCGGGAGAATCGCCGATGACAAAACTCGCATTCATCTTTCCAGGCCAGGGCAGCCAGGAAATCGGCATGGGCAAAGCCCTCGCCGATGCCTTTCCGGCCGCGCGTGACGTTTTCCAGGCGGTCGATGACGCGCTGGGTCAGAAGCTGTCAGACCTCATGTGGAACGGCACGATTGAGGAGCTGACCCTCACCGCAAACACTCAGCCTGCGCTGATGGCGCACTCGCTGGCGGCCATGAAGGCCCTCGAAGCTGAATTCGGCATTTCCGCGAAAGACGCCGCGTTCGTCGCCGGGCATTCGCTCGGGGAATATTCTGCGCTGGCTGCAGCAGGATCGCTGACGATTGCCGACACGGCCCGCCTGCTGCGGATCCGTGGCAATGCCATGCAGTCGGCTGTGCAGCCCGGCGAGGGCGCCATGGCGGCCCTGTTGGGTGCCGATGTGGATCAGGCGGAGGCAGCCTGTGCAGCAGGTCGCGAGACGGGCGGGGCCTGTGAGATTGCGAACGATAACGCACCGGGCCAGCTGGTCCTCTCCGGCTCCAAAGCCGCCATTGATGCGGCCTGCGAATGGGCAAGGGCGAACGGCGTGAAGAAGGCGATGGCGCTGAACGTGTCCGCTCCGTTCCATTGCTCGCTGATGCAGCCGGCTGCTGACGCCATGGCCGAAGCGCTGGCTGGCACGGAGATCAGGTCGCCGGTCGTTCCGCTGGTCGCCAACGTCTCCGCTTCGGCGGTTACCGATCCGGAAACCATCCGCCGCAACCTCATTGCCCAGGTCACCGGCCGCGTGCGCTGGACCGAGAGCGTGCAGTTCATGGTGGCACAGGGCGTCGACACGACGGGCGAAGTTGGCAACGGTAAGGTTCTGACGGTGATGCAACGCCGTATCGAGAAATCACTGAACGGCTTCACCCTCGGCGCACCCGAGGACCTTGAAGCCTTCGCACAAGCCATGAAGGGATAATCCCATGTTCAATCTGACTGGCCGTACGGCCCTCGTTACGGGCGCTTCGGGTGGCATCGGAAGCGCGATTGCAAAAGCGCTTTCCGAGGCCGGCGCCAAAGTCATCCTGTCCGGCACCCGTGAGGGCGTGCTGAACGAGGTGGCTGCAACGCTGCCCGGTGAAAGCGCCATACTGACCTGCAACCTGTCCGACCCGGACGCTGTGGATGGCCTGGTGGCCCGTGCAGAAGAGGTGGTTGGTCCGCTCGACATCCTTATCGCCAATGCCGGCATCACACGCGACAAGCTGCTGATGCAAATGAAGGACGATGACTGGAATGACGTGATCAACGTCAATCTCGGCTCGTACTACCGCCTGACCAAGAGCGTTGTGCGGGGCATGATGAAGCGCCGTCATGGCCGGATCATCGGCATTACGTCCGTTGTTGGCGTCACCGGGAATCCGGGCCAGACGAACTATTGCGCGTCCAAGGCGGGCATGATCGGGTTTACCAAATCGATCGCCCAGGAAGTCGCCAGCCGCGGCATCACGGCCAACACGATCGCGCCGGGATTTATCGAATCACCGATGACCGAAGGACTGCCGGAAGCACAGAAGACTTCGCTTCTCGGGCGAATTCCTGCCGGCCGACTCGGGCAGGGCGGCGATATTGCTGCAGCTGCGGTGTATCTGGCTTCTGATGAAGCGGCCTACGTTACGGGTCAGACGCTGCACGTAAATGGCGGGATGGCAATGATCTGATAGGCGCACACGGCATTGATACAAGGGCTTGGCGGTCCTGTTCAGTGTGTGCTAGGCGCAACACAATGGTTCGAATTGCGGACCATTCCTCAGGCATTTTAGAGAGGTACCCATGTCTGACGTTCTTGAACGTGTTAAGAAAATCGTTGTCGATAATCTCGACGTAGATGGCGACAAAGTCGTCGAAAGCGCGAGCTTCATTGATGACCTGGGCGCAGACTCGCTGGACCTGGTCGAGCTGGTCATGGCGTTTGAGGAAGAATTCAACATCGAGATCCCCGATGATGTGCAGGAGTCTATCCGCAGTGTCGGCGACGCCGTGACTCACATCAAGGCTCATATCTAAATCTTCAGGACAGGAGGGGTCTCCATGTCTGACCGCCGCGTCGTTATTACCGGCATCGGTATCGTGTCTCCTCTTGCGGCGACACGCGAAGCCACTTGGGAACGTTTGATTGCCGGCAAGTCCGGGGCAGGACGCATTGATGTGTTCGATCCCGAAGACATGCCGTGCAAGATCGCGTTCCAGGTTCCGTGGACAACTGGCCGCGGCGGTGGGGAGGGAGACCCCGAAGCGTTCGATCAGGAAAAGTTCGTCTCCAAAAAGGAGATGCGCCGGATCGACGAGTTCATCCTCTACGCCCTGGCGGCGGCGGAGGAAGCTGTTGAGGACGCCAACTGGCGTCCGGAAGACACCGAAGAACAGGAACGCACCGGCGTCATGATCGGTTCGGGCATTGGTGGCCTGGAATCGATCTATGAAACCGCGATCACCCTGCACGAGCATGGCCCGCGCAAGGTCAGCCCGTTCTTCATCCCGTCGGCCCTGATCAACCTCGCCTCCGGGCAGGTCTCGATCAAGTACGGCTTCAAGGGACCGAATCACGCGGTCGTGACGGCCTGCGCCACCGGCGCCCACGCCATCGGGGACTCCTCGCGTCTCATCAAGTACGGCGATGCCGACGTGATGCTCGCAGGTGGCGCTGAAGCCGTGATCGGCCGTATCGGCATTGCCGGCTTCTGTGCCGCCAAGGCCATGTCGACCAATTTCAACGACGCGCCTGAAAAGGCCTCACGTCCTTATGACAAGGATCGTGATGGCTTTGTCATGGGCGAAGGGGCTGCGGTTCTGGTGCTCGAAGAGTATGAGCACGCCAAGAAACGCGGCGCGAAAATCTACGCGGAAGTCATCGGCTACGGCCTGACGGGCGATGCTTACCACATCACGGCCCCTGCAGAGGGCGCCGAGGGCGGCTATCGCGCCATGAAAATGGCGCTGAAGAATTCCGGCATCGACCCGACCGAGATCGACTATGTCAACGCGCACGGCACCTCGACGCCGAAGGGCGATGAAGGTGAAGCTGGCGCGGTGGAACGCGCTTTCGGTGACCACGCCGCGAATATGTCCATGTCGTCGACCAAGTCGGCTGTGGGCCACCTGCTCGGTGCTGCTGGTGCAATTGAGGCGGCGTTCTGCGCCCTCGCGATCCGCGACCAGATCATGCCACCAACGCTGAACCTCGATAATCCGAGTTTCGAGACCAAACTGGACCTCATCCCTCACACGGCCAAGAAGGGCCGGGTCCGTGCGGCGATGTCCAACAGCTTCGGTTTCGGCGGAACAAACGCCAGCCTCGTGCTGCGCGAGGTGAAGTAAGTCCCTTCCCGGAGTCCTGCGCCGCGCTTAGGCTGCGGCGCAGGAAACTCCCAGAATGAGGCTGCGCATGAAATTCCTGAAAGGACTCCTGTCGCTCATCGTGCTGGTCCTCGTCCTTGGCGGGGCGGTCGCCGGTGCGGGATGGGTCTGGACGCAGGACGCGCTCAACCGCGATGGGCCGCTTGCGGAAGAAGTCGTGTTCCAGGTGGAGCCCGGCGAAAGCCTCAGCAGCGTGGCTGCGCGCCTCGAACAAGATGGCATCATCCGTGACGCCAGGCTGATCCGGTTCAAGGCAAAGCTCGACAAGACCGAGACATCTATCAAGACCGGTGAATTCAAGATCGAACGCGGCGCCAGCATGGTGGACGTGCTGAACGCGTTGATCGAAGGCAAGGGCGTGCTCTACAAGATCACGCTGCCGGAGGGGCGCACGACGGCGCAGCTCCTGAAAGTGATCGAAGCCGACCCGGTTCTGGAGGGCGACATGCCCACAGAGGCGATCGCCGAAGGCTCGCTCCTTCCGGACACATATCTTTTCGACAGGGGCATGACGCGTGCCGGGCTGATCCAGCTGATGCAGAGCAAACAGGCCGCGTTGCTGGACGAATTGTGGCCGACGCGCGATCCGGACATTCCGGTCAAAACGCCCTATGAGGCGCTGATCCTTGCCTCTGTTGTCGAGAAGGAAACGGGCCGTGTGGACGAGCAGCCCCAGATCGCGGCCCTGTTCACCACCCGTCTCAAGCGCGGCATGCGCCTCGAAAGCGACCCGACGATCATCTATGGCGTCTCAAAGGGCGAGCCGCTCTACAATGCCAAGGGTCAGCGCCGCACGCTTCGCCGATCCGAAATCGATGCGAAGACCGACTGGAACACGTACCAGATTGACGGCCTGCCAAAGACGCCGATCTGCAATCCGGGGCGCAAGGCGATCGCGGCTGTGCTGAACCCTCCGCACACCGAATACATATTCTTCGTCGCAGACGGCAAAGGCGGGCATCTGTTCGCCGAGACCCTGCAGCAGCATAACCAGAACGTAGCCGCGTACCGCGCCTATGAGCGGAAAGAAATCGCGCGGGAGCGTGAAGGGGAGTGACCGTGCTATCAGGCATGACCGGGTTCGCCCGGGTAACAGGTGAAGCAGAATGGGGCAGCTGGGCCTGGGAGGCCAAGAGCGTCAACGGGCGCGGCCTCGATGTGCGCGTGAACTACCCGCCAGGCTTTGATGCGCTGGACCGGGCGATCAAGACCGTGGCGCCGAAATACTTCTCGCGCGGCTCGCTGCAAGTGTCCCTGCGGATCGAAATGTCTGCCGCTGGCGATACGGCCACGATCAACGAACCCCTGCTGAACACGCTCGTCCTGGCCGCTGAAAAGCGGCTCGGCATGGAATTGTCGGGGGAGGCAATTGCCAGCCTGATGAACGTCAAGGGCGTGGTCGAAGTGGGCGCGTCGAACCTGCGCGATCTCGGATCGGACGAGTCGCTGATTGCCATGCTGGCCAAAGCCGGTGAGGCGGCGCTTCAGGCGCTGCAGGCGGAGCGCCGTCGCGAAGGGGCTGTCCTGTTTGATTTGCTGGAGGGCCTTGTCGGGGGCATGGAAGAGCTGCGCGAAGAAGCCGGCCGCCTGGCGGACACGCAGCCTGGCTTGCTGAAAGAGCGCCTGACCAAGCAGCTCAGCGAACTTGATACCGATGGCCGGGTGGACAAGGAGCGGATGGCCGCAGAGATCGCCCTCAGCGCCGCCAAGGCGGATGTACGCGAGGAATTGGACCGTCTCAGTGCCCATTTCGTTTCGGCGCACGAGCTGCTGGCTGGCGGTTCCCCCGTAGGCCGGAAAATCGACTTTCTGGCGCAGGAGCTGAACCGCGAAGCCAACACGCTCTGCTCGAAATCCATCAGCCTCGATTTGACGAATGCGGGACTCGGTCTCAAAGGACTTATTGACCAGTTCAAGGAGCAGGCCGCCAATGTCGAATAGCGGACACCCCAAAGACAGCGGCAAGCGCCGCGGCTTGATGCTGGTCCTGTCCAGTCCGTCGGGCGCCGGCAAGACGACGCTGTCGCACATGCTGATAGACGAGTTCCACGATGTGAAGCTCTCCGTCTCGGCCACGACGCGCACGCCGCGCCCCGGTGAGACGGATGGGAAAGACTATTTCTTCAAGACCGTGGACGAGTTCCATGAGATGATCGAACAACGCGCTTTCCTCGAATGGGCGCACGTGTTCGACAAGTATTACGGCACGCCCAAGGCCGACACCGTCGCACGGCTTGAGGCAGGTGAGGACGTGCTGTTCGACGTCGACTGGCAAGGCGCTGATGCGCTGCACGACCAGATGCCCAATGATGTCGTCTCGGTCTTCATTCTGCCGCCCAGCATCAGCGCGCTGCACGACCGGCTCGCCGCACGGCCGGGTTCGACACCGGAGATCGTTGCCCGCCGTATGGAGGACGCCAAGCGCGAGATCATGCACTGGCGGCGCTATGACTATGTCATCGTCAATGACGACCTCGACGTGGCGTATCAGCGCCTGCGCCGTATCCTGCTGGTGGAGCGCCTGAAGCGTCTGCGTCAGCTGGATCTGGAAGACCATGTCCGGCAATTGCTGGGCGAGGCCTGATCCCGACTGTGCTTGACTTGGCGCCGCCTTTGGTGACGCTCGGAAGTTGTCAGGCGTTCCAACGACATCCACAAGGCCCCACCGATGACTGACCCCGGAGATCCGAAGCCAGACCTGCCCGAGCGCGCCCCGGCGCGTCCCGCCTGGCTGTTGTGGCTGATCCCCATGGCCGTTCTGGTCGGGATCGTCTGGTTCGTCCTGCGCGGCGACCGATCGACCGAAGCGGTGCCCGATGACGTCGCCATCGCAACCCAGGGTCCCGCCGCCCAATGAAAAACCCCGCAGCAGGCGCTGCGAGGTTTCTCGTTTTCAGGTTGCCCTGGAAGGGTAAGGCTTACGCCATGGCCTTTTCGAGGTTCTCGGCGACTTTCTCGATGAAGCCTTCGGTGGTCAGGTAGCCCTGATCCGGACCGACGAGGAGGGCGAGGTCTTTCGTCATGAAGCCGGCTTCGACGGTCTTCACGATGGTTTGCTCCAGCGTCTGGGCGAACTTGCGCACTTCCGGCGTACCGTCCATGCGGCCACGATGGTCGAGGCCCTGGGTCCAGGCGTAGATCGAGGCGATCGAGTTGGTCGAGGTCGCTTCGCCCTTCTGGTGGTTGCGGTAGTGACGGGTCACCGTGCCGTGGGCGGCTTCGGCTTCGACCGTGTTGCCATCGGGGCTCATCAGAACCGAGGTCATCAGGCCGAGCGAGCCGTAGCCCTGAGCGACCGTGTCAGACTGGACGTCACCGTCATAGTTCTTACAGGCCCAGACATAGCCGCCGGACCATTTCATACAGGCTGCAACCATGTCGTCGATGAGGCGGTGCTCATAGGTGCCGCCGAATTCCTTGAACTTGTCAGCGAATTCCGTGTCGAACACTTCCTGGAAGATGTCCTTGAAGCGACCGTCATAGGCTTTGAGGATCGTGTTCTTGGTCGACAGGTAGACCGGCCATTTGCGCTGCAGGCCATAGTTCATGCTGGCGCGGGCGAAGTCGCGGATCGACTCGTCGAGGTTGTACATGCCCATGGCGATACCGGCCGACGGGAAATCGAACACTTCGTATTCCTTGGAGTCGGAGCCGTCTTCAGCTTCCCACTTCATGGTCAGCTTGCCTTTGCCCGGCACCTTGAAGTCGGTCGCCTTGTACTGGTCGCCGAAAGCGTGACGGCCGACAACGACGGGCTTGGTCCAGCCCGGCACGAGGCGCGGGACGTTCGAGATCACGATCGGCTCGCGGAACACAACGCCGCCGAGAATGTTGCGGATCGTGCCGTTCGGCGACTTCCACATCTTCTTGAGGCCGAACTCTTCGACGCGGGCTTCGTCCGGGGTGATCGTCGCGCACTTCACGGCGACGCCGTATTGCTTGGTGGCATTCGCGGCGTCGATCGTGATCTGGTCATCGGTCTCGTCGCGTTTCTGGATCGACAAGTCGTAGTACTTGAGGTCGACGTCCAGGTAGGGGTGGATCAGCTTGTCTTTGATAAGCTGCCAGATGATGCGGGTCATTTCGTCCCCGTCCATCTCGACGATAGGGTTCTTGACCTTGATTTTCGCCATATTTGGAAGTCCTTGCGCTTGTAATAGTCTGGCAGGCCTATAGCAGAGCCCGGGCAGGCGTCAAAACAGGTTCCCACATGGCAGATCAACGCAGCCCCGCTATCATTCTCCACTCGCCCCAATTGGGCGAAAATATTGGCGCGGCTGCCCGTGTGATGCGCAACTTTGGCCTGACAGACCTCCGCCTCGTGGCGCCGCGCGATGGCTGGCCGAACCCTGCAGCCGATACGATGAGTGCTGGCGCGTTCGAGGCGGGCGTGGTCGCCACGGTCCACGAGACGCTTCAGGAGGCGCTGGAGGGCATCACGTGGCTCGCAGCGGCCACGGCGCGGCTGCGGGGCATTGAGAAGCGTGTGGGGGACGCTGAGGCGGCGGCTCGCACGGCGCATGGGCGTCTGGGCACCGGAAAGTCGGCGATCATGTTCGGGGCGGAGAAGTCCGGCCTGCCGAATGATGCGGTCGCGGTGGCGGACTACCTGATGACCTACCCGGTCGATACGGATTTCAAGAGCCTGAACCTCGCCCAGGCGGTGTGCGTGTTCAGTGCTGAGTGGGGCAAGGTGGCCGTGGGTCCGCGTGCCGACGAGGGCGACAACAAGGCTGGCCTTGGCGACCCGGCCCCGCGTGACGAGCTTTACCGCATGTTCGAGCATTTCGAGGAAGAGCTTGAAAGAGCAGGATATTTCTTCCCGCCAGAGAAGACGCTGCTGATGAAGGACAACCTGCGCGCCGCGCTGATCCGGGCCGACTGGACGCAGCAGGAAGTGCA
The DNA here is from genome assembly GCA_000961695.1 of Hyphomonadaceae bacterium BRH_c29. GTDB lineage: Bacteria > Pseudomonadota > Alphaproteobacteria > Caulobacterales > Hyphomonadaceae > Hyphomonas. The sequence continues at coordinate 26,258 of LADW01000090.1, forward strand.
GACGTTCCGGGGCGCGATCAAGGCGCTGGCGCTCGGCCGGGGCAAGGCGCGGGTTGTCCGTGAAGACTGATCGGGTTGCCATCATTGGCTCCGGCCCGGCGGGCCTGATGGCCGCTGAAGTGCTTTCCGGGGCGGGGATAGGCGTCGACATTTACGAGGCCATGCCGAGCGCCGGGCGCAAGTTCCTGATGGCCGGCAAGAGCGGTCTGAACATCTCCCACACTGGCAGCGAACGTGACTTCACTGCGCGTTACCGTGATCCTGATGCGCGTCTACGTGATCCTGTTGCCGGTTTCGGGCCGGATCAGGTGATCCTCTGGATGGAGGGCCTCGGCATGCCGGCGCATGTCGGGCCGACGGGGCGGATTTTCCCGGAATCGATGAAGGCCTCTCCGCTGCTCCGCGCCTGGCTGCGCCGATTGTCGGAGAAGGGCGTACACCTCCACCTCAAGCACCGCTGGACCGGGTGGGGCCCAGACGGCGGCCTGAGGTTCAGCGCGCCGGGCGGCGAGGTGAGCGTCCAGCCTGCCGCGACCGTCTTCGCGCT
>LADW01000004.1 GCA_000961695.1 Hyphomonadaceae bacterium BRH_c29
ACATTGCCCGCGTCGCCGTTCCGCTGGGCGTGATCGGCATCATCTATGAAAGCCGCCCGAATGTGACGGCGGACGCCGGCGCGCTCTGCCTGCGCTCGGGCAATGCCGCGATCCTGCGCTGCGGCTCTGAAAGCGCGCTGTCGTCGCGCACGCTGGTCGCCGTGATGCGCGGCGCGCTGACCGCCGAAGGCTTGCCCGAAGACGCGATCCAGCTCATTCCCACGCAAGACCGCGAAGCGGTCGGCCATCTTCTCTCCGGTCTCGACGGCTCGGTGGATGTGATCGTGCCTCGCGGCGGACGTAGTCTCGTCGAGCGGGTCCAGCGCGATGCCCGCGTGCCGGTGATCGGTCACCTCGAAGGTCTCTGCCATGTCTATATCGATGGCGCCGCAGATCCTGAGAACGCGATCGCCATCACGGTGAACGCCAAGATGCGGCGCACCGGCGTCTGCGGGTCTGCCGAGACGCTTCTGGTGGACACCGCCATTGCCGCGACGCTGCTGCCGAAACTGGCGGACGCGTTGAAAGCCGCCGGCTGCGAACTACGCGGCGATGGCCGCGCCCGCGCCATTGTGCCGGACATGAAGGTCGCCACCGAGGAAGACTGGGCAACGGAATACCTCGCCCCGATCCTTGCGGTTTCTATCGTGGACGGCATTGATGGGGCGCTGGCCCATATTTCCCGCTGGTCGTCCGGCCATACCGAAGCGGTCCTCACAGAGGATCAGGCCGTGGCCGACAAATTCTTCGCCGATGTCGACAGCGCGATCCTGTTGCACAATGCCTCGACCCAGTTTGCCGATGGCGGCGAGTTCGGCATGGGCGCCGAGATCGGCATCGCCACGGGCCGCATCCATGCGCGCGGACCGGTCGGCGCAGAGCAGCTGACGACGTACAAATATCTCGTCCGTGGCAAGGGGCAGGTTCGCCCTTGAGCCCAGTGAAACTCCCCGGTCCCACGCGCGGGCTGCGGATTGGCCTTTTTGGCGGCAGCTTCAATCCGGCCCATTCCGGCCATCTCCATGTTGCCGAGACGGCGATGAAGCGCCTTCAGCTCGACTGGGTCTGGTGGATCGTCGCGCGCGGCAATCCGCTGAAGTCCGAGCACGGAGATTTCAGCGCACGGTTTGCCTCGGCGGAGGCCATCGCCCGGCGTAATCCGCGCATGATCGTCACCGATATCGAGAAGCAGCTCGGTTATTCCTATTCCTGGCAGACCCTGCAGGCGATCACGGCCCGCGCGCCGCTGACAGATTTCGTCTGGCTGATGGGCGCCGACAATCTGGCGGGCTTCCATCGCTGGCTCTGCTGGCAGGACATTGCCCGCTTGATGCCGATTGCCGTCATCGCCCGGCCGGGCGTCGGCGTGGATGCGCGCAATTCGAAATTCGCGCGAACCTTTCAGAAGGACCGCATCCCGGAAGCTTTCGCGCCGCTGCTGGCCGATTGCGAGGCACCGGCCTGGGTCTATCTCAACGCGCCACTGGACCCGTCCTCCTCCACCGCAATCCGTGAGGGCCGGACATGAGTCTCACGCCGGAAGAGATTGACCGCCACCGCCGGCATATCCTGCTGAAAGAGATTGGCGGGCCGGGCGTGCAGAAATTGCGCGCCGCGTCTGTCTCGATCATAGGGGCGGGCGCGCTCGGCGGGCCATGCGCGCTTTATCTCGCCGCCGCCGGTGTCGGCCATATCGAGCTATGGGACGATGACCGGGTGGAGCGTTCAAATCTCCAGCGTCAGGTTCAGTTCACGGAAAGCGAGATCGGCGCGTTGAAAGCCGAGACGCTCGCCGCGCGTCTTCGCGCCATGGACCCGTCACTCGACATCACCGTCAAGGCCGAACGCTTCAGCGAAGAGCGCGCGCCCGCTGGCCAGCTTCTGATTGATGCGTCTGACAATTTCCCGACGCGCTATACGCTCAACCGGCTCGCGCACCAGACGCGGCGTATGTTGGTGCACGGCGCAGCAGCGGGCTGGTCCGGTCAGGTCAGCGTGTTTGCCTCGGGCGTGCAGGACGGCGCACCGTGCTACCGGTGCTGGGTGCCGGAGACGCCACCGAACGCAGAAGCTTGCGACGAAGTCGGCGTCGTCGGTGCGCTTACCGGCATGACCGGAACGGCGATGGCACTGGAAGCGGTCAAGCTGATCACCGGCGCCGGAAAACCGCTGATCGGGCGCGTGTTGTTGATCTCGGGACTGAGCGGAGAGTCCCGCACCGTGGCGCTTCGCCGTGACCCAGCCTGCCCGGTCTGCGCAATAAGATGAACTGCGTAATTGACACAGCAGGTTCGTACGCGCTTACTCCGCAGACTCATTTCAGAAACTGACCGGGAGGAAGGAAACGGGAGATGCGCCGTTTTCTGGTGGTTTTTCTTACTTTTGTTGCAATCATGGCAGCAGGCTGGTTTGCCTTGCAGCGCCGCGACATCGGCTATGACCGGCTGGAAATTGTCTACGCCAATTCGGACAGCCGCATCCTGCCTTTGGATAATGGCCTGCGCGTGCACTACCGCGATGTCGGTCCGCGCGGCGCGCCGGTCATTGTGTTGGTGCACGGATTTTCGTCCTCGTTGCACACATGGGAGCCGTGGGTTGCAAACCTGAAGCGTGACTATCGCGTAATCTCTCTGGATCTACCCGGTCATGGCCTGACCAATTGCCTTGAGAGTGGCGAAATCGGGACGGATCTTTTCGTCGACACGGTGAACCGTGTGACGGAGGCGCTGGGTGTCAAAAAATTCACGCTGGCCGGAAACTCCATGGGCGGCGGGGTCACATGGGCCTATGCGCTGGCGCATCCGGAAAAGCTGGACGCAATGGTTCTGGTTGATGCCTCAGGCTGGCCGGAAAGTGCGGACGAGGCAAAGTCTGACCCGCTCGTCTTCAAGCTGATCGCGAACCCGGTTGCGCGCCGCCTGATGAAGAATACCGACATGACCTATCTGGTCCGCGAAGGTCTGCGCGACAGTTTCGCCAATCCGGACCTTGCCACCGACGAGATGGTCAACCGCTACACCGCGCTCGCCCGTGCGCCGTGTCACCGCGACGCGCTGATGGCGCTGTCGGCAGGGCGCAAGTCGAATGTGCCGGCCACCAGGACAGCCCTCGCGCAGATCACCGTTCCGACGCTTATTCTGCATGGCGAGCAGGACAATCTCATCCCGGTCTCCGCTGGCGAGAAATTCGCCGATGCCATTCCGGGCGCGCGCCTCATCACCTATCCGGACGCCGGACACTTGCCGCAGGAAGAACTCGCCGAGCAATCGGCCGGCGACCTGCGCACCTTTCTGGCCGGCCTGAATGCGCCCGATGAGGCCGCCACCGATCCTGAGACGGGCCGCGCTGGATAAGCCGGGCAACCGGATGGGGAGGCTGTGCGTATAGAGGGAAGAAGGAGTTTTCCCATGCGTCTTGTCCTGCCCGCCTTTGCCGCGCTTTTGCTCTCTGCCTGTACCAGCCAGCCTGATTATCGCGAGGAGGCCGCCGCGCCGCCGACAGCGTCGCCCGTCAATCTCACCCAATATGCCGGCCTCTGGTACGAGATCGCGCGCTATCCCAACTGGTTCGAACGGGACTGTACCGGGGTGACCGCCGAATACGCTCTGAACGATGACGGCACGGTGGCGGTGACCAATACATGCTTCAAGGAGACGCTGGACGGCAAAAAGAAGGTCGCAGAGGGACGCGCGCGAATCATTGAAGGCACGGGCAATGCCCAGCTGAAGGTGAAGTTCGCGCCGGCCTGGGTGCCGTTTGCCGAGGGGGATTACTGGATCCTCGCGCTGGAGCCTGACTATTCGGCCTCGCTCGTCGGCAGCCCGGATGGCAAATATCTCTGGATCCTGTCGCGCACGCCGCAGCTGGACCCAGCGGCGCTTGAGCGCCTGAAACAGCGCGCCACGGATCTCGGATACGACACGGCGCCGCTTGAGATGACGATCCAGGCCCAACAGGGGTGACGCTTCCTGCGGGCTCTGGTAGGCGGAAGTCATGAGCCTGCCTGACCGGAATGATCGCAATTTCGACGCGGAGAACCAGCACTGGATCGGTGTGCGGGTCTATTACGAAGACACCGACTTCACCGGCATGGTCTATCACGCCAATTATCTCCGCTTCTTCGAGCGGGGGCGCTCTGACTGCCTGCGCGATGCAGGCGTCTCGCACCAGGACCTGCTGAACCGCGAAGACCCGGCCGCTTTCACGCTGACCCGCGTGGCGGTGGACTATAAGCGCGCCGCCAAAGTGGATGACCTCCTGCAGATCCGCACGCGGTATCTGGGCCTCGACGGGCCGCGCTTCATTTTCCAGCAGGCCTGCCTGCGCGATGGCGAACTGATCGCCCAGGCCGACATCACCGCCGTGATGATCCACGCCGACGGCCGCCCGCGCCGACCTGTGCGTGAGATGATGGACACGCTGGCCGGCTATATCTGGACAGAACCGACCGGGTGAGGCGCCTGTTCTTCGTGCACAGTTAATAAAACCAAAGAAAATCTTAACCCTTCCCGCCTAGCCGGTGGAGAAGCTGCGGAATCAGGGCGCTCTGCCGTGTTTCTGCCGGAATTGTTGTTGAAACAGGGGTCCTATGCGCCCGGTCCAGACCGGGACGTACGCCTCATTTGCGGGCTGCCGGCCTGCCATCTTCACGGAGCACACTCGTCCAATGGAATCGGAAGCGATCGGCACAGCGGCCAGTAATACCGACTTTTCCCTGATCGGCCTCATTTTTGAGGCCGACCCGGTCGTCAAACTGGTCATGTTCATGCTGTTCATGGCTTCGGTCTGGTCCTGGATCGTGATCGGCGAGAAGCTCTTCACGCTCGGTTCGGCCAAGAAGAAGGCGCGTCAGTTCGAAGACGCCTTCTGGAACGGCCGGACGGAAGAAATGGACCTGCGCCCTGGCGCAAGCGGCGGCGATGCGGCCAGCCGCGTCTTCTCTGCTGCCGCGCGCGAATGGTCGGATGCCCGCCGCGTGCCGCCGGGCTCTGGTGAAGCCAGCGCCCTGATCGACCGGGCCGAGCGCTCGATGCGTGCCACGATCGACCGTGAGCTTAGCCGCGCCGGACGTGGTCTCGGCGTGCTGGCCACCATCGGCTCAGCGTCTCCCTTCATCGGCCTGTTCGGTACGGTCTGGGGCATCATGAACGCCTTCCTCAACATCGCTGCCCAGCAGGATACCAGCCTCGGCACCGTGGCTGGCCCGATTGCGGAAGCCCTGTTTGCAACCGGCATGGGCCTGGTTGCAGCTATTCCGGCGGTGATCTTCTACAACAAGTTCACCGGCGACCTGACGGGCTTCGCCGACCAGCTCGACGCCTTCTCGCAGGATGTCCTGGTGCGCCTGTCGCGCCGCGCGTCCGAACCGGCACGGGATTGATCCCATGGGCATGATCCTCGGCTCTGGCGGCAAGGGTGGACGGCGCGGACGCCGGTCCCTGAATGCCGAAATCAACGTGACGCCCTTTGTGGACGTCATGCTCGTCCTGCTGATCGTGTTCATGATCACTGCGCCGATGCTGGTGCGCGGCGAGGATATCAGCCTGCCCAAGACAAAATCCGGTCCGATCCAGACCAATCCGGACGATGCGCCGCTGGCCATCACCATCAAGGCGAATGGCGACGTGTTCATCCAGACGACCCAGATCGATATCGCGGCCCTCGGGGCTCAGGTCCAGGCCATTATTGGCGAGGGCTATGATAAGCCGATCTATGTGCGCGGCGATGAAGCCACGCCTTACGGAACCATCATGGAAGTGATGGCCGAGATCAAAGCGGCTGGATACACGCGCGTCTCGCTCGTCACAGAACAGAAGAAATAGGAGCGGCCGGCAGGAATGCTTCGCGGCCTGACAGTCTCCACGATCGTGCACGCCTCCGTCCTTGCGATGGCGGTCTTGTCGTGGCCGCATCAGAAGTCTGATTGCGACAAGATGATCGAGCGCCTCCAGAAGGAGGAACCGGGTCTTGCGCCGGTCGACATCCTGATGCGCATTCCGCAATGTGCCAGCGCCATCGACGTGCCGATCGACTTTGTCGAGATCGGCCTCGTGACCGACATTGCGCCGATCCAGAAAGCTGAAGAGCCTGAGGAAGAGCCGGAAGCTGTGCCTGAAGAGGCTGAAGAGGCGCCCAAACCTCCGCCTCAGGAAGAGTCTGCCCCGGAAGAGGAAGAAGTCGTCATCCCTGACGAAGCCGCCGAACCCGAGCCGGAAAAGAAAATCGAGCCGAAGAAAGAGGAGCCGCCTCCGAAAAAGGAGGAGCCCAAGCTGATCGAGAAGCAGAAGCCCAAGGCCAAAGACGATCTCGATTTCCTCAATGAGTTCGAAGACATCCTGAAAGACAAGGCGCAGGACGAGCGCCGCACGCCGCCTGAGCAAGCCCCGCCCAAGATCGACAAGCCGGTGCTGCGCGATGCGCAGGAAAGCCGGAAGGGGGCAGGCGAGCAGCGCGGCAACACCGCCTCACTCCAGGCCGCCATGCGCCGGCAGATCTACACGTGCTGGCGCGGCGTATCTGACCTTCCGAAGGAAGACCAGATCGATGTCGAAATACGCGTTTCACTGAACCGCGACGGCACGCTGAAAAGCAATGTCGAACTGGTCAGGCCCCGCTCCCGCCCGGTTGGCAGGGCCGGCATAGCGGTCGACGTTGCGTTGCGCGCCGTTCGCAAATGTGCCCCTTACCAATTGCCCGAAGACGATTATGACGAGTGGGAAGACATCAATGTCACCATTAGCCCGACCCAGCCTTAGACCTGTTCAAAGGAGGAACCCCATGACCCGCCTGCTGTTCGCCCTGGTGTTAGCCCTGACCACCGCTGTCAGTTTCGCGCCGTCCGCCTCCGCCGAACTCAAGGTGCTGGTGGAAGGCCCCGGCAATTTCAAGCCGACGCCACTCGCCATTCCGGACCTCGAAGTTCGCGGCACCAATTCCGATCTGGCCCGCCAGATTGTCGAAGTGGTGCGTGCCGACCTCGAATCGACCGGCCTGTTCGAAATGCAGAACCCGGCCTCTTTCATCCAGAAAGACCTCTCGATTGATGTCCAGCCGCGCTTTGCCGACTGGAAGATCATCAAGACGGACGGCCTGGTCGTCGGTGCTTTCGAAGAGCTGCCTGACGGCAAGATCGCTGTCTCGTTCCGCATGTGGGACGTCTATGCGGGCGAAGTGATGCGCATCAACGGCCAGCCGGGCCGCCGCCTGACCACGACGCCGGACAATTGGCGCCGTATCGCGCACAAGATTGCCGATTCGATCTACACCCGCCTGACCGGTGAAGATCCCTACTTCGACACGCGCATCGTCTACATTGCCGAGACCGGCCCGAAACTGAACCGGGTCAAGCGCCTCGCCATCATGGATTCCGACGGCGCCAACCAGCAATACCTGACGCCGGGCACCAATACGGTCCTGACACCGCGCTTCAGCCCGTCGGCCCAGGAAATCACCTATATGTCGTACGAGGGCGGACGTCCGCGCGTTTATCTCTTCAATATCGAGACCGGTCGCCAGGAACTGCTCGGCAACTTCCCCGGCATGACCTTCGCGCCGCGCTTCTCGCGCGATGGCGAAAGCGTGCTGATGACGCAGGCCGAGCACGGCAACTCCGACCTCTACATCATGAACCTGCAGACGCGTCAGTCGCGCCGGCTGACCGATCATCCGGCCATCGACACCTCGCCCTCGATGTCGCCGGACGGCCGGTCTGTTGTGTTCACGTCTGACCGGGGTGGTTCGCCACAACTCTACGTCATGAACACGGATGGCAGCCCGCGCACATGCCCGTCGGGCGGGCGCGATGTGGCCTGCCGCATCACGTTCAACAAAGGTCAGTACTCGACCCCGGTGTGGAGCCCACGCGGTGACCTCGTCGCCTTCACCAAGCAGCTTGGCGGCAAGTTCTATATCGGCGTCATCGGCACCGATGGCACCGGCGAACGTCTGCTGACGGAAGCCTATCTGGACGAAGGTCCGGACTGGTCGCCGAACGGCCGCGTAATCGTGTATTTCCGTGAAAGCCGTCCGGGTGCGGGGCCGCAACTCTGGTCGGTTGACCTTTCAGGCCGCAACGAACGCCGCCTTCAGACCCAGACAGAGGCCTCCGACCCTGCCTGGTCACCGCTTTTGCAGTAATCAGCTGATTATTCTACAGGTTTCGCCCCCGATTCTTTGATCGGGGGCGTTGCTTTAGGGAGACAGCACGGAATTCTTTGTGTAAAAGGCCACTCGAAGCAGCTTGCGCCTGAATGTTGCCGGAATTCGGCCCCATTGTGGAAGCAACACCAAAGCCGCGTCGGCTGCTGGTATCAGGGGCCGCAAGGCGTCACCAAGCTCAGGACATCCAGGGGAGTCTGACTGTAATGCAATCCTATCTCAAAATCTCCGCAGCGGCCGCTGTGCTCATCACCCTCGGCGCCTGCGCTTCCAAGCCAGTGCCGGTTGAAGAGCCTGCTGCACCGGTTGAAGTCGTAGACACCACGCCGGCACCGGCACCGGTCGTTGAAGAGCCGACCGCTCCGGTTGTTCAAGGCCCGGCACCGGGTTCGCTCGAAGACTTCCGCGTCAATGTCGGCGAGCGCGTCTATTTCGACCTCAACGAATACCGCATCGATCCGCAGGATCAGGCTGTTCTGAAACTTCAGGCCGCCTGGCTCAGCTCGTACCCGGCTGTTCGCATCCTGGTCGCTGGCAACTGCGACGAGCGCGGCACGCGCGAGTATAACCTCGCTCTTGGCGAGCGTCGCGCATCGGTCGTGAAAGACTATCTGGTCTCGCTCGGCGTTGATCCGTCGCGCGTCGACACGATCTCCTACGGCAAAGAGCGTCCGATCGCTGCCGGTTCGGACGAAGCCTCCTGGGCCATGAACCGCAACGGTTTCACCCAGATTGTTTCGGGCACCAACAGCTAAGCCCGAACATTTAAAATCCGCAATTCGCAGCCGGGCGCCATAATTTGGCCCCGGCTGTTTTGTTTAGAGGCAGGGATTTCGTGCGTCCCCCTGATCTCTTTGTCATCATGAAAGGCATGTCCATGAACATCCGCACCGCATCTGTTTTCGCAGGTGCCTCGCTTCTTCTGCTCGGCGCCTGTGCGTCCAAGCCGGAACCTGTTGCAGACGTCACCCCGACTGCAACCGTTGTCGAAGACGTCGCAACCGTCGACACGACCAATGTTGACGACGGCAATGTCGGCCAGATCGCCCAGGCTGCCGCCCTCGGCGACCGTGTCTACTTTGACCTCAACGGCGATGCACTCGACTCGGACGACCAGGGCCTGCTCAAGCAGCATGCCATGAAATACGCACAGGACCCGGCGGTCCGCATTCTGGTTGCAGGCAACTGCGACGAGCGTGGCACGCGTGAGTACAACCTCGCTCTCGGCGAGCGTCGCGCTTCCACCGTGAAGGACTATCTTGTCAGCCTCGGCATCGCGCCGAGCCGCATCGACACGATCTCCTACGGCAAGGAACGTCCGATCGCTGCTGGCACCGACGAAGCTGCCTGGTCGATGAACCGTAACGGGTTCATCCAGGTCGTTTCGCCGAACAGCTGAAGCCAGCGGCCCCTCGCGGGCCGGTGATTCAGAAAGAATTTGCAGCCGGGTGCCATATTTTGGCCCCGGCTGTTTTATTATGGTCCGGCAAATCCTGGAGACATTCGCTCATGTTCAAGACCCCGGCCCTGGCACTCGCCAGTTTCCTGCTTCTTGCGGCGCCTGCTGTAGCCCAGCGCAGCGCCCCGATCACTCAGGGGACGACCAGTCTGGATCTTGCCGACCAGATCTCGCAGGCCCGCCAGCTGAGCGCGGACACCAAGGTTCAGGTCAACGGCATTGCCAGCGACGTGATGACCCTGACGGGCCGGGTCGAGACGCTGGAATTCCAGCTGCAACAGGCCCGCAACGACAATGAAACGCTGGTCAACGACAACGAGACGCTGGCCCGCGAGCTGAACACGCTGAAGAATGAGCTGCGCGCCCAGTCACGTGCCATTCAGGACCTTCAGGCCCGCGCCCTCGGCATGGACCCGCCGGAGGGCGAAGCGACGAGCGGCCTGTCGGGCTATCCGGGCGCCGCATCCGCCAATCCTTATCCAGCCGCTTCAGACGTCATGGAGGCGCCGGACCAGCGCACTCAGATGACCGCTGACACTGAGACGTCCGGTCCGAAACGCCTTCTGCCGCGCGCGGCGGACTCCGATGCCGCCACGACCGAGCCAGCCGCAACCATGCCCGCCTCTGCCGGCACAGCAGGCCTGCCGTCCGGCACGCTCGGAACCCTGCCAGCCAGCGCGCTGCCGGGCGAAGCCGGGCCGCTGTTTGCGGCCGCCAAGGCCAAGCTCGTCCAGTTCGACTATGCTGGCGCTGAACAGGCCTTCCGGGCGTTTCTTGATGAATTCGGCAGCGATCCGCAGGCTGGGGAGGCCCATTACTGGCTGGCTGAGTCGCTTTACCAGCAAAAGGCCTATGCCGAATCCGGTGCAGCCTACACGACGATGATCCGGTCTTATCCGGATGATCCGCGCGCCCCGGATGCGCTGGTGAAGCTCGCCCGGTCGATGCGCCTGATCGGTGACAAGGAAAAGGCCTGCGTCGCCCTCAACACGCTGCCGAAACGCTATCCCAATGCCTCGGGCGTGACCCGTGATCTGGCCGCTGTGGAGCGGACACGGTCCGGGTGCGACAACTAGCGGCCCCGACCCTTCCACGCGACCTCACAGAGTCCCTCGACCGGCTCTGCAGCCTTGCTGCAGGGCCGGTTTGTGTTGCCGTCTCCGGCGGCGGGGACTCGATGGCCCTGCTTCTGGTGGCGGCAGACTGGGCCCGGCGGAAGAGGCGGTCGCTGATCGCTCTGACGGTGGATCATGCCCTGCGCCCGGAAGCGGCGGCTGAGGCGCGGTTCGTGGCGGCAACCGCCGCCAAGCTTGGCGTTTCGCACCGGACACTGCGCTGGCACGCACCCAAGCCCGGACAGGCCAGGGCCCGGACCGCGCGGC
>LADW01000072.1 GCA_000961695.1 Hyphomonadaceae bacterium BRH_c29
CGCTGCCCTGCGGGTGAAGACCTCCGGCCACGCCCGCGCCTCAAACTCGTCCAGGGAAAGCCTCACCGGCGCTATGTGCCGTCCGGTCCGGTGTGCTCAGCCTGCGCCTTGCGTGCAAGGTGCGTCGGGGTGAACGGCGACACGCGGGAAATCCTGCGCGCCTTGAACCAGGACGCGGTCGAGCGACATCGGGTGCGGATGGAAACGGCGCATGCAGAGATCCTGATGGCGCGCCGAAAGGCCATCGCCGAGCACCCGTTCGGCACCCTCAAGTGCCGCGCAGGCTATCGCCACTTCCTCGTGCGCGGTTTTGAAAAGGTACGCGGTGAATGGAGCCTGATGGCCCTGTGCTACAACTTTACCCGCCTGCTCAACATCCTCGGCATCGACAGGCTGATCGAGGTCATCGCGTCGCTATTGCGCAGATCCTTGACGCCTACTCTTCACAGAAAACGCTTCAACAGCCATGTGACGGTTCCAATCGCCGATAAAATGAAATCCCGCCTCGCATTACTGCGTTGCCTCGAAATCTCGCTAAGCCCAGCAACATAACCGGATACTTGCCCAGCCTCAAAGCGTTTATCCGGGACCCAGCTTGAACGCACCCAAACCACCCCATTTCACCGTTAACGAACAGCCTGCGTGCGCCCATGGTGCAGCGCGCAAAAACGTGTCATACGCCCGTCAAACCCCTCAGACAGGTCGATCGTGCCTCGATGACGATCCCTGACAGCCCAACCCCCGAAAGCCTTTACATGTCCGCATATCCGTCCGTTCCCTCGGCCCTCGCCGAAGCCCTTTCCAATAAAGGGTATGAATCCCTGACCCAGGTCCAGTCCGCCGTGATCGAGCCTTCGCTCGCCGAGCGCGACCTGCTCGTCTCCGCCCAGACCGGCTCCGGCAAGACCGTTGCCTTCGGCCTCGCAATGGCCGGCAACCTGATGGGCGACGCTGAAAAGCTGCCGCACGCCAACGAACCGCTCGCCCTGATCGTGGCACCAACCCGCGAACTGGCCATGCAGGTCGCCCGCGAGCTGACCTGGCTCTACGGCCCGGCCGCTGCCCGGATCGCCACCTGTGTCGGCGGCATGGACATGCGCGACGAGCGCAAGGCGCTGGCCCGCGGCGCACATATCGTCGTCGGCACGCCCGGCCGCCTGTCTGACCATATCAAACGCGGCTCGCTCGACACTGCCGGCATCCGCGTCGTTGTGCTCGATGAGGCCGACGAGATGCTCGACATGGGTTTCCGGGACGAGCTTGAGCACATTCTGGAAGGCACGCCGGAAACGCGCCGCACCCTGATGTTCTCGGCCACCGTGCCGAAAGGTATCGCCAACCTCGCTGCCCGCTATCAGAAAGACGCCGAGCGCGTGCGCACCGAGTCCGAACAGCGCCAGCATGGCGACATCGAATACCGCGCCCTTCTGGTTGCGCCAGGCGATGAAGAAAACGCCATCGTCAATATCGTGCGCCACTCCGACAGCGAAAGCGCTCTCGTCTTCTGCACGACGCGCGCAGCCGTGAACAAGCTGATGAGCCGCATGGGCAATCGCGGCTTCCCCGTCGTCGCCCTCTCGGGTGAACTGAGCCAGAAAGAACGCTCCAACGCGCTCCAGTCCCTGCGCGATGGCCGCGCCCGCGTCTGTATCGCAACCGATGTGGCCGCACGCGGCCTCGACCTCGACAATCTGGGCCTCGTCATCCACGCAGACCTGCCGCGTGACCCGGCCACCCTGCTGCACCGTTCGGGCCGTACCGGCCGCGCTGGCCGCAAGGGCGTCAGTGCCCTGATCGTTGCGCCGAAGGCCCGCCGCCGCGTCGAACGCCTTCTGGGTGATGCCAAGATCGAAGCCACCTGGGGCACGCCGCCATCGGCGGACGAAATCAACGCCCTGGACGACGCCCGCCTGCTGGGTGATCCGTCTCTCAGCCGCCCGATCCATGAGAGCGAACAGCCGATGATCGACGCGCTGATCGCACAGCACGGCGCCGAACAGGTTGCCGCTGCCTTCCTGCGCAAGCAACGCGAAGGCCGCTCTGCCCCCGAAGACCTGCGCCCGGTCGACACATCCGCCCCGCAGCGCCGTGAGCGCACAGAGCGCGGTGATCGCGGCGACTGGACCGATCGCGAACCGCGCGAGAAACGCGGCAAGTCCGAACGCAAGGGCTTTGACGACGCCGTCTGGGTCAGCCTCAATGTGGGCCGCAAGAAGAACGCCGAAGCGCGCTGGATCCTGCCCGTCCTGTGCAAGGCCGGTGGCCTGTCGCGTGACGATATCGGCGCCATCCGCATCAATCAGGCCGACACGCATGTCGAGCTGACCCGTGACGGCGCAGAACGCTTCTTCGGCGCCCTGGGCGATGGCGGCACGCTGGAAAAGGGCCTGCGCGCCTTCCCGATGGACGGCGCCCCGCAGCCTGAGAAACGCAGCTATGACGACCGCCCGCCCCGCGCAGAGCGTTCTGAGCGCTCAGACTACTCTGACCGCCCGGCCCCGCACTTTCGCAAGAAAGCCTATGACCCCGACGCCCCCCGTCAGGTGTCCGGCAAGAAGCCCTACAAGAAGAAATTCGCCTCCGACGACGCCGCCCCGGTGGAGCGCAAGATCTCCCCGCTGACGGACTACGTTCAGGACGACCGCGAGCCCAAGACGGCTGCAAAGCCTGCCAGGACCGCCCCGAAAATGGACAAGGTCCACGCCAAGGGCGGCGGCTGGAAACCCCCGATGCGCGGCAAGGGCAAGCCTGCCCGCGCCGCCGGAGCAGGCGGAAAACCGGCCTTCAAGAAGGACGGAAAACCGCCAAAAAAGACCCGGAAACCAGGCCCCAAGGTCTGATCCTGACGCCCCCGGTTTCCGGGGGCGTTTTTGCTCCTGCATCTCCTTGTTTTCACAAGGGTAAATTGCACCGACACAAAGCTGTAAAATAACCCCCGTTCCGGTTCCCTCTGGGGCCTTAATCGCCTATATTTAAAGGCGAATCTCAAGAATCAACGGGAGGCCTTCAGATGGCCGATGACACGCCGGACAACGGGCAGGAATATGGTGCGGGATCCATCAAGGTCCTGAAGGGCCTTGAGGCCGTGCGCAAACGTCCGGGCATGTATATCGGCGACACCGATGACGGCTCGGGCCTCCACCACATGATCTACGAAGTCGTCGACAACGCGATCGACGAAGCGCTGGCCGGCCATGCCGACCGCGTCACCGTCACGCTGTTTCCCGATGGCTCTGCCGAGATCACCGACAATGGCCGTGGCATCCCGGTGGGCCTGCACCCGACCGAGGGCGTTTCCGCCGCCGAAGTGATCATGACCCAGCTCCACGCGGGCGGGAAATTCGACCAGAACTCCTACAAGGTCTCCGGCGGCCTGCACGGCGTGGGCGTCTCGGTTGTGAACGCCCTGTCCGACTGGCTGGAGCTGACCATCCACCGCGAAGGCCACGAGCACTGGGTCCGCTTCATCAATGGCGGCTTTGTCGAAGCGCCCCTGGTGACACGCGGCCCCTCCCCGATGACGGACAAGGGCAAGCCCTTCACCGGCACGGCTGTGCGCTTCATGGCGGCCGCCTCGACGTTTACGATGACGGACTATGACCGCAAGACGCTGGAACACCGCCTGCGCGAGCTGGCCTTCCTGAACAGCGGCGTCCACATCATCTTCCGCGACGAGCGCGACGCGGAGCCCTACGAGATCGACCTCATGTACGAGGGCGGCGTGAAAGCCTTCGTCGAGCATCTCGACAAGGCCAAGGGCAAGCTGATCCCCGAGCCGATCTATGCCATCAGCGAGAAAGACGGCATCACCGTCGAAGCCTCGATGGAGTGGACCGACAGCTACCACGAGAACGTGCTCTGCTTCACCAACAACATCCCCCAGCGCGACGGCGGCACCCACCTTGCCGGCTTCCGCGGCGCGCTGACGCGCATCATCAACAAATACGCCAACGAGACCGGCATCGCGAAGAAATCCAAGGTCGAGATTTCCGGCGATGACGCGCGCGAGGGCCTGACCTGCGTCCTGTCCGTCAAGGTTCCAGACCCGAAATTCAGCTCGCAGACGAAAGACAAGCTCGTCTCCTCCGAGGTGCGCCCGGTGGTCGAGAGCCTGATGGGCGAGAAACTGTCCGAATGGTTCGAGGAGCATCCGAAGGAAGCTCACGAGATCATGATGAAGGTCGTCGAGGCCGCCTCCGCCCGCGAGGCCGCCCGCAAGGCGCGTGAGCTGACCCGCCGCAAGTCTGCGCTCGACATTACCAGCCTGCCCGGCAAGCTGGCCGACTGTCAGGAAAAAGACCCGGCGAAATCCGAAATCTTCATCGTCGAGGGTGACTCGGCTGGCGGGTCTGCGAAGCAAGGCCGTAGCCGTGACAATCAGGCCATCCTGCCCCTGCGCGGCAAGATCCTGAACGTGGAACGTGCCCGTTTCGACAAGATGCTGTCCTCCGATCAGGTCGGTACGCTGATCATGGCGCTCGGCGCCGGCATTGGCCGGGATGAGTTCAACATCGAGAAGCTGCGCTATCACAAGATCATCATCATGACCGATGCTGACGTCGATGGCGCGCACATCCGCACGCTTCTGTTGACCTTCTTCTATCGTCAGATGCCGGAGATTATCGAACGCGGGTATCTCTACATCGCCCAGCCGCCGCTCTACAAAGTGACGCGCGGGCGCTCTGAGCGCTATGTGAAAGACAATGCGGAACTGGAATCCTACCTCATCGGCGAAGGCACCGATGGCGAGGCGCTGATCCTGAACGATGGCACGACGATCACCGGCGAAGACCTGCGTGACCGTGTGCGTCAGGCCTCGAACTTCCAGGCCAACCTGAAACGTCTGGCCCTGCGCGCGTCCGGCGACCTGATCGAACATGCCGCCCTCTCGGGCGCGCTGGCCGAAGGCGCGGGCGAGACCGAAGCCGCTAAGACAGCCGAACGGCTGAACCGCCTCGCCGAAGAAGGCGAAGACACCTGGGCCGGCCGCTTTGTCGAAGGCGCCCTCGTCCTGCAACGCACGGTGCGCAGCGTCGATGAAACCATCACCCTGCCTCCGGCCCTGATCGCCAGCCAGGACGCCCAGCGCCTGGCCGAGCGCGCTGCGGGCCTGCGCGAAATGTACGAAGAGCCTGCCATCCTGCGTCAGGACAAGGGCGGCGAAGTGTTCGTGTTCGGACCAACCTCGCTGCTGAACGCCGTGCTCGAAAGCGGCCGCAAGGGCCTGAAAGTGCAGCGTTATAAGGGCCTTGGTGAGATGAACGCCGACCAGCTGTGGGAAACCACGCTCGACGCCAACGCCCGCACCCTGCTGCAAGTCCGCGTCGACCATATGGAAGAAGCCGACGAAATGTTCTCCAAACTGATGGGCGACGTGGTGGAACCCCGCCGCGAGTTCATCGAGGAGAACGCGCTTGATGCTGAGGTGGATGTCTAGACGCAGACGCACCACTTTTGCAGCCCTGCACGCCCTCGTGGCGTGCAGCCTTCTTCTCCTTTCGGGCTGTAACCGCATCGAAAACCGCAGTTTTG
Source organism: Hyphomonadaceae bacterium BRH_c29 (assembly GCA_000961695.1). GTDB lineage: Bacteria > Pseudomonadota > Alphaproteobacteria > Caulobacterales > Hyphomonadaceae > Hyphomonas. The sequence goes on from LADW01000072.1 coordinate 5,533, forward strand.
TGGAATGGCGGCTTAAACGCCATTTCCATCAGCATCCAGACGCGTTCGACGCCCTCGCGAAAAAGATCCAGTCGGACGATTCTTATGTAGAAACGACTTACTGTGAACCCAGCGCAACTGGTTTCTTCACGATGTCGGAATCAGGCGACAGCGTAAAGAAAAGGGAATATGAGCCATTCCTGATGGCCCTCGATTTTCCTGAATGCGTCTTTGCCCGCAGATGGAACAACGGGGGTATCTGGGTTCCCAATGCCGGATACGCCAAGCATGGCGATTTTAAGATTGAATACGCATACAGTTTTCTCCCCACGCCCCCGGAACCTGAAAGAACCTGCCAATCGGTAACTCGAAGTATCGAAGGGAAACTGTGCTACATCCCACTCGAAAACGATTGGTATCTGGACGAAAACCGCGTCAATGTCCGGCTCATTCGTATTGAAGTTGAGGCCAAGCTCGCCTGCAAGAACGCCGACACGAAAGATCTGGATTGCGAGGCCGTAGCCAAAGCAGCCGGAGAAAAATACATTCGCCGGCACCAGCGTTAGCAAGCGTAGCAACTGTTATCCTGGCATGTAGTTTCTACTGTCCCTGACGATAGCGTTGAGGTGTGTGAGCAGGATCCGGGCGACGGCGATGATGGCAACCTTGAACGGCTTTCCGGCAGCTTCGAGGCGTTCGCGCAAGGCTTTCAGGGCCGGGTCGAACCGGGTTGCAATGAAGGCGGCCTGGTAGAGGCTCTTTCGCACCTGCTTTCGCCCGCCCCAGATATGGCGCTGGCCGCGCATCTGCCCTGAGTCGCAGGCATGCGGGGCAAGGCCTGCGAGGTTGGCAATGGCGCCCCGGCTGACCCGGCCGAGCTCCGGCAGGCGGGCCAGCAGGCTGGCGGCGGTGACCGGACCGATGCCGGGTGCGCTGCGCAGGCGCTGTTCGGTTGCAGCAAGCGTCTCGTCGGACGCGATCTGCGCGGTGATCTCGGTTTCGACCTTTGCGATCCGGCCCTTCAGGACACGGATCAGGCTGGCAATGTCAGCGCGCACGAATGCATCGCCAGCCTGCTTGAGGCGATTGGCTTCGCGGGCCGCCTGATCGACCAGATCCTCGCGCCGGGCGACGAGGGCGGCCAGCCGTGTCCGGGCCGGGTCAGGCGGCGGTGTGGGGGAGAGCTCCAGCGCACGGCCCATGACGGCCAGCACGCAGGCATCGACCTGGTCGGTCTTGGCCAGTCGCCCGGTCGCCCGGGCAAACTCCCGCGCCTGTCTCGGATTGACCCGGGCATAAGCCATGCCGGCTGCGGCAAGGGCTTCAGCCAGAGGCCGCTCATAGCCGCCTGAGGCCTCGAAGACGACAAGCGTATCCGTGCATCCGGCGGCAAAGGCCTTCAGCGATTTCGCGGTCATCCCGATGCGGCTGGCCGTGCCGCTCTCGAGATTATAGGTGTCGATCCAGTGCTTGGCGATATCGACGCCGATGACATTTCGGGGCATGATGTTCCTGTCCTTGTCATGCGGGGCTGGCCGCTGCGAACGTCCACCCCAGTCAACTGTTCAGGGCGATTGTGAAACTGGCAGGCGGGCCATTCGCTACGCTGCGGTCCTCAAAGACCAGGGGTGGATCCAGGCCCCGCCTGCCAGATACACCCTACAACAAAATGACAATACAAGGGTGGGGTGAGCGGAGCGATACCCACCGTCCGGATGTGCGGCGCGTCCTGTCTTGTGGGTTACGCCTTTGACTAACCCACCCTACGGGCCCCTTCCCGTTTCCTGTGTTTCCACATGCGTCACCCCCGACCGCGGAGCGGTCTGGGGGCCCAGCTCTGAACGAGGCGTCCGGGGGCGTCATGTCCGGTTGCGGTCCATCGTGCGCTATAGCGTATGATGTACTCTGCTGAGGCCTTCAGAGATGGATCCCCAGACGGCTGCGCCGTCGGGGATGACGCGTGAGGAGGGATTGGGCTCTGTCCCATAGCCGCCGCGTGTCATCCCGGAATCTGCGGCGCAAATAACCGGAACCTTGTTTCGGGAGGCGAGATCCGGCGGCTTTATAGTGCCTTTAAGTGGTGTTTATACGGTGTTTTATGTGGTGCGTGGACACGTTCGCGGGCCGCCCGAGGGGACGTGCCAGTCATCCTTCGACTTCGCTCAGGATGAGTCCCGTCCTCAGTCGCGCTCCTGGCTCGAGCGAAGTCGAAGCACGGGCGCGGGCTGCCTCACTTATGCCCCGCGCGCATAAGTCTTCTCTCACGCCCCTCTCTACAGGCATCCCCCGGCATCGTCATATTGGCGTCAACGCAAACAACACGGCACCAGAAGGAGCCCGCCATGATTGACCTTCGTCCTTTCGACAAGCTCGGCCGCTTTCGCAATGAGTGGCTCGACGCCAATTATCACTTCTCGTTTTCCGGCTATCACAATGAGGCCCGCATGGGCGAAGGCGCCCTGCGCGTGTGGAACGATGACACGATCCAGCCGCACACCGGCTTTCCCCCGCATGGTCACCAGTCGATGGAGATCATCACCTATGTCCGTAAGGGCGCGATCACGCACAAGGACTCGATGGGCAATACCGGCCGCACAGAGGCGGGCGATGTTCAGGTGATGAGCGCCGGGGCCGGCGTCCAGCACTCCGAATGGAATGCCGACGATGAGACCTGTCAGCTGTTCCAGATCTGGATCCTGCCGCGCGAACGCGGTGGCCAGCCCGGCTGGGGCACGCGCCAGTTCCCGAAAGGCGACCGGTCCGGCAAATGGACGGTCTTCGCCTCCGGCACCGGCGCCGATGACAGCCTGACACTCCGCCAGGACGCGACCGTCATGGGTGCAACGCTGCGCGCCGGCGACACGCTGGACTATAACGTCGCCGCTGGCCGGCATGGCTATTTCGTCCTGGCGGCAGGTTCGGTCAGCCTTAACGGCCACGTGCTGAACGCCCGCGACGGGGCGGCCATTCACGGCGCCGAAACGCTGGTGCTGAAAGGCATCGAAGACGCCGAAATCGTGTTCGTGGACACGATTTAACGCCGCCTCACATCAGCGTGACTTCGGGAACGCGAGGGCCGGTGGTACGTTTCTTTCCAACCTAATGGAGGTTTGACATGAAACTTGTTCCAATCACCGCCCTCGCCCTTCTCCTGGCCCCTGCCGCCATGGCCGCGGAAATCAACGTGTCCGTCTCGGACGATTTCCAGGCCAAGCTGCAGGATGATTACGGCACCCGTGAGGGTGAGTATCTCAGCAAGGAAGTGAAGGAAGACCTGACCCGCGAGCTGACCAAGGCTGGTGTGGATGTCGCCCGCATCGATGTGACCATCCTCGACGCCCGCCCGTCCAAGCCGACCTTCAAGGAACTCGGCGACACGCCCGGGCTCGACTATGGCGCCTCGGTCAGCACCGGCGGCATGAAACTATCCGCCGTCGCCTATGACGAGGCTGGCACAAAGACCGGCGAATACGAATATTCCTGGTATGAGAACGACATCCGCCGCACGGGCCTCACCACCTGGTATGACGCCAATCGCGCCTCCAGCCGGTTTGCCCGGAACTTTGCGGAAGACCTGAAAGACGGTGACCTCGCCAACTAAAGCCAGCAGGCTTTAAAGGACGAGTTCACACCGTTCGTTGAGGCTGGGGCGCGCCAGTGCGACGCGCTTCAGCCCCGGCAGTGCTTCTGCGAGGTCGGCAGCAACCCAGAGGCAGATGCGTTCCAGCGTCGGCACGTCGAGGCCGTCGATTTCGTTGAGCAGCTTGTGGTCCAGCTTTTCGGCCGTCGCGTTCAGGCAGGCGGTCAGGTGGGAGAAATCCTCGACCCATTGCTCACCCGGCTTCACCACGCCCGCAACCGTCGCTTCCACCCGGAAGGAATGGCCGTGCATGTTCCGGTAAGGATGTCCTTCCGGCTTGCCGCCCATGAAGTGCGCGGCCTCGAAATGCACCGCTTTGGTGATCTCGAACACGCGGCCCTCAGGGCTCAGGGCAGCCCGGTCAGTTTGTGCGTTTGCAAGCTCAGTCGCCATTGCGGATTCTTCAGACAATACTTGGCCGCAGCCTGCACATTGCGGGCCGCCTCGGAATTGTCCTTCGGTTGCAGGAAAAAGTGCTGAAAGTCCAGTTCCGTGAACTGTTCGGGCTGCGCTTCGGGCTCATTTTGTGGGTAAACGAGCTTGAGTTCATTGCCCTTTTTCAGCACCAGCGCCGCATTGGCCTTGGGACTGACGCAGATCCAGTCGAGCCCGTCAGGCGCCGCGACCGTGCCATTTGTCTCCACCGCGATCTCGAAACCCTCGGAATGAAGGGCTGCGATCAATGGCGGATCCAGCTGAAGCAGCGGTTCCCCGCCGGTGCAGACGACGTAAGGCCGCCCCGCCGTGCCGGCATTCGCCTTCCAGATTGAGGCGACCAGAGCGGCCAACTCGTCCGCCGTCCGGTACTTGCCGCCATTCTCGCCATCGGTGCCGATAAAGTCGGTGTCGCAGAACTGGCAGACGGCGCTCGCCCGGTCGCGCTCCAGGCCGCTCCACAGGTTACAGCCGGCAAAGCGCAGGAAGACGGCGGCGCGCCCGGTCTGCGCGCCCTCCCCCTGCAGCGTGTAGAAGGATTCCTTGACCGAATAGGTCATCGCGCAGCCTGCCAGCGGTCCCAGCCCGACGCGCGAAGCTCGCAGGCCGGACAGGTGCCACAGCCATAGCCCCAGGCATGATGGTGCGACCGGTCGCCGAGATAACAGGTGTGCGTCTCTTCCACGATCAGCTCCACCAGCGCCTGCCCGCCCAACTGTTCAGCCATCTCCCAGGTCCCGGCCTTGTCAATATACATAAGGGGCGTTTCGATCTGCATCGGCTTGTCGAGGCCGAGGCGAAGCGTCTCGGCCTGCGTCTGGATCGTATCATTGCGGCAATCGGGATAGCCGGAATAGTCCGTCTCGCACATGCCGCCGACCAGCACGCCGATGCCGCGCCGCACGGCCAGCGCGCCCGCCAGGGTCAGGAACAGAAGGTTCCGTCCCGGCACGAACGTGGACGGCAGGCCGGCCTCGGTCGTCTCGATGGCCACATCATGCGTCATCGCCGTCTCGCCGAGGCTCTTCAGCACGGTCGCGTCGACCATGTGATCCTCCCTCAGACGGCTCGCCCAGGCCGGGTTCAGGCTGGCCAGCCCGGTCCGCACGCTCTCCCGGCAGGTCAGCTCCACGGCATGGCGCTGGCCATAATCGAAGCCGATCGTCTCGACCTGTTCATAGCGCTCCAGCGCCCATGCGAGACAGGTGGCCGAATCCTGCCCGCCGGAAAACAGGACGAGCGCACGGGCGTCGGCGGAAGCGGAGGGCATCTGGGTCATGACGCGCATTTACCAGCCCATCCCCGCCCGGCCAAGCGGCCATAACGGTGTGCCTTCACTGCATCTATCCAAAATAGTTACACAATTGACGCAAGGGTAGCCAGTTGACATACCCGCTGATGTTACTTTTTGTTGTACCTGTAGTGTTCCCTACAGAAGAGCATACAAACCAAATCCATCAACAAAAATGACTTGTCCACAAAGTCTGGACGAGGGGAGGAATTAAATTGAGACTCAAACGACACTCGAAATACGTCTTGCTGGCAGGCGCCTCTGCCGCCGTTGTCGGGCTCTCCCAAGCCCCGGCTTTGGCCCAGCAAGCCGACGAAACCACAACCACCGTTGAAGCAACCACTCCCGCCTCCAGTTCCGACACGCAGGAAGACCGCCGTCTCGACGTCGTCAAAGTGACCGCCACGCGCCGCGAGGAAAGCATCCTCGACGTGCCGCTCGCCGTCACCGCCATCAGCCCGCAGGAAATCGAACGCCAGGGCGTTGCCGACCTTCGCTCGCTCGATAATCTGTCGGCCAGCTTCAACATGAACTCCACACAGACGGAATCGCAGGGCGCCTCGCTCCGCATCCGCGGCGTCGGGACGACCGGCAACAATATCGGTCTGGAAAGCGCCGTCGGCGTCTTCCTGGATGGGGTCTACCTGTCGCGTCCGGGTGTTGCCCTTGGCGATCTGGTCGACCTGCAACAGGTCGAAGTCCTGCGCGGCCCGCAAGGCACGCTGTTCGGCCGCAACACATCTGCAGGTGCCCTGAACATCACCACCAAGGCCCCGAACCTGCGCGAACGGGATGGCTTTGCAAATGTGACGGCCGGTAATCTCGGCCTGATCAACGTCCAGGGTGGCTTCAGCACCCCGATCGTTCAGGACAAGCTCGCTGTCCGTCTCTCCGGTGCCTACCGGAAACGCGACGCGCTCGCCGAAAGCACAACTGGTGCGGAAAGCTACACGCGCGACCGCTGGATGCTGCGTGGCCAAGCCCTGTGGCAAATCAATGAGGATGCGAAGCTGCGCATCATTGCTGACTATTCCGACGCGGACGAACAATGCTGCGACGCACCGGTCACCTATGACCCGCTGGGCGATGCGGGCCTCTATGCTGCTGTCGGCCTGCCTGCCAATGGCGGCGTCGTGGAATCCGGACACCGGGCCCAGAAAAAAGGCATCACCAATGCCGAGCAATTCCAGAACCCGTTCAAGCAATCCGGCATTTCGGCCACGCTGGACTGGAACCTCGGCCCCGCAGACCTGACCTATATTGGCGCCTATCGCAGCTTCAAGGCCGAGTCTGTTCAGCACTCGGACTTTGTCGGCCTCGATGTCTTCCAGGTGGGTGACAACACGACCCCGTTTGCGGCCTCGTCCGTTATCCCGTCCTATGACGACATCAAGACCACGACCCACGAGCTGCGGCTTCAGGGTCTGGCCTTTGACGGCCGTCTCGACTGGCTGGTGGGTGCCTACTACTCGCAGGAAGACATTGAGGAACGCGTGATCATGACGCTTGGCGGCGACTATGGCCGCTACGTCTCTGCCCTGTTCGTTCCATCGCTCGGTGCTGCAACCGTTGCGACGGCCTTCGGCGGCAATATTCCGGCCGCACTCGGCGGTGTCGATCCGGCCGGCAGCTATGCCGATAACCTCTACACGCAGGATTCCGAGTCCACGTCGATCTTCACGCATAACGTGTTTGAGATCACGGACGGCCTGAATCTGACCGTCGGCCTGCGCTATGTCGAAGAAAGCAAGGACGGCAAGTTCGACCAGCTGTCAGCCAGCTCGCCGACCTGTGTGAACATTGCAAACGGCCTGGTTGCCGGGGCCTATCCCGGATCGCTCGCCGCCCTCGCCCAGAGCGCACTCGGCGCAACCTGCTTCCCGTTCGCGACCGAAGCAGACACGGCAGCGTCGGCCTTCCTGCCGCTGCCTCGCACGTTCGACGACACGTTCGAAGACGAGGAACTGGTCTACACTCTGAAGATTGGTGCACGCCTGACCCAGGACGCCAACTTCTATGCCGGCTTCACGCACGGCTTCAAGTCGGGTGGCTTCAACCTCGACTCCACGGCAGCAGCCGGCGGTGCCGATCCGCGCTTCGACTCCGAAAAGATCGATGCGCTTGAGGCCGGCCTGAAGGGCATGTTCAATGACGGCAAGGGCCGTTACGACATCGCTGTGTTCCGCCAGAAGATGGAGGACTTCCAGGTCCTCGAATTCACGGGTGTGCAGTTCCAGACCTTCAACGTACCGAAAGTGGTCTCCAATGGTTTCGAAGTCGAAATCCAGAACCAGCTGACCGACAATCTGAGCATCAACACCGCTCTTACCTATACGGATGCCTATTATCCGGAAGACTGTGCGCCGGGCGGCTACGACCCGTCGAACCCGGTCAACCGTCTGTGCGGCTTTGATCTGACCAATGCCCCGAAATGGGTCGGCCTCGTCGGCCTGACCTGGGAAGACCAGCTGTCGAACGGCATGAACTACTTCCTGACCGGCAACGTCCGCGCCACGTCGGAGTACCGCACCTCGACCCAGGCGGTGGACAATACAGGTGCTGCGCTTCAGGGCGACTGGCAGGGTGAGAATGCCAAGCTCAACCTGCGGGCCCGGCCTCTCGACGGCGGACGACCGCTGGACGGTCGAAGTCTGGGGCAACAACGTGTTCGACGAGTCGACCAAGTCTGTGACCTTCAGCATTCCGCTGCGCGGAACGGCTCGCGGCGTATACCTGCAGGAACCCGCCACATATGGTGTGACTTTGAGGACACGGTTCTAACCTATAACAAGGCAGAAATTTGCATTTTGGGCGGTGCTCTACCCGAGCACCGCTCATTTTTTGCCTTTACGTAGCGTCCACTGGGGCCAACGTTCCAACTGAAAATATTGACTTTCCTTCTGAGCTGCCATCAGATGGATTCTGAAGCACGTCCGAAAAGAGACGGCTCAGAAATAGCTCGACGCCCGCAATCCCGCTGGCCCAAGGGGAGGAAAATTCAAAATGACTCAAATCAGAGACTCGAAATGCGTCTGGCTGGCTGGCGCCTCCGTGCTGGCCATGAGCCTGCTCGCGCCTGCGGCCGTGGCCCAGGAAGAAGAAAGCACCAGAACACTCGCCACCGTCACGGTGACGACCCAGAAAGTCGAACAGTCGATCCAGGACGTTCCGATCGCCGTTTCGGCCTTCGATGAAGATGCCATCAACCGGCTGCAACTGACCGGCGGCGCCGACCTTGTGAAAGCCGTTCCGAACGTGTCCTTCACCAAGGGCCAGTTCACAGGCAGCAATTTCAAGGTCCGCGGTATCGGCAACGATGCTGTGGCGCAATCCTCCGACGCCGGTGTGGGCATCCACCAGAACGACGTGCCGCTTGGCGCCAACTTCCTTTTCGAACAGGAATATTTCGACGTCGAGCGTGTCGAAGTCCTGCGCGGCCCGCAAGGCACGCTCTACGGCCGTAACGCAACCGGCGGTGTGGTGAACCTCATCACGCGCAAGCCTGTGTTCGGTGAATTCCAGGCCGATGCCGAACTGACCTATGGCAATTATAACACGATCAAGGGCAAGGGCATGATCAACGTGCCCGTCGGCGAGAAAGTCGCCTTGCGCCTGGCCGGTGCCCTGACACAACGCGACGGGTATACGACCAATACTGTCGACAATAGCGACATCGACGGGCGTGACCTCTGGTCGATCCGTGCGACGCTCGGTTTCGAGCCGACCGAGAATTTTCGTGGCTGGGTATCCTGGGATCACTTCGAGGAAGACGATGACCGCCAGCGTTCAAGCAAACAGCTCTGCAAGAAAGACCCTCTTAAAACGAGCTTTGCCGGCATTCCGATTACGGGACTCGACATGCTTGTCACGTCGCTGGGCTGCCAGGATGCACCTCTCAGCGAAAGCTATGAAAAGACCAATTCTGTCGCCAATATCGCGGGTGGTCTGGGCATTGCGGCGGGGCTGCTCAACGGGGATATCTACACCTCGCCCCTCGATAAAAACCTGCGCCACATGCAGTCTGCCTTCGCGCCTATCTACAAGGCAGAACAGGACCTCTACACCCTGAAGCTCGAATATGATGTCACCGACAGCCTGAAGCTGACATCCATTACCAGCCAGAACGAGACGAGCCAGCATTCGATCCAGGACGCCAACAGGCTGGTCCCGGACATCGCCTTCAATGACCTTTCGGCCATTCCGGCCGGCTTGAGTGCCGCTGCCGACCTGTACAATGCCCTCTTCCCTGGCGGTGTGGTGACTGATCCGGAGCTTGGCGCGTCGAACTCCCTGATTACGGCCGACCTGTCTGGCGGCAAGTCAGAGACATTCACGCAGGAACTTCGCCTGCAATCCGACTTTGACGGCAAGTTCAACTTCAATCTCGGTGCCATCTATGTCGATGGCGATGCTATCGATCCACAAGATCCGAATGCGGGCTATTATGTACTCTCGAATGCGCTGACTGCGCTCACGCAGTTCAACAATGCGCTGGTCGGACTCGGTGCGCCCGGCGCACCGTTTGGTGCGGCAGTGCCGATTGCGACGCCGGACGGTACGGCCACCCTGTTCGACGGTACGGTCGCACCTGACAGCGGCAACTATTTCCGTACACTCTCGCCTTACCGGCTCACGTCCACCGCGGTCTTTGGTGAAGCCTATTACGATATCACCGATACGCTGAAATTCACGCTTGGCCTGCGCAACACCAAGGATGAGAAAGAACAGGATATCGTCCCGACTTTTCTGTTCACACCAACCGTTGCCTACCCCGCGATTCAGAACGGTGATCCGCTGACACCTATCGGCGTGTTGAAGGCAGACTTCAATGAAACGACTGGCCGGATCGGTCTCGACTGGTCGCCAGAAGTCAGCTTTACAAATGATACGCTGATCTACGGTTTCTACTCCAAGGGCTACAAGGGTGGCGGCATCAACCCGCCACAGCCGGCGGGCAATCCGAATGCCTTCCCGCAGACCTTCGAGCCGGAGTTCGTCAACGCTTATGAACTCGGTACGAAGAATACATTCGCGAACAATACCCAGTCGCTGAATGCCACGGCTTTCTTCTATGACTATGAAGGCTACCAGATCTCGCAGATCGTGAACCGGACGGCGGCAAACTTCAACGTGAATGCCGAACTCACCGGTCTCGAGCTGGAATACCTCTGGACCCCGGCTGACAACTGGCTGCTGACGGCCAATCTCGGCTTGCTCGATGCCAAACTGGTTGATACGGACAGTGTTGACGTGCTTGACCGGACGAATGGCGATCCGAACTTTGTGGCCCTGAAGAACGCACAGAATTATACTAGCTGCGTTGTTTCCGCTCAGGGCTATGCGACCGTTCTGGGTGCAATTGCAGCTGGCAACCCACTGACGCCAAATGGCGCCTCTCGCGGTCTTTGCAGCGGTGCCTTTGCGGGTGCCGAAGCCGCCTTCGGTCTCGGCAACGTGACCTATGTCGATGGCAATGGTGACACCCAGACGATCGGCGCTCTCACGCCGTTCGACGGCATCTCGAAGGATGTCGACGGGAACAAGCTGCCAGGGGCACCTGACATGACCCTGAACCTTGCGGCTGAATACACGTTCCAGTCCGTGAGAGATTCCAACTGGGACCTGACGATCCGCGGCGACTATTACTATCAGGCTGACAGTTACGCCCGTATCTTCAATACCGCTCACGACAAGCTGGAGAACTGGTCGAACGTCAACCTGTCCATCATTCTCAACAATTCTGACAGTGGCTGGGGCATCGAAGCCTTCGCCAAGAACCTGACGGACGAGGAAGTCATTACCGGCAGCTATGTCGGGGATGACAGCCAGGGTATTTTCACCAACATCTTCACGACCGAGCCTGCGCTTTACGGCATCACGGTCAAGAAGTCCTGGTAACAGACAGGGTTTAAAACACGGATTGGGGCGGCCCGGCTTGGGCCGCCCCTTTTCATTTGGACCTATGGGCGCACTGGCCTATGTGTAGAGCCTTACAGCTCACCCCCCAACACGGGAGTCGTCCATGCGCCTTGTCCTCGCCGGTTTCGTTTCAGCTCTTGCCCTTGCTGCGTGTAGCGCCAGCACTGCTCCGCCCACAGCATCCGCCGATGTGGCCCGCGATTTCGAGATCAAGCTGACCCCCGTGGTCGACGCCGAGTTCGCCTGGGGCATGGCGTTCCTTCCGAACGGCGATCTCCTGTTCACCGAAAAGGAAGGCGGCCTGAAATATGCCGCCCGCGACGAAGGCCCGGCCACGCCGGTCACCGGCATGCCCCCTGCCCTCACCGCAGGTCAGGGCGGATATTTCGGCCTGACGCTGGACCCGGATTTCGCAAACAACCGGCTCGTCTATGTCGCCTACGCGCAAGGGACCGAGGAGGATAATGGCACCGCCGTCGTCAAGGCCCGCCTCAGCGACGATCATGCCTCGCTGGAAGACGTGACCGAAATCTTCCGCGCCGACTCCCGCGGCACGGCCTACCATTTCGGCGGCCGGCTCCAGTTCGCCAATGATGGCACGCTCTTCGTCTCGCTGGGCGAGGGCTTCAAATACATGGACGAGGCCCAGAACACGCAGATCACCCACGGCAAGATCGTGCGCATCAATGCCGATGGCACCATCCCGGCCGACAATCCGTTTGCGGATGGCGTCGCCGGTAAGCCCTCGGTCTATTCCTACGGCCATCGCAACATTCAGGGCCTCTATTACGACAAGGCCTCCGGCACGCTGTACGAGACCGAGCATGGCCCCAAAGGCGGCGATGAGTTCAACATCATCAAGCCGGGCGCCAATTATGGCTGGCCGAAGATCACCTATGGCGTGAACTATGACGGCACGATCATCACCGAGAAAACCGGGATGGACGGCATGGAACAGCCGATCACGTACTGGGTGCCGTCGATCGCGCCAGCGGGCCTGACGCGCCTCCAGGGCGATGTCTATCCCGGCTGGCAGGGTGACTTCTTCGCCGGCGGCATGAACGGCCCTGCCGGACTGGAACTGGTCCGTATCCGGCTTGAGGACGGCAAGGTCACCGAGCGCGAGAACCTGTTCAAGGACGAATTCGCGATCCGTGACGTGGCCGAGAGCCCGGATGGCCACCTCTATGTGGCCACCAAGGACCTCGACGGCATCTTCCGCGTCGACCTGGTGAGCGAATAGACCGCGCTACTCGCTCGCCCGGCGTGACCGAAGCGCTGCGGCGAGCGTGCCATCGTCCAGATGGTCGAGTTCGCCGCCCACCGGCACGCCATGGGCGAGGTAAGTGACGGACACGCCCTTTCCGGTCAGCTGGTCGGCGACATAGTGCGCCGTGTTCTGGCCCTCGAACGTGGCGTTCAGGGCGAGGATCACTTCGCGGATACCGCCCGCATCGACGCGCGAGATCAACGACGGAATGTTGAGGTCGTCCGGCGTGATACCGTCGACGGCAGACATGACGCCGCCCAGAACATGGTAGCGCCCGCGATACGACCCGCCCCGCTCCAGCGCCCAGAGGTCCGGCACATCCTCGACCACGCAGATCACGCCCTCATCGCGCCCGCCTGCCTGGCAGACGGCGCAGGGCTGAAGCGTGTCATAGTTGCCGCAGACCTCACATTTTTCGATCTTGTGCCCGGCATCGGACATCGCCTCGGCCAGCGGCAGAAGCAGCGTATCGTGGCGTTTCAGCAGGAACAGCGCCGCGCGCCGCGCCGAGCGCGGGCCAAAGCCCGGCAAACGGGCCATCAGCTCGATCAGACGCAGAATCTCGGGGCCGGCAGAACGCTGTGACATGCCCCCAATGTCGGGCATTCGCGCTGGCTTGCAAGCCCGGACCGCACGGAAACGCCCGCCCAAACGAAAACGCCCCGGCGCGAGGGCCAGGGCGTGAATTCCATCGATGCGGGAGAGGCGTCTCAGGCGGCTTCTTCAACCTCGTTCGACTTCGAGCTCGGACGCGGATCGCGCAGCACATAGCCGCGGCCCCAGACCGTTTCGATATAATGGTTGCCATTGGTGGCCTGCTGCAGCTTCTTGCGGAGCTTACAGATGAAGACGTCGATGATCTTCAGTTCCGGCTCGTCCATGCCGCCATAGAGGTGGTTCAGGAACATTTCCTTGGTCAGCGTCGTGCCCTTCCGGAGGGAAAGCAGCTCGAACATCTGGTATTCCTTGCCGGTCAGGTGGACGCGGTCGCCGTCCACTTCAACCGTCTTGGCGTCCAGGTTCACCAGGATCTCACCGGTGCGGATCACGCTCTCGGCATGGCCTTTGGAGCGGCGCACAATGGCGGTGATGCGGGCGATCAGCTCGTCCTTGTTGAACGGCTTGGTGAGATAGTCGTCGGCGCCGTAGCCCAGTGTGCGGACCTTGGCTTCGATGTCCGGGTTGCCGGAGAGGATCATGACAGGCGTGTTCACACGGCCCATGCGCAGCTGCTTCAGCACTTCGTAGCCGGAGATGTCGGGCAGCGACAGATCCAGGATGATCATGTCGTATTCGTAGACCTTCCCCAGATCGACGCCCTCTTCACCGAGGTCGGTCGTGTAGATATTGAAGCCCGCGGACTTCAGCATCAACTCAATGGAACGCGCGACGGCGCTATCGTCTTCAATAAGCAGGACGCGCATGTGTCGTCTCCCGAATCAGCCTAACGACAACCTAGTCGTTTTTATTAACTCTGAGAATCCTAGAGGGTGTTTCTTTAACCAAAGTTAACAGCCCCCTTCGTTTCCCCGCTAATATCACCCAATCTTCATACTAATTAATTGCCAAGCTCAGCTGCCGGAGCATTCCCGATCAGCATCTGGCCGATGGCAATGGCATCCTGGATAGGCTGCGCCTGGGGATCTGTGGAAATCAGTGTCTTCTGGCAGCGGATCGCATCGCGCACCTTCGGGTCGCGGATCACAACGCCGGCAAGGTGAGGCCGGAAGCCAAGGAATGTCTGGCAGGCGCGGGCAATCGCCTCATAGGTCCGTTGCCCGGCTGCGCGGCTGTCAGCCTGGTTGATACAGATGACCGGCTCCACGTTGGGCGCATAGCCCCGCAGCACCTTGATGAAGGCGTAAGCGTCCGTCATCGAGGTCGGCTCGTCCGTGATCACCATCAGCGCCTTGTCGGCCGCACGGGCCAGACGCATGCAGTTGGCTTCGATGCCGGCACCAAGGTCGAGCACGACCTGGTCATATTGAAGGGCAAGCGCGGAGAGACCCGCCGCAAGGCGGGCCACTTCTTCCGGCGGCAGTTCTGCCAGCGCGCCAGAGCCAGACCGGCCCGGCAGCACGTCAAAGCCGCCACCTGCTGCGCCGCCGTCAACCGGCGTCACCGCGTCGTCGAGTTCGACCCAGCCTGCAATCACGGCTGCAAGGTCGGTTTCGGGGGCAATGCCGAGCTGGACGTCAACGTTGGCCAGGCCAAGGTCGCCATCCACCAGCAGGGTCCGTTTACCGGCCTGGGCGAAGGCAGAGGCCAGCGTGATGGCCATGAACGTCTTGCCGACGCCGCCCTTCCCGCTTGCAACTGCGATGATCGAGGCAGGCTCAACCCGTCGCGGCGTTGGCCGCGGTGCCGGGCGTTCCTGCGATTTGCGCATCATGAAGCTCATTGGATTACGCAGCTCCTTTCAGGGCGATGACATCGCCGGGGGCGTCTTCCATCAACAGGGCGGCAAGGCGCGTGGGCGCTGCCGGAACCAGACCGCCGCCGATAAAGGGCGTTACGGCAAGATGTGAGAAAGCGATGCCAGCGGAGGAGAGCGCGGAGATCGCGCCGCCCCGTCTTCGCACCACATCGAGTTTGGTCAGGATGGCCCGCTTCACGCCGGCCCGGGCAAAGCCCCTGGCGGCTTCGATCTGGTCATCCGGGTGGCCTTCGGCGGACATGACCAGAACGGGCTCTGCCCTGATCACCGAAATCAGGTCCTGAAGGCTGGCCATGTCACCTTCGTCGAATGGGTTGATCGCCGGCAGGTCGATGACGCAGCGGCGGTTTTCCTGCTTCAGCTTTCTCAGCACGTCGAACAGCTGATCCGGCGAATGACAGGTGCGGATCTGGCCGCGCTCAAGCTCAAGATAGGCCGCCAGCTGGTCGCCGCCAGCCGTGCCGTCGAGATCGGCGGCCACGGGCAGAACTTCGGCGCGGGCCACAGCGGCGCGGCGCGTCAGCTTGGCAGCGGTC
>LADW01000022.1 GCA_000961695.1 Hyphomonadaceae bacterium BRH_c29
GCCAGCATCGCCGCGTCGATCCGGTCGGTCTTGGCGCTCTGGCCTGTGGCCTCTGCAAACCGCCGGGCCCGCGCCGGATTGACCTTGCACAGAGCAATCCCGGCTTCCCCCATCGCGCGCTCGAAGGCGCGGTGATAGGCCCCACTTGCCTCAAAGACGAGGCGGGCAACAGGCCGGCTGCCGATCCAGTCGAGAATCAGGCGGAAGCCCGCAGCATCATTTATAAACTGACGGTGTGTGCCGTCAGGGTGAAGGTGAACATCAAGAGTGTCTTTCGAAACATCCACACCGATGGTAATCTCAGTCATCTTTCCTGCCTCTGCTTGTCATGCGGGCCTCAAAGCCCCTGTATCCGTTCAGGCCGATGGGAAAGACGAGGGCGACCTCACTCAGCAACGGCGCCCAGGCGCCTGCGAAGTCACGGTCCTACCCTCGCCGTCGCCGGGAGCGGTAACTCCCGGCGGCGGTCCCAGTCTGACCAGATCAGACGCAAATACCATAAGACAAGCGAAGTCGAAGCATGGGACGCGGGCTCCCCACTTATCCCCCACTCAAATCCCCAAACCTGCAGCACTCACAGCAAATAAAATAAATCCATCCGACACCTCCGCACCCTGATCTATATTGCGAGTCATGTCGCTGTTCTCCCCGCCACCTGATCTGCCGCCGCACCTCGCCCATCTCTGGGCCTGGATCTGGCTGCAGCGCCTTGTCCTGAAGGCCTGGATCCGTGCGACCTATGGCGCCGGGACGCCCTTCCGATGGGGTGTGCTGAACAATGGCCGGGTTGTGCTTCTGAATGTCGTCCCAAAAGGCAGCGAACCGAAATGGGAAAAGCCAGTCGATCCCTATGATCGGATCAAAGCCGCCATGGATGGCCGCCTGTTCACGCCGGCTTATACCCGCAATCCCGTGACCTGCGCTGACCTCGGTGCAAGCCCGCGCCTGGAACCGCGCAGCACTGCCTTTTCTGTTCTGGAACCCGGCCTGCGCCGGAATGTGCGTCTGCGTCTGCCCTTGCCGGAAACCTGACGCGTAAGCCCATTCCCAAAATTCAGACCGACCTCCAAGCGCCTTCACGGGCGCCGCAACTGCTGGAGGCAACAGGTTCCTATTCCGGCGCCCCATCCGGCTCCAGCGGACGGGGGCGCAGATCAGTCGGTCCTGTGCTCGCACCCGCCTCCGGTGCCTCGGCTGAAGGCGGGCTTTCCGGTTCGGGGACATCCTCCGTTTCCGGCGGCACAGCATTGTCCTTCTGGAACGTGTCCTGCGCATCCTGAAGGAAGCTGTCGAAGTCATCCGGTGATTCCGTCACCGCTTCTTCGGGCGGCACAGCTTCAGGCCCCTCCTCCGGTGCCGGCGGCAGGTCTGGCATCACAGGCCGCGCGGCAGGCGTTTCCGGCCCCGTTTCGGACGGCACAGACGGCTTCTTCGGTGCCGTGCGGCGAACCTGCTTGTCATCGAGCACGCAGGCCGCCAGTCCTTCAGAAGCAACGACGCGCATCCGCGCCTGCAGCATCCCGGCACGTTTGGAGACATACGGCCCCGGCGGGTCGAGCCGCCATTTGTTCGGGCTGGGCAGCACGGCCGCCAACAGCGCCGCTTCGCGTTCTGTCAGGTCGGCAGCGGACTTGCCGAACCGCGCCTGAGACGCCGCCTCGGCGCCGAAAATCCCGTCGCCCCATTCGGCCACGTTCAGATAGGCTTCCATCACCCGGCGCTTGCCCCACATGCCGTCAATGAACGTGGCGAACCAGGCCTCGACCGCCTTGCGCGCAAAGCCGCCGCCATTCCAGAGGAACACGTTCTTCGCCGTCTGCTGCGTGATCGTGGACGCGCCGCGCAGGCCCTTGCCGCTCTTGTAATCGCTGATCGCTTTCTCGATGGCATCCCGGTCGACGCCGCTATGCTGGCAAAAGCGGGTATCCTCCGCCGCGATCACGGCCAGAACCAGATTGGGCGATATGTCGTCGATGGACACCATCTGCCGCCGGATGGTCTCGCCGCCAATTGACCGCTGCGCCATCAGCACCGTGCCCGGCACAGGCGCCGCCTTGAGAACCAATGCATAGATATGCACGCCGACGAACAGGCCGAGCAGGAATTTAACCAGCCAGCCCGCATAGGTCATCACGCTGCGGCGCGGCTTTTCGGTTCGCTGAACCTTCTTCATGCGGCGGCGTTCCATTCATTCAGCACGTCAGGGTCTGTTTCCCCCGGCGCATTCTGCGCTTTCAGGACAGAAAACCGCTCCGGACCCAGTTGCAAGAGCGCCCATACAGATGCCCCGCGCACCAGCGCAGACGGGTCCTGCACCAGCGCCTCAAGCAGCGGAACGAACCGCGCCGCGCCGGAGTTCCCCATCGCGATGCAGACATTGCGGACAAACCTGTCCCGCCCGATCCGCTTGATGGGAGAGCCTGAGAACACATCCCGGAACGCCGCATCATCCAGCGCCGCCAGCTCATCCAGTCCCGGCACTTTCAATTCCGCCCGCGCATGGAAGGCCACTTCCCGCGCCGCGCTCGCAAACTTGTTCCAGGGGCAGACCGCGAGACAATCGTCGCAGCCATAAATCCGGTTGCCCATCGCGGCGCGGAACTCCAGCGGGATCGGCCCCTTGTGCTCGATGGTGAGATAGGAGATGCAGCGCCGCGCATCCAGCTGGTAGGGTGCCGGAAAGGCCTTGGTCGGGCAGATATCGAGGCAGTTCCTGCACGAGCCGCAATGGTCCGTTTCCGGAGCATCCGGCACAAGCTCGGCATCGGTCAGCATGACGCCCAGGAAAAACCAGGACCCCAGCTCCCGGCTGACAAGGTTCGTATGCTTGCCCTGCCAACCAAGCCCGGCCTTGGCGGCCAGCGGTTTCTCCATCAGCGGCGCCGTGTCGACAAACACTTTCACCTCCGCGCCGGTCTTGGCCACGAAATCCCGCGCCAGCTGTTTCAGGCGCGACTTCAGCGTATCGTGATAATCCTTGCCGCGCGCATAGACGGAGATGTTGCCAACCTCGCGCTGCGCCAGCGTGTCCATCGGATCATGGTCCGGACCATAGTTCAGGGCGACGGTAATCGCAGACTTCGCCCCCGCCCACATGGACACAGGTGTCCTGCGGCGCGCCAGCGTGGTTTCCATCCAGTCCATCGATCCGTGCCGCCCGGCCTCAACGAATGCCTCCAGCCGTTCAGCCGCGTCCCAGGCCTCATCCGCACGCGCAATGCCCACGGCATCGAAACCGAGGCTGAGAGCATGCTGTCTGGCGAAATCCGCGCGGGCAGCCGGATCAGAAATCAAGATTGGCATAGTGCGGTGAGGGTCGCACGGCATCCAGCCGGTCGGCAAGCAGGGGACGAAAACTCGGGCGCGATTTCAACCTTGCATACCAGGTGCGCAAGTCCGGCACGGCCGCCCATTCCACGTCCCCGAAATAGTCACAGGCCGACAGATGCGCTGCGGCTGCCAGATCTGCCAGGGACAGGTCACGCCCCGCAATGTAGCCATGCGTCTCGACCAGAGCGTTCAGGAAAGTCAGCCGCCCGCGAAGCGTGTGCATGCCGCGGCGCAGCTTTTCCGAATCCGGCTGGCGATCCCGGCGGACCCATTGCATCACCCGCTCGGTCAGCAGCTTGTCGGTGACTTCCTCGAAGCCCTCCTCGACCCAGGCCCAAAGCCGCCGCGCCTCGGCCCGCTGGCTCGGATGCAGCGGCAGCAAGTGCGGCCCCTCAACGGATTCCTCAAGATATTCACAGATGGCCCGCGTGCCGATGGCCACGATCCGCCCGGCTGCGCCTTCCTGCAGCAGCGCAGGCGCCACAGCGCCCGGCCCAAGCAAGCGCAAATCCGGGTGCGGAGACCACGGAGACGATTCCACGGATTCGAATCCCACCCCCTTCTCAGCGAGGCAGAGGCGGACCAGCCGTCCAGCTGGATCAAGGCACCAGTGATAGAGTCGTGTCATCTGCAGGCGAACCCCGGGGCAGTCTACTGAAGCGGCTTAGTCCACAGGAGTAAAGAAGGTCTATCCGGATGCGCAATCGTGTGGTTCAAAAGTACCGCCGAATTGCAACCAAGAGATCCCCCCATGACTTCCAGACTAACAATTGCCTTGCTTTCAGGCGTTGCCTCCCTTGTCACACTTTCCGCCTGCAGCACCCCGTCACAGTCCGAAGAGACAATCACCGAAGCTGCAGCAATCACGACAGATGCCCCTGTTCTCCAGGCAGAAGCGCCAGCCGGCCAGTTACCGCAGGGCGTGCGCCCCACAGCCTATCGCCTGGATGTGGTCACAGACCCGAACAAGGCCAGCTTCACAGGTCATGAGGAAATCGACCTGGCACTGGAAAAACCGCATGCCCGAATCTGGCTGCATGCACTTGGGCCGGTCGTATCATCGGTAAAAGCCGTCCTGCCGGATGGCATGGAGATCGCCGCCACGTTCACCGGCGACCAAGCCGACGGCGGTGTTTCGCGCATCGATTTCGACGCGCCGGTTCCCGCCGGCACAGCGACGCTGGTGATCGACTACAGCGCACCCTACAATCTTCAGCTCGCTGGCCTCTACAAGGTTGAGCAGGCTGGCAAGCCGTATCTCGTCACGCAGATGGAAGACATCGATGCGCGCCGCATGTTCCCATCCTTTGACGAGCCGCGCTTCAAGACGCCCTACACGCTGACTGTAACTGCGCCGGAAGGCATGGAAGTCGCCGCCAATGGTGCGGAAGTCTCCGCAGCAGTGCTCGGCGACGGCACAGTGCGCCATTCCTTTGCCACCACGCGGCCGATCCAGTCCTACCTCGTCGCCCTGATGGTCGGCCCGTATGACAAAATGATCGGCAATCCGATCCCGGCAACAGACCTGCGGGCCGAACCTGTCCCGGCGCGAGCCTTCGCCCCGGCTGGCAAAGGCGAGAAGCTGGCCGACATCCTGGACGTCACCGCCGAGATCGTCGACTGGCAGGAATCCTATTTCGATTATCCCTACCCGTATGGAAAACTGGACCTGATCGCAGCAGCCGACTTTGCCTACGGCGCCATGGAGAATGCCGGTGCCATCGTCTATCGCGAAGCCGCCATCCTGATCGATGACCGCACCTCGCTCGCCCGTCGCCGCGCCATCTACAACACGCATGCGCACGAGCTCGGGCACCAATGGTTCGGCAACCTCGTCACGCCTGCATGGTGGAATGACATCTGGCTGAACGAAGCTTTTGCCACCTGGATCAGCGCCAAAACGATGAACGCCGTCGATCCGGAAGGCGAATGGGACATCGCGCCGATCAATTCCAGCCTCTATGCCATGTCGCTGGACCGTCTCGCATCGGCTCGCCAGATCCAAAATCCGATCCTGACCAATGGCGATATCGGTGATGCCTTCGACGGCATCACCTATCAAAAGGGCGGCAGCGTCCTGAACATGTTCGAGACCTATCTCGGCGAAGACCACTTCCGTGATGGCATCCGCCTGCATATGCAGCGTTTCCAGGACGGCGTCGCGACGACGGAGGACTTCATGCAGAGCCTTGCCGACGGGTCGGGCCAACCGGACATCGCCTCGTCTTTCTCAACCTTCATCGCCCAGCCGGGCATCCCCTACCTGGATGTTCAGGTCAGCTGCAACGCAGACACCGGCGCAGAAATGACCGTAACGCAAAGCCGTTATGCGCCGCTCGGTTCGACCATCGACACGGAAGCGCCGCAATGGAAGATTCCGTTCGCGGCACGCGTGCACGATGCCTCCGGCGATCATATCATGCGCAAGATGTTGTCAGACAAGACAACCTCGATTGCGCTGGATACCTGCCCTGACTGGGTCATGCCGAATGCGGGCGGTGCCGGTTACTGGCGCTTCGTGACCGACGCGAAGAACGCCGCAGCCCTGCGCGCGTCTTACGCCTCGCTGAGCACGGGCGAGCAGATGATGCTGACAGACTCCGTCAATGCGGGCTTTTCTGCCGGCAATACGGATGCAGCAGACGTGCTGGCCGGGCTCGAAGCCGCCACCACGGGTGCGCCGCAGGCCATCGGCAATTCGATTGGCATGATCGGCACTCTGAAGAGTATGCTGGATGAAGCCGGCAAGGCAAAACTTGCCGACTGGGTCGAGAATACCTACAGCCCGGTCTGGGAATACCTGTCCGAACGCCCGGCCCCTGCCCTGTCCACCTCCGAACAATTGCTCGCGCCTGACGTGTGGGATCTTCTTCTGGAAGAAGGTCACCGCGCAGACGAACGTACAGTGATGGCGAACCGCGCCAAGGCCTATCTCGGCATCGGTCAGCCGACCGATCCGGTGGCCCTTGCCGCAGAAGACCTCTACACGGCGGTCACCATCGGCGTGAAGGAAGGCGGATGGGACTTCTACAACGGCGCAGTCGATTTTGTCCGGACGTCAGAAAACCAGACCGAGCGCGCAACGATCCTGTCCGCAATTGCCTCCAACGCGTCGCCTGACATTGTGACAGACCTGTTCAAGCTGTCGCTCGGGGACGATATTTCTGGCAATGAGCTTTACACGATCTACCGTGCGGCATTGGGCAATCTCGAAGCCCAACCGGTCATCTGGCCACTCGTGAAGGATAATTTCGAGAGCATCATCCGAAAGGTTCCGGCGATCCGGATTCCGCAATCTGCCGGGGTTGCTGGGAATTTCTGCACCGCAGAGGGAGTCGCCGACGCGAAAGCCTTCTTCGAAAGCAAGGCAGACCTGATCCCGGGCTATGAACGCTCGCTGGCCCAGGGCGTCGAACGTGGAGACCTGTGCAGTGCGCTCAAAGCCGCCGTCACAGACGACGTGAACACGCTGTTCTCCGGAGACTGATGAAACAGTCCCGCGCCGGGCAGACGCCTGGCGCGGGATGCTATTCCTAGCGCTTCATGAAGTGACGCACGGCGTCTGCGGCAAGCGCGAATTTCGCGAAACTCCACGCCTTTTCCTTGCCAAGCTCGGCCAATGTCGCGAGCAGATCGCGGCGACCATCCTGGTGCTGTGCCAGCCACGAAGTCGCCCCGCCGATGGCGAGGGCATCCTTGGCCGCATCGGCTTGCGTCAGGATCAGCTCCACGATCAGACGGCGCCCGGCGACCCGGTCCCAGAAGCCAGCCTTGGCGAGCCCTTCAAGGGCAGATGCCCGCAACCGGTCAATACGCAAGGCTTCGCCAATCTGGAAGAAGCACTCGCCTGCAACCGTCACGTTCTGACCGCTCTGGCGGGCAAGATCGACGACGACCAGTCCTTGTGCGAATAGGCTCATGGCTGAGGCCCAACGTGCCAGTTCCTCCGGTGCGCCACGCTTGACCAGTGACCGTGTCGACCGCTCAACCTGTGCCGCGGCAAAGGACGTATGAATGCCCGCCAGCGAGGCCTTGAACTCGTTCAGCGGCTCGTGGGTTGCTGCGACCAGATCTGCCAGCGTGCCTTTCGGCATGGTGGTCACAAACCAGGCGCCAGCGGCGCTGAGGGCTTGCGCCGCCAGCAGGCGCAGGTCCGTCTGCACATCGGCATGGACCACGTTGTCGAGCGCATCGACCTCACGCTGGAAGCCGTCAAAGTCGAGCACAACACGCGCCGCTTCGAGCCCGCGCACCAACGCGGCCGCATCATTCGTGTCCGTCATTTCCCGCAGCCGGAACAGTGGGATCGGACCGCCCATATCGAGCGACCGGTTCGCCAGAACGGTGGCGATGATTTCCCGCTTCAGGCGGTGATTGTCCATCGCCTCACCGAACTTATCGATCGGGCTCGGGAAGTAGGCCTTGAGCACGGACTCAAAGTACGGGTCATCCGGTACGCTGGACGCAACGAGGTCGTCGAACAGAGTGATCTTCGACCAAGCCAGCAGCACGGCCAACTCAGGCCGGGTCAGGCCCTGACCATGGTCGGCACGCACCTTCATGTTCCCGGCATCCGGAAGGCCCTCCAGCGCGCGGTTCAGCACACCTCGCCCCTCAAGCTGCACCATCAAGCGCTCCAGCGCCTCATGGTCCTGCTTGGCGGTCGCTTCTGAGAGTGTCAGCGCGGCCGTCTGATCATAATTGTGACGCAGAACGTGGGCGGCCACATCATCGGTCATTTCCGCAAGCAGGGCGTTGCGCTTTTCTGCTTTCAGATTTCCGAGCCGGATGGCTTCAGCTGCAAGGATCTTGATGTTCACTTCGTGGTCAGACGAGTCAACGCCGGCGGAATTGTCGATAGCGTCCGTGTTGATCCGCCCACCACTGAGCGCGAATTCGATTCGGGCTGCCTGGGTCATACCAAGGTTTGCCCCCTCCCCGATCACTTTCGCGCGCAACTGTGTAGCATCGACACGGATCGCGTCGCTTGCGCGGTCACCCACATCGGCGTGGCTTTCTGCGCTTGCTTTCACATATGTGCCGATGCCGCCGAACCAGAGCAGGTCAACCTGCGTCTTCAATAGTGTGTGGATCAGCTCATCCGGGGTGACGGCATCCTTGCTGATTCCTGTCAGCGACTTGATCTCATCGCTCAGCACGATCGACTTGGCCGCGCGCGCAAACACGCCGCCGCCCTTGGAGATCAGGCTGGTATCATAGTCGGCCCAGGTCGATTGCGGCAGGTCGAACATGCGCTGGCGTTCAGCCAGGTTCTTGGCCGAATCGCCAGGGTTCGGATCAATGAACACGTGCATATGGTTGAACGCCGCGACGAGGCGTATCTCCGGCGAGAGCAGCATGCCATTGCCGAACACATCGCCGCTCATGTCACCGACACCGATGACGGTGAACGGCTCGGTCTGGATATTCTGACCCATTTCGCGGAAGTGGCGCTTGACCGCTTCCCACGCACCGCGGGCGGTGATGCCCATCTTCTTGTGGTCATAACCAGCCGAACCGCCGGAAGCGAACGCATCGCCCAGCCAGTGGCCTTTTTCGAGACTGATCGCATTGGCCGTATCGGAGAAGGTCGCTGTGCCCTTGTCGGCAGCAACGACGAGATACGGATCCTCACCATCCCAGATCACCGTATTGGCCGGGTGGGTCACCGCGCCATCGATGAGGTTGTCGGTCAGTTCCAGCAGCGCCGTGATGAATTCCTTGTAGGCATCGCGTCCGCCCTCGAACCAAGCATTCCGGTCTGAACGGTCCGGCAGCTGTTTCGGATAGAAGCCGCCTTTCGAGCCAACCGGCACGATCACCGCGTTCTTCACCTGCTGAGCCTTCACCAGGCCAAGCACTTCGGTGCGATAGTCCGCCGCCCGGTCCGACCAGCGCAGGCCGCCCCGCGCAACCGGGCCGAAGCGCAGGTGCACGCCTTCCACTTTCGGGCTGGACATGAAGATCTCGCGGAACGGCTTCGGCTCCGGCAGCTCTGCCAGTTCGCGGCTGGCAATCTTGAGACTGACGAAGCTGTGCGGGCCGCCATCTGCCGCAGACTGGTAGAAATTGGTCCGCTGCACGCCGAGAATGAGGTCCACCAGGCGGCGCAGCACCTGGTCATCCGCAAGCGCAGACACGTCACGCAGGCTTGTCTCGATGTCCGCACAGATCGTCTGGCATGCGGTTTCACGCTGTTTCAGCGTCACGTCGTTTGTTGGATGAAACCGGGTTTCGAACAGGTCGATCAGCAGGCGCGTCAGGACCGGATAGCGCGCCAGCGCGGCTTCTTGCACATCCTGCGGCTGGTCCATACCGGTCTGACGGCGATAGGCACACAGCGTGCGCACCAGTGCCGCCTCACGCCAGGTCGCACCGGCTGCCAGAATTAGACGGTTGAAGCCGTCATTCTCGGCGTAACCGCTCCAGACTGCGACGAAGGCTTCTTCGAGACGTTGCGCGATGAGGTCGAGGTCAATCGGGGCGCCGGCCTCCGAACGCATCGACAGGTCGTGCACCCAATAGACGTCTGGTGCATCAGCCACCGGCTTTTCTGTCGGACGCACCGGGTAACCGGTCTCAAAGGCCGCGAAGAGACCCATCTTCTCGAACACGGGCACACAGCGGGACAGCGGGATCGAGCCATTGCGCGAATAGATCTTCACGCGGATCTTGTCGGCATCCTCAGACGGCCCGCGATAGGCGCGCGCCAGCACAGGCGCATCGGCGCTCAGTCGCGCAATCATCGACACATCGCGTACCGCCTCAACTGGCGTGAACGCTTCACGGTATGCCGCGTTGAAGGCACCAAGGAAAGTACGGGCCCCTTCCCGGTCGATTTCATCCAGCTCTGCCTGCATCAAGGCTTCGCGCAGGGCCTGGTCCCAGGTTCTGGCAAGCGCCGTAATCTCAGCCTCGAGCGCAGCAACATCCGGTTCCGGGTGATTGCGCTGGATGGCAATCTGGAAATGCACACGCGCAAGGGGACCGGTATCAAAATAAGGCTGGAAGCGTGTCAGACGGCCATTATAGGCGCTCGTCAGAACGTCCGTAATCCGTTCACGAAGCGTGGTATCGTAGGCTTCGCGCGGAACGTAAACAATCGCGGAGACAAACCGGTCAAACTGGTCCCGGCGCAGGAACAAGCGCGTGCGGGGGCGTCCGATCAGGTGCAACGCGCCCATGATCATGGTTCCGAGCTCTTTGGACGGCGTCTGGAACAGCTCATCGCGCGGCCAGGTTTCCAGCAGATTGGCAATTGCCTTTTCCGTGTGCCCGCCCGGCGTCGCACCAGAGGAGGCAATCACTTTCAGTACGCGCCGGCGAATAAAAGGAATGGACCGCGCCGTCTCGTCATAAGCCTCAGCCGTGAACAGGCCCAGGAACCGGACCTCGCCATTCACGCGGCCTTCGGCGTCATATTTCTTCACGCCGATGTAATCGCAGGCGACCCGGCGATGGACGCGGCTCACCAATGTGGATTTCGCCACGATCAGCGGGAACGGTTCGGACAGCAATTCGCCGATCGCCGGCGTCAGGATCAGGGGTTCGGCGTCGCGCGAAAGGACGTTCACATCCTCATCGCGCAGCAGGCCCAGATTGCTGCCATCGATCATGATCGGTTCTTCCGGCAGCACGCCGCCGTCCGCATCGGTCTCGAAGCGATACTCACGGCAACCGAGGAAGACAAAATGGTTCTTCGTCAGCCATTCGAGGAAGGCGACCGCTTCATGCGAGTCTGCGTGCTTCGGCTCTTCCAGAAGCGACAGGCCGCGGATCTCCGCGCGCATCCGCTCTTTCATCGGTTTGAAGTCAGCGATCACCTCTGCAACAGACTGAAGCGTCCGGCGCACGCCCTCGACCAGACGGCGCGCCTCCTGCTCGGTCAGGCGCGGCAGGTGGATCTGGATCACGGAAACCATGCGGCCATCTTCGAGGCGCACGATCGGGTGGAACAGGGTCCGCACTTCAAAGCCCTGGTCGGCACATTCGCCAAGCAGGGAATCGACCAGGAAGGGCATGTCAGGCCCGGCGGTTTCCAGCACGCTGCGACCCAGCTTGCCGGATGCGCCTTCGGCATCCATCAGGATGCGCACATCCTGCTCGCCCGCGGGCACTTGCGCACCCCAGGCCCAGAGGCCCCGGCCAAGGGCTTCTACATCTGCCGGCTCGAGGCCTGTCAGGTCTTCATTGCCGGACTCCAGCGAAACCTGCGTCAGCACCTGCTCGAGCGGATCGGCGGCGACAGTCTGATTGTTCATGGGGGGAACTCACACGGGGAGAAAGATTCGGTGTTTTCTGGTCTAACCCGGGTCACTTATTCCTTCAACACAGCAGTTTCAAATGAAACTCCTGTGTGGTGCTTGTTAGAATGGGAATCCCTGCCTGAACAAAACGGGCCCGCCAGACGGGGACGTGTCCAGCGGGCCCTACAGGCCTTGATCCGCAGGCTGGGTGGGGGGACGCACGCGGAGGCCTGATTGTATATCTTGGGTCGAAAAGCCTATTCGCAAGACTGACACTTCAGTTCGCTTATAAACTTTATGAAATGCGGATGCTCTGGATCATTCAGATGGAGACGTTCCCATGACGTGCCAGAAATTGGTTTTACGCTCCACCTTCTTGTGCAGCGTCAACTGCATCTCGCGGTGCCTGCGATTCGCCTTTTCCCTGCGGATTCCCGTCCGAGGACAGCAGGATGGCGATCCAGCGTGTCGCATCGGATTGCGCAAACAGTATCATCATCAACACAGTCAGCGGTGCGGACAGGAACATGCCTGGGATGCCCCAGATCACGCCCCACACCGCCAGAGCCAACAGCACAACAAGTGATGAGAGGTTGAGCGTTTCGCCCATCATCCTTGGCTGAACAAAATTCCCGATCGAAAACTGCCAGAAACTCACCGCCGCAAGCACGGTGGCGGCATAAACATAGGTTTGCTCCAGCGGGGCGTCAGGCACCCAGCCCGGCATGGATGGCTGTACCAGCGCGAATAGCGCCGGCACCAGTGCCGCGACGATCGAGCCGACAGTCGGAATATAGTTCAGCACGAAGATCAGGGCTGACAGGAACAGGGCATTCTTGACCCCCAGCAAGATCAACGTGCCATAGGTCAGTGCTGTGATCAGCGCCGAGATCACGGTCTGCGTCCAGAGATAGGTCTCAATGCCACGCCGGGCTTCGTCTCCGACCTCACGCACCTGCGCGCGGGCCTCGAATTCCGGGAAGATATTGTCCAGCTTCTGCGTCCAGCCCGACTGGGCCAAAAACAGGAACGCGACATAGATCAGGATCAGCATCACATCACCGGACAGGTCGCCCGTCGCATTGGCAATTGTGGCGAAGAAGCGCTGGCCGGTCTCGTTGAACAGCAATTCCTGCAGCGTTGGCGCGCCGGTCATGTGAACCAGACCATAGGCATCCTGGATCAGGCCATTGATCTTGTTCTCATATTCCCCGGCATCCCGGCCGAACTCGGCAATACCGTTCGCCATCAGGCCAATAAAGCCGATGAATCCGCCCAGAACGAGCAGGATTGCGAGAATCCGCGCATGGCCGATTTTCAGGAAACGCGACCAGTTGTCGATCATCGTGGCAAAGCCTTCGATGGTGAGGAACAGGAACACCGCCAGCGCAAAGGGCGCAAGGATGGCGCGGGTCCAGTAGAGGAACGCAACAATCACGCCGGTGGCGATGATCCAAATTCCGGTTGTCGCGGCACGGCTCATGTCCGGTCTCCCCTGTCAGCCTAGCCTCAAGCGTGGCGCCAGCCCCGCCCCGCGTCAAGCAGGCGCTGCGCCGCGCACATTGCACCCCGGCCCTTGCCGAATCTGCTGAATTCTCTAGCGTTCCGGCGACATACAAACTGGCGGGGCGTCCATGACAGACAGCATTTTCATCGGCGGAGCAGACGCGGACGGCACGGGCACACCGAATGTCGCGCAGGAACTGCTGCTGCAGATCGCAAACCGGCATGGCCTGGTCGCCGGGGCAACCGGTACCGGCAAAACGGTGACGTTGCAGATCCTGGCGCAGGGCTTTTCCGATGCTGGCGTGCCGGTCTTCTGCGCGGATGTGAAGGGTGACCTCTCCGGCATCTGCGTTCCAGGCAGCGAGACGCATCCGCTGCATGAGAAGCTGGTGTCGCGCGCCGAGAAAATCGGTCTTCCCGACTATGGCTATTCCGCAGCCCCGACGATCTTCTGGGACCTGTTCGGCGAAAAGGGTCACCCGGTTCGCACAACGATTTCGGAAATGGGCCCCCTGCTCCTGTCGCGCCTGATGGGGCTGACCGATGCGCAGGAAGGCGTGCTGAACATCGCCTTCGAGTACGCTGACGATAACGGCCTGCCCCTGCTCGACCTGAAAGACCTGAGAAAACTGCTCGCCCATATGAGCGACAAGGAAATCCGCGACGAGCTGTCCAAGGAGTATGGCAACATCGCGTCTGCCTCACTCGGCGCGCTGCAACGCAACCTTCTGGTCATGGAGCGCGAAGGCGCCGAGCACTTCTTCGGCGAGCCGGCACTCGAATTGCCGGATATGATGCGCACAACAACCGACGGCCGCGGCGTAGTCAGCGTGCTGGACGCAACGCGCCTGATCAACAGCCCAAAACTCTACTCGACCTTCCTGCTCTGGTTGCTCTCGGAACTGTTCGAGCAGCTCCCGGAAGTGGGCGATCCGGACAAGCCGAAACTGGTCTTCTTCTTTGACGAAGCCCACCTCCTGTTCAATGACACGCCCTCTGCCCTTCTGCAGAAGATCGAACAGGTTGTGCGCCTCATCCGCTCGAAAGGCGTCGGCGTTTTCTTCGTCACGCAAAACCCGCGCGACCTGCCGGAAAGCGTGCTGGCCCAGCTCGGCAACCGTTTCCAGCATGCGCTGCGCGCCTACACGCCGGCTGAACGCAAAGGCGTTCGCGCCGCCTCTGAATCCTTCCGTCCGAACCCGACCTTCGACACCGAGGAAGTGATCACGACCCTTGGCGTCGGCGAGGCGCTTGTCTCGACGCTCGATGCCAAAGGCGCGCCGAGTATCGTCCAGCGCACCATGGTCCGCCCGCCGGCCTCACGGCTTGGTCCGGCCGAAGATGCTGAGCGCAAGAAGGTGATGAGCGAAAGCCCCGTCGCCGGAAAGTATGACGCCCTGATCGACCGGGAGTCTGCCTACGAGATGCTCGAATCCAAGGAGGCCAAAGCCGCCAAGGAAGCCGAGAAGCTCGCCGCTCAGGAAGAAAAGGCGAAGCTGGAGCTGGAGAAGAAAAAGGCCCGTGCACAGAAAACCACAAAGCGTACCTCGCGCCGGATGTCGCCCCTGCAAAAAGCCGGAAACCAGGCTGCACGCTCGGCGGCGCGCGAGTTTACCCGATACATCCTGCGCGGCATTCTCGGCAGCATGAAACGCTGATTGAGGCCGGCCCAAAAAGCTGGCCGAAAAAACGGATCTGTCAGGGATAGATCAATTCGGACGGGTGTTCGGCTCCGCGTCTTCCATCATCGCCAATTCGTCCTCGTCCTCATCCATCATGCCGGATTGTTCGTCATGGGACGAATGGAACACCTGGCCCTCATCGAAATGGCCCGCCGCATCATCCGCCATATCGAATGCTGCGGTATCGTCTTCATCAGACCGGCCAAACGGATTGAACGATCCGCGCTTGCCCTCATCTGCTGAGGCGGCTTCTTTTTCAGCGGCTTTCTCAGCCTTGCGGGCTTCTTTCTCGGCTTGCTTGGCAGCCTTCTTCGCAGCGCGCTCTTCCGCCTTGCGGGCCGCTTCTTCCAGCTGTTCCGGCGTCTTGCGACGTCCGAATGGCGCGAAAATATCGGCCTCGCGGTCATACTGCATAGAATAATATTCGGCCGCCGTGTGGGTCAGCGGGCGCGGCGTAAGGTGCAGGCCATAGGCGCGCAGGCGCTCGACGACTTCATCGCGCAGGAACAGGCCCGGCAGGGAATTCTGGCTGATATTATGGCCCTTCATCCAGTCGCGCACATCCCAGGTCCGGATACGGCCGACCTCTGACGGACGCTTGCCGCCATGGACTTCCCACATGTAGAGTGTCGCGAGGCCATTGATCGTGGCATCCATCGCATCGTCCAGCGCATTCACAGGGTCGCGGCGCTGGGCCAGCGATGCGCGCAGCGCCATCTTGCGGGCTTCGAGTTCCTGGTAGGTATTTCCGATCACGGCCAGAGCGTTGCGATTGGCGCGGATCATCGAGGCATTGACCCCGTCCAGCTGCGGGTGGCGCACAGGCAGCAGCAGGTCTGGCCCGGCATCCTGAATCGCGTGGACCTGGCCAAGCTCAGCCACGAAGCGCTGCAGATTGATCCGCAGCTCATGGCTGACGCCATCCAGGGCCGAGACGATGCCTGCCTGATGCTCCTCGCGCATGCGCCAGAGATGCCAGGCGACCAGTAACCCGGCCGCGATCATCAAAGACATTCCGCCGGTTATGAACGTATAGAACTGCGATTCACTCATTCTGAGCTCCCCTCCAATCAGCCCGGACCGGCAAGCCCCGCGCCTGCCCAGGTTAATGGAAGAGAAACCTTAGCCGTTGAGTGCGCGTCCCGCAATCGCCTGCAACTTGTGGATCGCGTCGGGGTTTCGTGCCCCCGGTGCAGTGATCAATGCGTAGTCCAGGCAAGTATCAATACCATCCGGGCTGGGCGTACGTTCCGTTCCGCTCAGAGTTTCTGCCAGTTTTACAACGGCCTTTCGCCCCAACGCGCTGTTGCGGGCCATGACTTCCAGCACATTGGTCACCGTCACAGCCTCTTCTTCCTCGCGCCAGCAATCATAGTCTGTGACCATTCCAAGCACCGCATAAGGCAGCTCCGCCTCACGGGCGAGCTTGGCTTCCGGCATCGCCGTCATGCCAATCACATCGCAGCCCCACTTACGGTAGAGCTTTGATTCAGCCAGAGAGGAAAATTGCGGACCTTCCATGGCGATATAGGCGCCGCCGCGATGGACTTTTGCCCCAACTGATTCGGCTGCATCTGCAGCCATCGCACTGAAACGCGAACAGACCGGTCGGGCCATGGAGACGTGGGCGACCATCCCCTCCCCGAAAAACGTCTTCGCCCGCGCAAACGTGCGATCAATGAACTGATCAGCCGCGATGAAATCGCCCGGCGCATAGGCCTCCTGCAGGCTGCCGCAGGCCGAGATTGCCAGCACATCTGTGACACCAGCCATTTTCAGCGCAGCAATATTGGCCCTGTAAGGCACTTCACTGGGCGACAATCGGTGACCGCGGCCATGACGCGGCAGGAAGACCAGCTTCACATCACCGATCCGGCCATGCACCAACGCATCGGACGGCGCGCCCCAGGGCGTTTCGACCTGCTCTTCGCGCCGGTCTTCCAGCCCATCGATTTCATAGAGGCCGGAACCGCCGATGATGCCGAGTGTCCAGTTGCTCATGGGATATTCCTGAAGTCTTTGCGCATGCCGACAGGCGGCGGTGAGCGCGGATTGGGTGTGGTGATCTCCACATCGTCTGCCAGCACGTAACCAAGACCGGCATAGAAGTCGACCAGCCTCACCTGGTCGTGACGTACCGCGAGCTGCGCCCCTTCCGCACCTGCTTCCTGCCCGGCCTGTTCCAGCGCGGTCAGGATCAGCTCGCCAAGGCCGCGCTTGCGATAGGCTTCCAGCACACCGATGCGCTTGATCTCCATCCACGCGCCCTGCCCGCCCGGACCGGGGACCGGCACCCAGCGACCGGAGCCGATTGGCACCTCCCCATCAAAGAGGACAACGCCGCCCCCTTTGGTGAGCTGCGCCGCGACGGACTCAGGTGTTTCGCGAAAGACTGTGGATTCGGAGGATACGCGGCCCGTCCAGATACGGCGCGTCAGGCCCTCAACGAGAAAGCCATCCGCCGGGCTGGCCCTGCGGATGGCAATCAATTCGTTCACGAGAGGCAGATCGGCCTAGTGCTCGATCTTCCGCCAGATCTGCTTGTAGGAGAACCACAGCAGCACGGCGAGGAGCAGAAGATAGCCCATCACGGCGAGGCCGAGCGACTTGCGGTGCTCTTGCTTGGGCTCACCGGCCCAAGCCAGGAACTGCGCGACATCATAGGCCATCTGGTCAACCGTCGCAGCCGTGCCGTCGGTATACTCGATACGGCCTTCGATCAGCTGCGGCGGCATGGCCAGGAAGCCACCTTTCGGCGGATGACGCGGGTCGCCGTCATAGTTCGGCGTCGTGTCACCAGCCATGTACGGGTTGTAGTACTGGCCCGGAGAGACTTTCAGGAAGCCTTCGCCTGCCTCGCCGCCATGACCACCCATTTTCGACATGTCAACAAAGTTGACCATCTCGCCGTCGACTTCGCGCTCGACGAAGGCGTCGTCATGCGGATAGCCGGTCAGGAGGCGGTAGACATAGCTGGCGCCGCCATGGCGGGCCTTCGTGATGACCGACAGATCCGGCGGGGCAGCGCCGCCATTGGCTGCGCGAGCGGCCTGGACGTTGGCAAACGGGCTGCGGAAACGGTCAGCAGGCGTCGCCGGACGGTAATCAT
Source organism: Hyphomonadaceae bacterium BRH_c29 (assembly GCA_000961695.1). Classification (GTDB taxonomy): domain Bacteria; phylum Pseudomonadota; class Alphaproteobacteria; order Caulobacterales; family Hyphomonadaceae; genus Hyphomonas. The sequence continues at coordinate 17,874 of LADW01000022.1, forward strand.
AATCGCCAACATCGTTCGGCGTCGGGCTGAGAATTTCGTTCTCAGCGGCCAGAGCCTTCACGAACGGGTTGTCGTTCGGGTTCGAATAGGCCGGATCGTAGAACGGTCCGCCCGGTTCGCCGAGGTTGCGATAGCTCATCAGTTTCATCGAGTGACACGAGGAGCAGATCTCCTTGTACACCTGATAGCCACGCTGCAGCGAAGCCTGATCGAACTGACCCGTCGGGCCGTCGAACGGCCAGCCGCCTTCAGGCGGATGCGGGTGCTCGGCGCCACCGGCGGCGTGGGCCGCTGCGGTGAAGATGAGTCCGGCCAGGCCGGCGGTGAGGAGTCGAAGCGATTTCATGGTTCCCCTGGCTCCCTATTCAGCCGGAATGGCGGTCGCCGTCGACGCCTTGTGGCGTTTCAGGATCGACTTGTGGATGGATTCCGGCACGTCTTTCGGCTTCTCGGTCAGACCGATGAAGAACAGGATGATGAAGTAGCCGAAGTAGCAGAAGGTCAGGATCAGCGAGAGATGCTTGAACTGGAAGGTCGGTGCCGGCACAGCCGACAGCGACGGACTGGCATCAGCCGGCAGCGTTTCCATGAAGCTCTTCGCGTCTTCATAGGCTTCGCCGCCACCTTTGTACTCGCTCGTCACTTCCGAACCGTTCTCGGTGTAAGTGACAACCAGTGTCGGCTGACCCTGAAGCGCCTTGATCACAGGATCGGTCGGCACGGATGCACCACACCAGCCGAGCAGCATGCAGGTCGCCACGAAGCCGAAGAAGAACTGCTTGGCCACCGGACGGTAGCGCATGGACTTCACTTTCGACGTGTCGAGCCATGGCAGCACGAACAGAACGGCGATCGCTGCAAACATGAAGATCACGCCGAGCAGCTTGGCCGGGATCGGGCCGAGGTCGAAGGTGATAGCGCGCAGGATGGCGTAGAATGGCAGCAGATACCATTCCGGCACGATGTGCGCAGGCGTCACCAGCGGGTTAGCTTCGACATAGTTGTCAGCATGGCCCAGCACGTTCGGTGCGTAGAACACAAACAGCGCGAACATGAGGAAGTAGATCACGATCGCGAAGGCATCCTTCACCGTATAGTACGGGTGGAACGGAACCGTTTCCTTCTCGACGTCCTGAACTTCAACACCGGTCGGGTTGTTGTTGCCCGGCACGTGCAGCGCCCAGATGTGCAGGATCACGACAGCAGCGATCATGAAGGGCAGCAGATAGTGCAGCGAGAAGAAGCGCTGCAGCGTCTGGTTACCAATCGACGGGCCGCCAAGAATCCAAGTCTGCAGGCTTTCACCGATCAGCGGGATCGCACCGAACAGGCCGGTGATCACATTGGCGCCGTGGAAGGACATCTGGCCCCATGGCAGCATGTAGCCGAGGAAGGCCGTGGCCATCATCAGAAGGTAGATCACGCAGCCGAGGATCCAGAGGACTTCGCGGGGCGCTTTGTATGATCCGTAATAGAGACCGCGGAACATGTGGATGTAAACGGCCAGGAAGAACATCGAAGCGCCGTTGGCGTGGATGTACCGAAGCAGCCAGCCATAAGGCACATCGCGCATGATGCGCTCGACCGAAGCGAAGGCGCCATTGACGCTCGCTTCGTAGTGCATTGCCAGAATGATGCCGGTGATAATCTGCACAGCAAGGCAGACCGCCAGAATGCCGCCGAACGTGTACCAGTAGTTCAGGTTCTTCGGGGTCGGGAAATTGATCGCCGTGTCCTGGGCAAACCGGATGATCGGCAGGCGCGTATCGAGCCAGCGTGTGAACGCGTTGGTCGGGGTGTAGGAGGATTCGTGTCCGCTCATGTCCTACCGTCCTTACAGCGAGATGTTGACCACGGTGTCCGACACATACGTGTAGTTCGGAACCGGGAGATTGAGAGGCGCAGGGCCTTTGCGGATGCGGCCGGACGTATCGTATTCCGAACCGTGGCAAGGGCAGTACCAGCCACCATATTCACCTGTGTTGCCCTGAGCCGGCCCGACGGGCACGCAGCCGAGGTGTGTACAGGCACCTGAAGTGATCAGGATGGCGCGGTTAAGCTCGCCGTTCTGCATCGGGCGCAGGCGCTCATCATCCGTCTGCGGGTCACGCAGGGTCTTGATGTCCACCGCTTCAGCGGCAGCAATCTCGGCCGGCGTCCGGTGGCGGATGAAGAACGGCTTGCCGCCGATAAGCACGCGGATCTCGCTGCCCAGAGGCACTTTCGAGATGTCGACATCCAGAGCCGAAGCTGCCTTGGTGTCAGCAGCCGGGTTCCACTGGTCGACAGCGACCCATGCGAACATGGCAGCGCCGCCGAAAGCCGCAGCCCCCGTCGCGATGTGAATGAAGTTACGGCGGTCCTCGTCTACTGCACCGCCGTGCTCAAGTGATGTCTGATCGGTCACGCAATCCCGTCCTCAACAGGCAGAAGTCTGACCCCGTATTACAGAACCCCGTCCTCTCGCACATTGCGGCAAGAGGGCGCGGGGCCGACCCCTGATAAACACTGAAACAGGCCGTTATCCTGACTTGAGCCCTGTGACAACAGGGGGCTTGCAAGCTGTGCAGCTTACGCCACAAGACATAGGCCATGACCACACCTGACCTCGACCCCCGCAAACAGCGCGCCCGTGACTGGTTCCGTGCGCTCCAGGAAGACATCTGCGCCCGCTTCGAAGCCATCGAAGCCGAGGCCAGCCCGCCACTTTACCGGGGTGAACCAGGTAAATTCGAGCTGACGGAATGGACGCGCGGCGACGGCAGCGAAGACCTTGGTGGCGGGCGAATGGGCCTGATGCGCGGCAAGGTATTCGAGAAGGTCGGCGTGCATTTTTCCGAGGTTTTCGGTACGTTTTCAGAGGCTTTCGCTGCTCAGATCCCCGGCGCAGACCAATCGGATGGCCGCTTCTGGGCATCTGGCATTTCCCTCATCGCGCACCCCCGCAACCCGCATGTTCCGGCCGCGCACATGAACACGCGCATGCTGGTGACCAGCCAGAGCTGGTTCGGCGGCGGCGGAGACCTCAATCCCCTCCTCGCCTACCAGCGCGATCAGGCGTTTGAAGATTCTGTGGAATTCCATGCCGCAATGAAAGCGGCCTGCGACACGCATGCCAGCGTCGATTACGCGCACATGAAAGAGACCTGCGACACTTACTTCCACCTCCCCCACCGCAATGAACCGCGTGGCACGGGCGGAATTTTCTATGACCGGTTCAATACCGGCGACTGGGAAGCCGATTTCGCCTTCACCCAGGAAGTCGGCCGCCAGTTCGCCGACATCTACCCGAAACTCGTGCGCAAACGATTCCCGCAGGCCTGGAGCGAGGCCGAGCGAGAGGAACAGCTGATCCAGCGCGGGCGCTATGTGGAGTTCAATCTACTCTACGACCGGGGCACGACGTTCGGCCTGAAGACCGGCGGCAATGTGACGAGCATCCTGTCCTCCATGCCCCCCATCGTGAAATGGCCCTGATCCATCAAAGCGCTGGCCAGCGAGGGATTCTCGCCTCAGGCGTTCCCTGAAGACGGCTTAACCATACAGGCGTATAAGGCTCGCCTGATGGTGGAAAACATGCGGGCCCCTCCCTGGGGCACCAGCTTGTTGCTGGTGCTGGCGACGGCAATCGCCGGTGCGCTCGGCGGGCTTGTGACCCGAAACGGCAAGGAGCCGTGGTATTCCAGCCTTGAAAAATCCTCGCTGACGCCGCCGGACTGGATGTTCGGACTCGTCTGGCCGCTTCTGTTCGCCATGATGATGCTGAGCGCGCTTCTGGTCCTGTGGCGGGCGGGCAGTTTCCACGCTGCGAGCCGTCCGTTGGGCATCTATTTCGCCATGCTGATGGTGAATGTCGCCTGGAGTCTGTTTTTCTTCGGCCTGAAACAGATCGCCCTGTCGCTCGGCGTCCTGATCGCGCTCTGGCTGCTGATTGCCGCCGTGGCGGGCGAGTTCGGCCGATTCTCGAAGGCGGCGGCCTGGCTGCAGCTGCCCTATCTTCTGTGGGTCACCCTCGCTGGCTACCTCAATCTCTACATCTGGACCGCTAATCCCGCCGGTTGAGCCGGGCAAGCAAAGCTGTGCGCGGGAGGGTAAAACCGGACGCGATCCAGGCTTCTTCTGCCGCCGCCAAAGCCTTGCCGACCTCCGGCCCGGTCAGGCCCGCCGCAAGCGCATCAGCCCCGCCGAGCGGCAATTGCGGCCGGGTCCAGACGCCCGCTGCCGCCAGAACCAGTTTCAGGCTGGCCCCTTGTCCGGCAGCCGCCTCGATCAGCGCCCGGTCGCAGACCGCCTCCGCGCCGTGCCGGTAGAAGGCCTCGGCCAGATCCGCCGGGCTCAGCGCGCCGATATGACCGAGCGCCGGATCGGCCCAATTGGAAAGCCGCTCCTGCTGCGTATTCGACAGGCGCAGGATGCTGGAAATCTCCTGAACCTCACGCAGGCGGCGGGGGATCAGCGCCATCAGCCGCTGCATCGGATCGGGCGACAGACCTGCCCCCTGCTCTGCAGCAACCATTGCAGGCAAGGCCGATGCGGAAGCTTCCGGCAGGATCGCCGCCAGCACGCCTGCTTCTTCCATGGCCAGCATCGCATCTGATGGATCTGGCGCTTCCAGCAGGCGTTTCAGCTCTTTCCAGATCCGCTCTCGGGCGATCTTTGCGAGGCCGTCCTTCTGCCGCGTGCAGGCCGCGAGGCCTTCGGCGTCCACCTCGGCGCCATACCAGGCGTTGAAGCGGAAGAAGCGCAGGATGCGCAGATAGTCTTCCTTCAGGCGCTGATCGGCCTCGCCAATGAAGATCACGCGTCCCGACAGGGCATCCTCAATGCCGCCGGGCACGACTTCGTGCAGGGTCCCATCCGGACCGGCATAGATGGCATTGAGGCGGAAGTCCCGGCGCTGGGCGTCTTCTGCCCAGTCTTCGGTGAAGGCAACAACGGCGCGGCGGCCATCGGTCTCGACATCACGGCGCAGTGTTGTGATCTCAAACGGTCGTCCATTGACGATGACGGTGATCGTACCGTGATCGATACCGGTCGGAAGTGCGCGGATACTGGCGGCTTTCATGACCGCCATCACATCTTCCGGCATGATCTGCGTGGCGATATCGATGTCGACATCTTTCGCCACGGCCTGGCGCAGCGTGTCACGCACACAGCCGCCGACAAACCGGGCGCCGCCGGGACGGGCCGCTTCCAGCACTGCCATCACTGCGCGCGTGCCGGGCGCGTTCAGCCAGTCGGCCTCTATGCGCTCAGTCTGTGCCATCTTCGGTGATGTCCGTTCCATCGGTGGGCAGCTCAACAGATCCGCCGGGATCATCGCTGCCGGGCCGTCCGGCATCTTTCAGATCATGCGGGCAGGGATAGAACTCGCCCGGCACCAGTTTGCCGTCCACATAGCGGGTCGGCTTCTGGCACAATTCCGGTGTGCGCTTGTCGAAAAAGGCCATCGCAAAGAAGGCCACGACCGCAAAGCCAAGCCCGATCAGGAACAGGAGGTTGATCGGCCATTTCCGGCGCCCTTCCTGCTCTGCCGTCGCGGTCGCGATCAGGTAGAGCCCGAACACCAGAAACGGGATCGAGAAGAAGAAAAGTTCAAAGAGTATGCGTCCGGCCAATGTGTCCGTCCTCGCTTGCTGGTTCGCAGGATAGGCAGATGCCCAAATCCGCGAAACCCCAAATCGCCCAAAGCCTTATGCTTCGTAGAGCGTCTCATATAGGCGCTGTATGATGCCAGCGGTAACGCCCCAGATGCGATAGCCATTGTGGGGCATCTCGTAATAGCGCCTCGGCTTGCCCTTGTAGATCGCCTCCCCCATCCGGTGATTGCGGGAATCCATCAGGAATTCGAGCGGCGTTTCGAACACATCGGCCACTTCAGTGATGTCCGGCATGGCGACGAAATCAGCAGGCAACAGGCCCACGACCGGCGTGATCCGGTAGCGCGTGCCGGTGATGTAGGGCGCGGCCTTGCCAAGGATCTGCACGTCATCCGGCTGAAGGCCGACCTCCTCCTGCGATTCGCGCAAGGCGGCGGCGACCTCATCCAGATCCAGCGGATCGACCTTGCCGCCCGGCAGGGCGACCTGCCCGGCATGGTCCGCCATGGTGATCGGGCGGACGGTCAACAGGGCTGTCGGACCAGTGGCACGCGGGATGACACCGAACAGGACAGCCGCAGGCCGGATGATGGCGACTTCCTCAGGCGACAGGAAGTCCATATCGCCCGTCTCGCCCAGCCGGCCATTGCCGACCGGCGGATCGAGGCGCGACTCAACGCGCGCGATAAAGTCTTCAAGGCCAGCCCAGGACATGCCGTTTTCCCTCAGGATGCCGGGCCGATGGGGAAGAAAGTCCCCTGGCTCCAGACGCCCAATATGTCCGGATCGTCTGGCGAGGGTTCGGCCATTTCCACAAGCTCGTAGAACACAGGCCGCGTCAGTTTTGCCTCAAGCCACCCGCGCACCAGCACATAAGGCGAGGGCTCGCCCGTTTCTTTATCTGTGCTTACCGTCACCGGCGCCTCCGGCCCGGCAAGGGTGATGTCGTCCAGATTGGTGAGGAAGGCCAGCGTCTGGTCCCTGCCCGGTTCGCCCACGCGGTCGACCCGCACGGCCAGGAAGGGCGCGTCCTCGACATGGACGATTACTTTCTCATACGGCGTGACCAGCCAGGTCTGGCCGTCTTCATCCCGGCGCAGGATGCGGGAGAACAGCTTCACCAGCCGTTCCCGGTTGATGCGGTCACCATCGTGCCACCAGCTGCCGTCGGCGTGGATTTCCATGCCGATATCGGTGCTCTGCTCCGGCTGCCAGAGATGCACAGGCGGCAGCTTCCCATCCAGCGTGCCCTCGGGCAGGATGGTCTTCAGCGTCTCTTCGAGGCTGATTGTGCCCGTTGTACTGGTTGTCACATCTTCCTCCGCCTTGAAGAGGCCTTACAAATAGGTCTGATTGCAACCGACGCAAACCCGGAGACGCGCTTAGAATATGGCTGATACGAATGTGACCGCTGAGGCGATTGTCGCCGATGCCGAGGCTGCCGCCGAAACCCTCCAGCAAGTCAAAGCCGAAATCGCCAAGGCCGTGTTCGGCCAGGAGCGTGTGGTGGAGCTGGCGCTCGCCGCCGTTCTGGCAGGTGGCCATGCCCTGCTGATCGGCGCGCCCGGCCTTGCGAAGACGCGGCTGGTTGAGGCGATGGGCACCGCGCTCGGCCTGTCCAACCAGCGCATCCAGTTCACGCCAGACCTTATGCCCTCCGACATTCTCGGCTCTGAAGTCCTGGACGAGAGCGCCAGCGGCCATCGCAGCTTCCGCTTCCTGCGCGGCCCGATCTTCACCCAGCTTCTGATGGCCGACGAGATCAACCGCGCCAGCCCCCGCACCCAGTCTGCCCTCCTTCAGGCCATGCAGGAGCGCCATGTGACCGTGGCCGGCATGCGCCATGACCTGCCGGCGCCGTTCCATGTTCTGGCAACCCAGAACCCGATCGAGCAGGAAGGCACCTATCCGCTGCCCGAAGCCCAGCTCGACCGCTTCCTTCTGAAAGTGGACGTGAACTATCCGGACCTCGACACCGAGCGCCGCATCCTGATCGAGACGACCAGCGGCGAGGACAAGACCGTCCGCCCGGCCCTTGACGCCCAGCGCCTGCTCGCGCTTCAGGCGCTCGTGCGGAAAATGCCGGTGGGCGAGAAGATCGTCTCGTCCATTCTGGCGCTGGTGCGTGAAGCCCGGCCCGAGCAGACTTCCGACCCGCACGTGAAGCGCCTCGTCGACTGGGGCCCTTCCCCGCGTGCCGGTCAGGCGCTGATGCTGGCGGCCCGTTCAAGGGCACTGCTGCGCGGACGGTTCGCGCCGAGCATCGAAGATGTCGAAGCGCTCGCCGAACCCTGCCTCGGCCACCGCATGGCCATGCGCTACGACCCGACCGGCGAAGCGCCGAGCCTCAGCGAATTGATCAACGATCTCGCGCGGAAAGTGGCATGATCACCTTCAAGATGCTGATCAAGATAATGATTGGTCTTCTAGCCAATCCTTGGTCGGCTACTGCAGACCAGAATGCTACCCTCGACGCGAGCCGCGGACCTGTAGATTTTGTTGAGTGTTACGCCACAGCGTCCGTTTTGTCTGAGTTTCAACCGGCTTGGGAGAGAAAATGGGCAAAAGCTCACCCCGGCCAGCTTCCTTTCAAGTCCCGGACATTTGAGGCCCAGACAGAAGTGAAAGCACTTGAAGACTTATACTACCAGAAAAACTATGGCCTCAGTGCGAGTTCAGCCAAGACACAGAAAATCCCCCTATTTGAAGCAAGTGACGAAACCCGATTTCAGTCAGTGATAGAGCACGAGCGAAATGAGTTTGCCCCAGCATTGGAAACTTTGAACGCGGACGTGCATGACAAACTTTGGAACCGGGTCCGTTATTGCAGAATCGAACTTTCTCAAAAGAAATGACCCCCGCCGCTGATCTCCGCGCCGAAGCCGAAGCGCTTGCCCGTCAGCTGCCCGGCCTGAACTTCAAGGCCGAGGCGAGCGAGGCTGCGCATATCGGCTCTGCCGGGCGGCGGCGCGCGGGCACGGGCGAGCATTTCTGGCAATACCGCCGCTATGCGCAGGAAGATGCCGCCGACCGCGTCGACTGGCGCCGCTCGGCCAAGGGTCATGACCTCTATGTGCGCGAGACTGAGCTTGAAACCGCCCGCACGGTGCTCTTCTGGTGCGACGACAATCCGGGCTTCCGCTGGAAGGCCGAGGGCGAGCTGCGCACCAAAGCCGAGGAAGCCACGCTTCTGATGCTGGCGCTGTCCATTCTCCTCTCCAAGGATGGCGAACGGATCGGCGCGCTTGGCGGCGGACGCGGCGCGAGCTTTGGCAAGCGCGCGGTGGACCGGCTGTCGGAAGACCTGGCGCGCGGCACGGGCGGCAGTTTCCCCTCCCCGCCGCGCTCGGCTGCCACGCTGATTGTCGCCTCTGACTTTTATGATCCGGTGCCGGAATGGCGCGCACGGCTTGCGCCGCTTGCGGGCAAGTGCGCCGAAGGCGTGCTGCTGGCTGTCTCCTCCCCTGTCGAGGTCGACTTTCCCTTCGAGGGCCGCGTGAAGATGCGCAGGCCGGGCGCCGCGCTGTCGCGCATCTTCGGCCGGGCCGAGACGATGCGCGATGAATACCACCGCCGCTTCGCCGCCCAGCGCGATGCGCTCAGCGAGCTGACAAACCGGATGGGCTGGCGCTTTGTCAGCCATGTCTCCGGCCAACCGCTGCTGCAAAGCGCGGCGCGGCTGAAAGCCCAGCTTGAAAGTTTCGGAGCGAAGCTTTGACCGCGCTCGGGCCTTTCCTCTTCGGCGCACCCTGGGCGCTGGCGGCCCTGATCGCCCTGCCGGTGATCTGGTGGATCCTGCGGGCGACCCCGCCTGCCCCGAAAGACATCGAGCTGCCATCGCTGCGCATCCTGGATGATGTCGACCCGATGGAAGAGACCCCGGCCCGCACGCCCTGGTGGGTCTGGCTGATCCGGACGCTGGCAGTCGCCGCTGCGATCTTCGGCCTGTCCCAGCCGGTCTATGCGCCGGGCGCCAAGAGTGACTCCGTGGGCGGATCTGGCGCACTTCTGATCGTGCTCGACAATGGCTGGCCGTCTGCCCCGCGCTGGAGCGAGCTGGTCAATGCCGCCACAGCGACGCTCGACACAGGCAATCGTGATGCCCCGGTCCATCTCCTGCTGACCGCGCCGCAGCAACTGAATGCCGACCCAGCCGAGCGCCTCAGCCGCGCCGATGCGGCCAAGCGCCTTTCCTCGCTTCGCCCGCAAGCCTGGGGCACAGACCGCGACGACGCCCTCGCCCGGCTCGACGCTTCTGGCCTGAGGCCCGAACGCATCTTCTGGGCCAGCGACGGGC
>LADW01000010.1 GCA_000961695.1 Hyphomonadaceae bacterium BRH_c29
AGGAATGTGACGAAGCGAACAACGCGGCCTTGGAATGCGTGATCGCGAGTGATCCCATTCTGATATCGTTCAGCCTGCGGACGTGGGCACTCGCACCGATGCCGGAAAAAGCGCCGGATAACGGCGCTATCGATATCGGAAAGGCCGATCCCTTCACAGTCCAGCCAAACAATGAAGTGCTTTACCGCGCCGCTCATCGACAAGATTGTCCGGTCGGAAGCGTTCTGGCTTCGAAGCCATTCGGCGAAATTGTCGAAAAGCGGGTGGAAGTAGTCTGCCCCGGATAGGGACGGGATTTCAGCCCGCCGTGAAAGTGCTGCACACATGATTGGTCTCCTTCTGCTGAGTGCAGAAGAAGCTTCTCGATTATGTTGAGCGGAGTCTCGACCCAGGCCCGCAAAATCAAGGCGGCGCCGCAACAACTCCGCATAACCATGGACGCGACATAAGCAAGCTTATGTTGAGCTCTACATAAGCTGGCCGCATGGGATGCGAGCACCACGCCCGCCAGAGAAACAGACAGCACGATCCCGCAATAGAACCAGTCCCCCTTCCGCCAGCCCTCCATGACGGCTTCGGCCTTGGCCTGCGCCTCGGCGAACCTTTGGCGATGGTTCGGCCCGGGGCCGATGAATCCCGGAGCGTTCGCATAGAGCGAGGGCCAGAAACCGTCCTGGCGCTGATCCGGTGCGTCCGGACAATCGTCCGGCACAATCTGCGCCAAGACGGTGAAGGGTCCGGCCTCACCGGTGATGGTATCGCCGGGACAGACGAAGGTGGCAAAGTTATCAGTGAACATAAGCCCGCCCTCACCGTGACCAGAATACGTGGACTTCATCAAAGCCCGTCTGGAACACCATGATCTCGCCGTTCAGCGCCATATCGCGGGCAAGCGCCTGCCAGTCGATATAGTAGCTGAGGCTCTCGGGGATCGAGGTGCCGAGCTCGATGTGAAGTTCTTCGGCAAAATCGGCAGCGCTGCGGTACTCGCCCACATAGTCCTCGAACGCTGCGCGCGCCTTATCAAGGTCGTTGCCGGAGTGCGCGTAGATGCGGGCGGCGAGTTCGCCGTGCTGGCCGATGAACTCGGCAAGATCGCACAATGTCTCGAACGATGCGTATTCGGAAAGGTGCGCGCCTTCGAAGCCTTCATAGTCGTGGATCGCCCATTCCTCGGCATCCGGCTCCGGGCTGGCGCGCAGCATCGCCGAAACTTCGCGCCAGATTTCGTCCGGCGTCGTGGCATCGATCCAGCGCCCGTGCAGGCGCCCGTTGTTGTAGGCGGCAAGGCACGCAATGTAGATGCGTGGCCTGTCCTGAGGGGTTGGCGCACCCGTAGTTCCAAGGGGTGCAACGGCAGTGGTTGGGTCAGTCATGTCTGTCTCCTTCCCGCCCGTTCTTTTCCGCATCAGGCGGAGGTGGGCGGCGAGAAGGCGCTTGGCCGGAGCGCATAAGGGCGCCGCGCAAGGGGACGCTGTAGGTATGATGCCTACGGACGTTTAAACGCGATCAAGTCCCGCCCCCTTGCGCGGCGACCGTGCTCTGGCAAACGCGCCGTCCGCCCACCCCCGGCTGAGGAGGAACATAGTTGAGGCCGAGGTAAGCTCGATCAGACCTGCCACGCGCGCTGCCAACTGGAATGAGCCGAAGATCAACCCGGCGGGCATGCTCCAGTTCAGAGCGGCTCTGTCCCTGCTTCGAGGAGAGACAGGTATCGCTGATACACAAACACCCGCCCCCGCGCCTTGCCGGTGATCTCTTCCACAATGCCGAGGGCTTGAAGGCGTTCCAGCGCCGCCGTCGCCGTCGGGAACGTTACGCCGGAAAGCTCTGCAGCTGTGCCGATCGTCAGGAGAGGGCGCTTCTGAAGGATCGCATGCAAAGCCTGAGCTGCGGGCGCCCCACGCCCAAGCCCAGCGATCTTCGCGGCATCTTCGGCGAAGATTGCAGAAATCGACCGCGCTGCTTCATGCGCCTGACGGGCGACATCTCGCACGCCGGTCAAGAAGAATTCAAGCCAGGTCTCCCATCGGCCATGCTCGCGCACTTCCTGCAGGAGCGCGTAGTAAGTTGCTCGATGAGATTTCAGGTAGAGGCTGAGATAAAGCAGCGGCTCGTCGAGGATGCCCTGCTCGCAGAGGTACAGCGTGATCAGCAGGCGACCGAGCCGGCCATTGCCATCGAGGAACGGGTGGATGGTCTCGAACTGCACATGCGCGAGGCCCGCCTTGATGAGAGGCGGCAGGCCGGAGTCCGTCTCGTGAAGGAAGGCCTCAAGATTGCTCATGAGATCCAGCACGTGCTGCGGCGGCGGCGGTACGAACAGGGCGTTGCCCGGCCGTGTTCCGCCAATCCAGTTCTGCGAGCGGCGAAACTCGCCTGGCTGCTTCGTGCTTCCCCTGCCCGACGACAACAGAATGCTATGCATCTCCTTCAGCAGGCGGAGCGATAGCGGGAATCCGCCGCGGATGCGGCCCAACCCATGCGTCAACGCTGCGACATAAGTCGAGACCTCCTCGACATCGTCAAGCGGTACGCCGGGCGCCGTCTCATCTTCGTAGAGAAGCAGGTCGGACAGTGAAGACTGCGTCCCTTCGATCTGGGATGAGAGCAGCGCCTCCTTGCGCACATACATGTAGAGGAAAAGCGAAGTGTCCGGGGCAACGGCGCGCACCCCGTCCAGACGGCCAAGGGCGAGCATCGCCTCGCTGGTGAGCGCCGAGAGCCCCGCCAGTTCGATTGGAGGCAACGGAGGCAGACCGGGTGGCAGGAAGGCGCGCACAGTCTCTCCGGTGACGGTACTGGTCACCCATTGGCCCTTGCGGCCGGAATCATTCGAACTTGCCATCCTGCATCCTTTAATAGCGTCGAAGCGTTATTAAAAGATAACCGTACTCACTTTAATAGCCTGCAGGGCCGGTTAAAGGCTCGCGACACCACCTGCAGCCAGCGCGCACCATCAGAGCCAAGCGCTGCGCAATGTCCCACTTTAGGGGCCAGACAGCCGGCCAGAGCCACCTAAAGACTCGCGCGCCTTGCCCGAATCTTTCCATGACGGATAGGTCATGGCGCTACACATCCGCGATTTCAGGCAAAGCGACGCGGCCGGGCTCTCCCGGCTGAGCGAGGCGGGGCACCTGCTCGGCGCCCTACCCGCACGTGACGCTGGAGTGCATACCCTCGCCGGCCTCCGCGACGACCAACTCGCAGGCGCGATCTGGCTGAGCCTGGATGGCGAAACCGGCATGATCCCGGCCATTCTCGTGGTCCATACTTCCAGTTGGCAATCGGACGTGCGCGAACTCATTGCAGAAGCAAGCCTCTGGCTTGCTTCACGCGGCGCAGCCCGCATCGCGCTCCCCATCATCCCGCAGGACAAGGATCTGCTTTCCGGACTGCTCGATATGCAGTTCAAGGCCGACGACCGCGCAGGCATAATGCGGCGGACAATGCAGGTTCGCAGCGCCGCCTGAACCCGGCTTCCGATCAAGCGCCCGCGACCCCTCTGGCCGCAATCGCTCAGATACCTTCAATCTCAATGACACCTGCGGACAGTGGGAAGCGCGCGGCGCGCGCGTCCGCCGGCGAGTCCCAGACATATGCCCAGCAACAGACAACCGGATCCTCAGTGAGCCTCGCCGGGCAGGCCGTCAGGCCGGACAGACCCGCGCGTCCGCGCGGGCGGACCGCGGAGAAGCAAGGCCTCCTCAGGCCAGGATGCGCTGCGGGCCGACGTTCGCGCCGAGAAGTTCCATGAGATATCCGCCATCCTTCAGGGCCTCAGCCTTGCGGACCAGATATTTGAGCGTGTCCTTCATCGAGCCCCGGTCGTCATTCCATTGCTCCGCGACCTTTTCCGTGCCGTAAATCGACTCGGCAATCTCACGCCGGTTCATGCCGCAAGCGATGCCGTCGAGTGCGATGAGACCATCACGCAGGATCTGGGTCGTCTTGGTCCAGAGGGGTTTGGAGAGATCAGGCCCGTCGCCATAGATTTCGAGCGCCGCCTTCTGGACCTTGAGTTTGCGCTCGTAGGCCGTGATGTCGGAGATCGTCAGTTTCATGCGCACAGGCTCTATCCCGATCAGCGACATGCCGGTGCACCTAACTTGCACAACGCAGCCCTTGCCGCGTGTCAGCAGAAACTCCCGCCCCTGATGATCACTGATATGGGTCATCTGGCAGAAGGGCATGCTCCGCTCCCAGATATCACATGTTTGATCTGGACCGCGCGGACTGCAATGGATTTCGACCTGATCCGGAAATGCGGTCCGGTTCCAGACGACATCGGCGTCAAAGCCATTCTTGTTGGGGTCCGGCATCAGGACAAGTCCCCAGCGCTCAGCGAGCGTCTGGCTGGTTCGTGCCTTCAGCATACGGATGGGTGCGCACGGCGCCATGCGCTCGGAAATGTCGTCCTTGCTGCGCACGGATGCATCCCGGCGGAACTCTTCATTGCGCCGCAGATATTCCCAGGCCCACCGATCCATGGATAGCCGCGAGAGATAGTCGTAGTCCGCCAGAATTCCTGAGGATTCGAGAGTGAAAGTTTTCATCGGCATTGCCTCCACGGCGCATGCCAAGCAAATATGATTCCACTTAAGCGATTTACTATTGCGCTCCAAGGAAGTTAACAGGGATCGCTGGTTTGTTAAGGTTTGAGCCGTTGGGGCTCACCTTCGCCCTTCGGTGTTCACCAAGACAACCATTTTGCACCCGTATTCCGCGCATAGCGCCCGGCTGCATAATATGGCCCGCGCTCCAACTCCCCAAAAGCGTCCGTTCCCGGAACAATAGAGCCTGGAACTGAAGCCAGGGTTTGATCCAATGACGGACACATATGAGACAGAAAGCACCCGGCGCCGCCTGAGCGCGATGCTGCGAACCGCGTTCTGCCCTGTCGTGCGCGCAGCTCTTGAATCTGATGCGACGATCGAAGTCATGGTCAATCCCGACGGGTCCGTCTGGATTGAAGAAGCGGGACGCGGCCTCATCCCGACGGCGCATGTCCTTTCGGCCGGCGACCGCGAACGCGTGATCCGGCTTGTCGCGTCCAGCGTTGGTGCCGGGAACTCCCCCACCGCGTCAATTGTCTCGGCCGAGCTTCCAGGGACCGGCGAGCGCTTTGAAGGCGTCTTGCCGCTGGTGTCGGCGGCGCCGTGCTATTCGATCCGGAAACTCGCCCGCACGCCGTTCACGCTTGCGGACTATGTCCGGCAAGGCGCGCTGTCGCCGGCGCTTGCGGGCGCGCTCAAGGCGCTCGTCGCGGAACGCGCCAATATCGTCATCGCGGGTGGCACCTCTTCGGGCAAGACCAGCTTTGCCAACGCCCTGCTGGCGGAAGGCGGCTTTTGCGGCGAACGGATCGTCATCCTCGAGGATACGCGCGAGCTCACCTGCCCCGCCGCCAATCTCGTGGCCCTTCGCAGCCAGGAAGCCCGCGTATCGCTGCGCGACCTCGTGCGCTCGACGCTTCGCCTGCGCCCGGATCGGATCATTGTTGGCGAAGTGCGCGGGGCCGAAGCCCTCGATCTCCTGAAGGCCTGGAACACCGGCCATCCGGGCGGTCTTACAACGCTCCATGCAAATTCTGCCCTCGGCGCGCTCAGCCGTCTCGAACAGCTCGTTAGCGAAGCGACAGCGCGCGCGCCGTTTGAGCTGATCGCGGAAGCGGTCGACGTCATTGTGTTCATGTCCCGCACCGGCGGCCAGCGCCGCGTCGAAGACGCGGTTCGCGTGCTTGAGTTTACAGGAGACGGCTACCGCACCGAGCCTGTGCTTTCACGCTCCCTATCCCTCGTCAGCCAAGGAGATGCCTCATGACGAAACCCCATTCACCACGCCTCAGCCCGAGGGGCTTTCAGGCCCTCAGCCTCGCGCTCGCACTTGGGCTCGCCCTGCCGGCCCATGCTGCCGGCACCGGCATGCCCTGGGAAGGACCGCTCGATCAGATCCTCTCCTCAATCGAGGGACCCGTTGCCCGCATCGTGGCGGTGATCATCATTACCCTCACGGGCCTGACGCTGGCATTCGGCGAGACCTCCGGCGGCTTCCGCAAGCTCATCCAGATCGTGTTCGGCCTGTCGATCGCGTTCGCGGCGACGAGCTTCTTCCTGACCTTCTTCTCGTTTGGCGGCGGGGCGCTGATCTGATGACCGAGGGGTTCGAGATTCCGCTGCACCGGTCGCTCACCGAGCCCGTCCTGATGGCCGGCGCGCCGCGCAATCTCGCGATCTCGATCGGCACGCTTGCAGCAGCTGTGGGCCTCGGCCTGCAGCTCTGGATCCCCGGCCTTCTCATCTGGCTCCTCGGACATTCGTCGGCTGTCTTCCTCGCCCGCAGGGATCCGGACTTCATGGCGACGCTCATCCGGGCGCTCCGGCACAAGGAACATCTCTCATGCTGAACCTCCGCGAATACGCCGCCGCCCCGCGGCTTCTCGCCGACTACCTGCCCTGGGCGGCGCTGGTGGCGCCGGGCGTTGTCCTCAACAAGGACGGCGCGTTCCAGACGACGTTCCGCTATCGCGGGCCAGACCTCGAAAGTTCAACCGAGTCCGAACTCGTCGCCGTGATGGCCCGGGTCAACAATACGATCCGCCGGTTCGGATCCGGCTGGGCGCTCTTCTTCGAAGCCGTACGCGAAGAAGCCGGTGAATATCCGTCCTCGGACTTTGCGGACCCGGTCTCCTGGCTGATCGACGAGGAGCGCGCCGTAGCGGCCGAAGAAGCTGGATCAAGGTTCGAGAGCGCTTACTATCTCACTCTGCTCTGGCTGCCGCCGCCAGACGCCAATGCCCGCGCTGAGAAAGCGCTGATCGAGCGGCCAGAGCGTCCCGACGGCGCAGGCTGGCGCGAACGTCTTCTTGTCTTCCAGCAACAGGCCGAGCGCACCTTTGATCTTCTGTCGACCGCGGTGGCCGACATTGCGCCGCTCTCGGATGGCGAGACGCTGACCTATCTGCACGCCTGCATTTCCAGCCGGCGCCACAAGGTGTCCGCCCCGGAGATCCCTGTCTTCCTTGATGCGATCCTCGCCGATGAGCCGTTCACCGGCGGGCTCGAACCGATGATCGGAGACACGCATCTGCGAGTCCTGACAATTCTCGGCTTTCCGGGATCGACGGTGCCAGGACTGCTCGATGAGCTGAACAGGCAAGGCTTTGCCTATCGCTGGGCAACGCGGTTCATCGCCATGGACAAGGCGGAAGCCGAGAAAGTCCTCGGTCGCAAACGCCGGCACTGGTTTTCCAAACGCAAGTCGGTGGCCAGCGTACTGCGCGAGACAATGTTCAATGAGCCCTCCGCGCTGCTCGACAGCGACGCCGACAACAAGGCGCTCGATGCGGACGCCGCGCTCCAGGAACTGGGGAGCGATCTCGTAGCCTACGGCTACGTGACGACGACCATCACGGTCGCCGATACCGATCCCCTTGTGGCCGATGAGCGCGCGCGCCACGCCGAGCGCATCATCAATGGCAAGGGCTTCACGGTCATCCGGGAATCCCTCAACGCGGTCGATGCCTGGCTCGGCAGCCTGCCCGGCCATGTCTATGCCAATATCCGCCAGCCGATCCTCAACACGTTGAACCTCGTCCATATGGTGCCGCTCTCGGCGGTCTGGGCGGGCGAGCGCAATAACCGGCATCTTGGCGCCCAGGCCCTGATCGAGGCGCGCACCGACGGCACAACCCCGTTCAGGCTGAACCTTCACGCCGGCGATGTCGGCCACTCGCTGATCCTCGGGCCCACCGGCGCAGGAAAATCGGTCCTGCTCGCGATGCTGGCACTGCAATGGCAGCGCTATGACGATGCGCAGGTCTTCCTGTTCGACAAAGGCCGCTCGGCCCGCGGGGCCGTCCTCGGCATGGGCGGCGTGCATCTGGACCTAGGCGTCGCCCGGCGTCCCCGGCTTCAGCCGCTGAAGGACATCGACCAGCCGGCAGAGGCAAGCTTTGCGGCGGACTGGCTGGCAGGCCTGATTGCCGGCGAAGGCGTGAGCCTCACGCCCGAGCTCAAGGCCCGCCTCTGGCAGGGCCTTTCCTCACTCGCTTCGGCGCCGCGATCCGAACGTACACTGACAGGCCTCGTCCTCCTGCTGCAGGATGAGGTGCTGAAGACGGCTCTGCATCCGTTCACACTGGCGGGACCTCATGGCCGCCTGCTCGACGGGGACGAGGAAGATCTCGCCCTCGCCTCCGTCACCTGCTTCGAAATGGAAGAGCTGATGCAGCAGGGCGCGGCAGCAACCGCCGTGCTCACCTACCTCTTCCACCGGCTCGAGGCGCGCTTTGACGGGCGCCCCACGCTGCTGATGCTGGACGAGGCCTGGCTGTTCCTTGATGCGCCGGTCTTCGCGGCGCGCCTTCGCGACTGGCTCAAAACACTTCGGAAGAAGAACGTCGCCGTGGTGTTCGCGACCCAGTCGCTCACCGACATCAGCGCGAGCGCGATCGCCCCGGCCATCCTCGAAAGCTGCTTGACCCGGATATTCCTGGCCAATGAACGCGCGCAGGAGCCAGCTCTGCGCGAGACCTATGAGCGGTTCGGGCTCAACACGCGCCAGATCGAGATCATCGCGCGGGCGACGCCGAAGCGGGACTATTACTTCCAGTCCCCGAAAGGCTCCCGCCTGTTCGACTTGGGGCTAGGCCCGGTTGCGCTCGCCTTTACGGCTGCGGGCAGTCCGGAAGATCACGCCACAATCGACCGCGTGATGGCCGAGACCGAAGGCGAAGGCTTCGCCGAAACCTGGCTCCATGAAAAAGGCCTCGCCTGGGCGGCAGACCTCCTTACCCGATGGCCGGGCCACTCGCCCGCCGAGCGAGCGCAAAGCCAACCCTTCCGCCCCCATATCCTCGCTGCCGAATGAGCCGCCCCATGCGCCGCCGCCTTGCCTGCCTCTTGATTACAACCGCGCCCCTGATGGCCATACCGGTTGCCGGTCTCCTCGCGCCACCCGCCATGGCGCAGCTCGCCGTCTATGATCCGGCGAACCACGCCCAGAACATCCTGCAGGCGGTCCGCGCCCTGCAGGAACTCGAAGGCCAGGTCCAGCAGCTCGCCCATGAGATCGAGATGCTGGAGAACATGGCCCGCAATCTCGAGACACTCCCTGTTTCGGTTGCCGAAAGCATCATCGGCCAGCGGATCCTCCGTATCCAGGACCTGCTCCGCCGCGCGCAGGGCATCGGCTACTCGGTCGACGAGATCGAGCGCGACTATGAGACCACCTATCCGGAGGACTACGGAACCGCGACGCCAAACTCGGTGCTTGTCGAAGATGCCCGCGCCCGCTGGCGCCAGTCCCGCGATGCGTTCCGCGAAACGCTGACGGTGTCAGCCGCTGTACTCGAAGACAACGAGACGGATGCGGGCGCGATCCGTAGCCTCGTCACGCAAAGCCAGGACGCCGTCGGAGCGCTGCAGGCCGCGCAAGCCGGCAACGAGCTCTCCGCCATGACCAACCATCAGCTGATGCAGATCGAGGCGATGCTCGCTGCCCAACACCGGGCTGAGGCGCTGGAAGAAGCCCGCAAGCTCGCGGAAGCCGAACGCGGCCGCGCGCGCCTCCAGACATTCCTCGGCACCGGAGACTAAACGTCATGGAAGAGATGGACGTCATCGACCGGTTCCTGGAAACCTTCATCCGCTACATCGATAGCGGGTTCGGGCTGCTGCAGGGCGATGTTGCCTATCTCACTTCCACACTGATTGTGATCGATATCACGCTGGCAGGCCTGTTCTGGGCTCTGTCGCAGAATGTCGATGTGATCGCGGGACTGATCAAGAAGGTCCTGTATGTCGGCTTCTTCGCCTTCCTGCTCGGCAACTTCGCCGGGCTCTCGCAGATCATCTTCGACAGTTTTGCCGGGCTCGGCCTGAAAGCGGGATCGAGTCTCATCACAGCCGAAGACCTGATGCGGCCCGGCTATATCGCGGGCGTCGGCTACGGCGCAGCGCTGCCCCTGCTTGAAGAGGCCGGCAAGATGATGGGGCCGATCGCCTTCTTCGAGAACTTCATCCTGATCGCCGTGCTGCTGATTGCCTGGGCCGTGATCCTGATCGCCTTCTTCGTGCTGGCGGTGCAGCTGTTCGTAGCGATCCTCGAGTTCAAGCTGACGACGCTGGCCGGGTTCGTGCTTGTCCCCTTCGCGCTCTGGAACAAGACCTCGTTCCTGGCGGAACGCGTGCTGGGCAATGTCATCACCTCGGGCCTGAAGCTCATGGTGCTGGCGATCATCATCGGCATCGGCTCGACGCTTTTCTCAACCATCACCGAGGCGTTCGCGGGCACAGAGGATGTCACGCTTGCCGAAGTCATGGGCACCGTGCTCGCGGCCATCGTCTTCCTCTGGATGGGCGTGTTCGGCCCCGGCATGGCGTCGGGCCTCATCACCGGCGCGCCGCAGCTCGGCGCGGGCTCGGCGATCGG
>LADW01000063.1 GCA_000961695.1 Hyphomonadaceae bacterium BRH_c29
TGAGCACGCTCCATGCCCTTGGCAGCGCCTGCAACACCGCGAAAGATGTTGCCGCCCCCGATCACAAGGCAAATCTCAGCCCCGTCGTCGCGGGCTTCCTTGATGGCCTTGGCAAATTTCTCGCAGGTTGGAATGTCTATGCCGAACTGGCCGGGGCCCATCAGGGCCTCTCCCGAAAGCTTCAATAGTACGCGTTTGTACTTGAGCGTGCGTGTTTCGGAGTCCTCGCTCGGCATTGTCACGTTTCCTCCGCTGAAGGCCTTACAGCCTCCTAAAAGATTCCCGGCCGCCTGTCATGGGCGACCGGGATGTTCAAAGCCCCTTGCGGGCGGAAAGGCAAGCCTGATCAGGCGCCTTTTGTCATGGAGGCAACTTCGTCAGCGAAGTTGTCCGCTTCCTTCTCGATGCCTTCACCGAGTTTGAAGTGGACGAAGCCGTTCAGCGTAGCGCCCTCACCCTTCAGGAACTCACCGACCGTCTGATCGGGGTTCATGACGAAGGGCTGCTCCAGCAGCACGACTTCCTTGTAGAACTTCTGCATGCGGCCGACGATCATCTTCTCGATGACGCTGTCCGGCTTGCCGCTTTCGCGGGCTTGCTCGGTCAGGACGCGCTTTTCGGATTCGATCAGCGCCGGATCCAGTTCGGCAGTCGTTGCAGCAGCTGGCGACGTCGCAGCAATGTGCATCGCAACCTTGCGGCCAACTTCGTCCAGATCGCCAGAACCGTCGAGCGCAACCAGCACGCCCACTTTGCCCATGCCTGCGGCTTCGGCGTTGTGGATGTAGGATGCGACTTTACCGCCAGCCACAACCTTGGCCGAACGGCGCAGGGTCATGTTTTCGCCAACCGTGGCGATCAGGCGTTTGATCAGGTCGTCAACGGAACCCTCACCATCCGGCGAAGGCGCGGCGGCCAGAGCTTCGACGGAACCGTCAGTGCTCAGGGCGGCGGCGGCGATACCAGCCAATGCCTTCTGAAAGGTCTCGTTGCGGGCAACGAAGTCCGTTTCAGCGTTCAGTTCGACAATAGCGCCGGTTTTGCCGTCGTCAGAGACCTTCACAGCCACCAGGCCATCGGCAGCCGTACGGCCCGACTTCTTGGCAGCCTTGGACAGGCCCTTCGCACGCAGCCAGTCAATGGCTGCGGCTTCATCGCCATTGTTTTCGACGAGCGCCTTTTTGGCGTCCATCATGCCAGCGCCCGTTTTTTCACGGAGCGCTTTCACAAGCGCAGCTGTAATCTCAGCCATAGCTTTATTCCCTCAGTTCGATTGTATGCGACGCGGATTATGCGCCAGCTTCGTCAGCGGTTTGATCTGCAGCAGCAACGTCAGCTTCCACAACACCCGTAACGTCTTCCAGGGCGCCCAGATCGACACCGAAGCCGGCGCTGGATTCGGCGAGGCCGTCGAGGACGGCATCGGCGAACAGGTTGCAGTAGAGCGAGATGGCGCGTGCAGCGTCGTCGTTGCCCGGGAAGCCATAGTCGGCGTCTGACGGGTCGCAGTTCGTATCAAGGACAGCCACGACCGGGATACCCAGCTTGCGGGCTTCCTGGACAGCGATGGCTTCCTTGTTGGTGTCGATCACGATCATGGCAGACGGCAGGCCGCCCATGTCAGCAATACCGCCGAGCGACTTTTGCAGCTTCTCGCGGCGACGCTCCAGATCGAGCAGTTCTTTCTTCGTCAGACCGCTGCCGCCACCGCTTTCAAACATGGCGTTCAGTTCGCGCAGTTGTTTGATCGAGTTGGACACGGTCGACCAGTTGGTCAGCGTGCCGCCGAGCCAGCGGTGATTCATATAATACTGGGCGCAACGGTGTGCGGCTTCAGCCACAGGATCCTGAGCCTGACGCTTGGTGCCGACGAACAGGACGCGGCCACCCTTGGCGACGGTTTCGCGCACAAACAGCAATGCCTGGTGCAGCGAAGGTACAGTCTTGGACAGGTCCATGATGTGGATGCCGGAGCGCTCGCCGTAGATGTACGGCTTCATGCGTGGGTTCCAGCGGTGGGTCTGGTGACCGAAGTGAACGCCGGCTTCGAGCAGCTGACGCATTGTGAAATCAGGTAGGGCCATAGATTTTCTCCATCCGGTTGGCCGTCACAGGTGGAACTTTGGACCAACATGGCCCGCAGCACCGGATGCACCCGTGAACTGGTTTAAGATGAGGCGGCTTATACAGATATTCCCTTGCCCGGCAAGCACTCTGGAGCCTGTTTTGGCAGGACCTGGCGTGACCCATTCATGACGATACCGGACCTGCAGATGCCCTGCATTGCCTGAACCGGACCAATCCGGACCATCAAGCCGCCTTTAGGGGCTCCACCCGCTCAACGCCGGGCACATCTTTCAGGGCCCTCTGGGCCCTCAGATTGATTGTATAGGTCGCCGGCAGCTTAAGGATCACAAGGCGCCCGTCTTCGAGCGGAACCTCGACCAGGATCTCCCCCCGTTCAGAATCGGGCAGCTTGGCGAGGTGCTGGATCACGCCGGCAATCTCGCCCGGATTGGCGCCCACAGCGAGACGCACTTTCAGCGCGCCCATTCCATTGCTGAGGCGCGCTGCTTCCAGCGGCAGGACCCGCTCGGCATTGAGGCGGATCTCTTCCCCGTTGCGCTTGACCCCCACGGTGACCGCAACCGCATTGCCGACCTGCAGCAGGTCATAGTTCTGAGACAGGGTCTCCGGAAACACCATCATCTCCACTTCCCCGGTCGGGTCGGAGAGCGTGAGGAAGGCGAACTTGCCTCCATTCCGGGCCGGTTTGTCCGAACGCAGGCGCACGATGCCGATCATCTCGATCGGCTTGCCGTCGGCAGCGCGTTCCTCGATCTCCATCGCCAGCGTCACGCGCTCCCGGTCGATACCGGTCAGGACATCGTCCAGCGGGTGACCGGAGAAATAGAAGCCGATGGAGCGGAATTCCTCGTCCAGTTTCTGCTGGCCGTTCCAGGCTTTGACCGTGGGCAGCGCAGGCCGCAGTGCAGGTTCTGCCTCGCCGAACAGGCCGCCCTGCCCGCCCATCCGGTCTTCGGCGGCGCTGGCCGCCATCTGCGCCAGCATCGGCGCACCCGCGAGCACACGGGCGCGGTTCTTGTCGAAACTGTCGAGCGCCCCGGCCTTGGCGAGGGATTCGAACGCTTTCTTGTTCACATGTTTCGGATCAACCCGCTCGGCGAAATCGTAGATGTCCTTGAACGGGCCATCCTGTTCGCGGATGGCCACGACATGTTTCATGGCTTCGAGGCCCACGCCCTTCAGCGCGCCGAGGGCATAGACGATCGCACCATCGCGCACATCGAAATCAGCGGACGAGGCATTCACGTCCGGCGCCAGCACCGGAATCTTCAGCCGTTTGGCCTCCTGGAAGAAGGCCGCGAGCTTGTCTGTGTTGCCGAGATCGAGGCTCATCGAGGCGGCCAGGAACTCAACCGGGAAATGGCGCTTCAGATAGCCGGTATGATAGCCGATCAGCGCATAGGCCGCCGCGTGAGACTTGTTGAAGCCGTAACCCGCGAACTTCTCCATCGTGTCGAAGATGTCGTTCGCAAGCGGGGCTTCCATGCCCTTGTTCGCCGCGGCACCTTCCACGAAGCGCTGGCGCTGAGCGATCATCTCCTCAAGCTTCTTCTTACCCATGGCGCGACGGAGCAAATCAGCATCGCCGAGCGAATAACCGGCGATCTCCTGCGCCATCCGCATGACCTGCTCCTGATAGACCGGCACGCCATAGGTGGCTTCCAGCACTGGTTTCAGGTCGGGGTGGGCATACCGAACGCCTTCGGGGTTCTCCTTACCTTCAATATAGACAGGGATGTTCTCCATCGGGCCCGGACGGTAGAGCGAGATGATGGCGATCACGTCTTCGAGGCTGTGCGGGCGCACCTTCTTCAGCGTGTCGCGCATGCCTGCGCCCTCCAGCTGGAACACGCCCAGCGTGTCGCCACTGGCCATCAGGTCATACGTCGCCTTGTCGTCCAGGCTGCGCCATTCGGGACCGACATCACGCCCGTCACGCCGGATGAATTTCAGCGCCCGGTCAATCACCGTAAGCGTTTTCAGGCCGAGGAAGTCAAACTTCACAAGTCCGGCTGTCTCGGCATATTTCATGTTGAACTGGGTCGCCGGAAGATCTGCGCGCGGATCATTGTACAGCGGCACCAGTTCCACCAGAGGCCGGTCACCGATCACCACACCAGCTGCGTGCGTACCCGCGTTGCGGTATTTACCTTCCAGCGCCAGTGCTATCTTGAGGAGTTCGCCGACGCGCTCGTCGGCGTCCATTTCCTCATAGAATTTCGGCTCGTCGTCGATGGCTTCCTGAAGCTTTGGCGGATTGGCCGGATTGAACGGGATCAGCTTTGCCAACCGGTCCACCTGGCCGTAGGGCATCTGCATCACGCGGCCCACATCGCGCACCACAGCCTTTGCCTGCAGCGTACCGAAAGTGATGATCATGGCCACCGAGTCTGCGCCATACTTGTCGCGAACATAGCGGATCACTTCACTTCGGCGCTCCTGGCAGAAGTCGATATCGAAGTCTGGCATCGAGACGCGTTCGGGGTTCAGGAAGCGTTCGAACAGGAGGTCAAAGCGGAGCGGGTCCAAGTCTGTAATCAACAGCACCCAGGCGACGAGCGAACCTGCACCCGAGCCCCGGCCCGGCCCGACCGGAATCCCATGTTCCTTGGCCCATTTGATGAAGTCCGAAACGATCAGGAAGTAACCGGGGAACCCCATCCGTTCGATGATGCCGAGTTCATAGTCCAGTCGTTCGAAATAGGTCTCCCGCTCGGCATAGAGCTGGTCGGCTTCGGTGAGGCGGAACTCAAGCCCCTCCAGCGCCTGCTTGCGCAATTCCTCCGACTCCGAACGGCCTTCATTCGAGAAGTTGGGCAGGATGGGCTTGTGGGTCTCGGCCTTGATGGAACAGCGCCGGGCAATCTCGACCGTATTCTCGATGGCTTCGGGAAGGTCTGCAAACAGCAGCTTCATTTCCGACGGCGTCTTCAGATATTGCTGCGGGCTGACGCGCTTGCGGTCCGGCTGGCCGAGATACTGGCCGTTGGCGATACACATCATGGCGTCGTGCGCCTGTGCATCGGTTGGCTTCAGGAAGCGGGCATCGTGCGTGGCGACCAGTGGCAGCTCAAGATCATAGGCGAGGTCAATCAGGCCTTCCTCGACCGCGCGTTCCTCTGGTGTGCCGTGGCGTGTGATCTCGACATAGCAACGCCCCGGATAGGCGCTGGCCAGCGTGGAAAGTTCTGTTCGGGCATCGGCGATGCGGCCCTTCTGCAGGTGCTTGGCCACCTCGCCCTCGGCGCCGCCCGTCAGCACGATGAGGCCATCGGTCTGCTCCAGCGCCAGCGAACGCTTGAGCTTCGGCACGCCGTCGGCGGCATCAAGATAGGCCCGCGAAGACAGGAACATCAGGCGGCGATAGCCGGTCTCGTTCTGGGCGTAGATCGTCAGGCGCGACGGCTCGGCCCGCGGTACGTCTTCCACGACATCGAAACAACAGGCCATGATCGGCTGGATGCCCGCGCCCGACAGGGTCAGCGAGGTTTCGAGTGCGCCGAACAGGTTATTTCTGTCCGCAATCGCCACGGCCGGCATGCCATGATCTAGGCACCAGGACTTCAGGTCCTTGGGCGAAATCATGCTCTCCAGCAGGGAATAGCTGGATCGGACGGCAAGATGGATGAAGGGCGACTCGGACACGGGATCTCTCCTGAGGGGAGAGTAAACTGCCCGGCCCGCCCCCGCCAGACCAGTCAACAATACCCGGTTTTCACAGCTTATTCCGGTTCGTAGGGAACCAGCTTGCCGTCTTCCAGCGTCAAAACGCGGTCCATATGGGTCGTCAGGGCGTGATTGTGGGTCGCCACAAGAACCGCGGCGCCCTCTTCCCGGGCCATCTTGATGAAGGTGGCGAAGACGCGCTCAGTCGTGGTCGGGTCGAGGTTTCCGGTTGGCTCATCCGCGATCACGAGGCGTGGATTGTTGGCCAGCGCCCGGGCGATGGCGACGCGCTGCTGCTCGCCGCCGGACAGCCGCGCCGGACGGTGGGTCAGGCGTTCGGACAGGCCCATCCAGTTAAGGATTTCCATGGCCCGGTCCTTGGCGTCCTTATGGGAGATGCCGGAAATGATCTGCGGGATGATGACGTTTTCAAGCGCCGTGAATTCCGGCAGCAGATGGTGATGCTGATAGACGAAGCCCAGGTTGTAGCGCCGCATCAGCGTGCGTTCCTCGTCGCCCATGGCGGAGCAGTCCTGGCCGCAGACCTCGATGGTGCCGGCATCGGGGGATTCCAGCAGGCCCGCGATGTGCAGCAGGGTCGATTTCCCCGCCCCCGACGGGCCGACCAGGGCCACGACCTCGCCCGGGCGCACGGTCAGGTCGATGCCCTTGAGGATTTCCAGTTCCGACCGCCCCTGGCGGAAGGTTCGCCGGATGCCGCGCAGCGCCAGGGCGGGCACCATCCCCGTCTCACTCATAGCGCAGCGCCTCGGCCGGGTCCGTGCGGGCGGCGCGCCAGGACGGATAGATGGTCGCCAGGAACGACAGGCCCAGCGCCATGCCGATCACGGCGACGACCTCGCTCCAGTCGATGACGGCGGGCAGCTGCGACAGGAAATAGATTTCGGCGGCGAACAGGTCCGTGCCCGTCAGGCCTTGGATCCACTGGCGCACGCCTTCGATGTTGTCGGCGAAGGCGATGCCGAGGACCGCCCCCGCGGCCGTGCCGATCACGCCGACGCTGGCCCCGGCAATCAGAAACACCCGCATCACCATGCCGCGGGTCGCCCCCATGGTGCGCAGGATGGCGATGTCCCTGCCCTTGTCCTTCACCAGCATGATCATGGACGAAATGATGTTGAAGGCCGCGACCAGGATGATCAGCGTCAGGATCAGGAACATGACGTTGCGTTCGACCTGAATGGCGTTGAAGAAACTGGCGTTGGCCTGCTGCCAGTCGTGGATGCGGCCGATCCCGGGCACGGCGCCGGCGATGCGTGTTTTGACCTCGAGCGCCTGATCCGGATCGCGGATGAAGACCTCGAGCGACGACACCGCCTCCTTCGGGAACTTGAAGTAGACCTGGGCGTCGGCCAGATCCATGAACACGAAACTGGAATCGTATTCGTACATGCCGACCTCGAAGGTCGCGGCGATGCGGTAGGCCGCCGTGCGCGGCACCGTGCCGAAGGCGGTGGCGCTGCCCTTGGGCGAAATCAGCGTGATCTTGTCGCCGACCCGGACCCCCATCTTCTGCGCCAGGCGGTCGCCGATCACGACGCTTTGCCCGCCGTCCTTGAAATCGTCCAGGGAGCCGCGGGCGATGTTGTCGGCGATCAGCTTGCGCCGCGCCAGATCGGCATGGCGGATACCGCGCACCAAGGCGCCCTGCGCCGCGCCATTGGCGGTGGCCATGACCTGGCCCTCGATCAAGGGCGTCACGCTGACCACGCCCCTGAGATCGCGAATACGCTGCCCGATGGGGTCGAAATCCTTGAGGTCGCGGAACTGGCCCTGCACGCTGAGATGGCCGTTGAGTCCCAGGATGCGGGTCAGCAGTTCCTGACGGAAGCCGTTCATCACCGACATGACGATGATCAGCGTGGCAACGCCGAGCGCGATGCCGAGCAGCGAGAACCAGGCGATGACGGAGATGAACCCCTCCTGCCGGCGGGCACGCAGATAGCGCAGCGCCATCATCCATTCAAATCGGCTGAACACGGGGGACGCTATCCTTCCTTGCGGGGCCGGCGGCGGGTCGTTCCAAGGGCAAGGGAATGACCTTTGTTGCTGTTCCCGCCGATTTCCAGGGTCATTGTGGCCGTCATCCCTGGGTCAGACGCGCGAGAGCAGATTCACGGCTGATTTCCACGCGCTCACCCGTCGCCCGGTTTTTCAGCTCGACCATGTCCTTTTCAAGGCCGCGCGGCCCGGCGATGAGCTGCCACGGCAGGCCGATCAGGTCCATGTCCGCGAACTTGCCGCCGGCCCGCTCGTCGCGGTCGTCGTAGAGCACCTCCTGCCCGGCGCCCAAAAGCTGCTCGTACATGTCCTGGCAGGCCGCGTCGCAGGCCGCGTCGCCCGCGCGCAGGTTGATCAGGCCGATGCGGAACGGCGCCACCGCTTCGGGCCAGATGATGCCCGCGTCGTCGTGCGACGCCTCGATGATGGCGCCGACCAAGCGCGACACGCCGATGCCGTAGGATCCCATCTCGCAGACGATTTCCTGGCCGTCGGGGCCGGTGACCTTGGCCCCCATGGGCTCGGAATACTTCTTGCCGAAATAGAAGATATGCCCGACCTCGATCCCCCGGGCGGTGATCAGATCATCGCCCAAGGCCGCTTCCTGCGCCGGGTCGCGCTTTTCGTCCGTGGCGGCGTACTTTCCGGTGAAGGTCTCGACCACGCCGCTCAGGTCGCCGTCGAAATCGACGCCGTCGAGCCAGTTGTTATCGAGGAAATCCTTGTGACAGGCGATCTCGCTTTCGCCCGTGTCGGCCAGGATCAGGAATTCGTGGCTCATGTCGCCGCCGATCGGCCCGGTGTCCGCCGCCATGGGAATCGCCTTCAGGCCCATGCGCGCATAAGTCTTCAAGTAAGACACGAAATGTTTCTGATAAGACCTTTTGGCACCTTCATAATCCAGGTCGAAGGAATAGGCGTCCTTCATCAGGAATTCGCGCCCGCGCATGACCCCAAAGCGGGGCCGCACTTCGTCGCGGAACTTCCATTGGATGTGATAGAGCATCTTGGGCAGGTCGCGGTAGGAGCGCACCGCGTCGGCGAAGATCTGGGTGATCTGTTCTTCGTTGGTCGGCCCGTAGAGCATGTCCCGATCGTGGCGGTCGGTGATGCGCAGCATCTCGGGCCCGTAGGCGTCGTAGCGCCCGGACTGGCGCCACAGTTCCGCCGGCTGGATGGTCGGCATCAGGACCTGCTGGCAGCCGATGGCGTCCTGTTCCTCCTCGACGATGCGGGTGATGTTCTTGAGCACCCGGTAGCCCAGCGGCAGCCAGGAATAGATCCCCGCCGACGATTGGCGGACCATGCCCGCGCGCAGCATCAGCCGATGCGACGCGATCTGCGCGTCGGCGGGCGTTTCCTTCATGGTCGGCATGAAAAAGCGGGAAAGGCGCATGCGGGCCGGGGTCCTTCCGTTAACTTATGGTCTCTGCGGGATGGGCAGTCGAGGCGGTTTGCGGCACCGGGCCCAAGGCCCGGCGATGGGTTCAAGAACAAGGGAAGGTCATACCTTGTCCACGGGGGCTTTGTCCACGGGCCCATGATCGGTCGGCGTGATCGTCCGATCTACGTATGGAGGTATGCTTGCCCCTGTGCAATCAGTAGGTTAACGAAGAAACTTA
This sequence comes from Hyphomonadaceae bacterium BRH_c29, assembly GCA_000961695.1. Taxonomy (GTDB): domain Bacteria; phylum Pseudomonadota; class Alphaproteobacteria; order Caulobacterales; family Hyphomonadaceae; genus Hyphomonas. The sequence goes on from LADW01000063.1 coordinate 9,399, forward strand.
GGTGTGGTCTTGAGAAAAAGGGTGACCCGCATGGGGCCTCCGGGTAAGATGCCCCGGCTTGCAATGACAAGCACCTGCCGGTCAGACTGGGCCCGGGTTTTGGGAGGAAAAAAGCAAGAAGCAATAATTAAGCGGCAGCCTTTAAACGGCGCGAAGCTTTAGGGAATTCTGGACTTGAGGAGGGCAAGACCGTAGCGGTCTTGCCTTTATTTTTGCCTGTATGACGAGGGGGGTGCGCCCCCCCACCGCCTACTGGCGAAAGCTGACCAGCCCGGATTCGTGCAGCCAGTAGAAACCCGCGAAGATGATCCCGGCAAGCACCGAGGTGGCGGCGAACTTCAACAGGATTCGCGGCTTGGCCGGCGAGCCCGGATCCTCGCCCGGGTTCAGGTCTGCGGGATCGACCCGGCGCACGCCCCAGGGCAGCACCGCGAACAGCGCGATCCACCAGATGACGAAATAAACGGCGAGGCCGGTCTGCCAGCTCATGTCGGTTAGGCCTGTTCCAATTCAATGAGGGTGCCGTTGAAGTCCTTGGGATGCAGAAACAGCACCGGCTTGCCGTGGGCGCCGATCTTGGGCTCGCCGTCGCCCAGCACGCGGGCTCCCTGCTCTTTCAGATGGTCGCGGGACGCCAGGATGTCGGCGACTTCGTAACACACATGATGAATGCCGCCCGATGGGTTCTTGTCGAGGAAGCCCTGGATCGGCGAGCCCTCGCCCAAGGGATGCAGCAGTTCGATCTTGGTGTTCTCCAGTTCCACGAACACCACGGTGACGCCATGGTCGGGTTCCGGCTGCGGCGGCGAGACCTTGGCGCCCAGGGTATCGCGGTAGATCGCGGTCGCGGCGGCCAGGTCGGGCACGGCGATGGCCATATGGTTCAGTCGTCCGATCATGTCGCAAATCTCTCCGTCACGGTTGTCCCGCTTTCCTCGTTTTTATCAGATACGCACCAAATGCACCGTTGTCACGGGCTTCATGTCCAATTGTCCGCGAAACGTCCGCCGAACGGCCAGACGCACGGCCTCGATGACGGCCGCGTCGTCGGCCAGCTTGCGCGGCGGCAGGGCGCGCACGGCATTGATCGCGGCC
>LADW01000056.1 GCA_000961695.1 Hyphomonadaceae bacterium BRH_c29
ACCGCAATAACCGGTTCGCTTCCTTCGGGATAAAGATTGGGCCGCTCCTTCCGGGGCGGCCCTTTTGATTCGTGTCCGGATGTGCCTGATCAGAACTTCGAATAGCCACCATCGATGATCAGCGTGTCGCCGGAATGGTATTTCGATGCGTCCGACGACAGGTAGACCGCCATCCCGCCGAAATCTTCCGGCTCGCCCCAGCGGCGAATCGGAACGCGGGAGATGACCTTGCTCTGGAACACGTCATTGCCCTGCGCCGCATCGGTCATGTCCGTCGCGATCCAGCCCGGCAGGATGGAATTGGCGCGGATGCCATAGCGGCCATACTCGGTGGCGATGGCGTTCATCATGGCGATCAGGCCGCCTTTGGTGTGGGCATAGGCCTGGTTGCGGGCTGCCCCTTCGATGCCTGCCAGTGAGGCCGTGCCGACCAGGCTGCCGCCCGGATCACCAGCCTTGGCGCGTTTCACCATCGACTTGCCTGCTTCGCGCAGCGTGAAGAAGGCGCCTTCGGCATTGATGCGCTCATTGTAGCGCCAGGTCTCGATCGTCATCTGCTCGAACGAGGGGGCGCCCCGGCCAACGCCGGCATTGGCGATGCAGGAATCGATGCGGCCGAATTCTTCTTCGGCTTCGGCCATGGCTTTGACGACTTCGGCTTCCTCGCCGACATCCACCTGCCAGGCTTTCACGGTGCCGGTGCCCAGCGTGCTGGCTTTCTTCACGGCGGCGGCGTTGTCAGCTTCCTTGCGGCCCCAGATCACGACATGGGCGTTCGAGGCGGCCAGCGCCTCCACCATGCCGAGGCCGATGCCCTTGTTGCCGCCGGTCACGACGCAGACTTTTCCTGTAAGATCGAATGGGGCGTAGGTCATGGCTATCCTCCTGAATGACTCGTTTCGCTTCTTTGGAGCCAGACAAGAGGGCTGACGCTAGGGCCGGTCAAGAGGCGGATTGGTTCTCGCTGACCAGATCCCGCGCCGCTTCGATGATGCGGCGGGTCTCGTCCCATAATTCCAGTTCGGCGAGGCGCGCCGGGCTGATCCATTCGGCATGGGCCGCATCGTCGCCCGCCACAGGCTCACCGGAGACCCAGACGGCGGCATAGTCGAACAGCACGAAGTGCCGGGTCACGTCGCCGGACGTGCGGGAGGTGAAGATGCCGTCCACGACATCGACCAGGCCGACTAGCCGGGCGGTGAGGCCGGTTTCTTCCTTCAGTTCGCGCAAGGCAGCCTCGCCTGTGCCTTCGCCGAACTCGATCTTGCCGCCCGGAAGAGACCAGCTGCCCGCCATGGGCTTGGTGCCCCGGCGGATCAGCGCGACGTCTTCGCCCCGGAAGCAGACGGTGCCGACGGCGGGGACCGGCTTCGGCCCGCTCATGCGCCGCCGCGTTCCAGCAGGGCGACCGTCTCGACATGGGACGACCAGAGGAACTGATCCACGGGCTGGACAAAATTGATCCGGTAACCGCCATCCACCAGCACGCGCAGATCCCGCGCCAGCGTGCCGGGGTCGCACGAGACATAAGCCACGCGCCGCACGCTGCTCATCGCGATCTCCGCCACTTGTTTCGCAGCGCCGTGACGGGGCGGGTTCAGCACCACGCCCTGAAAGCGCGATAGCGCGCCTGCGTGCAGCGGATTGCGGAACAGGTCGCGCACTTCCGCCGTCACCTGTTTCAGGCCGGGCGCCGCGCGGGCGGAGGCTTCCAGCGCCTCAATCGCCCCGGCATCGCCTTCGGCTGCGTGCACGCGGGACTCTTCAGCCAGCCGCAGCGCAAACGTTCCGCACCCGGAGAAGAGGTCTACCACTTCCAGCGCGAATTTCAGATGCTGGCGCACAAGGCTTGCCATGAAGGCCTCGGCCTCGGCGCTGGCTTGCAGGAAGCCGCCGGGCTCAGGCCGCAGGAAGGCCTTGCCCACCTGTATCTCCGGCGTTGCCTGTACCAGCGGCACGTCATGCCCGATGGAGACACGCATGAAGCCTGCTGCCAGCGCTTTCGCCCCGGCCATCATCACGTCATGCGGCGCCGCAAAGGTCGCCACGCCCGTCATGTGCAGGTCCAGCCCGTTCGGCATGGCCGTGACTGCCATGTCCATCTCGCCCTTGAGGGGCGCCAGCGGGGCGGCCAGTTCCTTCAGGGCACTGAGTTTCCGCGTGATCTCCGGTGAGGCGACGGGGCAGGCGTGAATGTCCACAATGTCGTCACTGCGCCGGGAATGGAAGCCGAGCAGCACGCCCGCCTTGGTGCGCCGCGCAGCGAGCGTGACGCGGCGGCGAGAGCCGGGCGAAGTCACCCAGGTCTCTTCCACATCCGGCTCCAGCCCGCGAGACTTCAGGGCGTTGACCACAAGACTGCGCTTGAAGGCGCGATAGGGCGCATCCGCCAGGTGTTGCAGGCTGCAGCCGCCGCACGCCTTGAAATGCGGGCAGGGCGGGGTGATCCTGTCTGGCGAAGGCCTGGTGATTTCCAGAAGCTTCGCCCGGTCACCGCTCACCGCGATGCGCACTTCCTCGCCGGGCAAGGCGCCGGCCACGGAAACCCAGTCTCCGTCAATGCGCAGCTGGCCGTCGCCCTTGGAGCCAAGGCGTTCGATGATCATGCCGCTTTTGCGGGCGTCCTGTTCAGGAATGGCAGTCATGCCGCGTTCCCCACTGGTTGAGTCGTGAATCACGGGTTAGCACCACAGCGCGACTGCGAACAGGAGGCTTGAATGGCCAGACCGGCGCAACACCCCCTCAGCCTGGCCCTTCAGGGCGGCGGAGCCCACGGGGCCTATACCTGGGGCGTGCTCGACCGCCTCGCGGACGAAGACCGATTCGACATCAAGGCCATTACCGCCACCTCAGCCGGGGCCATGAATGCCGTCGCCTATGCCAGCGGCCATGGCAGCGGCGGGCCGGAAGGCGCCCGGCAGGCGCTGGAGACGCTGTGGCGGGCCATCTCGCGCAGCGGCGGCTCGATGAGCCTCTACGGCGCGCTCAGCCCGGCGGTCTTTGCCTATGCGACCGCCCTGCAGAGCTGGGCCAGCCCCTATGATCTGAACCCGCTGAACATGAACCCGCTGCGCGATGCTGTGAAAGGTGTGTTCGACTTCGAGGCGGTGAAAGCCTCCGGGCTCGACCTGTTCCTCTGCGCCACGGATGTTGAATCCGGCCATGTGAAAGTCTTTTCGGGCGAGGAAGTCACGCTTGATGCCGTGCTGGCTTCCGCCTGCCTGCCGCAGACGTTTCAGGCGGTGGAGATTGATGGCCATGCCTATTGGGATGGCGGCTATCTCGGCAATCCGAGCCTGTTCCCGCTGATCTATGCCGGCGCTCCGGCGGATGTGCTGCTGGTGACGCTGAACCCGATTGGCCGCCCCGGCGTGCCGAGGCGGGCAGGCGAGATCCAGGAGCGGGTCAACGAGATCAGCTTCAACGCCGCCCTGATCGGCGAGCTGCGCTCTATCGCCTTCGTTCAGCGCCTGATCGACGAGGGCATGCTGAAAGAGCCAATGCTGAAAAAATACCGCCGCCTGAACGTGCACGCCATCCGCGGCGGGCAGGACCTCGTGGACGAGGGCCTGCGCACCAAGTTCGACACGAGCTGGAGCTTCCTCACCACCCTGCGCGACAAGGGCCGCGCGGCAGCTGAGGAATGGCTGGCGGGCGACGCAAAACATGTCGGCACGAAGAAGTCGAACATCGACTTGCGGAAGGAGTTCCTGCAGGGGTGACCCACTTATCCTCCCCTGCGAAGCGGGGGAGGTGGCAGACAGCGAAGCTGGCTGACGGAGGGGGCTCTCAAGCCCGCGCCCGTGCTTCGACTTCGCTCAGCATGAGCGCTTTGGGAGTGCGGCAGACACGGGACTCATCCTGAGCGAAGTCGAAGGATGGACTGGCGACGCGCCTAGCCTTGCCGCAAAAACCAGATCCTTGCCGCGCCATAGTCGCGCGTGTCGAGAATTTCCCAGCCTTCCGGCGCGATCAGCTCGTCGGCGGCGGTCTCCACCACGGCCAGCGCATCTTCCGTAATCCACTTGCCCTCCACCAGACCGGCCAGCGCGGGCAGGACGAGATCCTTGTGATAGGGCGGGTCGAGGAAGGCGAGCGTGAACGGGTTGCCGGTGCTGGCGGGCCGCTCGCCCAGATCCGTGGCCGAGCGCCGGTGGATGCGCGTATGCCCGTAGAGGCCCAGCGCCTCGATATTGTCGCGGATCGCCCCGCGCGCCGCCGAATCCGTCTCCACGAACAGACAGAAGGCCGCGCCCCGGCTGACCGCTTCCAGCCCCAGCGCGCCAGAACCCGCAAACAGGTCGATCACCCGCGCGCCTTCGATCTCTGGCGCCCAGGGCGCATGGGCCAGCACATTGTACAGGCTCTCGCGAGCCCGGTCGGCTGTCGGGCGGGTGCCCTGTCCCTTCGGCGCGACAATCGCGCGCCCCTTGTGCTGTCCGGCAATGATGCGCATTCGGTAGTGTTCCGGGTTTACTTCCGGCCCGTCTAGGGCGATCTCATCTTCATGACAATTCTCGCTGATCCGATGGAACGTGCGCTCGAACTGGCCCGCGCCGCCGCTGAGGCGGGCGAAGTGCCTGTGGGCGCGGTGATCGTGGATCCTGAGACGGGCGAGATCGTGGCCGAGGGCGCCAATGGTCCGATCCATCTGAACGACCCGACCGCCCATGCCGAGATCGTTGCCCTGCGCGCGGCGGCGGAGACGCTTGGCAATTACCGGCTCACCGGCCTGACCATGTATGTGACGCTGGAGCCGTGTGCGATGTGCGCTGGCGCGATCAGCCTCGCCCGCATCGGCAAGCTCGTCTTCGGCGCCTGCGACCCGAAAGGCGGCGCGGTGATCCATGGCGCCCGCTTCTTTGACCAGCCAACCTGCCACTGGCGGCCAGAGGTCGAACAGGACGAGGCACGCGGCGAAGCAGCCAGCGCGCTGCTGAAGGATTTCTTCAAAGCCAGGCGGGGGTAAAAGGCCCTCACCTCCCATGCCCTTCGGGCGCGGGTCCCTCCTCTCCCAGAGGGAGAGGGGTTGCGACGCGGAGCACGGGTAAACCCCTCTCCCTCTGGGAGAGGAGGGGCCCATTGCGCAGCAATGGGAGGTGAGGGCCTTTGAAACCCCGCCTTTCATCCCTGACGCCCTGGAAACGCTTGCTTTCCCTCATGGAAAGCCGTGCCCTGTGCCGCAAAAGGAGATTCCCATGACCGCGACCGTCAAAACAGAGAACGGCATTTCCATCGTCACCATGGACGACGGCAAGGCCAATGCGATCAGCCTCACCATGCTGGAGGCGGTGAATGCCTGCCTCGATGAGGCCGAGAAGGATGGCGAGGTTCTGGTCCTGACCGGACGGCCGGACAGGTTCTCTGCCGGATTCGACCTGAAATTCATGGCCTCGGCCAGCGGCGAGGATGTCCGCAGGATGGTCGTCGGCGGCGGCAAGCTGGCCATGCGCCTGTTTACCTCGAAGATGCCTGTCGTGATTGCATCGACCGGGCACTCGATTGCCATGGGCGCCTTCCTGCTGCTCGGCGGCGACACCCGGATCGGTACGCGCGGGGCCTACAAGATCGGCGCCAACGAGACGATCAACAACATGACCCTGCCGGGCTTTGGTGTGGAACTGCCGCGTGCGCGGCTGAACCCGCTCTATCTGACCGAAGCCATCGTGCAGGCGCGACTCTATTCGCCGGACGAAGCCGTGCCGGTCGGCTGGCTGGACCGTGTGGTCGAGGCGGGCGAGCTGATGGACGCCGCCATGGAGGTCGCAACCGGCCTGAAGGCCATCGCCAACAGGTCCTATCACCGCAACAAGATGCTGATCCGCCAACCCACCATCGACGCGATCATGCCGACGCTGGAAGTGTCAACGCTTTAGCCGCCTGCCGGATCAGGCCGCGCAGCCAGGTCTGTGCCGGGTCTTCGGTATATTCCCGGTGCCAGTAGAGCACGGTCTCAGGCGCCGGGAAGTCAAATGGCAGGTCCAGCAGGGCGAGGCCCGCGCCTTCCGCAATCGGGCGCGGCGCCGTCAGTGCGAGGTGCGTCCGGCGCACGATTTCCAGCGCGGGCATGTAGTGCGGCAGGCGCTGGGCGGGCGTGATGCGACGCCCGGCGGTGCGGGCCAGTTCCTCAATCAGGCTGCGCCCCTCGCGGCGGCTGGACACAGCAATGTGGCGCAGCTCGAAAAAGCGCTCCGGCGTCAGAGGTTCGTCTGCAAACGGATGGTCCGGCGCCAGCACGCACACGTACGGCGTTGTCAGCAGCACGGCTCGCTCCATGTCGGCGCCGCGCAGGTCTGAAACGTCGATGGCAAGGTCCAGCCGGCCAGAGGCAAGCTCGGTCGCCACGGCGGCCCGGTGCACCTGGCTCCACGAGATCCGCACGCCGGGCGCTTCCTGTTC
>LADW01000053.1 GCA_000961695.1 Hyphomonadaceae bacterium BRH_c29
TCAAGGATCGGACGGCGGCAAAGAATCGCGAGAAAAACCTGACCTCTCCACTCCTCAGGCGTCAGATCCGCCAACGCCTTTCCTCCATTGAAAGCCATCTGAAGGAGGTCGAGACAGCCATCCGCGTCCTGATCGATAGAGATGAAAGCCTCCGGCGCAAGATCGCGATCCTGGTCTCGATCCCGGGTATTGCCGAACGCTCGGCCTCCGCCCTCCTGATCGACATGCCCGAACTTGGTACGCTGGCTGCGCAGGAGGCTGCTGCCCTGTCGGGCACAGCGCCTCTTACGCGTCAGTCAGGCAAGTGGGCGGGAAAGGCCTTCGTCTCCGGCGGCCGGGTTAATGTCCGGAAGGCCCTCTATATGCCTGCGCTCGTTGCAGCCCGCTTCAACCCCGATCTGAAGGAAAAGTACATATGTCTAACTAGCCGGGGAAAACCACCCAAAGTCGCGCTGACCGCAGTTATGCGAAAACTGATCATCCTGGCAAACGCACTGATCCGAGACGACCGAGACTGGTCGCCAGAACGCGCTTGATCAAGACGGATACTCCAGTCATGGCGCGAAGAAAGCGCCGCGGCGCAGCGCAGGGGACATTCACACCAGCAGGTCCTGGCTATAGTCATAGCGCGCCAGCAGCGCGCGGCGGTCGATTCGCCACCCGGACCTGGATCTCACAAATCCGAGGCGATAACGCCCGCCCAGCGTCGCGCGAGAGCGCGCGCCCCGGGCATCTGTGCGACTGAACTTCACAACCACGTCGATCGTCGCCGCAGCATGGGTGCGTACAGTTTCGATCTCCACGATGGGATTGATCAGCTGGTGGTACGTCCACTCGGTCTGGTTCAACCGGCAGGATCACCGAAGTCGCCTGTCTGGCCCATATATGACGCAAGTTTTTCGACATCACCAAGGCGACCGGTTCAGTTGTTGCAACCGAAGCAGTGGCGCGCATTGCGACGCTTTACGCGGTCGAAGCCGAAGCCCGCGGCCAGCCACCTGATACACGTGCTGAAGTTCGCCAGGCAAAGGCCCGGCCGGTGTTCGATGACCTCATCAGCTGGCTGCAGTCGGAACTACCGAAGACCTCCGGAAAGTCGGACCTGGCCAAGGCCATCCGGTATGCCCTGACACGCCTGCCGCGGCTCGAAGTCTACCTGTCGAATAGCCACCTGGAGATCGACAACAACGCGGCAGAGCGCGGCATGCGGGGCTTGGCTATCGGGCGTAAAAACTGGCAATTTGCAGGCTCCGAGGGCGGAGGACAAGCCGCTGCCATCGCCTATACTCTCATCGAGACCGCCAAACTCAATGATGTGGATCCACATGCCTGGCTCTGCAATGTCCTGTCCCGGATCGCTGACCACAAGATCAGCCGGATCGACGACCTGCTGCCCTGGAACTTCAAAGCCTGATCAGGTCAAGGGCGTCAACGCCGGACGCTTACTATCCAACCCACCCAAATCCTACCAAACCGGATTGATCCCTAAGTCCCGAATTTGGCGTCAAAACACGCCTTGCTGACGCACCAGTCCCTCTCAAGGTGACACCAAATATCTACACTATTTATTGTCCTACATTCTTCCAATTCGCGTCCTACATTCGCAACGAAAAATCTATTATTGCGTTGTTTTTATTAACATTTAAATGCCCGCAGGTGGGCTGGCGGAGAGGAAGGGATTCGAACCCTCGATACGCGTTAACGTATACGCCCTTAGCAGGGGCGCGCCTTCAGCCACTCGGCCACCTCTCCAGCGCGGACTGTCGGTCTATTGAAAGCATGCCACGACCGCAAGCCCCCTTCGCTGCAGAGGCTGCGGTTGCGGAAACTCTGCCCGCTTCTCAATGCCTGCCGGAGTGCCTTTTCCTATATCCGGTTCGGGTTCCCGTGATATTTACGTATTCCAACAAGAACAAAGCCGGCTAGGCAGGCGTCATGACCGAATACTTCAAACCCGTTCCCTATCCGCTCTGGCTGGAGGACAAGGCCGCTTTCTCAGAAGCGCTTGGCCGCTCTTTCCGAGAGACCGGTTTCGCCGTGATTTCTGATCACCCGATCTCCCCTGCTGTGATCGAAAAGAACATCGCGGTGACGAAGGCCTTTTTTGCTCAGCCGGACGAGGTGAAGCTCAAATATGATGGCCGGGCCGGCGGCGGGCAGCGCGGCTACACGGCATTCGGGGTCGAGAATGCCAAAGGCAAGACGGAAGCCGACCTGAAAGAATTCTGGCACACTGGTCGCGACCTTCCAGCAGATTCTCCCTATCGCAAGACGATGGCTGATACGCCATCGGTGACAGATGTTCCGGAGTTCGACGCAGCGACGCGTGGCATGTTTGATGCGCTGGATACGTTTGGACGCCAGTTGCTCCGTGCCGTCGCGCTGCACCTGAAACTGGAAGAGATCTGGTTCGACAACAAGGTCGAGATGGGCAATTCCATCCTGCGCCTGCTACACTACCCGCCTCAGACGAACCCGCCCCCGGAGGGATCGGTGCGTGCCGGTGCGCATGAAGACATTAACGTCATCACACTGCTTCTCGGCGCAGAGGAAGCCGGACTCGAAGTGAAACACCGCTCCGGCAAGTGGCTTGCGGTCAGCCCGCCGCCGAACGCGCTGGTTATCAATTGCGGCGACATGCTGCAAAGGCTGACGGCCGGGGTCCTGCCGTCCACGACACACCGTGTGGTGAACCCGTCACCCGAGCGAGCACGCTTCCCACGCTACTCGACGCCCTTCTTCCTTCACTTCAACCAGGATGTGATGATCGAAGCGCTGCCAGGCTGTGTTGAAGAAGGCGGAAAAGCTGAGCCGCCCATTACGGCACAGGACTATCTGATGGAGCGCCTGCGCGAAATCGGCCTGGTCAAAGCCTGAGCGGGCGTCACCAAACCCAATCCTGAATGAGACGACCAACTGGATATGCCGTTTCCAGTTTGTATTTGACAACGTTGTACTCTGCAGCGACCTTTCGAGCTACGCAGGTGATCCCGCCGCGAGTATCGGGAGGAATAGATGTTCTTGAAAAGCGGCGGAGCCTCCGTCTGTGCGATGATTGTCGCGGCGTGCCTTGGCACCAGCTGCGCCCTGCCCAGCGGCTCTGCACCCAATTCCAGCCCGGTGACGAACCAGGCACTCTCGCCCCAAGCTTGTATGGCGGATGAAACCCTCCTCAAGGCGAGTGATAGAGTCCGTAGTCTGATTGCGGCGATGACTGTGGGCGAGAAACTGGGCCAGCTGAACCAGGCCGCGGGCGGTCGCTCCAAAGCGCTGAACTCCAAGCTGACACCAGAAGAAATGGACAAGGTTCGCCGGGGTGAAGTGGGGTCATATCTTCACGTCGCCGGCGCCGAAGAACTGGGTGAGTTACAACGTATTGCTATTGAAGAAAGCCGCCTCGGCATCCCTCTCTTGTTCGCCATGGATGTTGTTCACGGCTATCGCACTATCTTCCCTGTGCCTCTGGGTATCGCGTCGACCTGGAATCCGGCAGACTGGGAAAGTGCATCCCGTATTTCCGCCGACGAAGCCACCGCCTCCGGTCTGCACTGGACGTTCGCACCAATGGTGGACATCGCGCGTGATCCGCGTTGGGGCCGCATCGTCGAAGGCGCAGGTGCAGATCCATATCTTGGAGCGCGCATGGCGGTGGCTCAGATCGAAGGCTATCAGGGTGACAACCTCGCCGATCCGCACACAATCCTCGCAACCACAAAACACTTCGGAGTCTATGGCGCCCCGACAGGCGGCCGGGACTACGGCTCCTCTGACGTCAGTGAGCGGAGTGTCATGGAAACCTATATGCCGCCCTTTTACGCAGCATCAGAAGCCGGGTCCGGCTCGATGATGACCGCGTTCAACGATATCGCAGGTGTGCCGACAACCGCGAACGAAATTTTGGTGGACGGCATGCTTCGCGACACATGGGGCTTCGAAGGGATGATCGTGTCAGACTGGAACGCGGTTGCCGAACTGATGAACCACGGGGTGGCCGACACACGAACAGCGGCTGGGGTGCTTGCGCTCAAGGCTGGTGTCGACATGGACATGACCAGCGGCGTGATGCCCGGCGACCTGAAAGAAGCTGTCCTGTCTGATCCCTGCCTCATGGCGGATCTTGACCGCGCTGTGGCTCACATCCTGTCAACCAAGGAACGTCTCGGGCTATTTGATACGCCGATGGCCTATCATGATGCGGCCCGCGAAGCGGCGGCTATGCTGACACCGGAAAGCCGCGCGGAAGCGCGCCGGATCGCAGGGCGTTCAATTGTCCTTCTCAGGAATGAGGGCTCCGCCCTGCCCCTCACCGGACAGACCCAATGTATTGCCGTCATAGGGGCTCTTGCAGAAGATAAGCTGACTCAACTCGGCTCATGGCGGGCGCGCGGACAGGTGGAGGACGTGGTCTCCCTGCTAGATGGCATCCGTTCGCGCGCGCCTGATGGCACCGTCATAAACTATTCGGCAGGTGCAATTCCGTCGTCCGATGATCTGACCGGAATAGAAGACGCTGTTGTGCTGGCGCAGTCTTCAGATCGGGTCTTGTTGGTTATCGGAGAGGATTATGACCTGTCCGGCGAAGCGCGGAGCCGGTCTGATCTTGAGCTGCCGATGAGCCAGCGCGCGCTTGCTGATGCGGTATTCGCGACCGGCAAGCCCGTGACAGTCATTCTTGTCACGGGACGGCCCGTCGCCATTGAAGATATTACAGAGCGCGCAGATGCCATTCTGAACACATGGATGCTCGGTATCGAAGCCGGCAATGCGCTGGCAGATGTTCTGTGGGGCGACGTCTCGCCTGCCGGCCGGTTGCCTATCAGCTTTCCGAGACGCACTGGCGCAGTGCCTTACACCTATTCCGAATATCCAAGTGGCCGTCCAGCAGATCCAGATCTCTCGAAGGATTCGAACAGATATCATGATCTACCGATCACGCCGCTCTACCCTTTTGGATACGGTCTTTCATACTCGACATTCGAATACGGAGACCTGACGGCAGAAGCGGACACAGTGTCGCCAGATGAGCAAATCAAACTGACGGTTCCCGTGATAAATACCGGAGATCGCGAAGCCGATGAGGTCATCCAGCTTTACATGCGGGACCCGGTCGCTTCAGTCGCGAGACCGAAAATGGAACTGCGCGGATTTGCGCGCATCTCTCTGGCATCGGGACAGACGAAACATGTGACGTTTACGGTCGATCCAGCTCAAGCAGCTATTTGGAAACAGGGCTCTGAATGGGTCGTGGAAGCTGGCCGTCTGGACTTCATGGTCGGGGCCTCGTCTTCCGACATTCGTAACACGGTTTCCGTCAACATCAGCGGTAGCGCAACAGTGTTTGCACCGGCCGCGGCCCTTGAGACAAAGGTGGACATCCAATGAGCCTGGATCGCAGGAAATTCCTCGCTGGCTCTGCCGCAACATTCGCGCTCGCGGGTTGCTCCCCCAAGGGCCAGCAGCCCGTCTCGGCAATCGCGCCAATGATCGAAGTCTTTGACCCGGCGCTAGCCGACCTCATTGACCCTGACAGCAAGATCGAATCCCTCGCATCTGGCTACGGATGGAGTGAGGGGCCGGTCTGGGACCGCCAGCGCAATTGCCTCTACTATGATGATGTTCCGGGAAACATAACGTGGCGTTGGTCAGATGCAGACGGCGCGACCGAGTTTCTCAACCCATCTGGCGCACCGGCAGAGGAAACAGTCGGCTTTCGCGAACCGGGCGCTAATGGGCTCTGGATGGCGCAGGATGGATCGCTGCTGATCTGCAATCACGCGAAGCGATCCATCGAGAAAATGAACCTTGATACGAAAGCACGCACCACAATCGTTTCGCGGTATCAGGGAAAGCGTTTCAACAGCCCGAATGATATCGTCGAGGGACACGACGGAACGCTGTTCTTTACCGACCCGCCCTACGGCCTCGAAGGCATCAACGAGTCCCCGCTCAAGGAGCAGGACGCGAATGGCGTTTACCGGATAGCGCCGGGTGGTGAGGTTGTTCGCATCTTGTCAGACATGACGTTTCCCAACGGAGTTGCCTTGTCCCCGGGCGGTACGAGCGTCTACGTCTCTCAATCCGATCCGGATGCCCCGATTCTTCGGATCTGCGCTCCGGATGGATCTAATGTCCGCCCCCTGTTTGATTTCTCAACCTACATGGCGGACGACGCGCCGGGCTTGCCCGATGGCCTCGCGGTAGACGAGCAAGGGCATATTTTCCAGACGGGACCAGGCGGCGTATTCATTCTGACGCCGGACGGCACCGCGCTCGGCCGCATCCGCACAGGCAAGGGCACAGCAAATTGCTGCTTTGGGGATGCGGATGGGAAAACGCTCTACATGACCGCTCATGACACACTGATGCGGGTCCGCCTTAAAGTACCTGGCCTACCCTGGGCAGACTGATCAGATCAGGCCCGCGAGCGGCGAGCTGGGGTCAGCGTACATTTTCCTTGGCATCCGCCCAGCGAGATAAGCCTGACGTCCGGCGATCACCGCATGCTTCATCGCGGACGCCATCAGGATCGGATCCTTGGCCGCGGCGATGGCCGTATTCATCAGCACGCCGTCACAGCCAAGCTCCATGGCGATCGCCGCGTCAGAGGCGGTTCCAACGCCCGCATCCACGATCACCGGCACGCGAGTCTGCTCGACGATGAGGCGGATGTTGACCGGGTTCATGATGCCGAGGCCCGACCCGATCAGCGAACCGAGCGGCATGATCGCGCAACAGCCCGCCTCTTCCAACATCTTGGCGTAGACCGGATCGTCCGAGCAGTAGACCATTACTTCGAACCCGTCCGCGATCAGCGCCTCAGCAGCCTTCAGCGTCTCCGGCATGTTCGGGTAAAGCGTTTTCTGGTCTGCGAGGACTTCCAGCTTCACAAGGTTCCAACCGCCTGCTTCCCGCGCGAGACGGAGCGTTCTTACGGCCTCGTCAGCGGTGTAGCAGCCTGCTGTGTTCGGCAGGTACGTGAACTTATCCGGCTTTACGAAATCCGTCAGCCGGTCTTCATTCGGATTCGACAGGTTCACCCGGCGCAACGCGACCGTCACGATCTCTGCGCCAGCCGCGCGGGCAGCATCGGCATTCTGCTGGTAGGTCGCGTACTTTCCAGTGCCCACGATGAGACGTGAATTGTAGGTTTTACCGGCGATGATTAGGGGATCGTTCAAGGGAATATTCCGTTTCTGCTTTGAGGGCATACCGTGCGGCCTGGGCGCGATCAGCCACCCCCTACGAATTGCACGACCTCAATCTGATCGCCATCCTCGATGACAGTGGATGCGTGCTCAGATTTTGGAACGATTTCAAGGTTCCGCTCGATGGCAACACCCCGCGGATCCCGCTCTTCCTCACCGGACAACAGGGCGACGAGCATGGCCACGGTCAGGCCCTGTTCCAATTCGCGTGTTTCGCCGTTCAGCGTTATCTTCATCCGCTGCATCTCCATACGCCAGCAGCACTTGCCTTGCCCGGCGTTACAGCGCAAGACAACACCCCATGGTGAAGCCGATATATGTCCTCGGGGGCCCGAACCTCAACCTGCTCGGTACGCGGGAACCGGAAATTTATGGCCGGGATACGCTGGACGATATACACAATCGTCTGAAAGCGCTGGCGGGCGATACGCCGGTAGAGGCTCGGCAGACCAATTCAGAAGGCGAACTGGTAACCTGGATACAGGAAGCCTCCCGCGAGGGATCAGCCCTTATTCTGAATGCAGCCGCCTATACGCACACATCGGTTGCCTTGCATGATGCGCTGCGCGCCTGCACGGTCCCTGTCGTGGAAGTTCATTTGTCGAATCCCGCTGCACGCGAGACTTTCCGGCAGGTGAATTATGTGGCGCCTGCTGTGAATGCATCGATTGCGGGCCTTGGCGCCTATGGTTATGAGCTTGCCCTGATGGCTGCAAAGCAGCTGTCGGGAAATTAAGGGACGATAGAATCCATGAGCACTGGCAAGACTAAGCTGGATACCGGCCTCGTCCGGGAACTCGCCGCCATCCTTCGCGAGGCGGACCTCGGTGAAATCGAGGTGGAACATGAGGGTCTTCGGATCAGGGTCAGCAAGCCGGCCGCTCCGGTTGTGCAAGCCGCCATGGCTGCGCCTATGCCGGTTGCAGCTGCTGCCGCCGCGCCTGCCCCAGCTGCAGCGCCTGTTGAAGCTGCAGCCGCAGCGTCCGATAACGCCATAAAATCGCCGATGGTCGGAACCGCCTACCTCTCGCCGGAGCCTGGCGCCAAAGCCTTCATCAATATCGGTGACAAGGTGAAAAAGGGCGACACGCTGATGCTGGTCGAAGCGATGAAGACGTTCAACCCCGTCGAAGCTGACCGGGCCGGAACCGTCAAAGCGATCTACGTTACCGACTCACAGCCGGTCGAATATGGCGAACCGCTCATTCTGATCGAATAGCATGACCGAACCACGCAACATCCAGAAGGTCCTGATCGCCAACCGCGGTGAGATTGCTTTGCGCATCCACCGTGCGTGCAAGGAAATGGGCCTGTCCACGGTCGTCGTTCATTCCGAAGCCGACCGCGATGCCATGGCCGTACGCCTGGCCGACGAGAGCGTCTGCATCGGCCCGGCGCCATCCTCGCAAAGCTATCTCAAGAAATCTCAGATCCTGGCAGCTGCAGAGATCACCGGGGCCGACGCGATCCATCCCGGCTACGGCTTCCTGTCGGAGAACGCCCAGTTTGCCGAAATGGTCGAAGCACACGGCCTGGCCTTTATCGGCCCGACGGCCGAACATATCCGCATCATGGGCGACAAGATCGCTGCCAAGCAGGCCATGATCGCGGCGGGCGTTCCTTGCGTGCCGGGCTCCGATGGCGCTGTGACCAGCGTTGCGGATGCCAAAAAGGCCGCCAAGAAAATCGGCTACCCGGTTCTCGTAAAAGCATCTGCTGGCGGCGGTGGCCGCGGCATGAAGCTCGCGAAGACCGAAGCAGATCTCGAAAACGCTGTCCGCACCGCCAAGACCGAAGCCAAAGCGGCCTTTGGCGATGATGCGATCTATCTCGAAAAATACCTCCAGGGCCCCCGCCACATCGAAGTGCAGGTCATCGCAGACACGCACGGCAATGTGGCTCATCTCTGGGAACGCGACTGCTCGCTGCAGCGCCGCAACCAGAAAGTCTTCGAGGAAGCCCCTTCGCCGGCGCTGAATCAGGCCCAGCGCGAAGAGATCGGGATGATCTGCGCGAAGGCCATGGAAAAGCTCGGCTATCGCGGCGTCGGTACGATTGAGTTCCTCTATGAAGATGGCCGGTTCTACTTCATCGAAATGAACACGCGCCTTCAGGTCGAGCATCCCGTGACCGAGATGATCACGGGCATCGATCTTGTGCGCGAGCAGATCCGCATTGCCGAGGGCAAGAAGCTTTCCTTCCGTCAGGAAGACGTGATGCTGGTCGGCCATGCCATTGAGTGCCGTATCAACGCCGAACACCCTGAGACGTTCGTGCCCTCGCCTGGCCTGATCACAGACTTCCACGCGCCGGGCGGCCCCGACGTTCGCCTCGATAGCGCGGCCTATGCCGGTTACCGGATTCCGCCGCACTATGACTCGCTGATCGGCAAGCTGATCGTGCACGGTCGCACCCGTCGCGAGTGCCTGATGCGCCTGCGCCGCGCCCTGTCGGAGATGGTTGTCGGCGGGGTTTTCACCACGCTCGATCTTCACCGGCGGCTCGTGGAAAACGAAGACGTCAAGAATGGCGAATACAACATTCACTGGCTCGAAAAATTCCTCGCAGAGAACAAGCTCTCAGATGAGGAAAAGGCCTGACGCGGCGCAGCGTCCAATAGACATGGCCCCCGGCTCACCGGCATATTAGGGCCATGTCAGCACGTTTCGGCACCCATGACCTGCTCGCCTGCTATCGCCGGGGCGTCTTCCCCATGGGCGATGCTCGCGACGACCCGAACCTGTTTCTGGTCGACCCGGACATGCGGGGCATCCTGCCGCTGGAAGCCTTCCACATTCCGAAGCGTCTGCAGCGCCGGATCAAGCAGGAACCCTTCCGTGTTACGGCTGACACCGCCTTCTCTCGCGTCATGGAGATGTGCGCTGAGAGTGCCGACGGGCGCGAGACGACCTGGATCAATTCGACCATCCTGAACCTCTACAGCGCGCTTCACCGCGAGGGATACGCCCACTCGATTGAATGCTGGGACGATAGCGGCCAATTGGTCGGCGGCCTCTATGGTGTCTCGCTCGGAGGTGTCTTCTTCGGGGAGAGCATGTTCTCAAGAGCGACCGACGCATCCAAGATTGCGCTCGCCTACCTCGTCGCTCGGCTCATTGAAGGGGGGTACGTCCTTCTGGACGCACAATTCCACAATCCTCATCTGGAGCAATTCGGGCTGGTGGAAATACCAAGGGCAGACTTCAAGCGCCGTCTGAAGGTGGCCTTAGAGGTCGAGGCCGACTTCTACTGCGGCAGTTCGGGGTCTGCAGGCTTCACCGGGTCGACGGTCGTGCAGCGTATCACCCAGATGTCGTAGACAGGGTGCTCCAGCGCGCTCAGGCCCGGCGAGGACGCAAACATCCAGCCGGAGAAGAGTTCAGGATTGTCCTCGCTCACCGTCTCGACCTCATTCGCATCAACGGCGGCATCCATCGTTTCGACGGCGACTGGCTGGGTCGAGGCGATCTTGAGGAAGGCTGCGCTTTCGGGCGCCTCTTCCGGCGGGGTCTGGTAGCAGACTTCAAGCTCCACTTTCAGTGAGCCGAAGACGACGGGTTGTCCAACGAAGACTTCAATGTCCGTCGAGCGGCCCGTGATCTTATCCAGTGCTCGCAGCGTTGCCCGGTCTTTCTGGACGTAGGTTGCGGCGTGTGCCGCCCCAACCAGTCCTGCAATGACAGCAATCGAAACGAGCGACCGGATGATCATTGGTAGTCTTCCTGAGGATAGGGATCATTGGATGCGGGCGCCGACGAGGCTGTGCCTGCAGGATCGTCGCCTTTGCTGCCACCATTGCCGGAAGCAAAGGACGCAAACAGGGTCAGAATATCCACGCTGCCCCGCGTGTATTGGACTTCACCGGTGCCATCCTGCGCGAGATTGTCGAAGCTCCCGCCCGGCTGCAGCGCCACATAGGCACCGCCCAGCAGGCCGTCGGTCGAAATGCGCGCGTCTGAGTCGTCCGGCAGCAGCCACTTCTTGTCGAGGCTCATGGTCACGACGGCTTCGAATCGCTTCGGATCACCATCGATAGACTTCACAATGCCCGCCTTCACGCCAGCGATGCGGACGTCTGCGCCACGCTCAATGCCACTGACATTGTTGAAGCGAGCCGTCAGATCATACTGATCGGCACCAGTCGGAGTGTCTCCGCCGCGCGCGACAGCAAACCAGAGGAACAGGCCGGCGACAGCGACGACGACGGCGCCTACGAGCGTTTCGAACAGCGACTCACGCATCAGGCGTCCACGCCTCGTAATCGCCGCTTGCTTTCTGGCGAGTCCCGCCGGTGGACAGGCTTCCCTTCGGCTTGGTCGCCCAGGGCGTGCCGGTCATGTTCGGCTTGTGATCGGTTTCCCAATCGCGGCGGTTCAGGGGAGACTTGGTCGGCGGCTCTTCCACGGTGTGGTGCAGCCAGCCATGCCAGTCAGCCGGCACTTTGGAAGGCTCAGCCAGGCCCTTGTACATCACGTAGCGACGGCGACGGCCTTCGAGCGAGGGTTTACGCTCCTCGTAATAGCGGTTGCCGTATTCGTCTGTGCCGATGGCGTTCGCGCGCCGTCCGATATCGAACGCAGCGCCCAGCGTGTTGCCGCTCCACCATGTAAAGATTTGCTTCAGCATCGTAAGGCCTGTTCTGCCGTGTGTTGGTGGCCGCAATATGGCCGCTCAGGGGCAACTAATCCATAGCAGCGCCGCAGACAATGCGCCGCAAATACCTGTGGGCAGGCAGGGCTTGTTGCGGCGTAGCGCTTGCTCCCTGTGGGTTGAGCGGTCACCCTTGCTCAAGTGATTCGCTGGGGAGAGACGCCATGGATGACACGCTGGTGATGGAAATCCTTCGCGCAGCCGAATCGGATGGCCTCCTGTCTGAGGAAGTCACGCTATCCGATCTATACCGGGCTGCGGGCTGTCGCAGGCGCCCCCTAACGCCGGAATCGCTGAAAGCTGCCACCGCAGCTTGCTCTGCTGCAGCGCTGGTCAGTGTGTCTCAGCTGGCCTCCGCGGAAATCCTCGAACGATTCGATGACGCGCCCCGCAATGCCGATCTGGCCGAAGCGCTTGCGGCCGGTCTGCCGCAGGATGTGCTCGAAGAAGCCCTTCGCCAGCCCGGCGGCTTCCAGCGCACCGCTGATTCACTTCGGGCGGCTGCGGTCACCGCCGCCGCGCCCGCCCCAGCCGTGTTTGTCCCGGCAGACCTCGATCCTGTTCTCGAGCAGCTGGTCATCGAAGCGCTGACCGAGGGCGCCGAAATTGTGCTTGCGCAGGAAGATCTACCCCCGGCTTCAGCGTCCGCGAGGGTGCTCGACATTGCCATGGCCGTCGGTCCGGATGGCATCGAAGCGGACTATCTCTGCGAAGCGCTGGAGGCGGCCGCGCGTTCCATGTCTAGCGGCGTCATCGTGATTGCCGGCCTGTCAGCCGCGATCATGTCGCTAGGTGTCGATTATGCGTCACCAGAGGGCACCGCAGCAGCCGGCGCTCTTTGCGCACTCGTACGCTCCGGGGCGACGAGCGCCGCGTTCACAGCCACGCACGCAAAAATCCTGAACATCGAGCCCCGCAAGTCAGGCAGCAAACGCGCCTGCGAAGTCCTTGTCCTTCCGATTGTCGACCTTGGCGCTTACCTGCCCGATTGCGAAAGCGCCGGAACCGCGCCTCTTGCAACCGTTCTGGCCTATGGCGATGAAACTCCAACCCTCTCGCGTGCCGGCCGTCTTGGCATCGCCCATCATGCGCCGGAACGGCTGCCCATGGCGCTGGAGCGTATCGCGGCGTCTGGCGAATCCGATCTGGACCGCGCGCTCGGCCTGGACCGGTTGCGCGACCGTGGCTTCTCCGAAGTGGCTCTCGACAAGGTCTCCCGCGCTCTTGGCGAAGGCCTGCCCCTGAACGCAGCCTTCTCTCGCTGGGTACTGGGAGATGAAGTCATTTCCCAGGATCTGAAGCTCGCGCCAGAGAACTTCGATGCCGATGGTGGCGGTCTCCTGTCAGCGATCGGGTTTTCCCGCAAAGACATCCAGTCTGCCGAGCAGACGATTGCTGGCGAAAACGGCGATGCGACCGCTGAGATCATGGCTGATTGCGGTCTCCAGGTCGGGGCAACACCGGGAGCCGAGATCGCTTTTGCCTCGGCCTGCGCAAAGGCACTCGGCGGCAGCGTGACCGTTTCGGTCGGCAGCCGGGGCGGCCTGGACATGGCGGAAGCCGCGCTGGAGGCCGGTCTCTCGGTCCAGCTCGTTGGTTTCAGAGTCCCTGCTTCGGACGATGTCCGCGAACGCATGGACCACATTGTCGCCCTCGCCGAAGAGATCGCAGCAGAGGCTGACGCCCCGGATCACTCGATGGCTGGCGGGCACACTGCCCACAATGGTGTTGCCGCCCGCACGCGCCTGCCGGACCGCCGCAAAGGCTATATCCAGAAGGCATCTGTCGGGGGCCACAAAGTTTATCTACATACGGGCGAATTCGAGGACGGCTCGCTCGGTGAAATCTTCATCGACATGCATAAGGAAGGCGCCGCCTTCCGCAGTCTCATGAACAATTTCGCCATCGCGACCTCGATTGGCCTGCAATATGGCGTGCCGCTCGAAGAGTTCGTGGATGCCTTCGTGTTCACCCGGTTCGAGCCAGCCGGTGCCGTCACCGGCAATGATCGCATCACGCGAGCGACCTCGATCCTCGACTATATCTTCCGTGAATTGGCCGTTTCCTACCTCGGACGGGACGATCTGGCGGAAGTGGACGTCACCCATGACGGTCTCGGGCGCGGGGCTGGCGATGCCACTCGCACCGAGCCCGCACCCTTCACAGAGGAAGCCGCCCAGATCATCTCACGGGGCTTCTCGCGCGGCCAGCTGCCCGACAACATCGTCATTCTTGACCGGAAACGCGCCGAAAAACTCGCCGAAGAAGAAGCTGAAGCAGCAGAATCGATTGATGAGGCGGCTGAGGAAGAGCTGAATGCGCCCGACTATCTCGGGGACGCCTGCCCTGTTTGCGGAAGTTTCACGCTCTTCGAGATCAGTGAAGACGGCGATATCGAGTGCGATACGTGCGGTGAAGAATCCCGGGATCAGAAGTAATTCCGGAACAATTCTGCCGCCTGGGGCGTCGTTCCGGGCTATTGTAACAGTCATGGCAATTCTGCAACACATGTTGCCCGGAATCAGTGGTTACAGCTTGTTCAGTTTTGGCACGCAAAACAAAGCGCTATCCAAATAGGCATGAACCGAGTCCTGCTCAGCCTGTTTTCCCTTGTTTCATTTGTTGCATTTGATGCGACGGCGCAAGAACAGCCCCGGCCGAGTCAGCCCGTGGCTTGGGCACCGAGCTATGTCGGTTCCTGCGGGGGCTGCAACCTTTCCGGTCGCAATCTGACGGGCTGGACGCTCAGCGGCGCCAACTATCGCGAAGCCAATCTCGAATTCGCGTTCATGCGCGGCATTCAGGCAATTGAAACGAATTTCGAAGGTATCGTCGCCAACGGCGCAGATATGCGGGCTGCGGTTCTGACAACTGCAAAGCTGTCAGGTGCCAATCTGGCCAATGCCCGCCTTCAGGCGGTTCAAGGGTCCGGCGCGGAATTCAAGCAGACGGTCCTGACCGGCGCGAACCTCCAGGGCGCCATGCTGGTTGGTGCCAACTTCGCAGCCGCCAACCTTTCCAATGCATCCGTAGAGGGCGCTGATTTTTCGGGTGCCAATCTTACAGGCGCAGACCTATCAGGTGCTGTCATGCTGACGGGTATTTTCAACGGCGCCAATCTTTCCCTCACCCGGATGGATGGCGCTGACGTACGGGGCGCATCTTTCAAGGATGCCCGCTTTGCGGACGCCAATCTGACCGGTCTGAAGGGTTGGCAGGAAGCGGATTTCGCAGGCGCTTGCGTCTCTGAGCGGACGCTGCTCCCAAGCGGTCTTCACCTGCCTGAGTGCCAATAGACTTTTTGAACAAATAGAAATTTGAAAAGCCCGCCCGGCTTCACTATCCGGGCGGGCTTTCGATTCAGGATTTCACTTGCGGCGCGAGACGGATGTTCAACTCACGCAGCTGGCTTTCGTCGACAGGGCTTGGTGCGCCCATCAACAGGTCGCGCGCCTGGCCGTTCATCGGGAACAGCGTGACATCGCGGATGTTCTCCGCATCCGCCAGCAGCATGACGATACGGTCGACGCCCGGTGCGATGCCGCCGTGCGGCGGGGCGCCATAGCGGAACGCGTTCAACATGCCGCCAAATTCTGCTTCCACGACTTCCGGTCCATAGCCTGCCATCTCGAAAGCCTTGAGCATCACGTCAGGGCGGTGGTTCCGGATGGCACCCGATGACAGTTCGATCCCGTTGCAGACGATGTCATATTGGAAGGCCTTAATGTCGAGGATCTCTTCCTCGGTCTTGGCCGCGTTCAGGGCCTCCATGCCGCCCTGTGGCATCGAGAACGGGTTGTGGCTGAAATCGATCTTCTTGTGCTCTTCGTCGTATTCAAACATCGGGAAGTCGACGATCCAGCAGAAGCGGAACACGCCCTCTTCGATCAACTCAAGCGACTTGCCAAGCTCGTTGCGTGCGGCGCCCGCCAGCTTGTAGGCCGCGCCCTTTGCACCTGCCGAGAAGAACACGCCGTCCCCTGCGCCAAGCCCCATATGCGCCAGCAGAGCGGCCAGATGACCTGCCTCAAAGCCCTTGAGCACCGGGTCCTGGCTGTCTACGCCGCCGCCATCGGCCTCTTTCAGGCGCGCATAGCCAAGGCCGGGTGCCTGCATCTCTTTCTTGGCCCATTTGTCCATATCATCGAAGAACTTGCGGGACTTTTCAGCCGCAGCCTTCGGCGCCGGAATGACGATGACCTTGCCGCCGCCCTTGATGATTTTCGCGAAGATGCTGAAACCGGTCTTGCTTTCGTCAGCGAAGAAATCGGTCACATCGGAAAGTTCGAGCGGGTTGCGCAGGTCCGGCTTGTCGGAGCCATATTTCGCCATCGCTTCGGCATAAGGAATATGCACGAACGGTTCAGCCGGGACCGAACGCCCCTTGCCTTCCCAATCAGCAAACTCCTCGAACACACCGCGCATGACCGGTTCAATCGCGCCAAACACGTCATCCTGGGTGACAAAGCTCATCTCGATATCGAGCTGGTAGAACTCGCCTGGCGACCGGTCAGCGCGCGCATCCTCATCGCGGAAACAGGGTGCGATCTGGAAGTAACGGTCAAAGCCGGACACCATCAGCAATTGTTTGAACTGCTGCGGCGCCTGCGGCAGCGCATAGAACTCACCGGGGTGCAGACGCGACGGCACGAGGAAGTCACGTGCCCCTTCCGGGCTGGAGGCCGTCAGGATGGGCGTCTGGTATTCGGTGAAGCCCTGCCCGATCATGCGCTGGCGCAAGCTGGCGATGACCTGGCTGCGCAGGATCATGTTCTTGTGCAGCGTCTCGCGGCGCAGGTCGAGATAGCGGTGCTTCAGGCGGATATCTTCCGGATAGTCCGGCTCAGCGAAGACGGGCAACGGCAGCTTTTCAGCGGCGCTCTCGATGATCAGCGTTTCGGCGGGCAGCTCGACTTCGCCCGTCGGCAGCTCTGCATTGATCGCCTCGTCATCGCGCGCAATCAGCGTGCCGGTGACCGTCAGGACGCTTTCAGCCGAGGCGCGCTTGGCGTCTTCGTAGAAAGGCGCGCCTGGGTGGACCACCACCTGCGTCAGGCCATAATGGTCGCGCAAATCGATGAACAGGGCACCAGCGTGTTCCCGGCGGCGGTGTAGCCACCCGGACAGTTTGACGGTTTCGCCGACCTGGGCCTTGCGAAGTTCACCGCAGGTGTGGGTGCGATAGGCGTGCATTGGATCAGTCTCCGGAAAAGTCGGTCCAAGTAAAAGCTTAACGGGAGGCAATAGCCTCTCGCATTTGTTCTGGCGATGCGATACGCAAGCCCGCGATGACTGACAACACCCTGACTCCCATTACTGAGCAGTCGGCACTCGAAGATTTCTGCGGAAAGCTGGCCGAAAGCGACTTTATCTGCGTCGATACCGAGTTTCATCGGGAAACGACCTACTGGCCAGAGCTTTGCCTGGTCCAGGCTTCTGCGCCCGGCGTGGAGGGCCTTATCGACCCGCTGGCCGAGGATCTGGACATCGGGCCGTTCCTGAACCTGATCGCTGCCGACAACCGCGTGAAGGTGTTCCACGCCGCCCGGCAGGACATCGAAATCTTCAATCGTCTCATCGGCCACCCGCCGGGGCCGATCTTTGACACCCAGGTTGCCGCGATGGCGCTCGGCTATGGCGACTCGATTTCCTACGACAACCTCGTTCAGCGAGTCTTGCGCCGTCAGATCGACAAATCGAGCCAGTTTACCGACTGGATGCGGCGCCCGCTGTCGCAGAAACAGCTCGTCTACGCCCTCGGCGATGTCACACACTTGCGTGACGCCTACCTGATCATGCGGGACAAGCTCGATTCGAGCGGCCGCCTGCCCTGGGTTCAGGAAGAAATGTCCGATCTCGAAGATCCGGCAAAATACGACACTGATCCCGCCAAGGCCTGGCAGCGCCTGAAGCTGCGCACGCAGAAGAAGGACTATACGGCCGTCATCGTTGCCGTCGCCGCCTGGCGCGAGCAGCTGGCGCAGGAACTCGACAAGCCACGCCGCCGAATCCTGAAGGATGACGCCATCCAGGAAATCGCGAGCCAGAAGCCGCGGTCCGAGAACGACTACAATCAGCTCAGGGCGGTTCCGAACGGCTTCGTCCGGTCAAAACACGGTCAGGGGCTGATCGAAGCCGTCGTGGCGGCACTGGACAATCCGTCCAGCCTCGCACCAGACCTCGAACCGCGTCAGCAGAACGCGCAGATCCCGGCCGGTGCGCCTGAATTGCTGAAAGTGTTGCTGAAACACGTCTCCGACGAACATGACGTGGTGCCGCGCCTCATCGCCAACGCAGCGGACATTGACCGGATTGCCCGCGGAGACAAGGGCGACGACATTCCGGCCATGCAGGGCTGGCGTTACGAGATGTTCGGCCGCAAGGCTGAGGCGCTGCTGTCGGGCAAACTGGCTGTGTCCTTCGAGGGCGGTCAGGTTCGCCTGTTCGACGTCTGATCTAGCCGATCAGTATTTCAGGCTGCAGCCTGAGGGCGTTTGCGGTTTGAGCAAGGCGCCGTGATACCGTTTCAGAAATCATCGGCTCATCTGCCTTGCGGATATTGAGGCAGAGCCTCTCGCCAGCCCGGGACAATTGTGCCCGGCGCAGGATCGGGCCTGAACGGCCAGAAAATACCGCACCAAGGCGCATGGCGCTGCCCAGCTGCTTGGCGCGCTCTGCCTGAGGCTCCGAGGTGAGCCCGACATAGTCGCCGGGCCGCTTGAAGTCTTTCTGGTACCGGCACCCAACGGCATAGGCGATCATCGCGCGCTCACCATGGCTCACGCCGGCATACGGCGCGCGGAGAGCCTGATCGTAGGCCATTAGTGCGCGGTGGTCCGGATGGAAGCGCCCGGCGCTGTCCGCCATCATGCAGGCGGCCTGTTCGATCCGCAGGTCAGCTGCAGGCGACCCGAACAGATCAGCCTCCGGGGCAAACGCCGGCGCGATGAAGTCGTGCAGCGCCTGGCCGAATGCGATCTGGTTGTGATCCAACCGCGCAAAAGCAATCACGCCATCGAGCAGCGGATCGGTGACCGCTGCGCCTGTCATGTCGGTGAGCACGCCTTCGCGCAGGCCGGCAGAGGAAATCGAAATACCATCGAACTTGCTGATCTCGAGAATCTCTTCCAGCAGGATGGCGGCGATCGGCATATGACGGGCCCGGCGCTTGTCCATGGATTCCAGCTGAGCGCGGGCGGCCGGATTGCTGAGCGAGTCGATGCAGAGCTTGGCCGTGCGCGCCACCTGCCCCGAATTCATCTGGTAGCCCTGCAGCACCTGCAACGCGTACTTTTCAAGCGTCATGTTGATCTTGGCGAACGTCCGCCATGCACCGCCGACAGCAAAGAAACGCCCCTTGGCGCCCGGCAACACTTTTGACTTTTTCAGTTCAGCTTTGATGGCTTTGCGCAGTTCCTTTGCATCGGCGGGAAGCTCTCCGAAAGACAAGGGTCCCAGCATCAGGCTTTCCCCTTTGCCCTTGCCGGTTCCGATCTGCATGAATTCCAGGCTGGAGCCGCCAAGGTCGCCGATGACGCCCTGTGGCTCATGAAAACTGGCTTCGACGCCGAGCGCGGACAGGCGCGCCTCATCTTCGCCGGACAAGACCGAAACCGGGCGTCCGAGGACGCGATTTGCCTTGCGGATGAAGTCCGGGCCATCCTCAGCGGCGCGAACGGCTGCCGTGGCGACTGCGGTGAAATTGCGAAGGTTCAGCGCTCTGAGGATTGCCTTGTAGCGCGCGAGCGCTGACAGAGCCGATCGCTGGCCAGGCTCTGACAACCGTCCCGTCTTGGCAAGCCCCACGCCCAGACCCGCCATGACTTTTTCGTTGAACGTCGGAAGGATCGACGCCCCGAGGACGTCAAAAATGACCAGGCGGACCGAGTTGGAACCGATGTCAATTATGGCGGCGCGATGGGAATTGGGAAAGCTCATTCGCTTTTGCTCCCTTTCGGCAGCAGGCGTGGTGGAAGGCTCACCTCAAGCGCGCTTCCCCGACCAGAAAGGCTGGGATTGTCCATGAAATAGCGGTGCGCCGAGAAACTCGAACTGCTGAGATCTGCCCGCGCGCGAATGTACGTTCCGTCCTCGTGCATAAGCCAGCTTTGCTGTTCATCGTTCAGGTTCGCCACCATGATCTGGTTCAGGACCTGCCGGTGCACGGTCGGATTTTCGATCGGGACCAGCGCTTCGACGCGGCGATCGAGATTCCTCGGCATCCAGTCTGCCGACGAAATGAAGACTTTCGCATTGGGGGACGGAAGCGCCTCACCATTGGCAAAACATATAATCCGGGAATGCTCAAGAAAGCGCCCGATTATGCTCTTTACACTGATCGTATCCGACAGGCCCGGAACACCTGGACGCAGACAGCATATGCCCCGAACGACCAGATCGATCGGGACGCCAGCCTGGCTAGCCCGGTAGAGCGCGTCAATCACATCGCCATCAACAAGCGAGTTCATCTTTGCCCAAATGCCGCTGGGTTTCCCCTTCTTCGCGGCAGCGGCCTCAGCCTCAATCATCTTGAGCAGATTGATCTTGAGGTTCAGCGGCGACATCGAAATCTTTTCGAGTGTCGGGCCGACTTCGGGCGGCTCACGATACGCAGTCACAAAGTTGAACAACCTGTTGGCATCCCGGCCGAGCGCCGGGTCAGCCGTGAATAGAGACAGGTCAGTATAGATTTTGGCATTGATCGGGTGGTAGTTGCCCGTACCGAAATGCGTATACGTCCGCAGCTCCTGGCCTTCCCGGCGAACGACGAGCGAGACTTTCGCGTGGGTCTTGTATTCAATAAATCCGTACACGACCTGCACGCCAGCGCGTTCCAGGTCCCTGGCAAGCCTGAGGTTCGCCTCTTCGTCAAATCGCGCCTTGATCTCAACCAGAGCTGTGACGTTCTTGCCGTTCTCCGCTGCTTCAACCAACGCAGCGACGATGGGGGAATTATTGGTCGTGCGGTAAAGCGTCTGCTTGATCGCGACGACTTGCGGATCGGCAGCGGCCTGCCGAATGAATTCAACGACAACATCGAAGCTCTCGAACGGGTGATGGACAAGAATGTCCTTCATCCGCACTGCGGCAAAACAGTCTCCGCCCATTTCACGGATACGTTCCGGATACCGTGGGTCGTAAGGCGGAAATTTGAGGTCCGGCCGGTCGTCGACAATCAGTTCTGACAACTGCGCCATGCCGAGAATACCATCATAGAGCACGACGTCGGCGTTCTCTGCACCGATTTCGCGCGTGATGAATTCCCGCAAGTGCTGGGGCGCACTCGACTGCATGCGAAGCCGGACGATGCGGCCCCGGCGGCGCTGCTTCAGCAGCACTTCAAATTCACGGATCAGATCTTCGGCTTCTTCCTCGATCTCGATATCGCTGTCCCGCACGATCCTGAAAAGGCAACGGCCGCGTTCGCGATAGCCGGGAAAAAGGTCGCTGATAAATAGTCCGATCACATCTTCCAGCGGAATGAACCGGAGCGTTCCCTTCTGGCTGCGTGGAAGACGGATGAAGCGCCGCACGAAAGCAGGCAGCGGCACAATACCGATATGGCTATTCTCGCCATGTATGGAGACGAGATCAAGCGCGACCGAAAAGCCAAGATTGGGAATGAACGGAAACGGATGAGCCGGATCAACAGCAAGCGGCGTCAGAACCGGGAAAATGTGGCTGCGAAAAAACTCGTCGAGATCCGTGATGTCTTTTTTGCTGAGGTCCGCGCCCGTAAGAACTCGGATATTCTCCGTTTCGAGCTCTTCCTTCAATTGCCGCCAGCGGCTCTGCTGATCGGCGATCAGTTTCAGCGACAATTCCTCGATCTGCTTGATCTGAGTGGAGGGCGTCAAACCTTCCTGGCTGGTTCGCGTTACGCCCGCCCGCACCTGCTCGCGCAGACCGGCGTATCGCACCATTTCGAACTCATCGAGGTTGCTGGCGGAAATCGACAGGAACCGCAGGCGCTCAAGCAGAGGATGCCCCGGATTTTCCGCCTCTTCCAGCACACGCCGGTTGAACTCGAGCCAGGAAAGCTCCCGGTTCAGGTAGCGCTGTGGCGACACCATCAGCTGCTTCGCGGTCTTGGCCACGCCGTCCACCATGAATTTCCCCTTGTTTCAGCCCGGTTCAGTTCGTCGACGGTTCGTCTGGTTCCGACAGCCCCAGCGCCTCCAATACCTCTTTTGCCAGAGGAACAGAAGGCGCGCGTCCTGTCGTTGTGACACCATCACTCAGCTTTTCCGCGAACGCCTCGATGGCTTCGTAGGTGAGGTCAAGCCGAAGTGAGAGATAGGAGAGGATTTCCGGCTCGAGTTTCAGAAACCGCCGGGCCGCCGCCGCGTTGAGACGTCCATACAGCATTGGCTCGTCCGGCTGCAGGATTTCAGCAATCGGCATCGAGTTCAGGCGCGACTTCAGGTCAGCAGACGACACAGGCCATTGAGACGGGCTGTTGCTCGACGCCAGCAAAAGCTTACCGCCCTCTTCGCCGGTCCGGTTGATAAAGGTGAGCAGCGTTTCATTGGCTGCCACTTTGTCAGCATCATCCACGGCCACGAATTGCCCCGCCAGAGCGTTCAGCTCCGCAGGCTTCAACCGGGAGAACGCGTTCGCGGTGAAATAAGTGCCACCAACTTCCTCGCACCAGGCCCTGAGCAGCGTGGTCAGCCCGCACCGCAACGGGCCTGTCACGCACAATACCGGCATCGGCCACTTGGCAGGCTGTCGCACAATGCTGACCGCCGCCTGACTGGCTGGCGTGATGACCAGCTGATCAAAGCGCAGCGGCCCTGCGGGAAACGCAAAGCTCAATTGGTCTGGTTGTCCGGACGGGACGATAGGCCGTTTGCTCACGGAACCCCTGCAGCTGACACGGCCGAGCGGAGCACCCAGCCCGCTTCCGGCACATCCCCAAGCGCGACGCCGCGCTGCAGAAGATCGTTCTGCAAACGCTGAGGGTCTCCCACGTAGGCGAAGCTGACCACGGCGCCATCGCGAGCAACGGCTGTGGTGCGGAAATCAGACACAAGCGGCGAACGTGCCAGCGCACCGCGCAGCGTGTTCCACTCAGCCAGCGAGGTGTAGCGCACCGTCGCCTTGGCCTGCGTGCGGACACCGCCGCGAATGATGGAGGACCGCTTCCAGTTCTCCTCCAGCAGGCGGGTGGCCGCTCTCGCTGCTCCTTCCAGCGTGGTCGCTGCCGGCGTGTTGCCGACCACTTCGGTTCCGGCCGCAGTCACGGTCGACAGGCTGACACGCCAGGCGCCGTCGAAGCCGGAGAGTTCTGCCAGCACAGCGCGGCGCGCGCGCAGGCTTCCTGCTTCCGGAGACAACGCATTCCAATCACTGAAAGACGAATAGCCAGCAAGGTTTGCCGTCACATAAGGGGCCAGAGCCCCGGAATTGCCAGTGCCGAGCGCCTCGCGCCAGGCTTCTTCCAGTCCACCAGACGACGCCAGCGGCACCATCAGGCTGAGCGGCGCCTGCGTATCGACATAAGGCACGTTAAGGGATTCAAGGTGCGCCCTCACCATGCGCGGATTGTAGACCACTTGCAGGACGCCCTTGTAGCGGCCTGCGCCGGCAGTTTCTTCCTGGACATCCACGGCGGCGGAGAGGCGATTGGCCAATTCGGCGGTCACCGGCAAGTCGCCTGCCTCCGCCCGGTCCTCGGGGAGTGTAATTTTCTCGATGAGGATACGGGCGCCAGCCAGCCGGGCCGCCATCATGGCCTGTTCCCGCGCCTGAATCAGCGACGGCGCAGTCTCGTCCACTTCCAGACCAGGGATCGTATAAACGTCCTGCGTATCAGCTGCGGCACTGGAAACCGCCACAAACGCTGCGAGCGCAGAAGCAAGAAGCATACGAATCATGGTCAGAGACCTCCTCGGTTGGCGACCTTGTAGCAATTCCGGCCCGGAGCTGAAACCGCGCGCGGCACTGGCAGAGTCGATTTCCCCATGCTAACGCGCGAGACATCATGAGCGACCCGTCCAAAACTTCCCTTTCTTACCGCGATGCTGGTGTCGATATTGAGGCAGGCGAACGCCTTGTCGATGCGATCGGCCCGCTGGCCAAAGCCACCCGCCGAGCCGGCGTCATGGGAGGGCTGGGCGGCTTCGGCGCCCTGTTCGACCTGAAAGCCGCTGGCTATTCAGATCCGATCCTGGTTTCGGGCACAGATGGCGTCGGCACCAAGCTGATGCTGGCCTTCGAGACCGGCATTCACAACACGGTCGGCATCGACCTCGTTGCCATGTGCGCCAATGACGTGCTGGCCCAGGGCGCCGAGCCGCTGTTTTTCCTCGATTATTTTGCCACAGGAAAGCTCGAGGGCGGCATCGCGGAAGCCGTGATCGCTGGCATTGCCGAAGGCTGCCGCCTGTCCGGCTGCGCCCTCGTCGGCGGCGAGACAGCTGAAATGCCGGGCATGTACCCGCCGGGTCATTACGATCTGGCCGGTTTCGTGGTCGGCGCTGTGGACCGCGACAAGGTTCTGCCGCGCATGGACACGATGGTGGCCGGGGACGTGCTGATCGGCATCGCCTCGTCCGGCCCGCACTCCAACGGCTACTCGCTGGTGCGCCGCATCGTGGAGCGCGAGAACCTGTCTTATGACAGCGCCTCCCCCTTCTCGAACACGACGCTGGGCGAAGCGCTGCTCACGCCGACACGGCTTTATGCAGGCGTCTCACTGCCCCTGATCCGCAAAGGCGTCATTAAAGGCCTCGCCCACATCACCGGCGGCGGCCTGACCGAAAACACCCCGCGCATGGTTCCGGACCATCTGGTTCCGGTCATTGACCGCAAGGCCTGGACCCCGCCCCCGGTGTTCGAATGGCTGCAAGGCGCGGGCAATGTTGCCGAAGACGAAATGCACCGCACCTTCAATATGGGGATCGGCATGATCTTCGCGGTCGCGCCGGAAGACGCGGACGCCGTGTGCGCCGAGCTGCAGGCCGCTGGCGAAGCCCCGGTCGTGATTGGGCGTCTGGACCCGGCATGAACCGCCTGAAGCTGGCGATCCTGATTTCCGGTCGCGGCTCCAACATGGAGGCGCTGCTGCACGCCGCCGAGGATCCGGCTTACCCGGCCAGGCCTGTGCTGGTCGCGTCAAACCGGCCCGATGCGAAAGGCCTGGAGACCGCAGCAGCCGCAGGTGTCCCAACCGCCGCCGTGGACCACACGCTGTTCGGCAAGGATCGCGAAGCCTTCGAAAAGGCGCTCGATGCGGAACTTGAAGCCGCTGGCACCGAAATCATCGCGCTCGCCGGCTTCATGCGTGTCCTGACGCCGTGGTTCGTAGGCAAGTGGGAAGGCCGGATGGTCAACATCCACCCGTCACTCCTGCCCAAATACAAAGGCCTCCACACCCACCAGCGCGCCATTGACGCGGGCGATACCGAGGCCGGCGCCACCGTTCACTGGGTCAGCCCCGGCGTCGATGACGGCGAGATCATCCAGCAGGCGAGCCTGCCCATCCTGCCCGGCGACACAGCCGACAGCCTCGCCGCCCGCCTCCTCCCCGTGGAGCACAAGCTCTACCCGGAAGCACTGGCGAAGGCGTGCGCGACGCTGACTTCGGCAGGCTGAGCCAGCCTAAATATACCGCCTCTCAGCTTGGTAGTTTACGGCAGATGCGTTATGCTTTCCGCATCGAACCGGAGATTTTATGTCCCGATAATATTGGTCCGCATGGTGCGGCCAAAACAAGTCACCGAAGATCAGCCTCGCCGTGCTTCGCCACGCTGAGCCCTTTGACTTGATCCACAAAATTCCAAAAAACACGCGCCCGGCATCCGCTGGGACGCAATATATGAAAGGGGTCTCTGACAATGATCAGACCCTATACCGACCACGATACTGACGCCGTGGTGTCTATCTGGCGCGCTGCCAGCGAACTCGCCCACCCGTTTCTGTCCGTGCCTTTTCTTGACGCAGAAGCGGAGAATGTGAGGAACGTCTATCCGAAGTTTGCTGAAATCTGGATGCTCGAAGACGATGGCAAACCCATCGGCTTCATCGCGCTACTCGGTGCAGAAGTCGGCGCCATCTTTCTTCAGCCCGAACATCATGGAAAAGGCCACGGCCGCGCCATGATGGATTTTGCGGTGTCGAAGAAAGGCGCCGTCACGCTTGACGTCTTCAAGGCCAACGCCACCGGCCGTGCCTTCTATGACCGGTACGGCTTCCAGCAAGTGGGCGAATACGTCCACGAAGCCTCCGGACAGGCAACGCTGAAGCTGGCATTTACGCCGGTAGACAGCTGATAGAACAATAGGGCGCCGCTCTCTGGTGGCGCCCTGACTTGTGTCCTGACATCCGGTGTAAGAACCCAAAAAAAGGCCCAACCTTCCGGCTGGGCCCTCTTTAAATCTTCGCTGCCCTGAAAGGCTCGCCAGCCTTAGCCGGCGATGTCGGCTTCGGAGAAGAACTGCGCGATTTCGAGCGCGGCGTTCTCTTCGGAGTCCGAACCGTGGACCGAGTTTTCGCCGATCGATTTGGCGTAAAGCTTGCGGATCGTGCCTTCAGCGGCGTCTGCCGGGTTCGTGGCGCCCATCACTTCGCGGTATTTCGCGACAGCGTCGTCACCTTCGAGAACCTGAACAACCACCGGGCCGGAGGTCATGAATTCGACCAGCTCGCCGAAGAACGGACGTTCGCTGTGCACAGCGTAGAAGCGCTCGGCCTGAGCCTGGGTCATCTGGATGCGACGCTGGCCGATGATGCGCAGGCCGGCCTTTTCGATAACCGCGTTGACGGCGCCGGTCAGGTTACGCTCGGTCGCGTCGGGCTTGATGATGGAAAAGGTACGCTGGACAGCCATGGGAGGTTCCTGTTGTAGGGAAATTGGAGTGTTGCGCGGGCCTATAGCGGCGCCGGCACGCCGGAGCAAGGACAGAGCGCCGCCTTGCGCAATCCGATTGCAGGGACTAGGGCGCTCGGAGCACAAATTCCGTAAGGTTCCGATCATGAGCACGCTGCCGCCCTGCCCGAAATGTGGCTCCACCTACACCTATGAAGACGGCACGATGCTGGTCTGCCCCGAATGCGCCAATGAGTGGTCTGCCTCCGAGGCGGGCGCATCGGACGAGAAGGTCGTGAAGGATTCCAACGGCAATCCTCTGGCCGACGGCGACACGGTGACCGTGATCAAGGACCTGAAAGTGAAGGGCAGCTCGCTGGTTGTGAAGCGCGGCACCAAGGTGAAGAACATCCGCCTCGTCGACGGCGACCACGACATCGACTGCAAGATTGACGGCATCGGCCAAATGGGCCTGAAATCGGAATTCGTGAAGAAGGTCTGAGACCCATCACGGTCAGGCCAGAACGAGTGTCATTCCGGCATCATAGATTTCGCTCGGTCTCTTGATGAATCCATAACGTGCATATAATCCGGATTTCCCCCGTGCAGCCATCAGCCCGACGGTCGCCCCCTTGATCGCAACACCGCGTATCTGCTGCAGGAGGCTCTCCAGAATGCGCGCACCTATTCCTTCACCCTGCCGATTGGCAGCAACCATCATGTCCTGAATGTAAAAGTACATGACGCCATCACCGACCACCCGGCCAAAGCCGACAACCTCGTCTCCATCCATTGCCCGCGCAAAAAACAGACTGCGGTCAAGTGAGCGCTGGGCATCCTCTGAAGATAGGCCGCCCCAATCCAGAGCGTCCCTCAATTTCAGAAATTCGGTTGCTTCGATGGCCACCTGCTCGACAACCGCGCCCATCACACCCCCGCCTCTTTCCAGCCGCCCGATCCGGTCTGCTGGAAGTAGCGCGTCACCAGGCCAGCATCTTTCGCGGCCTTGAAGGCTTCCCGCGCCGCGCTGCGGGCATCCATGTCGCCATCGTCGAACATCATCATGCAGCGCGTGTAAGGCGCGTCCACCGGCGCCTTGACCCCGTCCATGAGGAACAGGGCCGCTGCGCCGTTCACATTGTCAGCCTTGCCTGAAATCAGCACGGGCTGACGCGATGCATCGAGCCCCGGTGCTTCGGATTGGCCATGCGGCAGGAAAGATGCGTCGTCATACGTCCAGAGGGCGGCATCGAGCGCCGCCCGCCGGTCCGCATTCGGGCTGACGGCGAGGACGCGCCAGCCCACTTCGAGGCATTTGGACATGAGGGGCGCCGCCGCCTGCTCCAGCGTGGTGCGGGAGAGATGGTAAAACCACCACTCAGGCTTCGGCGGCTCGCTCACATCCTAGTCCTCGTAATTGTCGGCAATCCAGCGATCCAGCAGGCGCGGGCCGAAGCCGGAGGCCCAGCTGACGTCCAGAGCCGATTTCTCACCTTCGACCCAGGCAGCGCCGGCAATGTCGATGTGCGCCCATTTCACGCCATCCTTGATGAAGCGCTTCAGGAACTGAGCCGCCGTGATCGAACCCGCCGCGCGGCCGCCAATGTTACGCATGTCCGCGAATTTCGACTTCAGCAGCGCGTCATATTCCGGGCCCATCGGCATGCGCCAGACGCGCTCGCCTTCGGTGAGTCCGGATTTGGTCAGCTCATCCGCCAGATCGTCGCTGTTGGTGAACAGGCCGGCATGGTGATGGCCGAGCGAGATCACGATGGCACCTGTCAGCGTGGCAAGGTCCACGATCGCTTTCGGTTTGAAGTGTTCCTGCGCATACCAGAGCACATCGCAGAGAACGAGGCGGCCTTCGGCATCCGTGTTCTGGACTTCGATGGTCTGGCCGGAAGCGGACTTGAGAATGTCACCAGGGCGGATCGCGTTGCCGTCCGGCATGTTCTCGACCAGGCCGATCAGGCCGACCACGTTGACCTTGGCCTTGCGTTCAGCGAGCGCCCGGATCGTGCCGGTCACAGCCGCTGCACCGCCCATATCGCCGCGCATCTCTTCCATGCCAGGGCCCGGCTTCAGCGAGATACCACCGGTATCAAAGCAGACGCCCTTGCCGACCAGGATCACCGGATCCTCGCCGTCCTTGCCGCCATTCCATTTCATGATGCCGAGCTGGCTTTCACGCACAGACCCCTGGCCGACGCCGAGAAGCGAGTGCATGCCCAGCTTCGCCATCTGCTTCTCGCCAAGGATTTCCACCTCGACGCCAAGTTCTGCCAGGTCCTTGATCTTGGCCGCAAAGCTCTCCGGATAGAGGTCGTTCGGCGGCATGTTGACGAGATCGCGTGCCAGCATGGTGCCTTCAGCTGCGGCTTCGAGCGGCGCAAACGCCGCTTTGGCGGCCTTCACATCGTCGACCACGAAGGAAACCGCATTCAGGCTCGGCTTCTGGTCAGCCTTGAGCTTGGTGAAATAGGTGTCGAACCGGTAGGCGGCGAGCTTGGCGCCGACGCCCAGACGGGCCGCATCTTCAGCAGAACCGGCATGGATCGCGATCGATTTGAAGCCGCTCATGTTGAATGCCTTCACCAGATTGGCACCGAGCCCCTCGAGAACGCGGGCATCGCGCTTCCTGGGCTTGCCACCGCCGATCAGGATCGCACGGCGAGCGTCGGCGCCTTTTGGCAGCACAACGATCGCCTGCTGGTCCTTCTTGCCGGTGAACCGGCCGTCAATGGCTGCGGACAAGAGGCCGCCCGTGGCTTCATCCAGGGGTGCAGCCACCTCAGGCAGACCGCCGTCTTCATCGACGATAAAAGCGAAAACATCTGCCTTTGCGGCATCTGTGAAGGTGATTTTCATGTGAGGAATCTCCGTTTGAGACGGAAACTAAGCATCGACGCGCGCAGCGCAACTCGCTAGCTAGGGAAAATATGCCCAACAGCTGCCAATATATGCTTATTTTCCCGGCACGTGACGCTGCATGACGAAAGTACAGTCGTACCTGTTCTATGAGGTCCTCCGGGCGGTCGCGATCATTGTCGGCGGCCTGGCTCTGCTTGCCCTGCTCGCACAGGGCCTGTCGCGCACCGACCTGATCCTCGAGAACCGGCAGTCCGCCCTGACTTATTTTTATATTGTCATGCTGGGCGCGCCGCAGATCATTGCCTTGTTGACCCCGCTGGCTCTGTTCGTGGCCGGGGTCTGGTCCCTGAACCGGATCCACAAGGATAGCGAAATCGTCGTGGCGCAGGCCGCCGGCATGACGCGCTGGCAGATCGCCTCTCCCATCATGCGCCTGGCCGTGCTCTGCGCGATTGCACATCTCGGCGTGAACCTCTGGGTCCAGCCGCTGGCTCAGCGGGCCATGCGGGAGACCGTGGCGGTCGCGCGGGCAGACCTTGCCGCGGCCCTGATCCGGCCGGGCCAGTTCACGACCAATGGGGACCGCCTGACATTCTATGCGCGCGAGCAGGTTAGCGGCGAACTGCGCGGGGTCCTCATTTCAGACATGACAGACCCCGAGTTTCCGACCGATATCCTGGCGCGAAGTGCGGCGCTGGTGCAGGTGGACAACCGGCCGACCCTTTTGCTGAGAGACGCGATCAGCATGCAGCTTGACGAGAACCAGCAACTCTCGATCCTCGAATTCGCGCAATACCCGTTCGATCTCAGCGACTACATGAAAGAGGACTCCGACCTCGCGCTGAAGGCGTCGGACAAGTTCCTGCATGAACTCTTCTTCGTCGACCGGACCAATTATTTTGAGCTGAAGGACGCCGATACGTTGCTGGCGGAGGCCAATACCCGCCTTACATCGCCGCTTCTGAACATCGTCATGGCGCTCATCGCGGTCATTGCTGTGCTCGGCGGGGATTTCAGCCGAAAAGGCTACTCGAAGCGGATCGGCGTTGCCTCTGCGGCGGCGATCACAGTGTTGATTGTCCAGCTGGCCGCCCAATCTGCAGCGGCCGGCGATCCGGTCATGAACGTCCTGCAATGGGTCCTGCCCATCAGCGTCACTGCGGCGCTCAGCTATATCTATTTCTCGCGCGGGCGGCGTCTCGGCAAACTTGAGCGGCCGGGCATTGACCGGTTGCCCGGAAACGGCGGAGCGCCCGCCTGATGCCGTTAGCGTCCCGCATCCAGCTTTATATCCTGCGCGAGTGCATTTCGGGCCTCGTGCTTGTGCTGGGCATTCTGCTGATCGCCATCCTGATGATCGACGTGGTCGAACAGCTGCGGACCGTTGGCGGTGATGTCAGCCTCAGCCTGATGGGCGCCTTGCGGCTGTCCCTGATGAAACTGCCCCAAATCCTGGAGCAAACCCTGCCCTTCGGCCTGCTGGTTGCCTCCATGATGGCCTTCACACGCCTCAACCGGCGTTCGGAACTGTCGATCATCCGGGCGAGCGGCATATCGGCCTGGCGCTTCCTTGCCCCCGTGATTGCGCTCGGTCTGATCGTCGGGATCGCGACGACCACCATGTTGAATCCGTTCGCAGCGAAGCTGACTGAGTCCTTTGAAGTCACCCGCGCGCAAATCCTCGATAAGGGGCGGACCGCCATGGCGGTGTCGGACTCGGGTGTCTGGCTGCGTCAGGGAGATGACACCAGCCAGATCGTGATCCACGCCGAGCATGTCGACCAGGGCGGCGTCGTGTTGCGGAATGTGAAGATGATCGAAGAAGAGCGCCTCTATTCGGGCAGCCAGCCGACCAATGACTTCGCCTTTGCCCGCCGCATCGATGCGGAGCGCGCCACGCTGCGCGACGGGTTCTGGCAACTGGAAAATGTTGTCGAGAATCTCCCCAACATGCCGCCCGAGCGGAAGGCCAATCTGGCGATTCCGTCCTCACTCGATGCCGTGACACTGTTCGACAAGTTCGCCTCGCCCAACACGATCGGTTTCTGGCGCCTGCCGCGTTTCATCCGCCAGACACAGGCCGCCGGGCTCGACGCGTCCCGCTACCGGATGCGCTGGCACGCCCTGATGGCGACGCCGGCGCTGTTCGTCGCGATGTCCCTCATCGGAGCAGTCGTTTGCCTGCGTTTGCAGCGCATGGGCGGCACATCGCAGCTGCTCGCCATAGGCACGCTGGCCGCCATCGGGCTCTATTTCTTCACCCAGTTTTCGACCAGCCTGGGCGCCACAGGTGCAGCGCCGCCTATTGTTGCGGCGTGGAGCCCGCCCCTGTTTGTGCTGTTCTGCACGCTCGCCTACATCGCCTACCGAGAAGACGGCTGACGCGCATCCAGCCTTGACATTGCCTTGGCGTCGCGGCCATCACTCGCGCCCTTGAAGAGGTACCGTGCATGAAACTTGTCGTCGTCGAGTCGCCCGCCAAGGCCAAAACGATCAACAAATACCTCGGCAAGGACTATAAAGTCCTGGCCTCCTACGGGCATATCCGGGACCTGCCGTCCAAGAATGGCTCGGTCGATCCGGACAATGACTTCGAGATGGTCTGGGAGGCTGACTCCAAGTCGGCCAAGCGGATCTCCGACATTGCCAACGCCCTGAAGGACGCTGACACACTGATCCTCGCGACCGACCCGGATCGCGAAGGGGAAGCCATTTCCTGGCACCTGGTCGAAGCCCTGAAGAAGCGCCGCGCGCTCAAGAAAGACATGCATGTCGAGCGCGTCGTCTTCAACGCGATTACCAAGAACGCCGTCACGACTGCCATGGAACATCCGCGCCAGATCGATGCCGAACTGGTCGATGCCTACCTTGCCCGCCGCGCGCTGGACTATCTCGTCGGCTTCAATCTCTCCCCGGTTCTGTGGCGCAAGCTGCCCGGCTCCCGCTCTGCCGGCCGGGTTCAGTCGGTTGCGCTGCGCATCGTCTGCGACCGCGAGAACGAAATCGAGATGTTCAAGCCGCAGGAATACTGGTCCGTCGAGGCCGACCTGCGCGCGCCCGATGGCACGGACTTCAAAGTCCGCCTGCACGCGCTGGACGGCACGACGCTGAAGAAGTTCACGCTCGGCAACGAGGGCGATGCCCAGAAGGCGCTCGAGGCCGTGCGCGTCGGCGGGTACACGGTCAGCTCGATTGAGGCGAAGCCCGTCAAGCGCAACCCGGCGCCGCCCTTCATTACCTCGACGCTGCAGCAGGAAGCTTCCCGCAAGCTGGGTTTCGGCGCCAAGCGCACAATGCAGGCCGCCCAGAAGCTCTACGAAGAAGGCCGCATCACCTATATGCGTACCGACGGCGTGAACATGGCCGAAGAAGCCTATGTCGCCGCCCGCACCATGATCCAGTCAAACTATGGCGCCCGCTATCTGCCGGAAAAGACGCGCTACTATACGTCCAAGGCCAAGAACGCCCAGGAGGCGCACGAAGCCATCCGTCCGACAGACTTCGATCTGCGCCCGGAACAGTATCATGGCGACGATGACCTGCGGAAACTCTACACGCTGATCTGGCGCCGCGCTGTGGCCTCCCAGATGGAAGCGGCCGTGTTCGAGCGGACCACGATTGACCTGACTTCCAAGGACAAGCGCGCCATGGTTCGTGCGACCGGTCAGGTCGTTGTGTTCGATGGCTATATCAAACTCTACACCGAAGGCCGCGACGCCGGCGACGAAGACGAGGACCGTGAAGGCCTGCTGCCCAAGATGGCCGAAGGCCAGCACGCAGACCTGCTGAAGGCCGACGCCAACCAGCACTTCACAGCGCCGCCACCGCGTTTCACCGAAGCCTCGCTGGTCAAGCGCCTTGAAGAACTCGGCATTGGCCGCCCGTCGACCTATGCCTCGACCCTGTCGACGCTGGAAGATCGCGGCTATGTCCGCATCGAGAACAAATCCCTGATCCCGGAAGACAAGGGCCGCCTCGTGACGGCTTTCCTCGAAAACTTCTTCCAGCGCTATGTGGAATATGATTTCACGGCGGGCCTGGAAGAAAAGCTCGACGTCATTTCTGATGGCAAGCTCGACTGGAAAGCCTTCCTGCGGGAATTCTGGCTCCAGTTCGCGGCTGACATCGATCAGACCAAGGATCTGCGCGTCTCGCACGTACTGGACGCCCTGAACGTGGCGCTCGCTGCGCACGTCTTCCCGAGCCAGGATGCTGATGGCAATCCGATTGAGAACCCGCGCCTCTGCCCGCTCTGCAAAGAGGGCGAACTGTCGATGAAGCTCGGCAAGTTCGGCGCTTTCGTCGGCTGCTCGCGCCACCCGGAATGCAAATATACCCGCCAGTTCTCTGCCGATGGTGGTGAAGCGGGCTTCATCAATCCGGACGGCAACGAACTCGGCGTGCATCCCGATACGGGCGAGACGATCTGGCTGAAGTCCGGCCGGTTCGGGCCTTACGTAGAGATGGCGAATGGCGAGAAGCCCAAGCGCGCCTCTCTCACAAAGAATGACACGCCGGAAACCCTGACGGTCGACCGCGCGGTCGAACTGCTCTCCCTGCCGCGCGAAGTAGGTCCGCACCCGGAAGATGGCGAGATGATGTACGCCAATTTCGGCCGCTTCGGTCCCTACGTTCAGCACGGCAAGACCTATGCGAATCTGAAAGACCCGAACGAAGTCTTCACCATCGGCGTCAACCGCG
Source organism: Hyphomonadaceae bacterium BRH_c29 (assembly GCA_000961695.1). Lineage (GTDB taxonomy): Bacteria > Pseudomonadota > Alphaproteobacteria > Caulobacterales > Hyphomonadaceae > Hyphomonas. The sequence goes on from LADW01000053.1 coordinate 34,240, forward strand.
CCGTTGTCCTGATCGCCGAAAAGAAGGCCCGTGCCGGCGCACGCGGCGGCGCAGCCGCGCTGAAGGTGCTGGGTGACCACCCGGATGGCGGCCCGATTGAAGTCTTCGAAGGCCGCTATGGCCCCTATGTGAAGCATGGCAAAACCAACGCCACCCTTCCCAAGGACATGACGCCCGACGTCGTCACGCTGGAACAGGCCATCGAGCTGGTCAACGCGAAGGCGGCCCAGGGCGGCGGCAAGAAGAAAGCTGCGCCGAAGAAAGCTGCGGCAAAGAAACCCGCCGCCAAAAAGCCTGCGGCCAAGAAGAAGGCGCCCGCCAAGAAGGCTGCCAAGCCGAAACCATCGGAGAGCTGACGAAGCGGCGCTTCGCGGCAGGCAAACCCACATGACAGGCAAGCACGTCTTCGTCTTCTTCGGGGTCGCCACACTGGCGGCTGTCCTGGTCTCGCAGGCCCTCTCGCGGCCTATGGCCGAGGCGCGCACCCTGCCCCCGCGCAGCCAGCGGCCAGTCACTGCCGCCCCGGCTGAAACCGATATAGAGACCCTCGTGCGCCTCAGCAGTGTCGCGCCAGCCGTGCTCGCCTTCGGGGTCGAACGCCAGACCCATCTGAACGCGCTGAAGGCCTGCCCCGGCCTCGCCCCCGCCCATGCCGAAGGCGTCGACCGCAACCTTGTCGTGACCCGGTTCAAGCCGCAGGTCCTGATCGCCGGATCGGTGCGCCTCTCCTCGGCGCCTGTCAGTGGCGGATGCATCTCATCCGAATTCGGGTATCGCCGGGGCCGCCTGCACAAGGGCGTGGACTATTTCAGCAAAGTGCCCGTGCCGGTCTTCGCGGCGGGCGACGGCAAGGTCCGCAAGCTCGAATACCGGGCCGACTATGGCAACATGATCGTCATCGACCATGGGCACGGCGTCTACACGCGCTACGCCCACCTGGAATCCTTCGGCCATGTCCGGAAGGGCGATCCCGTCCGGGCCGGAGACTTCATCGGCAGGATGGGCAACACGGCAGACATCGTCCTGCCCCGCCACCTCCACTATGAAATCCTCACCGGCCGCTGGGGCCTCAACACAGGCTCTTTCGCGCTCACCCCTGTGGACGTGATGACGCTTCCGGCGGCGGAGTAGCGAGGCGTTGGAAGCCAGCGCCTGCGCGCTCGGGTCGCTAAAAATCATTCCCCAAAATCAAGAAATGAGTTGGCATCAGCAGAATAGCTTGCAATTCCGGGTTGGGTTGCACGTCGCCGACGAAAGGTGACGGAAATGGAAAAACCGGAATGTCTGCTTGGTCCCAAATCTTGCCTTTTCTAAGCATCCTACCGGCCATACTGGTAATCTATAGTTTTTTCGGCAAAAAATCTCGCAAACCCGGACGGCGGCGACTTGGCACGCGCGGTAGGCAGCTATTAACGGAGCAAATCCCGATCCTTGGCCATCTCTCTGAGACGCAGACCGAGAAACTTTTTGAGCAAGTGATCCAGCTCAGAAAGGATTGCGCCTTCTACATCGGATTGGGGGATCCCCCCACATCGAGCGGGTTTGCCAAGATCAAATCCGACGAACACGCAATCTTTCTGGGGCAGCTGTCGTTGCTGACCCTTTTCCGTGGGGCCGAGTTTCCAACGAATGTGTTTCCCGTTGCTGTAACGTCCGACATAATCGTCCAAACGGACCCGATCATTCAGGGCAGTCTCGGAACTGTGTATCCGAGAACCGTCATGAGGAACGACATCGCGCTAAACTCTGTTTTGAACGCACTGGGTCTATCTGCTTTCGCCTTTCAGATCGCAAAATTCATGGACCATCCGAATTTGTCGTCCGCCACGGCCGAGCACCGGAAGGAATACGATGGGTTTGTTGCTGCGATCGAGAGAGCCTACCAGGAAATAGTAGTGGAGCCGGCACTGGCATTCGAAAGGGAAACCGGAGAATTGCCGGAGGCGCCCACACCCTTTGAGTTCCTTCTTGAACAACAACAGAAGTTTTTCGGCTCATTTGCGGAATATGAAACAATACCGCCGGACGTGCGTGTCGTGCTGGACGCCTTCTACGGTGGGCGGCATCAGATTCACTGACCTTCGATCCGGCTCTGGCCAGATACGGGAATTCCCCACCGCAAATCCCCCGCGCATTTCCCGCCGATTCGGCCTATATGCGCTTTATGAGCTTCCCTGACCGTAAAACTGTACTCAACTTTCTCCGCGACAATCCCAGCGCTACCACCAAGCAGGAAATCGCCCGCGGCCTTCATCTGAAAGGCAAGGAGCGCGCGCTCCTGCGCGAAATCCTGCAAGCGATGGAGGCTGACGGCACGCTGGAACGCACCGGCAAACGCGCCTGGGCGCAGTCGGACCGTCCCCCGCCCACGGGCGTCGTCGAATTTACCCGCCTCGCCAAGGATGGCGAACTCTACGGACAGAGCGCTGGCGACAAGGGCCTGTTCGGGCCAGAAATCCGCTATGCTGGCCCGTCCGGCAAGCCAAAGGCCAAGGCCCCGGCTGTGGGCGACCGCGCGCTCTGCAAGATTTCCGAGCATGACGGCGAATGGCTCGCCCGCTCGATCACCCTTTTCGAAAAGCGTCTCTCTGACCGGCTGGTCGGCCTCTACAGCCAGACCCAGCGCGGCGGCAAGGTCACGCCCTCCTCCCGCAAGGAGAAGCGCGAATTCGTCATTCAGGAAGGTGACCGTAAGGGCGCCAAGGATGGCGACCTTGTGATCGCAGAGCCGAAACCTGTCGGGCGGCGCCAGTACGGCCCGGCCTTCGGCATCGTCACTGAAGTCATCGGCCACATCACCGACCCGCGCTCGGCCAGCCTTCTGGCCATCCACGCACACGACATCCCGACCGAATTCCCCGAAGACGCGCTCGAACAGGCCCGCGATGCCAAGCCGGCGGCGGCAGAGCGCGAAGACCTCACGCAGATCCCGCTGATCACCATCGACCCGCACGATGCCCGCGACCATGACGATGCCGTCTGGGCCGAACAGCTGGACGATGGCTGGCGCGTCATCGTGGCAATTGCCGACGTCGCGGCCTATGTCACCGAAGGCTCACCGCTGGACAAGGAAGCGCTGAAACGCGGCAACTCCACCTATTTCCCGGACCGTGTCGTGCCGATGCTGCCGTTCGAACTGTCGGCAGATGAGTGCTCCCTGCGCGAAGGCGAACTGCGCCGCTGCATGGCGGTGGAGCTGATCTTCGACAAGTCCGGCACCAAACGGTCACACCGCTTCATCCGTGGCATGATGAAATCTGCCGCCAAGCTGGCCTACGAAGAAGCCCAGGCCGCGATTGACGGCAAGCCCGGCGGCAAGGCCGGCGAGATCCTCGAAACCGTCCTGAAGCCGCTCTGGGGCGCCTACGCAGCGGTTTCCGAGGCGCGCGACAAGCGCAGCCCGCTCGACCTCGACTTGCCTGAGCGGCGCATCGTGTTCGACGAGGACGGCGAGATCCAGGGCGTCGTCGCCAAGGAACGCATCGACGCGCACCGCCTGATCGAAGAATTCATGATCCAGGCAAACGTCGCGGCCGCCGAAACGCTGGAGGCGAAGAAGAGCCCGCTGGTCTACCGCGTCCACGATGTGCCGAGCGATGCCAAGATCGCCGCCTTTGCCGACTTCCTGCAAAGCATCGACATCAAGTGGCATATTGGCGAGCGCCCGCAGACGCAGCGCTTCAACAAGCTGCTCGAAGAGATCCGCGGCGGCGCCTATACCGAGATGGTCACCCAGATGGTGCTGCGCTCTCAGGCGCAGGCGATCTATTCGGAAGAGAACCTCGGCCATTTCGGCCTGAACCTCACCAAATATGCGCACTTCACCTCGCCGATCCGGCGCTATGCAGACCTGATCGTCCACCGCGCCCTGATCCGGGCGCTGAAGCTCGGCCCGGATGGCCTCAGCGACCAGAACGCGGTGCGCCTCGAAGAGATCGCTGAACACATCTCCACCACCGAGCGCCGCTCCATGGCCGCCGAGCGCGAAGCGACAGACCGCTATCTCGCGATCTTCCTGGCAGACCGGGTCGGCGCCGAATTCGAAGGCCGGATCATGGGCGTCACAGGCTCCGGCCTGTTCGTCGCCCTGGCCGGCACCGGCGCGGACGGCTTCATCCCGATCTCGTCCATCTCGGATGACTATTGGCTGCTCGATGCCGGCGCGATGGAGATCTACACCCGCGGCAGCGGCAAGACCTATGGCCTCGGCCAGACGGTTCGCGTGCGCCTGAAAGAGGTCACGCCGCTCCAGGGCGGGTTGCTGCTCGAAATGCTGTCCGAGCCCATGCCCGCCCCCAAGGGTCGCCGGGAGGCCCGCGAGAAGCTCGACGCGGAGCGCGCGTCTCCTCGCGGCAGGGGTGGACCGCCACGCCGGGGCAAACCAAAATTCAACAAGAAGACTTTGCCGAAACACAAGAGAGGGTCCCGGAAATGACACACCGCGCCGCCTCGGACACCTCCAGGATCACGCACGCCGACACACCGGTCACACAGGATCACGGTCAAACGCAGATGATCGGGTCGGCTTTCGACAAGGAAGGCGATGACGACGTCATCGTGAAGAACGAACCTTCGCCCCGCCCGAAGGACGCTGCCACGCTGATTCTGGTGCGACGCGACGGGGCAAAACCGCGCGTCCTGATGGGCAAGCGCTCCGGCGGTCACGTCTTCATGCCCGACAAATACGTCTTCCCCGGCGGGCGCGTAGATCCGGACGATGGCCGCGCCGTCTCTTGGTGCGAGCTGAAGCCGGATGTGGAAGCAAAGCTGCGAAGCAATGCCCGCCGCCAGCCGCGCGCATTCGCGCTCACGGCGATTCGGGAAACCTTTGAAGAAACAGGACTTCTTGTCGCCCGCCCGGCTGAAATGCCCGTCACTGCCCCCAGGGGCTGGGCCCGTTTCCATGAGCTGGATGCGGCCCCGCACCTGTCGCCGCTGACCTTTATCGGCCGGGCCATCACACCGCCCTACAGGCCGCGCCGGTTCGATGCCCGCTTCTTCATGGCAGAGGCCGACGAGGCCCTGATCGACGAACGCCCGCCAGTCGACGGCGCAGAACTGTCGGATCTTCAATGGGTTACGCTGGCTGACGCAGGCGATCTGGACCTGCCGAGCGTCACGCGCTTCATGCTGGCCGAAATCGATGCCCGTCTGAAGACGAAGGACTACAAGGAAGGGCCGCCCTACCTGCGCTGGACCCGCACCGGCCACAGCACTGAGCGGCTATAGTGCAGCAACGGGTGCTTGACTTCACCCCCGGACCCCGTCAATAAGCCGCTTTCCGATTTCAGACGCTAGCATAAGCGAGCCCGCGCCATGGCAAAACCAGCCACCATCAAGATCCGCCTCAATTCGACGGCTGACACCGGCTTCTTCTATGTCACCAAGAAGAACCCGCGCAACATGACCGAGAAAATGGTTCAGCGGAAATACGATCCGATTGCGAAAAAGCACGTCGAGTTCAAAGAAGGCAAAATCAAGTAAGCACTTGATCCTTCTGACGTTTTGAAAAGCCCGCTCCTCACCGAGCGGGCTTTTTCATTGGATCTCATCCCGGTGCAGGTATCGCGTCTTGCGAATGGCCGGGAACAGGAAGGACCAGGCCGCCGCCACGCCGATGGCCGCAGCGCCGCCAGCGACGACCGTGAACACCGCTCCGTAGAAGTGCGCCATAAAGCCTGCCCGCGCCTCTCCAAGCTCGTTGGAGGCGCCCAGGAAGACCGAGTTCACCGCACTGACCCGGCCACGCACTTCATCGGGCGTCCACAGCTGCAGCAGGATCTCCCGGATATAGACGGAGACCATGTCAAAGGCCCCGATCAGCGCCAGCGCCACGATCGACACCCAGGCCAGAGTCGATGCCCCGAACACCATGGTCGCAAGGCCGAACAGGGCCACGCAGACGAACAGGATGATCCCTGCATGGTCCTTGATCGGAAACGCCGTGATGATCGCGATCATGATGACGGCGCCGATGCCCGGTGCGGCGCGCAGGAGCCCCAGGCCTGATGGGCCAAGCTCAAGGATGTCGCGGGCGTAGATCGGCAATAGCGCGACAGCTCCGCCCAGAAGCACCGCGAACAGGTCCAGCGAGATCGCGCCCAGGACGACCTTTTCCTTCCAGACATAGGAGAAGCCACCGAGCAGTGTTCCGAGCGTTGTTGGCTCCTTGGAGGTCTTCTGCGCCGGTTTCGGGATCGTCAGCACCATCGTCCCCGCAAACAGGAACAGCGCGACGGCCGTGCCGTATGCCAGGGGCGCGCCAAGGCCGTACAGAAGGCCGCCCAGCACCGGCCCGAGGATCGATGCAAGCTGCCAGGAGGCGGTCACCCAGCCGACCGCATTGGCGAAGTCTTCCCTCGGCACGAGATTGACGGCCAGACTCGACGAGGCCGGCGAATAGAAAGCCCGGGCGACGCCGAATACGGTCAGCGCCAGCAAGACTCCAAACGGGTCGAAGCGGCCCGTCACAGCCAGCGTCAGGATCGCCAGAGCGCACGCCATTTCGATGAAGACAGCGATGCCCATCACATTCCGCCGCCCGAACCGGTCAGCGGTAACACCTGTCACGACAACTAGAATCAAAGCCGGCAGGAACTGGACAAGTCCGATCCAGCCAAGCAGCGCCGCATTCTGCGTCTGGTCATAGATCTGCCAGCCGACGGCTACGGAAACAATCTGGGCGCCAAGCGACGTGCAGAAGCGGGAAATGAAGTACCGGCTATAGGAAGAATGCCGGAACGCCGAGAATCTGTCGGACACGTCTATCCCCCTGCACTGCCCGCCTCCTGTGCGGACAGCGGACAATCAAGTCAATCAGGCGGCTGCGCTCTCGACCCGGTTCCGGCCGGTCGTCTTGGCCTGATAGAGGGCCTGGTCGGCGCGCTTGGTGAGGTCGGCAATCGTGTCCTGCTCACCGCTGATGGTCGAGACACCAACGCTGACCGTCACCGGAATCTTGAGACCGGAACGGCCCACGAAAAAAGGCTCAGCGGCGACAGCGCGGCGAATACGTTCAGCCGCAGCTGCGGCGCGGTCCCCAGCGGTTTCCGGCATGATCACGAGGAACTCCTCGCCGCCCGGGCGGCAGACAATATCCATCGGGCGGACATTCTCGCGCAGCCGCGTGGCGATCTCCTGAAGCACTTCGTCCCCGGCATCGTGGCCGTAAGTGTCGTTGACGGATTTGAAATGGTCGATATCGGCCATCATGACCGAGACAGGCCGGCCACCCATGACCGAGCGCTGCATGAACTGGTGCAGCTGGCTCATCATGTAGCGGCGATTGTAGAGACCGGTCAGCTGGTCGATCACCGAAAGCTCCAGCCCCTTGTCCACACGGCGGCGAAGCATCTCGATGTAGCGGGCCCGGCGAGCCTGCGTGCGCACCCGGACCAGCAATTCCTGCTTGTCCACAGGTGTCAGGATCACATCGCTTGCGCCGATCTCGAGGCCCTTGGCGGCGCGTATGCGGTCGTCCGGATCGCAAATCAGCAGGATCGAAACGGCGCGTGTCGACTCGGTCACCTTGAAGTGCGCGCAGAGTTTCAGGGCGTCGAAGGATCTGCTCGGCAGAGACAGGATCATGATGTCCACGCCCAGACGGGAGAGGTCGCCCATCGTGCCGGCCTCTGCCAGCGTCACGACCGTGTGTCCTGCCTCGCGCAGCACGGAGGCTAACCGCGCGGATGCGCGAGGATTGTCATCCACAATGAAGATACGCGCCGGAAGATCTGTTTCTTCCTTCACGGTCTCATGATCAAATCCGCCGCGGAGGCCGTTGGCCTGACGCTGGCGCAGTTCTGATGCGACCGCATTGTAGCGCATCAGGGCCCCGACACGCGACATGAGCGCGAAGTCATCGACCGGCTTGGTGAGGAAGTCCTCAGCGCCCGCATCCAGTCCGCGCACGCGGTCTTCGCTATCGCTGAGGGCGGTGACCATTACGACGGGCATGAATGCCGTGGCCGGGTCTTCTTTCAGGCGGCGACAGACTTCATAGCCGTCCATGCCAGGCATCATCACGTCCAGCAGAATGATATCCGGCTGCTCGCGGCGGGCGACCTCCAGGGCCTGCGGGCCGTTCTCAGCCTGAATGACAGTGTAGTATTGCGCTTCCAGCTTGGCCTGGAGAAGACGCCTGTTTGCTTCGATGTCATCGACAACAAGGATCCGCGCGCTCATGCGGCCTCCTTGGGCATCAGCGCTTCCACCGCCTTGATAAAGGTCATGATCTGGATCGGCTTGGAGAGGTAGCCCTCACAGCCGGCTTCGCGCACGCGCTGTTCGTCTGCCCGCATGGCAAACGCGGTCACGGCCAGCACCGGAATGTGGGCGACCTTGTCGTCGTCCTTCAGCCAGCGAGTGATGTCGAGACCCGATACTTCCGGCAGCTGGATGTCCATGATGATGAGATCGGGCTGCTCGCGACGGGCGATTTCCACGGCCTTGGCACCGTCCCGGCACTGGTAAGTTTCATAGCCGTAGGCGTCCAACAAGTCGCAAAAGAGGCGCATGTTGAGTTCATTGTCCTCAACAACCAGCACTTTTCTGGCTTTTGCCTCTGCCATTATTCCCCACGATTACGAGCGATTCGGGCCGGATCTTACCGTATAAGACCAGCTATACGTCAAAAGCTTAACGGGTGTTTACGGTTCACTCAGATTGCCCGCAGATCCGGAACATGTCATGAACAGCCCTGCTATGAGCCTCTTGTGCCGGGATTGCTTCCATTTTGACGATGCTGACGGCGCCTCCTGCCCCGTTTGTAGCAGCTATCGCATTGTCAGCCACCCCGCCCTTCACACGCTCGGCGTGGCGCATATCGATTGCGACGCCTTCTTTGCCGCGATTGAGAAAAGAGACGATCCAAGCCTGAAAGACAAGCCGGTAATCGTGGGCGGCGGCGAGCGCGGTGTTGTCCTGACCTGCTGTTATATCGCCCGGCTATACGGGGTCCGCTCAGCCATGCCGATGTTCCAGGCCATGAAGCTCTGCCCGAACGCAGCAGTTGTCCGGCCCAGCCGCAACAAATATTCCGAAGCCGCCGCGATCATCCGGCAGAAGATGGAGGCGCTGACGCCGCTGGTGCAGCCCGTGTCGATTGACGAGGCCTATCTGGACCTCACCGGAACCGGCATCGTCCACAAGGCGCCACCGGCTGTTTCCCTCGCCCGGCTGGCAGCCGAGATTGAGCGGGACCTTCAGATAACCGTCTCCATCGGACTGTCGGCCAACAAGTTCCTCGCCAAGACGGCCAGCGAACTCGACAAGCCGCGCGGCTTTGCTGTGATTTCACCGGACGAGGCTGAAGCATTGCTGGCGCCCAAGCCCATCGGCTTCCTGCACGGCGTCGGGCCCAAGTTTGCGTCGAAGCTTGAACGGGACGGCTACGAGACGGTCGGTGACCTGCAGAAAGCGGAACTCAAGACCCTGCTGGGACGGTACGGTGAGACGGGCCTCTGGCTGAAGCAGGTTGCACACGGCCAGGACAACCGTCCTGTCCGCACCGATGATGAGCGCAAGTCCGTATCGACCGAGACCACGTTCCGGACAGACACCGCCGATCATGCCGTGCTGGAAGACCAGCTCTGGAAGCTGTGTGTGAAGACGGCGGACCGCGCGAAGGAAATCGGCACTGTCGGCTCGGTCATCACGCTGAAGCTGAAGACATCCGACTTCAAACCCCTGACGCGGCAGGTTTCGCTGTTTGAACCAACACAGATTGCCCAATCCATCTTCCGCGCGGCTCGCCCGCTACTCGCAAAGGAAGCAGATGGGCGGCGAAAGTACCGCCTGATCGGGATCGGCCTGACCGAACTATCTGACCATAGGTCTGACGAGACCGACCTCCTCGACCCTCGCATCGCCAAACGCGCCGCCGCCGAGCGCGCGTCAGATATCGCGCGGGCAAAGTTCGGCAAGGACGCCGTGATCACCGGCCGCGCTGCGCGGATGGATCATGGCAAGGACGAATGACGTCGCAGCGCTTGCGGCCCGGCGCGACGTGCGGCAAGTCTGTGGCTGCAACAGATATCCCGGAGACTGACCTATGAGCACCCCTGAAGACCGCCTCGACGCCCTCGGTATCACCCTGCCCGAGCCGATGAAACCGGTCGCAACCTATGTCCCCTATGTGGTCACCGGAAACCTGCTTTTCGTGTCCGGCCAGGTCAGCGCGACGGCTGAAGGCCGCATGCTCGGTCGCCTCGGCGAGAACATGGAGCTGTCCGCCGGCCAGCACGCTGCGCGCCAGTGCGGCATCAACATCCTCGCCCAGTGCAAAGCGGCCCTCGGCGACCTGTCGCGGATCAAGCGCGTGGTGAAACTCGGCGGTTTCGTCAACGCACACCCGGACTTCACAGACATTCCGCAGGTCATCAATGGCTGTTCAGACCTGATGGTCGAAGTGCTGGGTGATGCTGGCCGCCATGCCCGTTCGGCGGTCGCCTGCCCAGTTCTTCCGCTGGGCGTCGCCGTTGAAGTGGATGCCGTTATCGAGTTCGCTGACTAAGCCATGGCCACGCCGTTCGACCCTCGCAAGTTCCGCTACGCCCATCGCGGCCTGTGGGCGAAGGATGGCGCGCCCGAAAACTCGCTGGAAGCATTCCGTCTGGCGCGCACGGCAGGGCTGGGGATGGAATTCGATGTCCGGCCCGCCCGCGACGGGACGCCTATCGTCTTCCATGACGAGACGTTGGACAGGATGACAAAGCGCACTGGCCCCACTGAAGACCTCAACGCGAAAGAGTTGGGCCGGCTCTCGCTCGCCGGGTCGTCAGAACATGTGCCGACCTTTACTGAGTTGCTCCGCATCTGGCCCTACCAGCTGCCCCTGCTCACGGAACTGAAAATCGACGGCAAGACCGATCCGGAGGCCTTTGCGCGCCGGGTCGGTGACCGGCTGGCGCACTGGAAGGGATTTGCTGCAGCGATGAGCTTCTCCGAACCCGCTGTCCGGGCCTTGCCGATGGGCCTCATGCGCGGCCAGCTGATCGGGCCTGTCTCAAAAGTCGGCGAGGATGCATTTGACGCCACTCTCAGCCGGGCCATCGAAGACGGGATCGACTATCTCGCCGTGCACACGTCCGATGTCGAACGCGCAGCGCTCAAATCGCAGGGCAGCAACCTGCCCATCGTGGTCTGGACAGCCCGAACGACCGAAGACGTCGACCGCTGCGCGGCGCAAAAGGCGGCCATCATTTTCGAACATCTGGATCCGGAACTGGTTTCCAGCCGTCTGCGGCCCTAGATAGGGCATCATGGACGACACGAATTTCCGCATCGATATCGTCACCGGGCTTTCCGAAGTCGATCCTGCGGAATGGAACGCGGTCGCCAATCCGCCGGGCGTCCGGCGCGATCCGTTTCTCAGCTGGGAATTCCTTGAAGCGCTGGAAAGTTCCGGCGCCGCAACGCCCGATACAGGCTGGATCCCCCGGCACATCCTCGTACGCGATGCCAACGACACGCTGCGCGGTGCGATGCCCCTATATGGCAAGACCCATTCGCGCGGCGAGTTTGTATTCGACCATTCCTGGGCCGACGCTTTTGAACGCGCGGGCGGCGCCTATTACCCGAAACTGCTCGGTGCGGTTCCCTTCACGCCAGTCACCGGACGCCGCAGGCTGACACCTCCTGGCCCGGAGGAGGCCCGCATCAAGGCGCTCCTGCTGAGCGCAGCGGTCAGCTTTGCCGAGCAGAACAAGATTTCGTCCCTGCACTTGAACTTCATCGAGGAAGAAGAGTCCGAAGCCCTCACCCTGAATGGTATGCTGTGCCGGACCGACCAGCAGTTCCACTGGTTCAACAATGGCTATGAAAGCTTCGACGACTTTCTGGCCGAACTCTCTTCCGCCAAGCGCAAGAACCTCCGCAAGGAGCGCGCGAAGGCGCAGCAGGGTCTGGAATTCCAGCACGTCCGCGGAAACGACATTACCGAAGCGCATCTCGACGTTTTCTTCGAATTCTACATGGACACGGGTAGCCGCAAATGGGGCACGCCCTACCTGAACCGGGAGACCTTCTCACTGTTGCGGGAGCGGATGGCGAACGACATGCTTTTCGTCTTCGCCATGGAGGATGGTGAGCCCATCGCCGGCGCAATGAACATGATTGGCTCAGACACGCTCTATGGCCGTTACTGGGGCACGATCGACCCACGTCCGATGCTGCATTTCGAGACCTGCTACTATCAGGCGATAGACTACGCCATTGCGAACGGACTGACCGTCGTCGAAGCCGGCGCACAGGGCGGCCACAAGCTCGCACGCGGCTATGTACCCGTTCTCACCCATTCCGCCCACTGGATCGCCCATCCCGGCCTGCGCGGTGCCATCGCGGACTATCTGGAACGCGAACGCGTCGCCGTGGAGCATGATCTGGACTATCTCAACGAACGAACGCCCTTCAGGAAAAGCGAATGACCCTCCACGACGCCTACGACCCGAACAATATTTTTGCGAAAATCCTGCGCGGCGAAATGCCGAGCATGAAAGTCTATGAGGATGACGTCGCCCTAGCATTCATGGACGTGTTCCCGCAGAGCGAAGGCCATACGCTGGTTATCCCGAAACAAGTCGAGGCCCGCAATCTGCTCGACATGCCGTCCGACTATCTCGGCTCCTATGTGCAGCGGGTACAGAAGGTTGCACGCGCGGTTGAAGCGGCGCTGAGCCCGGATGGCCTGGTGGTCAGCCAGTTCAATGGCGCGCCAGCCGGGCAAACTGTGTTCCATCTGCACTTCCACATCATCCCGCGTTGGGAAGGCAAGCCGCTCGGCCGTCACGCCAGCGGCGGCATGGCAACGGCAGAGGAGCTGGAGCCCATCGCAAAACGAATTCGTGCTGCGCTGTAGCAGAATGCTCCCAAATGCCGTAGGTTCCTGTCACGGATTTCAGGGACAAAAAGTGCCGGAAAGAATACGGGCGTTTATAGAATCGGCAGAGGCAGCAACGACGCCAGACGCGTTGTTCCGCCTGTTCGACACCTATGTCCGGCATTTTGGAATTGATGTTTGCTGCTATCACATCACGTCGAAGCAACTCCGGGCCGTGCCCTTCGGGGATGGCCAGATCTACGAAACTCTGCCCGGAAAACTGTTCGAAAAGTACGCCAATCAACAACCCGGTGACGTCGATCCTGTCACCGCACAGGCTCGTCATGCGTTGGAGCCATTTCATTGGTTCGAGGTTGCGGAAAGGATCAAACTTTCGCCGGAACAGCAGCAGTTCCTCAAAGAACTAAGAGCCGCAGGCCTCGTCGATGGCGTCGCGGTTCCAATCTTCGGACCGCTGGGCACCATTGCCTTTTTCGGGCTGGGATCCATGCACGGGCCTATAAATCTCCCGAACGAAGACGTTCTTGAACTTCAGCTTGTCTGCCAGCTGACCCACAATCTCTATATCGAGATGACCAACGACCTTCATGAACAAGCACTTCCGAGGCCTCTTTCGAGGCGTGAAAGGGAAGTCCTGACCCTTGTTGCAACAGGCCTGTCCAATGTCGCTATTTCGGATCGTCTCGGCGTCACTGAAAACACCATCGATACGATCCTGCGCCGCACTTTTATAAAGCTCGGCGTGAAGAACCGCATCACGGCAGTGCTGAAAGGGATCGGGGCCGGACTAATCCTTCCCGAAGAGGAAGCCTAAATACCCAGTTTCGCCTTCAGGATGTCGTTGACGGCCTTCGGGTTAGCCTTGCCACCCGACGCCTTCATGACCTGCCCTACGAACCAGCCGAGCGTCTGAGGCTTGTCCTTGACCTTCTCGGCCTGCTCCGGATTGGCGGCGATAATCTCGTCGACAACCTTTTCAATGGCGCCCGTGTCGGTGACCTGCTTGAGGCCTTGCTTCTCGACGATGTCGGCAGGCTTGCCTTCGCCGGCAATCATACGGGCAAAGACATCTTTCGCGATCTTCCCGCTGATCGTGCCGTCAGAGATGAGCCCGATCAGGCCGCCAAGGTCAGCCGCCGAGATCGGGCTGTCTGACAGCTCAAGGCCTTCCTTGTTCAGATAGCCGAACAATTCCTGCGTTACCCAGTTGGCCGCGAGCTTGGCGTCGCGCCCTTTGGCGACTTCCTCGAAATAGGCCGCCTTGTCGGCTTCCGCAGTCAGCACGCCCGCATCATAGCGCGACAGGCCATAGTCGGCCTCGAAGCGCCCACGCTTCTCATCCGGAAGTTCCGGCAGGGTTTTGCGGATCTCTTCGATCCAGGCTTGCTCGACTTCCAATGGAAGCAGGTCGGGGTCCGGGAAATAACGATAGTCGTGCGCGTCTTCCTTGGAGCGCATCGACCGGGTCTCGCCTTTTACCGGATCAAACAGGCGGGTTTCCTGGTCCACCTTCCCACCCGTTTCGATGATCTCGATCTGACGGCGGGCCTCATACTCGATGGCCTGCTGGATGAAGCGGAACGAGTTCATGTTCTTCAGCTCGCACCGCGTGCCCAGATGGCTGAAATCACCCGTCGCCCGGAACTTCTCGTACTGGCCCGGACGGCACACGGAGACGTTCACGTCGGCCCGGAGGTTGCCCTTCTCCATATCGCCGTCACAAGTGCCCAGCGCAATCACGATGGCGCGCAGCTTCTTCACGTATGACGCCGCTTCGGCCGGTGTCCGGATATCCGGCATGGACACGATTTCCATCAGCGCCACGCCGGACCGGTTCAGGTCCACATAGGTCGCATTCGGATCCATGTCGTGGATCGACTTGCCGGCGTCCTGCTCCAGGTGGAGGCGTTCGATGCGGCATGGGAACGTATAGGCCTCGCCGCCATGGGCGGGCTCAACGTCCACTTCGATCTCGCCCTCTCCTACAATGGGATGCGCGAACTGGCTGATCTGATAGCCCTGCGGCAGATCGGGATAGAAATAGTTCTTCCGGTCAAACCTCGAATAGGTGTTGATCTGCGCTTTGAGGCCAAGGCCGGTGCGGATCGCCTGCTCGACGCAGAACCGGTTGATCACCGGCAGCATGCCCGGCATCGCCGCGTCGACCAGCGAAACGTTGCAGTTCGGGTCGGCGCCGAAATTGGTTGCAGCCCCCGAGAACAGCTTGGCGTTCGAGGCGACCTGAGCGTGGACTTCGAGGCCCATCACAAGCTCCCAGTCACCTGTGTCGCCCTTGATCGTGTAGGGGGTGCGTACAGACATCGTTGCCTCAATTGGTCACAGCAGAATCCGGCTCTTCTAACCCTCTGCGGCAGGCCGTGTCGAGCCGCGCTGACATCCTAATCGACCGCCTCCGGTCGTCAGGCAAACGAGGGGCTTTTCCTGCGCCAAAATCTGCGGCAAATTTACGCGACTGCTTCGGGGAGGAAGCAAGAAGGGAAAAGAGAACAAATGCTCTTCAAAATGATACTGGACAATGCAAGCGACGATGAACGTCATATTGCTCAGGGGTTCCTGCGCCACATCGTGGCCGGGTTCACAATCGGACTGATCTTCGGAGGCGCCATGTTCGGTGCGCTGTTCCTGACGCTCGGCAATCTGGACATGAACATTCCGATCCTGTTCATCCTGGCCATGCTGCTGCAATTCGGGCCGATTGGCGGACTCATCGGGGCTGGAGTTCACGTCACACGGATCGCGGATCGTGGTGAAAAGGCCCGCGACGACGATGACGAACCACGGGGCGGAACCAGAGCGCCGGTCACAAAAGTGGCTGCGCCCCGCCAGAAAGCCTCTACAGCTTCCCCTGTTCCTTCGCCCGCCTGACACGTTCTGCCCTTGCGGCCATGCGGTCCTTGATCGGGGCCGACTGAGAAACCCGCACGGGAGCGCTGTTTTCGGGTTCCGGTTCGACTTTCGCCTCCGGAGCAACCTCTTCATCGATCTTGCCTTCGGCCTCCAGCTTCTTGCGCTGGGCGGCCACACGGGCGGCGCGGGCCGACTGGGTGGCAGAAGGCTTCGGTGCGAAAAAGTCAAAGCCGCTGGCTTTTGCTTTGCCTGAGGCACCCTCGCCCTGAGCCCGGCTGCGTCGCTTCAGGATGCCGTTGATCCGCCAGGCCACGTAACCCGCGACCAGAATGGCCACCAACACCATCGGCGCCATTTTGGGGTCCATCAGGCTGTAGCCTTGCTGGGCCAGCAGGCCTGCCATCAGTGTCAGCGCGATCAGCGCCAGCGCGCCAAAGAGTGCGAAATATCGGGTCATGGCAGAAAATCTACCACCACTTCTCCGGCTTGGCCACGAAGCCCGCTGCACGTTCCAGCTCACCACCGACGCGGAAACAGGCCGTCTCGTCCAGCGCTTTGCCGATCACTTGCAGACCGAGCGGCAAGCCTGTGGAGGACAAGCCAGCCGGCACGGAAATGCCCGGCAGACCAGCCAGGTTTGCCGTCACCGTGAACACGTCATTGAGGTACATCTCGACCGGATCACCGCTCTTCTCACCAAAGGCAAAGGCAGGCGACGGACAGGTCGGCGTCAGGATCGCATCACAGCCTTCGAACGCCTCGACAAAGTCGTTCAGGATCTTGGTGCGTACCTTCTGAGCGCGCAGGTAATATGCGTCGTAATAGCCGGACGACAGAACATAGGTGCCGATCATCAGGCGGCGCTGCACTTCGCGTCCAAAACCGCTCGCCCGCGTTGCTTCATAGGTTTCGGTCAGGTTGTCGCCGCTGACACGTGCGCCGTAGCGCATGCCGTCATAGCGCGCGAGGTTGGACGAGGCTTCCGCCGGGGCCACGATGTAATAGGCTGGCAGGGCATATTTCGTGTGCGGCAGGCTGATCTCGACGATCTCTGCGCCAGCCGCCTTCAGCCACGCGATGCCCTGATCCCACAGCGCATTCATCTCGTCCGACAGGCCATCAATCCGGTATTCTTTCGGAATGCCGATCCGCATGCCTTTGACGCCCTTGGCGACATCGCCGCGCCAATCCGGCGTGTCGACGTTCAGCGACGTGGAATCCTTCGGATCATGGCTGCACATCACGTCGAGCAGGATGGCGCTGTCTTCCACTGTCTTGGCAATCGGCCCGGCCTGATCCAGCGAGGAGGCGAACGCGACCATGCCGTAACGGCTGGCGCGGCCATAGGTCGGCTTGATGCCCACTGTGCCGGTAAACGCGGCCGGCTGGCGGATGGAGCCGCCAGTATCAGAGGCCGTCGCCGCGAGGCAAAGGTTCGCCGCGACAGAAGACGCAGAGCCACCCGACGAGCCGCCTGGCGTCAGGCCCTGATTGTCGCCGGTCCGGCGCCATGGGTTGATGACATTGCCGAAATGCGAGGTCTCGTTGGACGAGCCCATGGCAAATTCGTCCATGTTGAGCTTGCCCAGCATCACAGCGCCAGCGTCCCACAGGTTCTGTGTGACGGTGGATTCATAGGTTGGCGTGAACTCACCCAGGATGCCGCTACAAGCGGTCGTGCGCACACCTTTGGTACAATAGAGGTCCTTGATGCCCAGCGGTGCGCCTTCCAGCTTGCCGCCCTCGCCTTTGGCAATGCGGGCATCGGCAGTATCTGCCATGGCGAGCGCCTTCTCGGGCGTCTCGACGACATAGGCGTTCAGAACCCGTGCGCCTTCGATTGCCTGGATAAAGTCCTGCGTGATCTCCCGTGATGAGAAAGTCTTCGCCTTCAGGCCATCCAGGGCTTCTGCAAGGGTCAGCTTTGTCAGTTCGGTCATCGTGGCGCATCTCCGGCAAATTATGCCCGCTTGCTATGACGGCTTGTGCCGAAAGTTCAAGTCTCTGTGAGCGCGCTTGCCAGGTGGATATCAGTTCGTCACACTTGTGAGAGAATTAAACCCCACCGAGAGGATAAGGCCATGCGCCTCCATTTGACCCTGGCAACTGCCGTGTTCGCACTCGCTGGCTGCGCTTCCACGAATGGCGCCCCGAAAGCCAAAGGTGCGGCTCAGTTTGAGGGTGACGCACGGCTCGGAGCGCCGGTCGATAAGGTCTGCTTTGCCAGCAATATCGACAGCTTCGGCGACACGACCCGCGACACGTTCACGGTCCGCGAAGGCAAGGACCATTATCTGATCGAAGTCTTCGGAACCTGTTCTCCGCTGCAGCACGCCATGACGATGAGAATGGACGCGACGATGAGTTGCCTGCGCAAAGGCGACCACGTCATCGTCTCCGATTCGCTTACAGGCGGCCGGGGTGACGGCTTCAGCACCCAGCGGTGCATGGTGAAAGAGATCTACGACTGGGATCCGAAAGCCAAGGACGACGCCGACGCTGAAGAAAACGACACAGACGCGGCGGCTGACAAAGAATCCTGATGCTGACGCTTCGGCGGCATGGTAGATGTTCGCCATGTCCCCGAAAAATCAGGCCTCGTTGGTCGAGGTAAAGCAATCTCCTCTGCACGGTCGCGGCCTGTACGCGGCCGCGCAAGTTTCTGCAGGCACGCAACTCGGCACCTGGCCGATCCTTATCCTCACAGAGGAAGACACGGCCCGCCTGAAGAGCACGCGGCTCTACCACTATGTTTTCTATGTGGATGAAAACGCGGACGGTGCCATGCGGGCAGCTGTCGCGTTCGGTGCGATCTCGATGTGCAATCACAGCACCGATTCGAACGCCGGCTTTGAAGTCACTGTCGCAGACGCCACAGTCACGTTGACCGCCACGAAAAACCTCGCAGCGGGTGATGAGATCCTGATTGATTATGGAGACTTCGCCGCCGAAGCGGTGTGAGATCTACTCGACCGATTTCGGAACCACGAAGAAGCCGTCTTCCGTGCGGGGCGCGTTGGCCAGAACCTGATCCTGAATATTGCCGTCGGTCACGACGTCTTCGCGCATCGGCAGTTTGGTCTCGACAACGGAGGTCATCGGCTCGACGCCCGAAACATCGACTTCGTTCAGCTGGTCGATCCAGCCGAGGATGCCGTTCAGCTCTCCGGCAAGTTCATCAAGGCGCTCCTCCGGCACGGCAATACGCGACAGGCGCGCGACCTTGCGGACATCATCCTTGCTGACACTCATGGAACTCTCCGGAATTGCTGTGCGCCGGAATACGCCATAGGCAACGCCCCTTCAAGGCGCTATGTGGGCTCCCCATGTCCATAGTCGCTATTACTGATTTCCCGAATTCCGGTCCGCTGCTTGGTCTAGATCCAGGCACGAAGACCATCGGCGTTGCCTCCTGCGATGGTATCCGCATGCTCGCGAGCCCGGTCGAGACAATTCCAAAAGGCCGCCAGCTGGCGCCGGTACTGAAGCGCCTGTTCGAGATATATGATGACCGGCGCGCGGTCGGGCTGGTTCTCGGCCTGCCGCTCAATATGGATGGCAGCGAAGGCCCGCGGGCTCAGTCGGTCCGCGCGCTGGCCTGGAATATCCTGAAGCACCGTGATGTGCCGATCCTTCTGCAGGACGAGCGCCTGTCCACCGTGGAAGCCGAATCGGTCATGCGAGACGCGGACATATCCCATAAACGCCGCGCGGAACGTATCGACGCCTCTGCAGCGGCCGTCATCCTCAAATCAGCGATGGATCGGCTGGAGCGCGGCGCGTGAGCGGGTTCCTCTATGCCCTACTACCGGTCATTGCGATTGTCGCATTCGGGCATATCCTGGCGGCGCGACGATGGATTCCGACAGAGAGTTGGCGCGCCATTGAACGCCTGTCTTATGTCGTCCTGTTCCCAGCTCTGATCGTCCGGACGCTGGCCAACGCCCCCTTCGAGACTGCGCCGTGGCGACTGGCTGGGGCGCTCATACTGGCTCAGTTCGCGCTCGCAGGGATTGGCCTGCTCGCCCGTTTCCTGCCCGGCATGCCACGCCCGGCAATTGGATCAATCGTACAGTCAAATGTCCGCTGGAACACGATGATCGGCCTCTCCATCGGCAGCCTCCTGTTCGGACAGGAAGGCCTCGCGCTGGTTACTATCGCGGCAGCGGCCATGATCCCGACGGCCAATGTTCTGTCAGTTTACGCCCTGATAGCGCACGCCGACCGACCTCACGGCCCGGCGCCGAAGCCGCTTCTGGCCCTGCTTCGCAATCCGATCGTGATCGCCTGCGTCGCCGGGCTGACGCTCGCCGCGACGAATATAGAGCTGCCAGACCTGCTGGACGACTGCTTGCGCATCCTTGGCGACGCCGCGCTGGCACTCGGCCTCTTGTCTGCCGGCGCAGGCGTAGACCTGTCGGCCCTGCGCCGGGCCGGCCCCCGGACCTTCACCTGGTCGCTGGTTCGCCTTCTTGGCCTGCCGGCCTTCGCTATCGGGTTCGCTCTTCTGCTCGGCCTGACGGGCACGCCGCTGATCGTAGTCCTGATCTGCGCGGCGACGCCCACTGCCACCTCGTCTTATATCCTGGCGCGTGAACTTGGCGGTGACGCCCCCTTGGCGGCCAACCTGATTGCGGTGGAGACAGTGATTGCCATGATCACCATGCCGCTGCTCTACCTTCTGGTCATGCAGCTTCCCGCCGCCTGAGGGCTTGAAGCGCGGCAGAATCGGGCCTAAACCGCCAAAAATCGAAAGGGCCTCCATGACCAGGGCGGCATATCATTACAGCTTCGATCATGAGCATTTGCTCAGTATTGAAGGCCTTTCACCCCTCGATATCACGCATATTCTCGATCTCGCGGACAAGTACGCAGAGGCGACCCGCGCCGGAATTCAGCCGGATCCTGTCCTCAAGGGCAAGACCGTCGTGAACCTCTTCTTCGAGAATTCGACGCGGACGATGAGCAGTTTCGAGATCGCCGCACGCCGTCTCGGTGCGGATGTCGTTTCTATGCCGGTCGCAGCCTCCAGCGTAAAAAAGGGCGAGACGCTGATCGACACGGCCATGACGCTGAACGCCATGCGGCCAGACGCGCTGATCGTGCGCCACTCAGCTTCCGGTGGACCGAAGCTTCTCTCCCGCAAGGTCGACTGCGCCGTGATCAATGCCGGTGACGGCACGCACCAGCACCCGACACAAGGCCTGCTCGACGCGCTCACCATCCGTCGCACCAAAGGCCGGATCGAGGGCCTTAAAGTGGTCATCTGCGGTGACATCGCGCACTCGCGCGTTGCTCGCTCCACCACACAAACGCTACACTTGATGGGCGCAGAAGTTCATCTCTGCGCGCCGAAAACGCTGCTGCCTTCCGGCACCGAAACCTGGGGCGCAGCCAGCGCAACAACAGACTTCGACAAGGCCCTGAAGGGCGCTGACATCGTCATGATGCTGCGCCTCCAGCAGGAGCGCATGGATGGCGCCTACCTGCCCAGCCGACGCGAATATTTCCACTTCTTCGGCCTCACGCAGGAACGCCTTGCCCTTGCCAATCCCGACGCCACAGTCATGCACCCCGGGCCGATGAACCGGGGTATCGAGATCGAGAGCGCCATCGCCGATGGCGACCGCTCCGTCATCACGGAACAGGTCGAAATGGGCGTCGCGGTGCGCGAAGCCGTTCTTCACCTCCTGGCAGGAGGGCGCGCATGAGCCTCAGCATCTACAACGCCCGCCTGCTCGACCCTGCGACAGGGCTCGACGAGATTGGCGCCATCTTCATTGAGCGCGGAAAGATCCGCGACATCTCCAAGGGCAAGACCGATCCGCATGCGGACGCGAAGGCCTCGCTCGACGCTGGCGGCCTGTGCCTCTCGCCCGGCCTGGTCGACCTTCGTGTGAAGACCGGCGAGCCGGGCTTTGAACAGAAGGAAACGCTGGCTACCGCGTCCCGCTCTGCCATCGCTGGCGGCATCACCAGTTTCGTCGTGATGCCGGACACGCGTCCCGTGCTGGACGATGTGGCGCTGATCCGCTTCATCGCAGAGCGCGCAAAAGCCAGCGCAGCCGCGCGCATCTATCCAGCCGGCGCACTGACCACCGGGCTAAACGGCGAGGCCATGGCCGAGATCGGCCTGATGGCGGAAGCCGGTGCGATTGCCTTCACCAATGGCGACATTCCGGTCGCCAACGCCTCCCTGATGAAGCGCGCGATGGCCTATGCCGCGAGCCTCGGCGCGACCATAATCTCCCGGCCTGATGAGCGCGCTCTGTCGGGTTCCGGCGTCATGAACGGCGGCGAACTTGCTGGCCGCATGGGGTTGAGCGGTATGCCGGTCGAAGCCGAGTGGATCGGCGCGATGCGCGACACGGCACTGGCAGAAGCAACCGGCTGCACCTTGATCCTCGACCAGGTGTCGACCTCGCGGACAATCGCCATAGCCGCAGGCGCTCGGTCACGTGGCGCGAAAGTCTTCACCACCGCCGCCGCGCATTCCTTCTTCTTCAATGAGCGCGATGTCGGCGACTATCTCACCTACTGCAAAGTGAACCCGCCCTTCCGGGATGAAGATACACGTCAGGAGCTGATCGCGGCGCTGAAACGCGGCGAGATCGATGCTGTGGTGTCTGCACACGACCCTCAGCCACCGGAAGAAAAACGCCTCCCGTTCGGAGAGGCTGCTTTTGGCGCAGCGGGTCTCGAAACCGTGCTGGCTGCCCTGCTGAGCCTTGTCCACGATGGCCCGCTAACCCTGCTGGAAGCGCTTGCGCCGGTCACCTGCCGCCCGGCTGACATGCTGGGCCTGCCGCAAGGCCGGCTGGCGAAGAATACCCCGGCGGACGTGATCCTGTTCGATCCGGGCAAGCCCTGGCTTTGCGAGCGCGAGCACTTGCGTTCCCGCTCCACCAATTCGCCCTTCGATGGACGGCGCTTGCAAGGCCGCGTTCTGCGCACCTTCGTGGCGGGCGAAGAAGTCTTCAAGCATGAGAGCGTAGCCTGACGAGGCTTGCCGGATCGGCGCTCACTGCCTACCACTTAAACACGCAATTCGGAGTGCCGCATGACCGGACCGGTCGTCTACCTGATCGCTATTGCCGCTGGCTACCTGGCAGGCTCTATTCCGTTCGGCCTGCTGGTGACGAAAGCAGCGGGCCTGGGCGATATCCGCCAGGTGGGTTCCGGCAATATTGGCGCGACCAATGTGCTGCGCACCGGCCGGAAAGATCTGGCGTTGGCGACGCTGCTCCTCGATAGCCTCAAGGCAGGCCTTGTCGCGCTCGCTTTCGGCAGGTTTGCCGGCCCTGAGATGGGACTGGTCGCGGGCATCTCGGCGTTTGTCGGGCACTGTTACCCCGTCTGGCTCGGCTTCAAGGGCGGCAAGGGGGTAGCGACATTTGCCGGGCTCCTGCCATTCGTGTCACTTCCCGCCTTTGCTGTGGCCGCCTTCGTCTGGCTCAGCGTGTTTGCAGCAACCCGCATTTCATCGCTCGCAGCCCTGACCGCAGCCGCGCTGGTCGCGCCGGGCGCCTGGCTTGTGGAGACATTGCTGCACCAACCGCACAATTGGTTCATCCTGATCGGGTTGGCAGGCTTGTCGGCTTTTGTCTTCTGGACGCACCGTGCCAATCTAGGCCGCCTCCTGACAGGCACTGAACCGCGCTTCGGCAGCTCCAAGGCCAAACCCGAGGCATGATGACGGACGGCGAACGGCTCAACTGGATCCGGCTCGCCCGCACGATCGGCATTGGTCCGGTCAGCTTCTTCCAGCTGATCCAGCGCTTCAAAACAGCTGGCGCAGCGCTGGACGCTCTGCCTGACCTCGCCAACCGATCCCGCCGGGCAAGGTCGCTGGAGCCGCCTTCTGTCGCAGATGTTGAGGCAGAACTGAAAGCCGTCCAGCGCTACGGGGCCCGGATCGTGCTCAGCACTGATACGGACTATCCGCCGCTTCTGCGGGATCTTGCTCCACCGCCCCCCGTCCTGACGCTGCTGGGACAGCCTGAATTGGCCGCCCGGCCAACTGTCGCGATTGTCGGCGCACGCAACGCGTCTGCCGCCGGCCGCAAGATCGCGCGTGACATGGCCGCAGAGCTGGGGCGTAAAGGGTTCACGGTCGTTTCCGGCCTCGCGCTCGGCATCGACGGCGAAGCCCATGCGGCCAGCCTTTCGACCGGGACCGTGGCCGTCCTCGGTGGTGCGGTGGACCATGTCTATCCGCCCCAACACCAGCGTCTTTACGCAGAAATCGCGGCTTCTGGCTTGATCGTCTCCGAAAGTCCGTTTGGATACAGGGCGAAAGCGCAAGATTTCCCACGCCGGAACCGGATTATCACCGGCATGTCCCATGGGGTCGTCGTGGTCGAGGCGGCTGAGCGCTCGGGATCGCTCATTTCGGCGCGCGTGGCGGGCGAACAAGGCCGCGAAGTCATGGCAGTGCCCGGCTCACCGCTGGATCCCCGGTCTGCGGGCACCAACAGCCTACTTCATCAGGGCGCCACGCTCGTCCGTCACGCCGAGGATGTCCTCGATATTCTGGCCACATTGGACCGGCGCGGCGTCTCGGCACCCCCGCCGCGGCCATTCGAGTTCGATCCGGACGCCGGCGAACCGGACGAATCAGAGCTGAAACGCGTGCTGGAGGCCCTGTCGCCTCATCCGATGCCAATCGACGAAATCTCCCGGGCCAGCAGCCTCCCGGTCGCCCGGTGCGCCGCCATTCTGCTGGAATTGGAGATATCCGGCGAAGCGCAAACCCTGCCCGGCGGCCTTGCCGCTCGGGCTTTCTGAGTGCCCTGCCTTGCTGTGACCGTCCTGCACCGGCAGAGGCATGAAAGTTCAGACATAGGCGCTCGGTGGCTGGACGATACAAGGGACAGCCTCTAAGCCTCAAAAATCGAGACAGAATATCCGTGTTCCGCAGCCATCACGCTGCCGGGGGAAAAGCCGAGGTAGCCCGATTTGGCCAATTGGTATCACTACGCCGCAGCCCTGGCGCTTGCCGCTGCTCCGTCCCTCGGGGCGAGCGCGCAGGAAGACGGGTCTGTGCCGGATCAAACAGCACTGGCCCAGCAGCAAGTGGTCCTTGAGGCCGACTACGTCTACGAGCTGAGCGAGGAGAACTCGATCGTCGCCGAGGGCAATGTCGAAGCCCTGTACGACGGGCGCATCCTCCGCGCCGACAAGCTGATCTACAACCGCACCACAGAGCGCGTCCGTGCCACTGGTAACGTCGTCATCATCGACACGGATGGCACCCAGCAATTCTCGGACGAAGTGGAAGTCGGCTCCAATCTGGCAGACGGTTACGCCATTGGCTATTCGGCCCGCCTGCCCGACGGCGCCACCATCGTTGCAAATTCCGCCATTCGCCAAGCCGACGGCATCAATGCCATGGATCAGGTCATCTATACGGCCTGCCCGATCTGCGAAGGCAAAGGAAAGACCCCAACCTGGTCATTGCGTGCCCGGCGCGCAGTGCTGGATCAGGAATCCCAGATGATCTCCTACCGGGACGCCGTCCTGGAAGTCATGGGCATTCCGGTCTTCTACTTCCCCTATCTGGCCCACCCGGACCCGAGTTCGGACCGCCGGTCAGGCCTGATGATTCCGTCTGCCGGGGTCTCTTCCAAACTGGGAGCCTTCTACCAGCAACCTTATTACTGGGCCATTTCGGACTCTTCAGACCTCACGATTTCGCCGATGGTCTCTGAAAACGTCAATCCGATGCTGGAACTGGATTACCGCAAGCGATTCTATTCCGGCGCTATCAACATCAATACAAGCATCACCCACGAACAGGATTTCGACAGCGACGGGGTCAAGTTCGGCGACGCGAAATGGCGTGGACACCTGTACGGCAGCGGTCGCTTTGCGATCAGTCCGGAATGGCAGTGGGGTTTCGGCGTCGAGACGCAGACCGACGATCTCTATGATCGCCGTTACGATATCGCAGGCCAAATGGAAAAGCGCGGCCTCTATCAGAGCCAGCCAAGGCGCTTGCTGTCTCAGATCTACGCCGTCGGTCAGGGTGATAGCTACTACACCGACCTCTCGTTGCTTTCTCTACAGGGACTTCGCGCGACCGATACAGACGGCAGCCTGCCCACGGTCACACCAATGTTTTTTGGAGAAAAATACTGGGATTTTGGAAGCTTCGGCTTTGCCAGCGTAAATGCTTCTACAGCGATCCTTCGGCGTGATGTCGGCCAGGACAGTCAGCGGGTCAGCGTCGGCGCCGAATGGTCGGACTACAAGATCCTGCCGGGCGGTTTCACGTTCGAGCCTTTCGCAGAAGTCCGGAGCGACTATTACCAGCTCGACAAGGACGCATCCGGTGAAGACAACGTCACACGGGTTGTCGGCAATGCAGGCACGCGGATCGCCTATCCCCTGGTGAGGCCCGGCAAAGTGGTCGACATTATGCTCGAGCCCGAAGTGATGGCCGCCTGGGGAACATCCAATTCCAACAATTCCGCAATCCCCAACGAGGATTCGCTCCTGTTCGAGTCAGACGAGACGCTTCTATTCCAGGCAAATGCGACGACGGGCTACGACCTGTACGACGGCGACGGGAAGATCTCGGCCGGCCTGACCGCGCGAGCGGTCTGGAAGGAGGGCCCTGAACTGTCTGCGACGGTTGGCAGGCGCTGGCGCTCGCGCAGCGATGCAGCCTTCAATCCAGCCTCCAATCTTGACGGCACGTCGGCGGACTGGGTGGCATCCGCAACCGCTGATTTCGGCAACCCGCTCCGCGTGGATACGCGTGTCCGGCTGGACGATGATGGGCTCGGCCTGAACCGCATTGACGCCCGCTTCACCACTCAAACCAAACGGTTCCGCGGAACCGGTCAGTATTACAAGATCAATGAGACTGTCAGCCCGACCGGAACCCCGGACGAGGGCATGTTCCTGTCCGGCGAAGTCCGGGTCACAGAGCGCTATTCCATCGTCTTCGGCCAGCTGCGCGACATCACGGAGAACCGGAACGCCCAGAAACAAATCGGAATCGCCTACGAAGATGAATGCTCCCGTATCGAACTGGTCTACAGTCGATCAGAGCTCACAGACCGAACGCTTGGCCCATCTGAGAACATTCAGGTTCGTTTTTCGCTGAAGACGTTGGGGAAATTCGGATCGGATGAATTTGATTGATTCGACTGCGCCGCCTTCAAACGGCCTCGAAGACTAAATATTCGTAACAATACAGGGCCGACTGCGAGCCCGCGTTGCGCGGCACTGCAGGATTTGTATGGTCTAATGGAATACTTGCCTGCTTCCGCGTGGGCGCGAATTGGAGACCTTTAATGGTTCGCAAGCTTATCGCCGCCGCTGTCATTCTCGCGCTGCCGTTCGCAGGACCTGCAGCTGCGCAGGACTCAGCGCCGGAAAGCCTGACGCTGGAAGGCATTGCTGCCGTCGTCAACGACCGGCCAATCTCCTTTTACGACGTTCGCCAGCGCGCCCGGATGCTGCTGCTCAGCCTTGGCGGTCAGCAGCCGACACAGGAACAGGTGCAGCAGATTACCGGTCAAGCGCTGGAACAGCTGATCGATGAACATCTGCAACTCGAAAAAGCGAGTGAGTTCGACCTGGAGATCAGTCCGGAAGAAATCGACGACGCGGTCAACGGCATGGCTGCCCAGTCCGGCCTTACCGGCGATGCGCTGAAATCCCAGCTCCTTTCGGCCGGCATCAATCCGTCGAGTCTGGAAGACCAGATGCGTGCCGAGCTTGCCTGGAACCGGGTCATGAGCGGCCTTTACGGTTCGCGGATTCGTATTTCCGACAACCAGGTCGACGATCAGCTCGATCAGTTACGCGCAGCATCGAAAAAGACGCAGTACCGTATCTCTGAAATCTTCCTCTACGCTCCCGAGCCAGAAACACGCGCCCAGGCCATGGAAGCAGCCAGTTCGATCATCGAGCAGCTTAAAGCCGGAGCAGACTTCCGTGTCGCGGCGCAGCGTCTCTCATCTGCGCCCACTGCCGCGACCGGCGGCGATATGGGCTGGATGTCGGCATCAGACCTTCTGCCGGAACTGGTGCCGGCCATTGAAGGCGCCCCGGGCCCCGGCCTGCTGGATCCGATCGAAGTCGAAAGCGGCGTCTACATCCTTTACGTTCAGAACAAGCGGGAACCGGCTGAGGCCACCACGAAGGTCGACCTTATCCGTCTCGTGACCAAGGATCCGACCGATGAGAAACTGGTCGCGGCGATGGACAAGATCAAATCCTGCGACGACGTCCAGACGGTAGCAAACACCACTACGGGCCTGCGCGCCCAACCGATGGACGACATCAACATCGAAGAACTCGGCCCCGAGGGCAAAGCGCTGGTCGAGAGTGCCGAGGTCGGAAAGCCAACCACGATCTTCGCCGTCAGCGGCGGACTTGGCACCATGTATGTCTGCCGCCGTGAGGAAGGTGCCGAGGCCTTGCCATCACGGGACGACCTCAAGAGCAGCCTGAAAGGCCGCGAATTGAACCTGATTTCTGAGCGTGAACTGCGGAACCTCCGCCGCGACGCAACGATTCTCTACCGCTAAGGCTTGCGCGCGGTCCTGTTTGGCGCGACATCCCGCGCGTGACCGAGATCGCACCTCTTCCCCTTGTCCTGTCCATGGGCGACCCCGCCGGGGTTGGTCCCATCATTACGGCGAAAGCCTGGGACATGTTGAAAGACGACGCGTCTCTCGCGTTTTACGTGATCGGCGCACCGGAACTTTATCAGGGTCTTTGTCCGGTTCAGGTAATCTTCGAACCGTCTGAGGCCTTGGCGCACTTCGGTACGGCTCTGCCCGTGCTGCCAGTCGGCACAATGCCCGCCATATCAGCCGGAACGCCAGACGCCGCCGCTGCGGCGGCCATCATCGCCGCCATTGAGACAGGCGTCCGCCACGTCCAGTCCGGTCTGGCGGCAGGCCTTGTGACCAATCCGATCAACAAAGCACTGCTCTATGGTGCTGGCTTCCGGCATCCCGGTCATACGGAATTCATTGCTGAGCTTTGCCGGCGTGAGAGCGGCTACGCGCTGCGACCGGTCATGATGCTGACAGGTGGCGGCTTGCGCGTTGCGCTGGCCACGATACATATACCTCTGGCGAACGTGTCCGGCAGCCTGAGCCAGGAAAGCCTGATCGAGCTCGGCACCATCGTCCATCACGCGCTGAAAACAGATTTCGGGATCAGCGCGCCCCGCATTGCTTTCACTGGTCTGAACCCCCATGCGGGTGAAAGCGGCACAATTGGCCGCGAAGAAGTCGACATCATCAATCCGGCCGCCGAAACGCTCCGCTCTCGTGGTATCTCCATCTCCGATGCCCGTCCGGGTGATACGGTTTTTGCCGAAGCGCTGTCCGGCGCATTCGATGCCGTCATCGCCATGACACACGATCAGGGACTAATCCCCGTCAAGACACTGGACTTCTGGGGAGGCGTAAACATGACACTCGGCCTGCCGATCGTCCGTACAAGCCCAGACCATGGAACAGGATATGACGCGGCTGCCGCTGGCACCGCCCGTCCCGACAGCCTGATCGCGGCTATCCGCGCGGCTGCCATGGTCGCTCACAACAGGCAAACTGCATGAACGAACACAACGATCCCGAACTCACCCAGGCCCCGGCCCGCAAGGCGCTCGGCCAGCACTTCCTGTTTGATCCGAACATCCTGCACCGGGCGGCCACGGCGGCAGGTCCTGTCGAAGGGCGGACAGTCATCGAAGTCGGTCCGGGCCCTGGCGGGTTGACCCGCGCCATCCTGAAAGAAGGCGTGAAGAAGCTGATCGCAGTTGAAACTGATCCGCGCTTCGCCTCCGCGCTGCTTGAGTGGCCGGAAGCAAAGGACGGACGCCTTGTCGTGATCGAGAAGGACGCGCGCAAGGTGAAGTGGGAGGAGGTTTTGCGGGAGACCGGCGCTGAACTGCCCGCCATGATGATCTCGAACCTTCCCTATAATGTCGGCACCATCCTGCTGATCGACTGGCTCAAATCGGGCAATTGGCGTGGTGAAATGGCGCTGATGTTCCAGAAGGAAGTCGCCGAGCGGATCTGCGCCGCTCCGGGGACGGAACATTACGGCCGCCTCGCCGTTCTGACTCACGCTGTCACACGGCCCCATATCGCATTTACGCTGCCACCGGGCGCCTTCAAGCCACCGCCGAAAGTCGACAGCGCTGTCGCGGTTCTGGAACCCCTGCCCGAAGCGGAACGCTTTCCGCATCTCGACAAGCTGGAACAGGTCGCCGGGGCCGCCTTCGGACAGCGCCGCAAAATGCTCCGCGCCGCGCTGAAGCCATTCGCCAAGAAGCATGGTCTGAAGGCAGAGGAATGGCTGAAAAGTCTGGACATCGACCCAACCGCGCGGGCCGAAACCCTGACACAGGCCGAGTTCCGGCGGATGGCCTCTTCGCTCGCAAAGTAGACACAAAGAAAACGGCGCTCCGGAAAACCGAAGCGCCGCTTTTGTTGTCGATTGCTGAACCTATATGTCGAACCGGTCGGCGTTCATCACCTTGGCCCAGGCGGCGACGAAGTCGTTCACGAACTTCTCTTCGCTGCCGTCCTCTGCATAGACTTCGGCATAGGCCCGCAGGATGGAGTTGGACCCGAACACGAGGTCGATACGGGTTGCCGTCCATTTCACCGCGTCAGTCTTCCGGTCACGGATTTCATAGACACCCTTTCCGGCAGGCTTCCAGTAATAGGCCATGTCCATCAGGTTGACGAAGAAATCGTTCGTAAGAACACCTTCCTTGTCCGTCAGCACGCCATGCTTCGTGCCACCATGATTGGTGCCGAGCACGCGCATGCCGCCAACAAGCACAGTCATTTCCGGCGCCGTCAGACCCATCAGCTGGGTCCGGTCCAGCATCAGCTCTTCCGCGCTGACGGCATAGTCCTTCTTCAGCCAGTTGCGGTAGCCATCATGCAACGGTTCCAGCGGCTCGAAAGAGTCGGCGTCCGTCATCGCGTCGGTTGCGTCACCACGCCCCGGCGAGAACGGCACCGTCACCTTGTAACCGGCAGCTTTCGCAGCCTGTTCCACGCCGACATTCCCGGCGAGGACGATCACATCCGCCACGCTCGCGCCCGTATCGGCCGCAATCCCTTCCAGCACACCGAGCACCTTTGCGAGACGGGCCGGCTCGTTGCCTTCCCAATCCTTCTGCGGCGCGAGGCGAATGCGGGCCCCATTGGCCCCGCCGCGCATATCTGAGCCGCGATAGGTGCGTGCGCTGTCCCAGGCCGTAGCGATCATATCACTCATTCTGAGGCCGCTGGCGAGGATTTTCGCTTTCACCATCCCGACATCATAGCTGGTGCTGCCAGCCGGGACCGGGTCCTGCCAGATGAGATCTTCCTTCGGCACTTCCGGCCCGAAGTATCGCGCCTTCGGTCCCATGTCGCGGTGAGTCAGCTTGAACCAGGCGCGGGCAAACGTGTCAGAGAAGTAAGCCGGGTCCTTGGCAAACCGCTCACAAATTTCGCGGTAGATCGGGTCCACTTTCATGGCCATGTCTGCGTCGGTCATGATCGGCATGCAACGGATCGATGGGTCTTCCACATCGACCGGCATGTCCTCTTCCTTGATGTTCACCGGCATCCACTGATTGGCACCGGCCGGGCTCTTGCCGAGTTCCCATTCATAGCCGAATAGCAGGTCGAAATAGCCATTGTCCCACTTGGTCGGATGCGTCGTCCACGCGCCTTCGATGCCACTCGTGATGGCGTCGCGGCCTTTACCTTTTCCGCCGGGATTCGCCCAGCCGAAGCCCTGCTGTTCAACATCCGCACCTTCCGGACTCGGACCAAGCTTGCTGGCATCACCGTTACCATGCGTCTTGCCGACCGTGTGCCCGCCAGCCGTTAGCGCGGCGGTTTCTTCGTCGTTCATGGCCATGCGAGCGAACGTTTCGCGGACTTCCAGCGCGGTCTTCTGCGGATCGGATTTCCCGCCCACACCCTCAGGGTTCACATAGATCAGGCCCATCTGGACAGCCGCCAGCGGGTTCTCAAGCGAGTCCGCCTTGTTGTCGTCCTCGTAGCGGTCGCGGCCCAGCCATTCCTTTTCCGAGCCCCAATAGATATCGAGCTCCGGATGCCAGATGTCTTCGCGGCCGAAGGCAAAGCCGAACGTCTTCAGGCCCATCGATTCATAGGCAACATTGCCCGCCAGAATGATGAGATCAGCCCAGCTGACTTTCTTGCCGTATTTTCTCTTGATCGGCCAAAGCAGGCGGCGCGCTTTGTCCAAGCTGACATTGTCCGGCCAGGAATTCAGCGGGGCGAAGCGCTGGTTGCCGGTGCCACCGCCACCACGGCCATCGGCCAGGCGGTAAGAGCCTGCTGCGTGCCAGGCCATGCGGATCATCAGGCCACCATAATGGCCCCAGTCGGCTGGCCACCAGTCCTGACTGTCCGTCATCAGGGCGGTCAGATCTTTTTTCAGGGCGGTCACGTCCAGCTTCTTCAGCTCTTCGCGATAGTTGAAGTCTTTGCCCAGCGGGTTGGTCTTGGTGTCATGCTGGCTGAGGATTTCGAGGTTCAGCGCGTTCGGCCACCAGGCCATCACGCTGCTGCTCATGGCGGTGTTGCCGCCATGCATTACGGGGCATTTGCCGCCGCCCATATCATTGCCGTCCATGTTTCTCTCCGATTGCATCTGAGACGTCGTGTGAGCCTTATGAAGAGAAGCTACGCCGCATTGAGAGATAGGACCAATTGATTGAGGGATGGACAGGTATAGGTTTTGTCTATGCTTTAATTTTCCCCATAAATACAAAGGCCCCGGCGTCGAAACACCGGGGCCCCTGTTTGAAATTTAATTGCCTCAGAAGCCTGCGAGGACTGCCAGCAGAAGAAGCGCCACGATATTCGTGATCTTGATCATCGGGTTCACAGCCGGACCAGCCGTGTCCTTGTAGGGATCCCCGACCGTATCACCGGTCACAGCAGCCTTGTGGGCTTCAGAGCCCTTGCCGCCATGATGGCCATCTTCGATATACTTCTTCGCGTTGTCCCATGCACCGCCGCCAGAGGTCATCGAGATGGCCACGAACAGGCCTGTCACGATCACACCCAGCAGCATGGCGCCGAGCGCCGCAAAGGCTGCGCCCTTGCCTGCAATCGCCAGGATCACACTGAACAGCACGATCGGTGACAGCACCGGCAGAAGCGACGGCACGACCATTTCCTTGATCGCCGCCTGCGTAAGCAGGTCAACCGCACGGCCATAGTCGGGCTTCACTTCGCCCTTCATGATGCCGGGCATTTCACGGAACTGACGGCGGACTTCTTCGACCACGGCCTGAGCCGCACGGCCCACAGCCATCATCGACATCCCGCCGAACAGGAACGGCAGCAGGCCACCGAACAGCAAGCCGACCACGACATACGGATTGGCAATCGAGAAGTCGACGACGACACCGTCAAAGAAGGACCCTTCTGCAGCACGCGCTGTGAAGTATTTCAGATCCTCCGAATAGGCCGCGAACAGAACCAGCGCGCCGAGACCGGCCGAGCCGATGGCGTAGCCTTTGGTCACGGCTTTCGTCGTGTTGCCCACAGCATCCAGCGCGTCGGTCGTATTGCGCACTTCGGAGGGAAGCTCTGCCATTTCGGCAATGCCGCCCGCGTTGTCGGTCACCGGACCGAACGCATCGAGTGCCACGATCATGCCTGCCAGAGCCAGCATCGTGGTCGTCGCAATTGCGATGCCATAGAGGCCGGCCAGATTATAAGTGGCGATGATGCCCGCAATGATGGTCAGGGCTGGCAGCGCCGTCGACTCGAGCGACACGGCAAGACCCTGGATCACGTTGGTACCGTGGCCGGACTCCGACGCCTTGGCGATGGACCGCACAGGGCGATACTTCGTCTCGGTATAGTAGGCCGTGATCACAACAATCAGACCAGTCACAACTAGGCCGAGAAGGCCACACAGGAAGAGGTCCATCCCGGTGATTTCACCGGACAGGCCCATTGCAGCAGCCGCCCCGTCGAGCGCGCCGAACCCGTTCGGCAGCACCTGGCTGATCACCAGCGCAAGCGCCCCGATCGACAGGATACCCGTCACGATGAGGCCCTTGTAGAGCGCGCCCATGACATCCGTCTTGCCCGGTCCGAGGTTCACGAAGTACGTGCCGATGATGGACGTGATGATGCAAACGCCGCCAATGGCGAGCGGAAGCAGCATGATGTTGCTGATATAGCTACTGTCGGCGAAGAAGATCGCGCCCAGAACCATTGTGGCCACCAGGGTCACCGCATAGGTCTCGAACAGGTCAGCCGCCATGCCGGCACAGTCGCCGACATTGTCGCCCACGTTATCAGCGATGGTCGCCGCGTTGCGCGGATCATCTTCCGGAATGCCGGCTTCCACCTTGCCGACCATGTCGCCGCCAACATCAGCCCCCTTGGTGAAGATACCGCCGCCGAGACGCGCAAAGATCGAGATCAGCGAAGCCCCGAAGCCGAGGGCAACGAGGGAGTCGATGACGAGCCGCTTCTCTTCCTCATGCGCCGGATCGACGTGCAGTTTGAGGACCATGGTGAGGAAGCCATAGTAAAGTGCGATGCCCAACAGCGCGAGGCCGACCACGAGCATGCCTGTAACGGCGCCCGATTTGAACGCCATCTTGAGGCCCGCATTGAGGCCGGATTTGGAAGCTTCAGTTGTGCGGACGTTGGCCTGCACCGACACTTTCATGCCGATAAAACCTGCAGCGCCCGAAAGAACTGCTCCGATGACGAAGCCGAGCGGTTGCTGCCAGCTCTGGAAGGCCAGGGCGAGCAGTACGACAACGACGACACCAACGATCGCGATGGTCCGGTATTGGCGGCCCAGATAGGCGTTTGCGCCTTCCTGAATGGCCGCAGCGATTTCGCGCATTCGCGCGTCACCTGCAGGGGCTGCCTGGATCGAACGGGCCTGAATGAACCCGTACAGAACCGAGATAAGACCCGCTGCAAGAGCGATGTAATACCACATAGAACTTGTTTCCTTCCCTAAGCGAAGCAGGTCCGCTCTCCGACAGATCCTGCAAAAAATGCGATTTTTATCGTCATTGTTGAGTTATTGCTGCCAGCCAGTCCCTTGAGGCGCAAGATGCCTCTCGTTTCGAGCGAGTCAGCCCTGACCCGATTCAGCCATGCTCGAACCCCATGGTTTCCGGCAGGTTAACGCTGATTCCTCCCAGATGTGCGGACAATCCCGCGCCTGCGGTAAAACGACCGATACGGGTGATTCCTATACCGAGCTCAGCCGCGTCCTTTCCCAGCTGGTCTGCAACCGTGGCCCGCGCCGCGAACAGGACCTGATAGTCGTCACCCCAGGTCGCGAGCGCCAGCCTTTCTTCAAGGCTGTCTGCGCCCCCGGCAAACGGAACGGCCCCCAGATCTATGTTCAACGCACAGGCCGACGCGGCCGAGAGCGTGCGCGCATCCCCCAGCAGGCCGTCGGAAACGTCCATCGCGGCGCGAGCATAGGCCTGGACCAGTTCAATGATGGAAAGCGGCGCAAGCTCTGGCTCACGATAGGCCGAGACCCAGAGCGACTCTGCCTGCCCGGCCTGCAAGGCGCGGAAGCCTCGGCAGGCCGCTCCGATCTCGCCGGTGACCCATAAGTCGTCTCCCGCCTGCGCCCCGCTGCGCCGGATTGGGCCATTCCGGCCACAGAGACCCGTCAGGGTCAGAGACAGGAACAAGCCGTTCGGACTGGCCGTCGTATCGCCACCTATCAGACGGGCGCCCCAGAGCCCCAACTCCTCCCCCAGTGCGGCAGCAAAGCGCGCCAGCTGAGCCTCGTCCCGGTCTTTGGGCCAGCCGAGTGTCAGCAGCCCCTCATGCGGCCGTGCGCCCTTGGCGATGATGTCTGAGACATTGGTGCGAACCAGCTTGCGCGCGATGGTCTCAATCGGGTCCGACGACAGGAAGTGGACGCTTTCAACCAGCGCATCGGCGTTGATGACCGTGCGGCGCCCGTCTGATGACAGCTCCGCCACATCGTCATTGAGGCCGTCTGCGCCCGGCGAAACCGCGAGCGGCCGGAAATATTTCGAAATCCAGTCCCGCTCGCCCACGCTTACTCCACCAAGGGGTGCTTCACCCCATCCAGAACCACGCCCCAGACCGGAATGGTTTCCCAGTCTGCGCCGGGCGTCTCCAGCGGGTTCGTGCTGAGGATCGTCAAATCCGCCCGCTTTCCGGTCTCGATGGAGCCAATCTCGGCCTCAAGTCCAAGCGCTCGCGCGGCATCCAGCGTAATAGCCTCCAATGCCTCATAGGGACCCAGTGCCATCTCGGTTTCATAGGTGCCACCTTCGCGCGTGGCCCGGGTCATGTGCACGCCTGCCGCACGCAGCGGATACGGCGGCGCCAAAGGGGCATCGCTGTGAAGGGCAACGGGCACACCCGCCGCCGTCAGGGCGCCAAGCGGCGAGATCCAACGCGCGCGCACATTGCCCAAAGGCCCGGCATATTCATTGGCCATGTAGAAAACATAGTGGCTCGCCGCAGAAACGCGCGCCCCTAAACGGCCAGCCTCTTTGACCTGCTCCGGCGAGAACAAGCCGCCATGCTCGATAACAAAACTGTTGGTGGAGCCATCCGCCCGCAACTGTTCCAGCGCCTTCAGCGTCGCGCCCTGGGCTGCATCACCGTTGGAATGGATATTCACGCCGAGACCCGCGTCCCAGTAAGGCTGGATCGCAGGCGTGATCCCGTCTGGCCCAGCCACCCACAAGCCTTCTGTGCCCTTCGACTGGCCGGACAGATATCCTGGCGGCGAGAGGCGCATGGTCTGACTGTAGAAGGCTGCGTCCGTATAGAATTTCACGCGCGGGAGGACCGGCGCGGGCGTCGCATGCTTGCCGCTGACCATGTCGAGCACGGCTTGTACCCGGTTGTCGCCATAAGTCCGCTGCAGGGCCCGATATTCGGGGATCAGATAGAGGCGGTAGCCGGCGTCCTGCGCACTCACCCAGTTTGCGCTTATGTTTGCATCTTCCATGTCCCAGCCAAACAGGCCGTACGCCAGCTCCGCCGTGGTCGTGACGCCCGCCTGCCGCAGCATGGACGAGAAACCATGGAAACCCGCTGTGACGTTTTCCGGCGCCAGAATGACGTCCGCAAAGACCTGGGACACCAACAGGGCGGCATCCTCGTAGATGCGGCCCGTCAGCTCGCCATTCTCATCAAGGTCCACACCATGAAATTTCTGTGCGAGGGCCGGTGTGAACCCCGCCACCTCAATCGCCGCACTGTTGAGATAGAAATCGTGCGAGGAATAGTGCCACACGATCAGCGTCCGATCAGGCGCGATCGCATCAAGATCAGCGCGCGTCAGGTCGCCGTGAATGAGGTTATGGTAACCGTAGACGACGACCGGGTCCCCCGCAGGCGCAGCATCGACAATCTCCGTCAGCGCCGCGAGGAAGGCCGCCCGGTTTGGTAAGCCCATCACCATGCCGCGCGGTGTCGCCATCGGCCAGGGCGGCGTGATCGGCAGGTTGTATTGGAGCGCACCCAGGACGACATGGGCATGCGGCTCGATCAGCCCCGGCACGATGACCTTGTCCGAGAAGCTTGTGTCGACCGTCGCAGCGGGCATCGCCCCTGTCAGTGCATCAAGGGTTCCGGTCGAGATGATCCGGTCACCCGACACGGCAACGGCTTCAGCCACATCGCCTTCCCCCGTCATGGTCACCACGGCCTTGGCCGGATAGATCACGACACCCTCGCCCGCAGCCGGATCTTTGGCCGGTGCAGCGCACGCGGCGACGAATGCGGCCGCAGCCAACATCAAACGTTTCATGGGACCCTCTCCCTCTGTATTTCTGAAAAGGGTGGCCCGCTCAGCCCCCTGAAGCAAGCGAGATCAGAGGCCTTCGCGACCGATGGCGTAGAAGCGATCTGCGCGCTGGCGGCGGAGTTCTGCGGGCGAGAGGCCCTCCAGTTCCTTCAGTGCCGCATCCAGTGCCTTGGAGGCCGTCGCCATGGCACGTTGCGGATCACGATGGGCGCCGCCGACCGGCTCTTTCACCACGTCGTCGATCACTTTGGTGCGCAACAGGTCCGGCGCCGTGATCTTCATCGCTTCGGCTGCGTCCCGGGCCTTGCCCGCATCCCGGTACAGGATCGACGCGCAGCCTTCCGGTGAGATCACCGAATAGATCGCGTGCTCCATCATCAGGACCTTGTTGGCCGCCGCGATGCCGATGGCACCGCCGGACATACCTTCCCCGATGATCAGCGTGACGAATGGCACGCCAAGCATCAGGCCGCGCTGAGTGCCGCGCGCGATGGCCTCGGCCTGGCCGCGCTCTTCCCCGCCCTTGCCCGGATAGGCGCCAGCCGTATCGGGAAAGCTGAGGACGGGTAGATTGAATTTCTCGGCAAGGTCCATCAGACGCACGGCCTTCCGGTAGCCTTCCGGGTGCGCCATGCCGAAATTGTGCTTCAGGCGCTTCTCGGTGGTGCGGCCCTTCTCATGACCCATGATCACAACCGGGCGGCCTTTGAAGCGGGCAAGACCGCCAATGATGGCCTCGTCATTGCCAAACACGCGGTCGCCGGCGAGTTCTTCGAAATCCTCGAAGACATTCTCCACGAAGTCGCTGAAGTGCGGCCGGTCCGAATGGCGGGCGACCTGCGTCTTCTGCCAGGCGTTGAGATCGGAATACGTATCCTTCAACAGCTTCTGGGACTTCGCCTTCAGCTTGGTCAGCTCATCCGCAATGGACGGTCCGTCCTTGCGGCCCGACAGCGTTTCCAGCTCAGCGATCTTGGAATCCAGTTCCGCAATCGGCTTTTCAAATTCGAGGTATGAGACTTTCATGTGAGGCAAACTAGCAACACCGGACTGACTCGCCTAGAGGCGACCTCAGAAGAGTACGCCTTGCATTTTCGCGACCGCGGGCAGGATCAGAACGCCCAGAAGCACCGGAAATACGAATAAAATCAAAGGCAATGTCAGCTTGGCCGGTAGCGCCATGGCCTTTTCCTCAGCCATAAGGATCCTGCGCTGGCGCATGTCTGCCGAAAAGATCCTCAATGTGGCGCCGAGACTCGTCCCCATTTCTTCTGCTTGGCGCAGCATCGTGGCCAGCGATCCAGCCTCTTCCAGGTTCATCCGGTCTGCAAAAGACCGCCAAGCCTTCTTGCGGGACTTGCCCGCACGCAGCTCCAGCGAGAGGGTTTTCATATGTCCGGCTATGACGGGATGACGCAGCTCCAGTTCCTCGCCCACACGCTGAACCGCAGCGTCCAGACTGAGCCCCGCCTCAACGCAGGCCACCATCAGGTCCATCATGTCCGGAAAGCCGAGCGAGCACAGGCCCTGGCGTTTCGAGATCAGGCTGTCGACATAGAAAGACGGCGCAACAAGGCCTACGATCAGCAGCGCAACGCTCCCAAACACCGGCACCATCGGAGGGAAACCGCTAAGATAGGGCAAGCCGAACAACAGGAGAACCTGCGGAACGATCACGCAGACCAGGCGCGCCAGGTAATACTGGCCGACCGCACTTGGATGGCCGAGACCGGCAAGCTGTAACCGCGCACGGGCCACGCTGACCTTTTCCTCATCCGTCGGCGCCGCCTTGTTGGCGACCTGCAGCACAATCGTGTCGATCGGGCTGACCCGCCGGTGCGGCTCCATAAAGATCGTGCCCCGCCGCTCCAGACGCCGTTCGACCTCTTCCTTCGCCTTGGCATTCCGCCAGACCGAAACAAGCCCCGGCACGGCAACAGCGACCGCCACGGCAAACATGAGAACCGGCAGCCAGATATCCGTAGGGGCGAGATCACCAAACATGCTTTCGCTCACATCTTGAAATTGATCATCTTGCGCATGACCATGTTGCCGATGAACATCCAGATGAAGAGCCCCGCGAAGGAGTTCCGGATCAGCGGCGTATCGATCACATCGCCATAAAATTCCGGACGCAGCATATGGATCGCAGCCATGACAATGAACGGCGCAGCCGTCAGGATCATCGCTGAGGCCCGCCCCTCAGAAGTGGCGGCCTTGACTTTCAGGCGCATGGTCTGCCGCTCACGGATCGTTGCCGAGTTTGCCTTCAGCAATTCCGTCAGATTGCCGCCGGTCTTTTCCTGCAGCCGGACCGTTGCGGCGAACAGTTCTACATCCGGATCGCGTGAACGTTCGGCCATGCGCTGTACGGCGCTTGTCAATGACATGCCATAGGAGACTTCATCCGCCGCCATGCCGAATTCCGTGCCGATGGGGTCCGGCATTTCGCCAGCGACAAGCGCAATCGCGGTGGCGACCGGGTGCCCGGCTTCAAGGCTGCGGCAGGCGATCTGCATCGCGTCCGGCAGCTGGGAAGACAGCTTCTTCATTCGCTTTCCAGCGACCATTTTGAGTGCCACGATTGGCCCCAGCAAAAACACCGCGATAGCAAGTCCGCCTGCGGTGAAAATGCCGCCGACCATCTGAAGATAGACAAAACCGACCACCAGTGCAGCCGCACCCGACATGGCGAACCAGCGCGCTGGCCGGTAAGGCAGACCAGACCGGACAACAAGCTGGTTGAACCATTGTATCGGCATGGTGAAATTGCCGAATTCATCGAGACCACGACTCTTGCGCAGTTCGACCATGGCTTCGCTCGTGGTTTCAAAGCGATCCTTGAACTGAAGGCGTTGGTTCACGATGCGCTGCGTCTGCGCCGTCGAGAACAGGCTCATCACGGCCTGGAACGCCAGAAAGAACGCGCCCGCAGCCATGACCATCGGGATCATCAGCGTCAGACTTATATTGGAAAGATCCGGCATGCCGAACATTCCCGCCCCCTAGTACCGCGTCGATGGATCAAACATGCCCTGCGGCATGTGCACACCCCGGCGCTCCATCTCGTCCAGGAATTTCGGACGCAGACCCGTCGCGGCGAAGTGGCCTTCCACCTTGCCTTCATCCGTGGTGCCGGTGCGGACAAACTGGAAAATTTCCTGCATCTGCACGACAGAGCCTTCCATGCCGGTCACTTCCGCAATCGACATCACCCGGCGCGAACCGTCCGACAGGCGCGAGGCTTGCACGATGAAGTTTACAGCCGATGCGATCTGACCACGGATCGCCTCTTCGGAGATTTTCATGCCACCAATCATCACCATCTGTTCCAGACGGGTCAGCGCATCGCGCGGATTGTTGGCGTGGATCGTCGCCATGGAGCCCTCGTGGCCGGTGTTCATGGCCTGAAGCATGTCGAACGCCTCCTCCCCGCGCACCTCGCCCAGGATCACCCGGTCAGGACGCATACGAAGGGCGTTCTTCACCAGTTCGCGCTGGCGGATCTCTCCCTTGCCTTCGATGTTTGGCGGCCGCGTTTCCATCCGCGCGACATGGGGTTGCTGTAGCTGGAGTTCAGCCGCATCTTCAATCGTGATCAGGCGCTCGTCCGGACTGATCGCGGAAGAAAGTGCGTTCAGCAGTGTCGTCTTGCCAGAGCCGGTGCCGCCTGAAATCACGGTTGACGCCCGGCACTTCACGGCACCAAGGATAAAGTCCGCCACCGGGCGCGGAATGGCGCCAAACTCAACCAGCTTGTCGATGGTCAGAGGCGACTTGGAGAATTTCCGGATCGAGACCAGCGGGCCATCAATCGCGATGGGCAGCACGGCAGCGTTGACGCGGCTACCATCAGCGAGACGCGCATCGACCAGCGGTTGGCTCTCATCCACGCGGCGCCCGACCGCCGACACGATGCGCTGAACGATACGCAGCAGGTGATCATTGTCCGCAAACCGGACAGGTGCGAGCTGTAGCTTTCCGTGACGTTCGACATAGACCTGATCGTACCCGTTGATCAGGATGTCCGCGATAGAGTCGTCTTTCAGCAAAGGCTCGATGGGGCCGAGACCTGTCATCTCGTCCATCACAGCATCGGCGAAGGAAGTTTCCTCAGCCGCCGAGAGCGCCATGTCTTCCTTGCGGATGATCTCTGAGATGATGCCGCGCACACGTCGGCGTAATGTCTCGTCGTCAAGCTTTTCAAGCGCCGACAGGTCCAGTTCATCAATCAACTGGCCGTGCACTTTCAGCTTCGCATTCAGCAGGTCAAAGCCGGCTGGCTCCGGCTTGGCGCGCGGGGTGGCTGGCGGCGCAGCGGGGGGCGGT
>LADW01000061.1 GCA_000961695.1 Hyphomonadaceae bacterium BRH_c29
CGAGATGGGAGGTCGGTGGAAGGGCGGTCAGGCACGCCTCTGCAACCTTGCAATCGTGGACGTTTCCGGGCGTCAGCATCAGAACGAGCGGGCGGCCTTTCTCATCGCAGACAGCGTGGAGCTTTGTGTTGCGGCCGCCTTTGGTGACGCCGATACCATGCGCCACAGCCCCCCTTTTCCGCCGCCCGCGCAGCGGTGGACCTTGATGCAGGTACTATCGATGAACACCTTGTCGGGCACATCCTCAGCGCCCGCCAGGGCAGCAAAGATGTCCTCCCACACCCCGCGCTCGGCCCAGCGGACGAAGCGATTGTAGAGCGTTTTCTTCGGACCGTAGACCTCGCGCGGACAATCGGCCCAGCGCCCACCGTTCTTCAGGGCGTGGATGATCCCCGACAGCACGCGGCGATCATCAACCCGTGCCATCCCGCGCGTATCCGTCGGCAGCAGAGGTTCGATCCGCGCCCACTGCTCATCAGAAAACCAAAAGAAATCAGACATAACAATTACCTCCTGAAACAGAGGCAGTGAATCATGATCCGAGCTGGCCGGGAATCCTGTTAATGGGTCCGGACCCTAGTGAGACGCTTGGGATCGGTGGTCCGGCCTTGACGTTAAAATCCAGCAGCAAGTTGGACTTGGCCACCATGGCACAGGCCTGAGATTTCGGCAAATTCTGCCGGTGTTTTTCCATTGTGAGCCATGCGACTGCAGCCGAGACGGCGTGCTCGATTTACACCACACCATCTGATGGGACGCTACCGGCGAGGACCGCTGGTGCGCCATCGTGGTCCTGGACGCTTTGCTCACTTCGGAGCGGGTTGCGGATCAGCCGAGACGTTAGCGCGCAGCCAGATTGCCAGTTGATCCATTGAGAATGTGCCGGTCTCATAGAGGCCGATAATGA
Organism: Hyphomonadaceae bacterium BRH_c29; assembly: GCA_000961695.1. Classification (GTDB taxonomy): domain Bacteria; phylum Pseudomonadota; class Alphaproteobacteria; order Caulobacterales; family Hyphomonadaceae; genus Hyphomonas. Next base: position 908 of record LADW01000061.1, read on the forward strand.
AGGCATAGGTATCCTCGGCATCGGCAGTTATCCGCGTGCCGTTGATCGCAAGGAAGGTATAGGTGACGGCAAAAGCAGTGCGTTTGATGCCGTCGATGAAAGGGTGGTTTTGCGCAAGGCTTTCCCACAGCGCGGCCGCCTCTTCGATCAGATCGGCATAATAGCCAGTCTGAGGGCGAAACAGGGCCGCTTCCAGCACCCCCCGGTCCCGCACGCCTGCCCCGCCGCCATAACGTTCTATCTGGTCATCGTGGATCATGAGAACCTCAATGACGGTCAGGTAGTCCGTCATTCAGCAAGCTTCTTGTAGAGCGGCGCATACTTGTCGTGGCTGGCCTGATAGGCTGCCATGACATGCGTGCGCGGCCTGCCCTGCTTGCGCTTCTCGATCAGATCGGCCAGCGCCTCATCTACCAGAGCCTGCAACTGCCGCCCTTCGTCCCGTGCCAGGTCGCGGACTGCCGACAGAATCTCCGAACTTACCTGGGTTGCGAATTTCTCGCGTGCTTTGGTCGCCATGGCGCACCTCCAATCTCTGCAACCTGCATATCATGACGTATCATGAAATGTCAAGAAAACGGCAATCGGAGGTGTAATATCAGCCAGTCAGCGAGACACCTGATTGCAGAATTATAGTCGTTCTCGAAGCGCTGATCCATATCCGCTGCAGCCTCCTCACATGCAATGTCGAGGGCTGTAGCAGGAATAGCGAGCACCTGACAGGTGCAGACAGAGAGCGAAGTAAAGCGCTAACGCAGCCACGATGTGCCCTGATTTCCCTATGCGGTCCCACGATCATACAGCGGGATATGACCAGCCAGTATGCCAATACTCCAAGGCGGAGAAGAGGTAGGCCGTCGGAAAACCGCGAAGCATGCGCAACGGGGCGCGGGTTTCGGAAGCCTTATCGCCGCGCCGGCCCACCCGCTGAGATGTCTAATTTCAATTGATGCTGCGAGCAACCTCCGGATGCGGTCGAAAAGTCTACCGCTTTCGTGAAGCACGTTCAGGGGCAGCGCTCCGGGCGTCTGCAGCAAGTTTGTCGAGACGCTCCCTGCAGGAGGCATCTGCGATATCCAGCAAGCGGCCGATACGTTCTGCCTGCCATTTGAGAATTTCCGGGCTTGTCTCATAGGCAGGAGAATAGCGGGCTTCGACATAGGCCCGGCGCAGCAATTCAAAATAGCGCTTGTAGGGCTTCTTCTGTGGCTCCCACGCTTCGGCGAGCCGCGGATCGATCGCTTCGCAATGTTGGCGGAGTTTGCCGAGGTGGTGCGTGGCAGGCGCATACTGCGTGACGGTCAGGAGCAGCATACGGTAGACGGCTTCTGCGGCCTGGTGGAGTTGGAAGGCGGAGAAGTTCTTTCCTTCGTTGTCATGGCTGCCCGCATGCGCTCTTCCCGTCTCCAAGAACAAAACGGCCAGCTTCTTCCAGCTCGCAAAGTACCTGCTCGCAATTTCGTGTGTTCGCTGAGGATCTGGCTTTCCGGGATCGGCCAGGACGGTTCTTGAGCGGCCTAGGCGGTCTGTGTCGTCTGCCTCATAGAGGAGGACACCCTGGTTGATCACTTCGGTGAAGAAATATTGTCCGTCTTTCAGGGCGGCGTTCACATCCCGGAGTGTGTGAACGATGAGGGAAACGTCCTTCTGGATTTTGGGATCCCGGAACAGCCGGTCCTCGACGCCGGCCCAGAACGTGGTCATGTCGGTCAGCGCCTTGTGGCTGACAATCACGAGCAAGTCGAAATCCGAGGCCCGTCCGGACTTGCGGTCATCGAACCATGTGCCCCGGGCAAAGCTTCCATAGAGGACGAGCTTCAATATGCGATAGGCGCGCACCCGTTCCGACGTGGATTTGGCAAGACGGGCCTGCAGCTCTTCCAGGATGACCTTGCGGATATAGGCCACTTCCCGCTGCTTCTGCAGGTTCAGGTGATCCAGCCTGTCCTTCACTGCCTGCCCCTTCCCGGTCGCCCGGCGCCAATCGGAGTGATTCGCGCCTGTTCCTTACTACCCCAGATCAGACTTTGCGTTGACAGGCAAATGGGAGCGTCGCGCTGGTCTTGTTACAGGTCCGCTTCTGCCCTAAGGCGCTCCAGCCGCTCCCGGCAGAGCGCGTCAGCAATTTCGATGAGCTGTTCGATCCGCTCGGCCTGCCAGGCGAGGATTTCCTGTGTGGTTTCGTAGGCCGGGGAATAGCGTGCCTCGACATAGGCCCGGCGCAGGAGTTCGAAATAGCGCTTGTAGGGGCGCCGGGCCGGCAACCAGGCGTCTTCGAGGCGCGCATCGATCGACCGGACCAGTCCGCGCAGCTTGCCGAGATGATGGGTGGCGGGGGCGTAGAGGGTCACCGTCAGGAGGAACATACGGTAGGCGCTCTCGGCGGCTTGGTGGAGATTGAATGCCGAGAAGTTTTGGATTTCGAGATCGGTTTTTCCTATATGAACCTGACCTGTTTCCAAGAATAACTGAGAAGTTCTCCTCCAACTGGAATAGTACTTGAGTGCCGTTTCATACGTCTGCTGAGGGTCTGGTGTGGCGGGCCTGGCCAGGATGTTTTTGGGGCGTCCGTTTTTGTCGGGTTCTGCGTCCTCGAAGAGGAGGATGCCCTGGGAGACGATTTCGGAGAAGAAATACTGGCCCTGCTTCAGCTGGGCATTCACTTCAGGCAGCGTGTGGATGATGAGGGAAACATCGTGGCGAATGGCCGGGTCATGGAAGAGCCGGTCTTCGACCTCTTCCCAGAAGGCGCTCATGTCTGTCAGCGCCCTGTGGCTGACAATTACCAGGAGATCGATGTCAGACGCCCTGCCCGATTTGCGGTCATCAAACCAGGTGCCCTTGGCGAAGCTTCCGAACAGGATGATCTTGAGCAGGCGGTAGCGCCTGGCGCGGGCTGACGGGGCAGCCTCGATCCGGGCAGCCAGCTCCTCGAGGATCACGTCCCGGACATGGGTGAGTTCCTGGCGGCGCCTTGGACTGAGATGGTCGAGTGTATGGGGCAATGCGAGGTCCGGCAGAAAGGGGTTCGGGCGAGTCTACAGGGGGCATGGGGGCCCGAACAGCTCCCTACCTGAGATTGTTTTGTTGCTTTCGGATTGAAGAACTTGTTTCGGATCCGCGTCACAAGTTCTCGACCAGAAAGTCGACAAACGCCCGCACCCGCGCCGGCAGATTGGTCCCGCCGACGAATACGGCATGGATCTCTTCGATATCGCCCGGATTGTAGTCCTCCAGCAGAGGCACCAGCCGGCCGGCGGCGATCTCCGCCGCCACACTGAAAGCCCTAACGCGGGTGATCCCGACACTGCTCGCCGCGAGTTGGCCGAGTGTCTCCCAAATCTTTCGGCAGCGTTCACTTGACGTTCACCCGCCCGGTGGCAATATGCCACCAAAGGAGGCCGGTCATGGCAAACAAGTCGATCAAGATCCCGGAACACGACATGGAAATCCTGCGCCGCGAGGCGGGGCTATCGAAGCGTTCGGTGGGTGGCCAGGCCAGCCACTGGATGACGATCGGTCGGCTTGTCGAGCAATCGGCGGATTTCTCCTACCAGCGTGTCCGCGAAGCTCTTTCTGGCGCGATCGGCCCCGACGCCCTTGGCGGGACGGAACAGGATGTCTTTGTCGAAGAAATTGTTGCGGCAAGCCGGGAAGGAACCCCCGAACAGGCCGCCTTCTTCAGGGCGCGCCGCGCCGCCGGCCTTGGCGTCGGCCTCGACGACAGCGGCAAAATGGTTCGACAGGATAAGACGAAAGCAAAATGACCCAGCTTCCGCCCCGGCCCACACTTGCCTTGATTGCCGGCCCCAATGGGGCCGGCAAATCTACATTTTACGAGACTGTGGTGAAGCCGCGCTTCAAAGCCCCCTTCATCAATGCAGACATCATTCAGCGCGATGAATTGCAGGATCCGGATGTCATGGCGTCATACCGTGCCGGAAAAATCGCAGCGGAGCGACATGGAGAGTGCATCGGCGCCGGGAAGAGCTTTGTCACAGAAACCGTATTCTCTCACCCGTCGAAACTGGATCTGCTCAAGACAGCCAGGGCGGCGGGTTTCCGCCTTGTCGTGTTCCACCTTCTGCTTGAAAGCGCAGATCTGGCCGTCGCACGCGTGGCTCACCGCTACAGCGAAGGGGGACACGACGTCCCTGAAGACAAGATACGGGCCAGGTTCCAACGAAATGGAACCTATATCCGCGAGGGTATCCTCATGGCAGATCGCGGCGCCGTGTATGATGCCTCAGGGCTCAACACTGCGCCGCGTCAGCTGGCGACATTCAATCGCGGCGTACCGGATTATGTGGCAGATGGCACACCAGACATATTCACACAGATCTATGGTGGCGACTGCAAGCCTGCAGAAAGCTAACGGCTCTGGCGCGCGGGACCCGGCCGGCTTCAGCTGACGTGACCGGGTGAAAGTGGTCCGGACTTTGTGTTAGTTTTCCAGCGGATTTCCTGAAGGAGGAAGTTCGTGAAGAAGAGACGTTATTCGACTGAACAGATTGTTGCCGCGCTGAAGCAGGTTGAGATGGGGATGTCTGTGGCCGACCTCATCCGTCTGAGCTGGTCCCAGAAAACTGAACAATGAGCTAAGGTATATCCCGACCGACGAAGGGATGCCCAGCATGGGACGAAAGAGACGGAAGTTTACAGAAAACTTCAAGGCGCAGGTGGCGCTGGAGGCGTTGCGCGGAGATCGCACGATCCAGAAGATTGCGGCGAAGCACAATGTTTTGCCGACGCAGGTGAGTGCCTGGTAGGTCCGCAGGACGGCTGTCGCAGGGATGGCGGATGTGTTCGCGAAGGGCGGTTCCTCCGACGAGAGAGAAGCCGAAATCAAGGAACTACATGCCAAGATCGGGAGGCTGGCAGTGGAGAATGGCACGGCGGCTTACGCGGCCCCACTGGGGCCACGGTCCGCCTTAGCTTAGCCAAAGGGCTCAAGCTATGAGCTCCGGCGAACGACGTAAAATGATCCAGCCAAATCACCCGAAACTGAGCCTCAGCGCGCAATGCCGGGTGCTGAACATCAGCCGGTCAACGCTGTATTACCGCCCGTTGCCGGCCAGCGAGGAAGAACTCGGCCTCATGAGGGTGATCGACAAGCTGTTCACGAAGTACCCGTTCTTCGGAAGCCGCCAGATTTCTTCCTGGCTGGCGCGGGAGGGTATCAAGGTTGGCCACCACCGGGTCCGCCGCCTGATGCGCCAGATGGGCCTTCAGGCGGTTTACCGGCGACCAAAGACGAGCCAGCCGCACCCGGCTCATCTGATCTATCCGTATCTGCTCAAGGGGCTGGAGATCACGCGGCCAAACCAAGTCTGGTGTTCGGACATCACGTTCGACGGGAAATCGATCCTCGATCGATTTCTACACCGTCTCACTCCCGGTCAGCCGCGGGTATCTCTACCTCGTCGCCATCATGGACTGGGCCACCAGAAAAGTCCTCTCGTGGCGGGTGTCGAATACCATGCACGCAGACTTCTGTGTTGATGCCTTGCAAGAGGCCATCGGGAAATACGGCCCGCCGGAAATCATGAGTACCGATCAGGGCAGCCAGCTCACTGGGTCCGACTGGATCACCACGCTCACCGAAGCGGGTGTTCGCGTCAGCATGGATGGCCGAGGCCGGTGCATGGACAACATCTTTATCGAGCGGCTGTGGCGTTCGCTCAAATACGAGGCCGTTTACCTGCAGGACATCGCCGACGGCTTCGCCGCCCAGCGCATCATCGACGAGTGGACGCACTTCTACAATCGGGAACGGCCACACTCGGCCCTTGGCAAGGCAACGCCCGACCAGGCATACGGACAGGAAATCGAACTCAAGAAAGCGGCCTGATCAACAACAAGGGATATACCTTAGCAGGGCCGGAAAACTGTGCAGGAAACCAGGACCAGCTCACAGGAAGTGAAACTCTTGAAGTAACCGTTTCCAACTGCCCTCCGAACGATGTCAGGAACCTCCACGTTGGCGCACTGGAGCCAGTCGCGGAGTTTGATTGCCATGATCATCGGAAGATTATCTGAACGTACTTTCTCAGGCGAACCATGCCGGACGAAAAGTATACCTGACGGCCATTTTCCGGGATCCGCGCGCCAGCATCGCAACTGACAGGATCATGCGATCCGGGAAACGTCCGTCCACGCTCGGTGATAGTGAGGATCGCGATCACCCGCAAGGATTACCATGGGGACGTGGGAATTCTTCTGTTGACCTCTAATTGTCGCTGGCAATTGCTTTGAGGACCTTTGCCATGGATTTCAGGGTCGACAGGGACCGGGTTCGGTCGATCCAGGTCCGGCAGTCTCTCCGGGCCATTTCCAGCTTGGTCAGCCGCTTGGAGGGCTCGGGTCTTGCGCCTGCGAACAGGTCCTCGATCGTCAGGTTCAGGACATCGGCAAGCTCTACCAGCATGGACGCACTCACACGGCTTGCGCCGGATTCGTATTTCTGGACCTGTTGCGGGGTGACGCCGATCCCGTCGGCAAGCTCCACCTGGGTCAGGCCGAGCCCTTTCCGGTATTGGCGAATATTGCGCGAAACCTGGAGGTCAACATCATTTGGCGACCGGTTTGAGCGGCGCTTTTTGGGTCCGGATCCTGCGTTCATGCTCGTCTGGCAGCCGGCCATTCATGGGCATTCCTCCCACGATCTGGCTGGCCCTGCTTCCCCCTGTATGACACCCCCTTTGTCAGGGGCTTTGGTTATATCTGGCCAGTCGCAATAAATCCGGCCATCCCGTCAACGATATTCCCGCCAGATCCGGCAAAAATATTTGATTGCCCCCGGCAGAAGAGCCTGTCTTCAGGCCCCCTCGGGCACATGATTAGCCCGAATTTCTCTTTTGGGTTGTTCTTGGATTCAATCTTGCATGTTGCTTCACATGGAGGAAAAGGACATGCCTGACTGCCCTGAAATGTCACAATCCGGCCTTGCGCGCTACAACTACACGCGGAGCCTGTCTCCCAGCCGATGGGCCTGGGAGTTCCTGAGACGCAACAAGGCCTTCCTGGATGAGGCCGCCCGCCACGGCGAAGAGGAGCTCTCGGTCCGGACGGCCTGCCATGGCATTACTTTGATCCGGCCCCGGACCGAGCAGATGGCCGCCGAGCGCTGGGGCCTCGCCTTTTTTCCCGACCCCGGCAAGAATGGCTATGATGCAGACGTCTTCTGGTCAGCCGCGCTGCATCCCCGGCAGGTCCACGTCCAGGTCTCACCGGCCGGCCGGGAGCGGTCCTGCGACATCTACAGGAAGACGGTGGAAGCCTGCCGGATCATCCATCTCGTCGATACGGCCGGGCGCGAACACATGCTGGTCAAAGGCAATGGGCACGTCGTGCAGGTCCGCTGCACCGGCATGTCCATGCTATCCCCCGAACCGGTAAGGCTCGGCTTCCTGATCCGGGACGCCGGAGACTTCCAGGCCCGCTTGCAGGTGCTCACAAAGGCCCAGCGTGTCTACGACGGCACCTCCGGACAGACAGGCTGGACGCGGACCAGCCTTGCCTTGCGCAATGCCCTCATTGCCGCAGATTGCCATGAGGCCGACCTCTCGATCCGGGAGACGGCCGCCGTGATTTACGGCAAGCAAAGGGCCGATGAGGCCTGGGCGGGGCCGAGCCGGGCCATGAAGGACGAGATCCGCCGCGCCCGCGCCAAAGGCCTCGGACTTGTCAGTGGGGGGTATCGTGACCTGCTGCAATATCCTGGTGCGAACCGGCAGCAGGCGGCGGCCTGAGCGAAGCGAACCCCGTATCCTGGATCGCGTTGTTTGATCGTGGCAAGCATCGCCTCCCCCCGGGCCCGCTGGCGCGGGGCTGTCCAGTCAGCCAGGGCCGACGGGATCTGTCAAAGCATACGACTGGCCCGGCTCGTCTCCGGTCACCGCCCTGCCCGTCCGGACAGGCCGGCGCTGCGGGGGCTTACCGGCCCGGGGCCGCCCCGGCGCTTCCCACTGGCCTTGCGGCCAGAGGGGTCGCAGGGGCGTGGTCTGCGCCTGGCTTCAGGAAGCCTTGTCGGTTGCGGTCTCTGTCGGGGTCTTGAGCCATTTGCCATAGACCGTCACGTCCTGGCGTTCGAATCCAAGCGCTTCGTAGAAGCTGGCGGCATGGTCGTTTCCATCCCGAACCATCAATTCGAGTTTGGGCGCGCCCCTGGAGGCGAGCCAGAGGCCGGCCTCTTCCATCAGCTCGCGGCCATGCCCGTGGCCCCGGTATTACGGATCGACCGCCAGGTAATAGACCCAGCCCCGATGGCCATCATGGCCAGCCATGACGCTTCCAACGAGTTTGTCGTCGACCAGTCCGACAAGGATCATTGCGTCCCGGGCCGTCATCGACCTGTCGATATCATTATTGGCGTCATTCCACGGCCGGGTGAGGCCGCACGCGTCCCAGAGCGCGATCAGTCGCGCACGGTCGGCTTCCCGGAAATCTCTAAGATGCATCGTCATGACGGCTCCGTTCTGGGAGATTCGCAGAGAGACTTCCAGTGCGCAGCGGCTGTTGGCCGGGCCGGAGCCTATCTTTCAAGGTTCAAGGAGTCATGCCGGGCCTCTACACCGCGCACAAGACTGGTGATGAGCGCTTCGGGAAGCGTATTTCCGGCAAGTTCGCCAAGCGTTTCCAGCGCCGCCGGAATGGCCGCGTCAAGCTCGGCGCAGACCCTGTCGACCGTTCCTTTGGGCAAGCTCGCCGCCGCAGCTGTCTGTTCGAAGTGCCTCCGCGTGATCTGGTTCACCTGGTAGCGATTATTGTCTCCAACCGACATGGCCAGCTTGTACCGGTTCTGGACAATCCGTCCGGCATCCACGACGGGCTGAACGCTCAGGACATCGTAGAATTTCGTCATCCGGAAACCGCCGCCCGGCTGGAGCGCGATCGAGAAATTCTTGGCATGGCCGTCTGTCGCGCCGAGCAGCCAATAGACGACCTGCGCCTTGAAGAAGGCGTACCGGTCCTCGCTTGCGCGGTCGCTCTCTTTCAGGCGCTCCAGAATCTGGAGAACCCCAGGGCCGTCCTCCTTCTGGTATTTTCGCGTCGATGGGACCGATAAGGCCTGACAAAAGTCTTCTTGCGGCAAGCGCAGCAACCGCCCGTCCCCGGTCCACAACCGGTCGAACCGCGTGACACTCAGCGCTAGCTGGTCCTCAAATGCGACGATCTCCGCCTCCGCAACATCAAGACCAAGCAGAGCACAGAGTTTCAGGCAGGCATATTCATTCTGCACACTGTCGGTGAGGTCGATTCCATTCTGGATCACCCCGATCGCCGGCTTGAGGATATGGGTTGTTGCCGTCGTACCGGTCGGGCGGTGCCAGACATCTCCCTTTTTCAACAGAGCCGTCTTGTCCTGAGCGCCGGCAATCGAAATCCGGAAATCGCTATCTTCCGGATCGAGCCCAAGCGGATTGACCCGCAATTGCCGGATCAGCGCAGCGATCTCCGCCTCGCTGAGCACCGTCCCGGTGACTTCCCCAGCCGCGCCGGGCGCTTCGTCCGGGGACAGGAATTGCAGAGCGCCGACACAATCCCGCCCGGCGACCGCCAGAAGAGAAAAGGCATCCGTCCCGTCAGCACCAAGCCGCTCGGCCACATTCCGCCTGACCCTGTTAGCATCCGGCAGGAGGTTTTCAAAGACATTGACGACCGGTGCCCCCCGGTAGACTTGCGCCGACAGCGGCAGTGAAATCGATACGGGCATCGCTCCTCCCCAGTCCAGCCAGTCGGGAGCATAGGTAAAGGACACCGCCCCTGAGCCAGCCTTTTCTGTCCCCCGTCAGCGACCATGAGACAGATCGGCCAAATTGCTTAAGGAGGATTTCTGGCACATCGTAGCCCGCCAAGGGAGCGAAGATGAGACAGAGCAAGGAGGATAGAAATCTGTCCGGTGGACAGATTTCCCGACGCGCCGGGCCGGAAGGATCGGCCGAAAAACATGTAAAAGAGATCCGCCGGAAGACCCGGCGAAAATTCTCCGCCGAGGAGAAGATCCGCATTGTGCTGGAAGGCCTGCGCGGAGAGTATTCGATTGCGGAGCTGTGCCGGCGCGAGGGGATTGCCCAGGGCCTGTATTACACATGGTCGAAGGAGTTCCTGGAAGCCGGCAAGAGGCGGCTCTCGGGCGACACGGAACGCCAAGCAACGTCCGGCGAGGTGAGCGGCCTGAAGCGTGAGATGCGCGATCTGAAGGAGGTCGTGGCTGATCTGACGCTGGAAAACCGCATCCTCAAAAAAAGCGTGACCGGGGATGGGGAGTCCGAAGAATGAGATACCCCGCCTCCGAGAAGCTGGAAATCATCCGGCTGGTGGAGCAATCGCATCAGCCAGTGAAAAGAACGCTGGAACAGATCGGCGTATCACGTCCAACCTTCTATCGCTGGTATGACCTTTACCGGCGGTTCGGTGAGGCTGCTCTCGAAGACCGGCGTGGTGGCTCTGGCCGCGTGTGGAACCGCATCCCGAATGAGGTGCGTCAGCAGATGCTGGAAATGGCCCTGGATCAGCCGGAACTCTCTCCCCGCGAACTGGCGGTGACGTTCACCGATGAGAAGCGTTACTTCGTCTCGGAAGCCAGTGCCTACCGGCTTCTGAAGGTCCATGACCTGATCACCAGCCCGGCCTTCATCGTAATGAAAGCGGCCGATGAGTTCAGGGAGAAGACCACCGCGCCGAACCAGCTCTGGCAGACCGACTTCACCTATCTGAAAGTGATCGGCTGGGGATGGTTCTATCTGTCCACTGTGCTTGATGACTTCTCCCGCTACATCATCGCCTGGAAGCTCTGCACCGGCATGGCGACGAGCGATGTTGAGGATACGCTCAACCTGGCACTGGAGGCTTCAGGACTCGATGAGGCGAATGTGGTTCATCGTCCGAGACTACTCTCAGACAACGGACCATCTTACATCTCCGGCGACCTAGCAGAGTATCTTGCCAGCAAGGGCATGGCGCATACACGCGGGGCGCCTTACCATCCCCAGACGCAAGGAAAGATCGAGCGCTGGCACCAGACCCTGAAGAACCGTATCCTGCTGGAAAACTACTTCCTGCCTGGAGACCTTGAAGCGCAGATCGACGCCTTCGTAGGCTACTACAACCATCAGCGCTATCACGAGAGCCTGAACAACCTCACCCCAGCAGATGTCTACACCGGGCGCGGCCAGACCATCCTGCTCGAACGCGAGAAAATCAAAAGGAGGACGATGAAACTGCGGCGCTTGCAGCACGCCCAATCCGCTGCTTAACTCAAACCCAGATGTGCCAGACCCTCCTTAAGTCAGGCAGCCTGAAGTCTCAAATTACCTGACGACGGACAGACACGATGTCCGCTCGAACCGGACATTTGCTTATGAGCGTAATTCCCTGAGATTTCTGAATAAGTCTCTTTGAAACGTTCAAAAGCGCGTTCCAATGCGTTGTCTAAGACTTTATCGAAGAATTCGCTCAAATCACCGTCCGATAAGTTGACGGGCCACTAAATGTCGTACCCGCGTTATCTGAGATAATGATCCAGATCACTTGGTGCAATGCACTCCAGTGAGCGGCTCGAGACATAGGTGACAGATTGTACCGGACACATGGGTAACACTTTCCGCTTTGACGGGAGGTTGCGATGCCATGGAAGGAACAATCGAAAATGGACGAGAGACTGCGCTTTGTCGCCCGCCGGCTGGAGGGTGAATCGATGACGGATCTTTGCCGGGAGTTCGGAATTTCGCGCAAGACCGGCTACAAGATCTTCAATCGCTACAAGGAAGAGGGGCTGATCGCCCTGGAGGACCGTTCCCGTCGGCCGGTGCGGTATGCCAATCAGCTGCCGGTGCCGATCGAGCAGGCGATCATCGATGCCAAAAAGGACAAGCCCCATTGGGGCGCCCGCAAGATCAGGGAGCTCCTGGTGCGCCGCCTTGCAGGTGACGTGCGCATTCCCGCCCGCTCGACCATCCATGCTGTTCTCGACCGCTACGGCCTTGTGAAACGGGCAGGCAGGAAACGCCAGAGGGCATTGGGAACCTCCCTTTCATCCGGATCGGTTCCCAATGCCCTCTGGTGTGTCGACTTCAAGGGAGAGTTCCGTCTCGG
>LADW01000009.1 GCA_000961695.1 Hyphomonadaceae bacterium BRH_c29
GCTGCCAAGTCCGCTTTCGCCGCCTGCCCTGCCGCCTCGAAGAATGCGTCGATCAGGTCGACCACGCCGCGCGGGGCCGCAAGGGCGCGTTCACCCTCGCTTAGCCCGGCCGCACTGGCCGCGCGGACCGCTGCTGCCTCGGTCCAACCATCGAAAGGAACCTCCGGCAGGAGCGAATCCAGCCAGCGTTGGCGAAGTTTATCGGAAGGTGTGACAGTCATAACTGAGCTCCATGGCAAAGGGGGGCTTGGCCAAAACCCTTTTCACGTGATATAGCGCCCGCTTTCCGGCCTGTCTGGCCGACACAAGGTCACAATCGGGGCGACGCCCCCAATCCAATGGAGATTCCCATCGTACAGATCGTCGTCCGCGATAACAATGTTGAGCAAGCTCTGCGCGCTCTGAAGAAAAAGATGCAGCGCGAAGGCCTCTTCCGCGAAATGAAGGCCCGTCAGGCTTTCGAAAAGCCGTCCGAGAAAAAAGCACGCCAGCGCGCAGAGGCCGTTCGCCGCGCCCGCAAACTGGCTCGCAAACGCGCCCAGCGCGAAGGCATCGTGTAGGCGCTCCTCGCTACACTTGAGATTTTGAAAACCCCGTCAGAGCGATCTGGCGGGGTTTTTGTTTGTGGGCTTAGCTGCGCCTCAATCGCTTTTACGGGCGCTGAGCTGTCGGGACCGGATCACGAGGTAGATTGCGAAGGCCAGGGCGACGCCGGGGATGAGGGAGAGCGGGATTGCGATCCAGCCGTGCCGGATGCCCAGCGCGCTTCTTTCGTAGAGCACCCAGACCATCAGGATGACTGCGCAGAGGATCGTGTCCAGCGAATAGCCCGAGGCAAACGGATTGACGAATCCCGCCGCGAAGGCGCCGACAATGTCTCCGCTCTCAATCAGGGCCGGTACGACAATCACGCCGAAGGCAATCGTGAACACGGCCCCCAGCAGGAGGACGGACGACTCAAAGATCGTTTTGCTCATTTCCCCACCTCTTCCATTTGGTGGAGTCGTTGTAACAACGGAATGGCCGGAGGCTAAACCGGCTTTTGCCGAAGTCGCCGATGACGACCATGCGTCTACAGTCTTCGCTTGATGGCATCGCTTCGGCTGCGGGGAATATCGTACGAATGATCCTGCAAACGCTCGTCCCGCGAGCGATGCTCAAGCTCATCGTGAACCTCAAGGTGTTCTGCCGGCTTCAGATCTTCAGGAACAAGGTTCGATGGCAGCGAAGAAAAACCAGTGGCCGCGAGGTAGGCCGCGATAGCTGGCCGGTCGATGGATATCCCGCCTCGCCCGAACCGGTGCCGATCCTGATTGCTTTTCTTGACCCCCGAAATCCAGTATTCCTCGCCCGTTTCGATATCGTAGAAGTTGGCTCCGATACCGCTCCCTTTGAGGCTCTTGAATGCCTTGCCGTTCGAATAGAGCGTTGCGCCGCTCTTGGATGCCCCGGCTATGGCAATCCAGGCCGGACCGTCATCGGAGAAACCGGACTTCAATTCGATATAGACGAGGCGGTCTTTCATGAGACGTTTCAACCAGAAAGATCTGACCGGCTCAAGCTGGCTTCTTCCCAAACATGCCCTTCAGCATCTTGCCGAGGTCGCCGACGGAGGCGCCGTTGACGGCCCCTGCCCGGTAGACGCGCACAGAGCCCCAGAGCACGGCCAGCATGGTGACCAGCATCAGGCCCATCTGGGCCAGCACTTCCCACATCGGCGGATCGTGCGGCATGCGCAGGATCAGCAGGAAGGGCGTGAACAGCGGTATCCAGGCGGCAATGTCCACCACGGGCGAGCCGGGGTCCTGAAAGGCGATGAAGATCGCGAACATGGGCAGCATGAGCAGGATCATCATCGGGCTGAGCAGGGTCTGCGCTTCCTGGATCGTGTCGCAGAGCGAGCCGAGCGCCATGAAGATCATGCCATACATGATGTAGCCCAGCAGGAAGCTGATCATGCCGGGCACAAGGATCTGCGGGCTGGCAGCCGCCGCCAGGAACGGCGTGATCAGGTCGCCTGCACCCGGCACCCGCGTCGCCAGAACGGCGGAGCCCGTCAGCGCGAACAGCCCCCAGACCAACATCATCGTGGACGTCACCGCAAACACCGCCAGCAGCTTGCCCGCCAGCAGTTCCGGCATGCGCACAGAGGTCAGCAGCGTGTCGAAGATCTTGTTCGAGCGCTCCTCGATTGTGCCCATCAGAAGATACTGGATGATCGAGAACACCATCAGCCAGAGGAAATAGGCCATGCCGCCCGCGACGAAGACCGGCGCGCGGTCTGCCAGCGTGACTTCGTTGCCAGCAGATTCCTGCTCGACCACGCTGCGGATACGTCGCTCGGGCACCTGCACGGCGGCGTCATCGGCGGCCTGGATGAAGTCCGGGCTGAGGCCTGCCGCTTCCAGCGCATGGGTGCGGGCAAGGCGGCGCATCGCATCGCGCGCCTCGAAGCGCAGCGATTTGATGTTCACGTCATCGCTCCAGTATTCGAGCGACTTTCCGTCCTCGGAGAGGATGAAGGCGGCGAACAGCGGCTTGTCGCCTGCCGGGCCGGAAACGAGCTTCTCCCCCAGCAGAAACGGCCTCAGACTGTCAAGGTCGCGCGCAGGCGCGGGAACTTCCAGGAATTTCCGATCACTGAATGCCTGCATCGCTCCGGCATCCATCGCGCCGGCGGGTATCTGCATCTTTTCGGCAATGTCGGCGGCTTCATTGCGGGCAAACTCGGCATCGATCGCCTCGGCAAAGACCCTGCCCGGCTCGATCACGGTATAGTAGCGGACCGGCGCAGACTGCACCGCGAACAGCGCGAAGGTCGAGCCAATCAGCATCAGGGCGGGCACAGCCGCAAGGCTCAGCCAGAAGCCCCAGGCTTTCACATAGCCGAGATAGTCGCGGCGGAAGATCAGATAGATATTCCTCATTCGGCCAAGGCCCCCTCTTCCCGGCTTTCCGTGAGCGGCGCATCCAGCGCGGCGGCTTCGGCCTCCCCGACAAGGGAGACGAACACATCGCGCAGACGCGCCTCGTCCGGCGCAAAGCCCATGATCGGGGCGCCCGCCTCAATCGCAGCGCGCAGGGCATCCTGTGCCCCTTTGCCCTTCGGCAGCACAATCCGCCAGGCATCGCCATGGCCCCGGCCAGCGGCGCGCTGGGCCTCAAAGCCTTTCGGGGCGAGCGCGGCGGCGAGGTCAAAGCCCTCTTCCACATTCAGGCTCGCGCCCTCTTCCAGCGTGGCAAAGGCTTCGGGAAGCGTGCCGTCGAAGACCTTGCGCCCGCGCGCCATCATCACGATCCGGTCGCAGAGGCGTTCGGCATGTTCCATCACATGGGTGGAGAACAGGATCGTCGCGCCGCGATCATGCTCGGCGCGGATCAGGTCTTCCAGCACCTGCTGGTTTACCGGATCGAGGCCGGAGAACGGCTCGTCGAGGATCAGGAAGTCCGGCCGGTGGGCCAGCGTCGAGAGGATCTGGACCTTCTGGGCCATGCCTTTGGAAAGTTTCGACACCCGCGTCGCCTTGAATTCCGAGAGGCCGGTAGTCTCCAGCAGCTCGTTCGCGCGCGCCTTGGCGTCACTGGCGCTGAGGCCCTTGAGGCGGGCGAAATAGGCGATCGTGTCGCGTGTCGTCATCTTCTTGTAGAGGCCGCGCTCTTCCGGCAGGAAGCCGACCCGGCGCAGCGCCAGAATGTTCGGCGCCTCTCCGAACAGGCGCACCTCGCCCGCGTCAGCCGGAATCACGCCCAGCGCCATGCGCAGACTGGTCGACTTGCCGGCGCCATTCGGGCCGAGAAAACCGATGATCGCGCCTTCCGGCACGTCCAGCGACAGGTTGTCGACCGCCGTGAAGGCACCGAACCGCTTGGTGACATTCGTCATGACGAGGGGGGAATGGGCCATCCACATCTCCGAAACAGCCTGAAAATTACTCGCTTTTCACGAGAGTCGATATGGCTGCCGTTTGTTTGCCCCGGTTCGCCTTGCCAACCCCTTAAAGCCGTCGCAGCATGCTTTTGCGATGAAGACGAATATCACGTCCCTTGCGCCGCCCTGCCTGGGGCTGGCGGGATCAGACGGCACCGAGGTGACCGGACTGAGCCTTGCGGCCTATGCCCACAAACTTGCCAGAATCGAAGCCGCGCTCGCCCGAATGGACAGCGGTCGCTATGGATTCTGCCTGACGTGTGAGGGGCGCATAAAGCTAACGCGCCTCGAAGCCGATCCGGCTGAGGCGCGTTGCGATACATGTGATATGGGTGAGGGCGCCTGACGCGTCCGCCCTTGTCTGGGTCTGCCTCAGATGAGGACGCCGAACAACCAGATCATGGCCTGAACGAAGAGGCCGGTAAGGATCAGGATCACCATGGTCGCCATCCAGCGGCCACCAAGGTTCATCAGGAGGCCAGCCGCGAAGCCGGCAACAGCCATCAGGCCAAGCGACACGGCCCAGTGGATGCCAATCGCGACGGACAGGAGGGCATGGCCCAGCATGAGGCCGATGATGAGACCGCCCCAAGTGCTGCCTACAATGAATCCGTGCCAGGTTGCTTCCTGGTCGTGGATGTCCATTTCGCCGTGGTGGTATTCGCTGGCAGCCATGTGAGGCCTCTCCCCGTGAAATCAGTGCTGCCTGCCGTATTAGCGAAGGCGCGCCAAGGGTCAAGCGTGTCATAGCGCCCGGAATGCCGCAGGTCGCAGCCGCTCAGCCGCTGATCAGTTCAGCCGGCCCTTTGGCTTGGGGATGGGCGGCGTGAAGGGTTCGGGCAGCGGCGCCGCCGGCACGCCCTCTTCCTTCAGCGCGTCACGCTCTTCTGCTGTGGTCTCGCCCCAGATCGGGCGCTCATCCTGTTCGCCGTAGAACATGGAGCGGGCCTCTTCGGCAAAACTGTCGCCGACATAGTCGAAATTCTGGGCCACGTGCGCCCTGGCCTTCTCGGCGAAGGCGGCGAACATTTTCTCCGGATCGGGCGGCGCAGTGTCCTTGCCTTTGGCCGTCTTCACGGCAGGCGCCATGATCTGCTTGTCCACGCGTGTGGAGTTGCACGCCGTGCAGCGCACCAGCCGCCTTTCCTTCTGGGTGTCATACGCCGCAGACGAGGCGAACCAGGCTTCGAAAGCCTCGTCGCAGGCCTTGCAGTGGAGCGCGTAGCGGATCACCAGACAGTCTCCTCGCGATCAGGGCTGGGCCAGCATCGGGTCCAGCTTGCCGGCCCGTTCCAGCGCCATCATGTCGTCACAGCCGCCAATGTGACGGTCGCCGATGAAGATCTGCGGGAACGTGCGTGCACCATTCGAACGTTGCACCATCTCGGCTTTCTTCTCGGCATTCATACCGGCATCAATCTCGTCGAACTCGACCTGTTTCTCTCGCAGCAGGGAGACCGCGCGGGAACAATACGGGCAGAAGCCCCGTGTGTAGATTGTGACTTTCGACATGAGACGCTCCTTGGAACCGTTACAATCATTATATGGTGACGTCGGTTTCCCGGACAACGCGCGCAAGCACCAGAACGTCGACTTGCCGCGCCCCTGCCCGTTTCAGGGCACGCGTGCATGCGCCGAGCGTGGCGCCCGTGGTCAGCACGTCATCAATCAGGACGATGCGTTTACCTTGGACAAGCCCGGCCCGGCTGGGGCGGAGGGCAAAGGCGCCAGCCACGTTGCGCCGCCTGGCCCTCGCTGAGAGCCCGCCTTGTGTCGGGGTCCGCCGGGTACGCTTCAGCGCATCCACCGCCAGCGGCACGCCCGAGCGGC